>NZ_JASOYK010000009.1:0-217024 GCF_030226685.1 Paenibacillus sp. UMB4589-SE434 | reverse complement strand
ATCCTTTGGAGCTTGGCGAAATTGGTGTCGGTGCTAGGTTCGATCCTTTGGAGCTTGGCGAGATTGGTGTCGGCGCTAAGTTCGATCCTTTGGAGCTTGGCGAGATTGGTGTCGGTGCTGAGTTCGATCCTTTGGAGCTTGGCGAAATTGGTGTCGGTGCTAAGTTCGATCCTTTGGAGCTTGGCGAAATTGGTGTCGGTGCTAGGTTCGATCCTTTGGAGCTTGGCGAGATTGGTGTCGGCGCTGGGACGTTTGGCTTGGCAGGAGCAACCGGTGTTGGCGGAACCACTGACGGAGCCTGCGGCTGTGTGACTTCAGCCTTTGGTTTCAGCAGTTCATGCTTAGGCTTCGGAGACGTTGCAGCTGCCTTCTTACTTGGTAAGATACCCCCTTTGCCTGATTGCAACCCGACACTGCCTTGTTCATTTGAATGATCTTCTGATTGCCCATGTGCGTGCGAATGTTCCATGGTTACTTTAGGAATATTAACTACCTGACCGATAAGAAATACATTTGGGTTTTTGAGTTGCGGATTGGCTGCTATCATCGCTTGCAGTGGAATTCCCCACGCTTTAGCCAACTTCCACATCGTGTCGCCTTCTTTTACGACATGCTTATGGACAATTTCATAACCGCCTGTCGAGTGTACAGTAGATGGAACTTTAACCTTCATCCCTACATCCAGCTTGTTCGGGTCGCTCAGTTGAGGGTTCATCGAAATGAGTGTGTCTAAAGATACCCCGTATTTCTGAGATAATGAATAAAGAGATTCGCCTTTTTTCACGATATGAATTTTCACGAGTTGTAACCTCCTAAAAGTAATACGAAGCAAAACTCGCTTCGAAAGCATTCGCACTTACCCTTTGTCTCTTCATTCTGGACATTCGCCCGCATATCAATTAATACATCCTATGCGGTTTCTAGGCTTTTGACATCCTTTTACACAAAAAAATCCTCCCGTCTACATACGGGAGGATCTCCATCAGCCAATAGGCAACAACATACAGTACGTTCTAGTTACCAGTACTCGTTATTCGTACACTTTAATACCATCTTGAGGCACAACTTCACGGAATCTTTTCAGCAGCTGCAGCGTAATTGGACCAGCTTGTCCATTCCCTACAATACGACCGTCCACTTCACGAACCGCTATAACTTCTGCCGCCGTTCCCGTAAAGAACACCTCATCAGCCACGTACACATCATGAAGCGTGAATGGCTCCTCTTTCAACTTATAACCAAGCTCTGCACAAAGGTCGATAATCGTATTTCGCGTAATACCTTCTAGAGCGCCCAAGTAGCAAGGAGGTGTATATACAACCCCTTTCTTGATGATAAAGATGTTATCACTAGAACCCTCAGCTACATACCCCTGAGCATTCAACATAATCGCTTCGCCGACATCTGCCAGGTTTGCTTGAATTTTGACCAAAATATTATTTAAATAATTTAATGATTTGATTTTCGGATTTAATGCATCCGGAATATTTCGACGCTGTGATACCGATACTGTACGCAACCCATTACGATATGCTTCTTCTGGGTAAATCGCCAATTGCTCGACAATGATAATGATACTTGCTTTAGGACAACGAAGTGGATCAAGACCCAAGTTGCCAGCACCACGCGATACAATTAGCCGAATATAGCCATCCCGCAATTGATTGCGGCGAATCGTCTCGACCAACACATTCTGCATTTCTTCTATTGTCAACGGGATGTCCAGCATGATGGACTTTGCAGAATCGTATAAACGTTCCAAATGCTCTTTGCATTTAAAAATGTTACCCTCATATATACGGATCCCTTCAAATATACCGTCACCATACAAAAAACCGTGATCGTATACGGAGACTTTAGCCTCTTCTTTAGTTACGTACTGACCATCAAGATAAATCAACTGTGTCATCATTACACCTCCAGGTTGAGTGAATCCCCATGAACCCATGTCTCAGAGGAATAGCTTGGATAGCTTCCTAAAATGCGCACTTGAAAGCCCAATGCTTCAATTTCTGCAATAGCTGACTGTAGAAGCACAGCATCTAGCGGCATTTCAATATCCATATAGAAATAATAATTGCCTAACTTGCGCTTTGTTGGTCTGGATTCAATGCGGGACAAGTTGATCTTTCTCCAGGCAAACGCAGCCAGCACCTGGTGCAGCGCTCCCGGGAAGTCTTCTGGCATCATAATCAGCATCGTTGTCTTTCTCAGTGCGTGCTCATCTGCAACAATCGGATGATTGCCAACCAATACGAATCTTGTAAAATTGTTGTCATGGTCCGTTACCTGCTCGGCAAGCACGTCTAATTGATGTGTTTTTGCTCCCAATAAAGTCCCTATCGCAGCCAGACCTTGCCCTGGGCTATTTTTAACCATTCGGACTGCCTCAGAAGTGCTGCTTACGGACTCTTGTTCCACATGCGGCAAGTTGTTCCGCAAGAACTGCAGGCACTGCGCCATCGCAACAGGGTGCGATAACACTTTTTGAATACGAGACCAATCGTGGCCTACTTCTTCTTGCCGACCAAT
The DNA here is from genome assembly GCF_030226685.1 of Paenibacillus sp. UMB4589-SE434. NCBI lineage: Bacteria > Bacillati > Bacillota > Bacilli > Caryophanales > Paenibacillaceae > Paenibacillus > Paenibacillus sp. UMB4589-SE434. The sequence goes on along the minus strand of NZ_JASOYK010000009.1, from coordinate 214,492 downwards.
CAAGTTCTGAATGGATGGAAAAGCCCATTCAACCTGAAAGGGCAAATCCACTTCATGCACGAGCCAATCCATATGAAGGTTAACCGAACCTTCTATCGTATTCTCGATTGGGATGACGCTATATTCCGTTATGCCATCAGCTGTTGCTCTAAACACATCGGAAATTAATTTATAATGAACAAATTCATGATCGGGTCCTAGCAAATACACGGCAGCCTCATGTGAGACGCTGCCTTCTGGTAATACAGCAATACGAGCCATGGACTGCTAACTCCTTTTTCAATTTCCTGTCACAACTCTAAACTATCTTCCACTATGAAGATGGGATTACAGATCTGATCTCCTCTGCCGCCGCATTTAGGCATAACGCACCTTCAGAGCACGGCAAGAGTTGGAACACGTCGGCTTCCACGCCATGCTCAGCTAACGTATCCCGCATAAACGACACCAATACTGAAGGCTCGTGCTGCTTGTCCGTAAATGCAATTAGCGTCGGACCTGCTCCACTTAACGCAGCGCCGTAAGCCCCATGCTGTACAGCCTCTTCCAACAGCTTAGACATACCTGGAATAAGCGGGGCTCGATAAGGCTGATGGAGCTTGTCCTTCATTGCAAATGAAAGCTGGGCAAAGTCTCCGGTACACAACGCTGCAACTAGCAATGAAGAGCGGCTAATGTTGTATACAGCATCCGCCATGCTTATCTGTTTGGGCAATACGTGTCGTGCTGCCTTCGTCTCCAGATGGAACCGCGGTATCGCCACAACGGTTCCCAGAGCCTCATGAGGCTCAACACGTATCGCGCTGGCACGCTGTCCATCCCAGGCGGCTACAACAATGCCGCCATATAAGGATGCGCCCACATTATCAGGATGACGTTCAATTGCGGTTGCCATATCAAACAGTCGCTGCTGTGACAACGGATGCCCAATTAACGCGTTGGCTGCTACGAGCGCACCTACTATTGCAGAAGCACTACTGCCAAGTCCTCGTGTCAGCGGGATCTCACTATATACTTCCACATCAAGCGGTATGACCGGGACACCGGCCTCGACAAATACACGCTTGGCAATCTGAACAATTAAATTAGTCTCATCTGTAGGAATGCCGGTCAACTCAGGCCCATGTAATCTTACTTGCGTGCGCTCTGCCGGCTTCATCCCTACCCATAAGTGCAGAGATAACGCCATGCCTAACGAATCAAAGCCTGGCCCGAGATTGGCTGTGCTTGCAGGCACCTTCACCAAGACACCTTGTTGCTGCAGCATCATTATTCACCCTCTAGCTGTCGAATAGCTTCCATTACGGCTTCCTCAGTGTCAGGTACGACCAATGGCTCGGTTGCTGCAGTCTTGATCGCAATATTAGGATCCTTTAAGCCATGACCTGTCAATACGCATACGACCGATTCCCCGCCTTTGAAATAACCTTCCTGGTGCAGCTTAATCACACCTGCAAGTGAAGCCGCAGATGCCGGCTCAGCAAAGATACCTTCTTTAGCAGCGAGCAGTTGATACGCAGCTAAAATCTGCTCATCCGTCACAAAGTTAATCTGTCCTTCGGATTGCTCTGCTGCTTCAACGGCTGTTTTCCAACTTGCCGGATTGCCAATTCGGATCGCCGTTGCTACTGTTTCCGGCTCACGAATAGGTTCGCCTTTTACAATCGCCATCGATCCTTCCGCCTCGAATCCGATCATCTTTGGCAGTTTGTTTGACTTGCCTGCTTCATAATATTGCTTGAATCCTTTCCAATAAGCCGTAATATTACCGGCGTTTCCTACTGGAATTGCCAACACGTCAGGTGCATCACCCAACTGGTCGCACACTTCAAATGCTGCCGTTTTCTGTCCTTCAATTCGATAAGGGTTCACGGAATTAACGAGCGTAATGGGATTCTTTGCTGTAATTTCTCGCACAATTTCCAGTGCACGGTCAAAATTACCTTCGATCGCAATCACTTTTGCCCCATAAATCATAGCCTGCGCCAATTTCCCGAGTGCAATGTTGTTATTCGGGATGAGTACAATGCAATTTAGTCCGCCACGAGCTGCATATGCCGCAGCTGCCGCTGAAGTATTGCCTGTGGAAGCGCACATAATGGTACGACTGCCTTCTTCCATCGCTTTGGCCACTGCCATCACCATGCCACGATCTTTAAAGGATCCTGTCGGATTTAAGCCTTCATATTTAAAATAAAGATCAATGCCAAGCTCTTGGGACAATCTCTCCGCACGCACCAGAGGGGTATTCCCTTCATGAAGCGTAATCAAAGGTGTTGATTCGTTGACCGGCAAATAGGATTTGTACGTGTCCAACAAGCCCATATATCTCATTCGTGAGTCCCCCATATCCAATATATATTGTGTTGATCTATATAACGTTAAAGGTGTAAGAGGTTAACCCTGGTTATCCCTCTACACGATAAGCACTTTTAATTGATTTGATGACATCCAGGCTCTTAAAATGCTCCAACACTCTCTTCATACTGGCCTGATTCGCCTCATGTGTAATGATAATAATCTCGGCATCCGGATTATGAGGATTAGGCTGCTGCACCACCGACTCCAGACTGACGTCAAACTCCGCAAACACTTGTGTGATCTGAGCCAGAACACCCGCTTTATCATGAACGTCCAACAGGATGAAATTTTTATAAGCGATCTGGTCGTCTGACTTCAGCTTCTTCTCCTTATACACATGATGTGCAGTCTGTCCTGTCACTCCTAAGCGGATGTTGCGGATGACCGCCACGAGGTCTGCGACCACAGAAGTAGCGGTCGGCATTTCACCTGCTCCAGGACCATAGAACATCGTCTCCCCTACGGCCTCTCCATATACGTAGACTGCATTATATACACCATTAACAGACGCAAGCGGATGAGTTGTACTTACCATAGTCGGCTGCACAACAACACTAATTTGGTCATCCTGCCGTTCTGCGATACCAAGCAGCTTCATTTCATAACCCAGACGCTTCGCATACGCGATATCTTCTTTCTTTACTTGGGAGATGCCTCGTACTTCCACATCTTCCAATCCAACATTCGTATGGAAACCTAGCGTTCCAAGTATCGCCATTTTGCGTGCAGCATCAAGTCCCTCGACATCAGAAGTTGGATCAGATTCCGCATAACCTAACGATTGCGCTTCCTTCAGCACATCCGCGTAAGCAGCCCCCTCCTGACTCATCTTCGTAAGGATGAAGTTCGTTGTGCCGTTGACGATCCCCATAATCTTTTTGATCCGATCTGATGAGAAGCCTTCCATCAACGTACGAATAATCGGAATACCACCAGCTACACTGGCTTCATAATAGACATCACATTTATGCGCACGTGCCTTTTCTAATATTTCAGGACCGTGCAGAGCCATCAAGTCCTTATTCGCAGTAACGACATGCTTGCCTTGAGACAAGGCCTCCAAAATGTATTGCTTCGTAGGATCGATGCCACCCATCACTTCGACAATAACATCAATCTCTGGGTCATTAATGACATCCCATGGATTCTCTGTCAGCATCTCTTCATTAACCTTAAGGTTACGCTGTTTGAGTGAGTCCTTCACAAGCACTTTGCGAATGTGAATCGTGGATCCAACCTGACTGCTTAGATCTTCCTGGTGCCCCTCTACAATTCGAACAACACCTGTACCTACTGTTCCTAATCCTAATAAGCCTACATTAATTGGTTTCATCCACGTTCCTCCCTTTCTTGATGACCCTGATACGCCTATTAACCTTGCCCTATTACCATTACACGTTTCACACCGGGGATATCTCGCAGCATATCAAGCATTTGACCAAAAGGCTCTGCAATAAGCGATGTCTCTACTGATAAGACAACATTTGCAATTCCTTGAAGCGGTATCGTCTGGTGAATCGTGAGTACATTTCCTTCAAAATTAGCAACTGATCCCAATACCTTCGACAAAATACCAGAACGATGGTCCAAGTCCATTGAAATCGTCACGATACGTTCGCGCTCAAGTTGATTTAACGGAAAGATACCGTCCTTATATTTATAAAAAGCACTTCTGCTTAGATCTACACGTTCCGCTGCTTCATGGACCGTCTTCACTTCACCTGCTGCTAGTAGCTGCTTCGCTTTAACGGTCTTGACTACTGCCTCAGGCAATATGTCTTCTCTCACCAAGTAATATCGTTCCGCCATGAATAGTCCTCCATATAAAGACTTTTGTTTCTACATAGAGGACATTATAACGAATGATAGCAGGTATGGCAATAGGCTCTCGTCAAAGTTAGCATTCATTATACACGAATTCCGACTTAAGAAATGCGAATTTTCACGTTTTTATCACAAAAGAGGCCTCAGAATCGCTTCCAAGGCCTCTCTCTTATTACACATATGAAGAAATTGTTAAAAATCAGTCGAATCGACCTTCATCACATAACGTAAACAAACTTATGGCATGTTCTGTCCACGAGAACTTACATAAAGTGAATACCACTCTTCCCTCGACATCAGCCTCGCCTGCTCTTCAGCCGCCTCGCAAGCCAGAATACGGTCTGCATTAGCAGAACCGATAATCGGCTGAATCCCTGCCGGATGCTTCATTAGCCAACCGAGAACAATAGCTTCTGGCGTTGTCTCCTTCTCTGCAGCCATACGTTGAACCCGCATTGCAGTCTGCTGTACATGCGCGGGCTCTCCTTCTGTGGAGCGGCCAGTAAAGCGGCCCTGAGCAAGTGGTCCCCAAGCTTGAATCTGAATACGCTCCATCTGACAATATTCCATAAGCCCTTCGGCAAAATTAACATTAACTCCCGCCTGCTGATTCACATGAACCCCTTGATCCAGCCAATGCAGGTGGCCAAGGCTCATCTCTAACTGATTCACCGCTAGCTGATCCGGGAGTGAGCGCTGCAAGAACTTGATTTGAGATGCGCTCATATTGGATACACCAAAATACTTCACCTTACCCGCTGCTTTCAAATGGCCAAATGCTTCTGCCACCTCATCTGGTTCCATTAAAGGATCCGGACGGTGCAGAAGCAAAATATCCAAATAATCAATTCCCAAACGTCCCAGTGTAGCATCTACAGACGATAAAATATGTTCTTTAGAAAAATCAAACCGTCCAGGTACATCACCTTCTGCAAACCGGATACCACATTTGGACTGAATGACCATCTGCTCACGCAGCTGCGGGCGTCCCTTTAAAATACGGCCAAACGTTTCTTCCGCCTTGCCCATAGTATAGATATTGGCATGGTCAAACATGTTAATGCCAATCGACAGCGCTGCATCCACTGCTCGCTCCGCTTTTAACACATCTTCTTGCGAAATGGGCTCGCGATCCCAGCTGCCACCAAAAGGCATGCAGCCTAAAATCAGGCGGCTCGTTGCAAGTCCACGCTGCTGTAAAGGTATTCTCTTCATAGGAACCTCCTGTTCATTTTCGCCTTGTCCTTTGTTATTATACACGGATACAAGGCTCAAGTAGAAATCTATACAACATACTTAAAGAACCATTGCTGCTCATAACAACAGCCCTGGCACCAACAGGGGTGCAGGGCTGTTCAAACAAGCGTTAAAAATTAGTAGTAGCTGCTGCCTTCAACAAACTCGAATTCGAAATCGGCAATGCGAATAATTGTACCATCCTTCGCCCCGCGTTTGCGCAGCTCATCATCTACACCCATGCGGCGCAGTGTACGGGCAAACTTCAGGATTGCATCATGAGAATTCATTTGCAGACGTTTCAGCATATTTTCGATTGCTTCACTTTCAACGACATATGTCTCGTTTTCGCGACGAATCGTAAACTGCGGCTCATCCTTCTTCTCCAGACGATAAATCTTGCGTTCTTCCACTTCCGCAACCTCTTCAAGCTCAGGTGCAGTCGGCAGTTGATCCAGCTTCTCTACCGCTTTGTAAAGCAGTTCTTGTATGCCTTCTCTAGTAAGCGACGAGATTGGCATAATCTCGATATCAGGCATTACTTCTTGAACTTGCTTACGGAAAGCAGCCAAATATTCTTCCGCCTCAGGCATATCCATCTTGTTAGCAGCTACAATCTGCGGGCGTTCAGCCAGCTTCGCATTATATTGCTTCAACTCGTCGTTGATTTTCATCCAGTCTTCAAACGGATCTCGCCCTTCTGTTCCGGCCATATCCACGACGTGGATAATAATACGCGTACGTTCAACGTGGCGCAAGAACTCATGTCCAAGCCCAATCCCGGTGTGTGCTCCTTCAATAAGACCAGGAAGATCTGCCATAGCAAAGCTGCGGCCGTCTCCCACTTCAACCATACCCAGATTCGGGGTAATCGTCGTAAAGTGGTAGGCACCGATCTTAGGCTTGGCAGATGAGACCACCGACAACAACGTTGACTTCCCTACACTCGGGAATCCGACAAGTCCGACATCTGCCATTACTTTAAGCTCCAGCACTACCCAGCGCTCTTGCCCTTCTTGCCCATGCTCAGCAATCTCCGGAGCTGGGTTAGCTGGTGTCGCAAATCGAATGTTACCGCGTCCACCGCGTCCACCCTTTGCAATGACAACCTCTTGACCATGACGAGTCAAATCTGCTATCACTTCTTGTGTATCGTCATTAACAACAACAGTACCGGGGGGAACACGAACAATCATGTCGTCTGCGTTAGCGCCGTGCTGACATTTGTTGCGTCCCTTTTCTCCACGTTGAGCCTTAAAGTGCTTCTGATAACGGAAATCAACCAACGTCCGCAACCCTTCATCGACACGGAAAATTACGTCACCGCCATTACCGCCATCACCACCGCCCGGCCCCCCGTTCGGCACATATTTCTCACGACGGAACGCTACGAGACCATCTCCACCGTCTCCGCCCTTTACATAAATCTTCGCTTTATCTACAAACATGGTGCTTCACCTCATTCTGTCATGCAAGGTATTATCCATTGATAAATGTGTATACCGTTGTCATGCTGCTTCGTTGACAACTGCTCCAGCCGCACGCCGCGTTCAGTTGCCGTCTGTTTCAATTGTCGTGCCACTTCGTCCGGTTGAAGCAGTTTTCCTTCATACTCACAACGAATAATAAGCTCATTTGATTCATGAATCAGCTGCAATTGCAGCTCCATTATTTCATCGTTCTGTTTTGGCGCAAGTCTAAACGTCTGTACGATCTGAATGATCAGCTCCGTCAGCTGCTCACCACTTGTCGACAAGCCGATCCGATCTAACTCAATCTGCTCTGTTAGCCGAATTTGAAGCGGCATCGTACCACCTGATACACGGTTCTGTAGTAGAAACAAGACCAACTCAGGAAAACCAAGCTTCGCAATGCGGCTTTCTTCCATCATCCTTGCCTTTATCGTTTCCACACAATGTGGCAATTTATCAATTTTGTTCAGCCTTACATATCCGTAAAGCAACTGAAGATCGTTCATCCAATCATGTCGTTGATGATTCATCAGCTCAAGAGCACCTAGATGTGCTGACCGGATCAATCGCTCATGCTGACGCATTCGTTCCCTATAATAACTCATGACGCCCGTGCATATGCTTATGATGAGTAGCAGAGCAGTGATTATACGCCACAGCAGCGACATATCCCAACCGATAAGTGCAATTGCGCATCCCAGACCCATAAGGGAACTGACCGCTTGCATCATAAAGGTTCTCCTCATGATATGCTCCTCGCCCCATTTCCAAAATATGTACAAACTCCACCAGTAAGTATAACATGTCTTGGCGGAACCGTCCAAAAATGCTGCCTACGCCATGAAGCTTGTCTTGCCGCCATTAAACCGTAACATGCTGATTATCAAAACGAAGCTTGCTTTTAAATTATTAAAAAACCCCCGGCATCATGCCGAGGGTTTACAGGTAACGTCTTATGCTTCCACAGCTGCTGCAACTTCTGCAACTACTACTGGGTAGACGCTCACTTTCTTACGATCGCGACCCCAACGTTCGAACTTAACGACGCCTTCCACTTTCGCGAACAGCGTATCGTCTTTACCGATACCAACGTTGTTACCTGGGTGAATCTTCGTTCCGCGTTGACGCACCAAAATGCTGCCTGCGGTAACTGCTTGACCGTCTGCACGTTTCGCACCAAGACGTTTGGAATGGGAATCCCGTCCGTTCTTTGTGGAACCTACACCTTTTTTGGATGCGAACAACTGAAGGTTCAATTTCAACATGATGTCAACCTCCTTTTCCTTGTTCATTGCAAATCTTGTATTTGAAGATACGTTCCGTATGAATCTTCAATTGTGTTCAAACTAATGATCATCGACTCCAACAGCAGCTGAACTTGCTCAGACTTCCGTACATCCTTCACATCGGGTACTTGCCCGCTGAGAAAGCCGTCCTTCATCTTGCACTTCAGCTTAATACCTGTCAGCGCTTCAATCGCATTAACGGTACCTACCGTTACAGCTGATACTCCAGCACACACGATATCCTCTCCGTGAGGAGCGTAATTCGCATGGCCTGCAGTCTTAAAGCTGTCGATTATCCCGTTCGGCTTACGCCGTATAGATACGCGTATCATACCCGCACCTCTTATGCTTTGATGCTCTCGATTGTCACTTTTGTGTAAGGTTGACGATGGCCTTGCTTACGACGGTAGTTCTTTTTAGCTTTGTACTTGTACACGATAATTTTCGCGCCTTTTCCATGCTTTTCAACTTTCGCCGTAACAGCTGCACCTTCTACCACTGGAGCGCCAGTAACTAGACCTCCGTCTTTGGACACTGCCAATACACGGTCGAATGTTACGTTCTCGCCTTCAGCAGTATCCAACTTCTCGATGTATAATACATCGCCTTGTTGAACTTTGTACTGCTTGCCACCTGTTTCGATAATTGCGTACATTTGTGTTGCACCTCCTCATGTCTCAGACTCGCCTAATCAGGTGATAACAGCTAAAGCCGTTATACTTATGTACCCGTTCCGAGCGGTTACAGCATGTGTGCAGCAACGAATACTAGACACATACCTGATGATTCTAACACACCTTCCAATGGAAATCAATATAATAATTTCTCAATTACAGAGGTGGAAGTGATGCTTGCTTCTTGCCTGTCCCTTCACAGGTTGGACAACTGGTGTACAGGCGATTCATAACATGATCACGCACTTTCTTCCTTGTAAGCTCTAGTAATCCAAGCTTAGTCCACCCTACAACCAGGCATTTGGTACGATCTTTCTTCATCGTCTGCTCCAGCTGATTCACTACCTGCTGACGATGCTCCTCAGATTCCATGTCAATAAAGTCAACAATAATAATGCCCCCGACGTCCCTCAAACGGATAAGACGCGCAATTTCTTCAGCCGCTTCCATATTGGTTAAGTACACCGTTTCCTCTAAATGGCTCGTCCCGGTATATTTGCCTGTGTTTACGTCTACGACAGTTAGCGCCTCTGTGTGGTCCCAGACAAGATAACCTCCACTATGCAGCCAAATCTTGCGCATAAAAGCTCGATCTAACTGCTCAGCTACACGGTATCTTTTGAATATCGGTTCCCGTTCACGGTAAATCCGAACACGGTCGCCTAGTCCCGGATCAAATGTACGAACATAGGATATGACCTGTTTCGCCTGCTGTTCATCATCAATCAGCAGTTCATCCACATCATGCGAAAACGTATCCCGTATTAGACGCTCAACCATATTTAAGTCATGGTGCAACAACGATGGCGCATCAGCATGGAGTGTCCCGGCTTGTATCCGGCTCCACTGCTCACGTAAAGACTGAATATCCGTTTCCAATGTTTCGGCAGCTTCCCCTTGAGCCACTGTACGTATAATAATGCCTTCTTCGTCTCTGCGAAGAGCATCACCAAGATGCTTTAATCGATTCCGTTCCGAATCTTGCTCAATCTTCTTGGATACACCGACATAATCCGCGCTCGGCATATATACGACGAAACGGCCCGGCAAAGAATAGTGTGTCGTCACTCTGGCACCTTTGCCGCCAAGGGGTTCCTTCATCACTTGTACGATGAGTTCTTGCCCAACACGAAGCAAACTTGTAATCGGAGGTTTCTGTTTTGGCTGCTTCTCTAAATGGGGATGCAAGCAATCGTCTACGTATAAGAATGCGTTCTTCTTTTGTCCGATATCCACAAAAGCTGCTTGCATGCCCGGAAGCACATTCACAACGCGACCTTTGTAAAAGCTGCCGACGATCAGGGTTCCCGCGGCGCGTTCAACTGCAAATTCTCTCAGTCGTCCTTGCTCTAACAACGCCATTTGCGTCACTTGTTCCTCACAGTGAACGATTATTTGTTTCATGGCATCACCTCTACTCAAGCGCGTCATCTCCCATTGTAACATGAAGAAGGAAGCGTTGGACATGTCGGTTTATGGAACGCCCCAAGTTAGCCTATAAAATAAATTGTGATCTGGTTTGCTTGAATAACAAGGACTGTTCCCGATCATTCCGCATCTTTCTTATGCTGATCAAAGTAAGTGTCTATTAACTGTTGTTCAGGGATTACGCGCTGAATTGCACCGTTATTCCCCATCACATAGACAAGATGATACATATCCCGACGCAACAACTTCAACACACGTGACAGCGGCCTCTTCCCATCTGCAATAATAGGCTGGGCGATGCTGATTCGCCGTTCCCACTCTCGTAAACGAAGTGGCCTGTTCATTAAAAAACGAATAAATCGGTAATGAATATGACGACGATCCACCCAATTAGTCCATAATAAAAAAAGAGCCAGTACAAGCACATTCAAATTAAGCGCTCCGCCAGTTGCTAACGGCACAAGTGCATAAATGCCCAGCAGCACACTGCTGACTATACTCGTCCATACTCCGATTACAAGTGTTCGATAATAACTGATCCACCTGCCGCAGGCCGCTTGTATGATTCTTCCTCCATCTAGTGGAAGAATGGGAAGCAAATTAAACAATCCGATAAGGGTATTTGCCTGAATAAAATACGAAGTCCAGGTCTGCTCCCACCATCCCACCGTATAACAACCATAAGCGATAACAATCATAAGACCATTTTGCAAAGGTCCGGCAGCAGCAACCAGACATTCCTGCCAAGCAGGTGCGATGGCGCCATCCTTCGTTTCCGCCACTCCGCCAAATGGAAGTAATTTAACATCGTCAATGCTCCAGCCTAGACATTTGGCAGTAACAACATGCCCCATCTCATGAATGAGAACAATAGAGAACAAAGTGATCAATTCTAGAATGTGCCCAGTGATCGCAGACAAAGCAAGCAATAGGACAAATAAAGGGTGCAAGGAATAAGTTGTGCCTCCCCATTTAATCAATATCGATCACATCCGCAGGGTCCACATATTGACCATTCTTTTTAATCGCAAAGAAAAGGGTTGCTGGACGATCGAGAGATGAAGACTTTTCGATTGATCCAATCACCTCGCCTGATTCCAGCCAATCGTCAACGTTGACATGGGACATCTCCAGTCGTCCGTAGATTGACGTATAACCGTCTGTGTGCTGAACAAGCACAGTTGTACCGGCTTCAGGATCGCGTGTAATGTCCATTACTTTACCTGTAGCTGCTGCGTGCACACTAGTATCGCTTGTCTTTGATGCTAGCTCAATCCCCTTCAAATTCAACGCAAAAGGCTGAACCACGGTCCCTTCTAGCGGTCGACCAAGCTGATGTCTAGATTGCATCTCCTGGGCTTGTTCAGCTTGATTGTTCCATATAGGAATAAACGCTGGTGACCCTCCAAAAGTTGCTTCATACCATGCAGCAATTGGGGCCATATTCATGTCTTGAGTGAGTGCGCTTTTCACCCAGACACTTGCCGAATCTGTCCAAGGTGTAGAAATACGCAATATAGCGGCCACGCAAACACATAACAACACTGCACCCGCCAGCTGCAGTCGTACAGAACGAACAAATCGGCCCCGAACAGGGGGGGCTGTCGATTCATACCAGCCATAGCGCTCTCCCCACTGCTGCCTGGATGCTCTCCAAGCCTCTTCAGGATCCTCGATATCATCACCAGGTATATTAGGCGTCCCATCCATCATCGGTCTGTGAGCTGAGGGTAATGGTTCAACAGACTGCTTCTGCTTGATTGTCAAAGGTGCAGCTTGACTTCGATCTCGCACCCCTTCTGCTCTTTCTACATCTCCTAGAGTCAATTGACGAATTCGCTCTTGTCTGCGCTTGCGTATATCTGCTTTCATGTGATCTCTCCCCCTACCCTTGTCCTCTTGCTTCTTGTAGCTATATGTATGACAAGCTGAAGGGAGTTATGAGCATGACCCGCTATCACAGCGCAAAGCTATTAGCTGCGCATACAAAATAACACTCCGGCTTTCTACTGCAAGCAGTTGTAAGCACGAAGTGTCTCCTGTAAGGAAGCGACATTAATGCCGCCTCTACGTATCCAATTGATATTTCTCTTGATAGATGCGAATACTCATGACCATACCCATACATGCCAGGTTCAGTACTAGAGACGTACCTCCGTAGCTGATAAATGGCAGCGTAATACCCGTCACAGGCATAATACCGATCATCATCCCAATGTTCTCAAATATTTGGAACACAAACATAGATACGATCCCGATGATCATATATGACCCGCGCAGGTCATAACACTGAAAGGCGATTAAGATCATCCTATATACAAGCAAAAAATATAGCAGCAGCAGTATAGATGCGCCCTGGAATCCAAATTCCTCGCCGATAACGACAAAAATGGCATCTGAATACGTATAAGGCACGAAGCTTCTCCGCTTTAATTCCCCTTGCATGTAGCCATCACCCGTTAATCCTCCGGAACCGATCGCAATCATAGCATATTCCGATTGGTGCTTGGCATCCTTTGTTGCATCTTGTGGGTTAATTAGTGTATCGATCCGTATAAACCATTGCTCATGCTTAAGAACGTCTTTAAAGAAGTAACGTGTCGTATCGTTAAAATCCTTAAATGCAAAAAAAGTTCCAAGCAGCATAACAACAGCTAATACAGCCGCAATAAGCACGTGACGATATTTTACGCCCCCGATCCACAACATGCCAATCAGAATCACGACATAGATCACCGCGTTCCCCAAGTCAGGCTGAACAACAACAAGTGCAAATGGCACTAATGTTACACCAATAATCGGAAGTAAATCCCTCGTAAAGGAAAGCGGGTCGCCGCCTCTTCTCCCCAATAATTGCGCCAATGCTAAAATTAACGTAATTTTGGCCAGCTCGGCAGGTTGAAATGATAACATTCCAAGTTGATACCAGCCCACGGCATTATTCAATGTTGATCCAGCAAAGAATAAACCTATCAGAAGCAGTACTGTAACTCCCATCGTAATAGGCCACGACTTTAGCAGCAATCTGTAGTCGAATATCGATACAGCAAACATTACAACGATGCCGATCCCATAAAGTACTACTGTCTTGATAGCTAATCCTTGGAAAGTAGGATCGCCATGAGTGGCACTATGAATAACTAGCGGACTGAACACCGCAAAACAAATCAATATCCCGACAATAACCCAGTCAATTCGCTTAATCTTGTTCAGCAACGTTTAATCATCCCATTCCAAAAAACTTCTTCATCTTGGTCATCATCCCTTTTTTCTGATGAAGCGGCATGAGTGGGACTGTATCCCCCAAAATTCGACGCGCAATATTGCGATAAGCGATTGCAGCCTTTGAATCTGGATTCATTACCGTCGGCTCACCTGAATTAGCAGCCTTGATGACAAATTCATCGTCCGGAACGATACCGATCAAATCGATATTAAGAACCTGCAAAATATCATCGATATCCAGCATGTCACCGCTCTTCACCATATTCGGTCGAATACGGTTCACAACCAACTTTGGAGAAGACAGATTAGCACTTTCCAATAGGCCGACAATCCGGTCTGCATCACGTACAGCCGCATTCTCCGGCGTAGTGACGACTATCGCGTGATCTGCACCAGCGATTGCATTTTTGAAGCCCTGCTCGATTCCTGCCGGGCAATCGATAATAATATATTCAAACTCTTTCTTAAGCTCTAGCACGATATCCTTTACCTGTTCGGGTGAGACAGCAAGTTTATCCTTAGTCTGTGCTGCTGGCAGCATGTAAAGCTCGTCAAACCTCTTGTCCTTGACTAAAGCTTGATTCAAGCGGCAGCGACCATCTGCCACATCACAAATATCGTAAATGATCCGGTTCTCAAGCCCCATCACCACATCCAGATTACGGAGTCCGATATCCGTATCGACCATACACACTTTTTTGCCGAGCAAAGCAAGCGCTGTGCCTAGATTCGCTGACGTTGTTGTCTTGCCAACGCCGCCTTTACCCGAAGTAACGACAATTGCCTCTCCCATGATCCTACACTCCTTTGAACATTTTGAGGTCCTGTCGAATGCGATGTAGATGTGATACTTTATCAATCTGCATCTGTCCGTTATGAACATAGGCATATTCCATATGGGTCTGTGCTATACCCCATTCATCGGGTGGCCTGCTGATTACATCCGCGATGCGCAATTGCGTAGGCGCGAATAAGGAAGCAACGATAACTGCGTTAACTTCACCATCAACACCAGCATGGGCTGTTCCCCGCAATGCGCCGCATACGACGATGTCCCCTGTGCTCACAATCATTCCGCCAGGATTCACGTCACCTAGAAACAGCAAGTTTCCTTCATAACGCAGCACCTGGCCAGACCGAATCATTCCCGTTATCGTGTGAATCTGATAGCCTGTCTCTTGCTGCTTCGATTCATCGTCCGATTGCAGAGAGCGAATGAGCAAATTCCCTCTTTGTCTCAATACATCTAATATTTCAGTCTTTTGCTCGTCATTTACAGAGCGAGCCCCCAACTTGACATCGACATACACAATTGGTCCATTAAAAAAATGAGGTGTATGCTCAAGCTTGTCGCGCAAATCACGCAGCAAGTCATCAAAATCACTTTGATCGTCAAGCAGGAACACGAGACCGTCTTTGACACCTTTAATCGTCACCAGTGACTTGGCCGTCATCGTTCGTCCCTCCCAACGTTATCTTTTTCGTTACGAATGAGACAAGTTCCTGCACAACTTCACAAAACAAGGAAGAAAAATGAGAGAAGCCGTCCGGAAAGATGCTCCGATACGGCTCTTAGACTTCTTCTTCCTCGGCGGTATTGTTCACAGGTGATGAATCAAACCACTTGCGCATAGGAACATACACGATTAAGGCAAAGAGCAATTGAATAATTAAGCTTGGCAGCATATACTCCATCAAAGCATATTTGAAGGTGAGATGTTGAACGCTAAACAACGCGTAAATACCAAACACAATCGATTGATATGCAAAGCTGCCCATAACTGAGATTACCATCATCGTAACCATGGAGGTATTCCGTGTTGTGAACAGGAGCCCTATGAAATATCCAAGAAAGCCCATGCTGAATGTATGAGGGCCTAGCATTTGTCCATAATAAACGATATCTTGAAGCAAACCGAAGCAGAGCCCCATCAGTAGTGCCGTATGTCGGTGTTTGTAAACCGCATGGTAGAGCACAATGATAAAGACAAATTGCGGAATAATGCGTACTTTCCATTCATCTGGTATGAGAAAAGGCAGCCACGCTCCCTCAATAAAGAACAGGAGCAACATAAATAAGATCATCCAGTTACGATTCATTATGGATTCCCCTGTTCATTCCCCGCTGCTGTGCCTTGCGGTACAACAACAAACAATTCACGCCAGTCCTGATAAGTCGCAGCCGGCTTGATAGAGGCTGTATAAGTCAATCCAAAGTCGCCTACTTCACGCTTTATAACGGTACCAAGAATAAGCCCTTTAGGAAAGACGCCTCCTAGTCCCGAAGATACAATAGTATCCCCTTCTTTAAGCGGATCACCTTCTGCAATACGGGTCATCACAAACGTACCCGTGCTATGATCATACGATTCGATCATACCAAATGATTTCTCCTGGCCAAGTACAGTGGCTGCAATGGAACGCGAGGAATCATCCAGATTAGTTAGCAGCTGAACAGTTGAGGAAAATTCATATACGCGACTAATCATCCCTACTACACCCTCAACGGCGATCACGGGCAGTCCCTGTTTAATACCATCCTTCTCACCCAAATCAATGTTCAGAGTCTGGTTAAAAGGATCAGCTACGTTAATAGATGTAACCTGTGCAATACGGTAATCATAAGGAAGATTGGATTGCTTCTGCCGTTCGGTAAACTTTAGATCTTCCATCAGACGTTTGTTTTTGTCGGCTACTGCATTGTAGAAACCTTTATCGCGCGTATAATGGGCTAGTGCGATCTTCAGCCGTTCATTCTCTTCATACGTCTTCTTTAAGTTGGAGACATCATCAACAAAACCGGAAATGGCTGCTGCCGGCTTATAGAACATCTGCTGCACAAAGGTAACGGTGTCATGTACAAACTTCTCCGGCCATGACACTTGCCCCCGCGTACCTAGCGTAAAGCCCATAAGCGCAATAAAAAGAATAAGTCCTGCCATTAATATAAATAAACGCTTGTTGCCTAACAGCTTAAACAGTGTCAACACCTTCTCATCGTATTGCAGTCTCGTTCCCGGTTCTATGGTTATGGTCGGCGTCAGTGGAACGTGTCTGACGCAGACCATATGGTATCACCTTAAGATTTATCGCTTAGAACGAAGTGCCGAACTGCTGCGGGATTTGAAAAGATGAATATTGTCTAGCGCGCGTCCTGTTCCGATCGCTACGCAATCCAAAGGATTCTCCGCCACAATGACCGGCATGCCCGTCTCACGTGCAAGCAGCTTGTCAAGATTGCGCAGAAGAGCGCCCCCACCTGTCAATACAATGCCGCGGTCCATGATGTCGGCCGCAAGTTCAGGCGGACACTTTTCCAATGTCACCTTAACAGCCTCAACGATAGAGCTTACTGTATCCGCAAGCGCATCTGTAATCTCATTGGAAGAAATAGACAGCGTCTTCGGCAGGCCCGTCACAAGATCACGTCCACGGATCTCCACCGTTTCCGTCTGTTCAAGCGGCAGCGCCGAACCGATCTCCATCTTCAGCTGTTCTGATGTACGCTCACCAATCATCAGATTATATTGGCGCTTAATATATTGAATAATCGATTCATCCATCTCATCCCCAGCCACACGCACAGAACGGCTTGTTACGATACCTCCAAGCGAGATAACTGCAACTTCCGTTGTGCCGCCGCCAATATCGACTACCATGCTGCCTGTCGGTTCCCATACAGGCAAGTCCGCACCGATTGCAGCTGCGAATGGCTCTTCAATCGTATATGCTTCACGAGCTCCCGCTTGCTTCGTTGCATCTTCAACAGCACGCTGCTCAACCGCCGTAATGCCAGACGGTACGCACACCATGACGTTTGGATGACGCGGAAACAATGATCGCTGCTTCTGCGCTTGACGAATGAAATATTTAATCATGGTTGCTGTTGTATCAAAATCGGCAATTACGCCGTCCTTCATCGGACGAATCGCACGAATATTTCCAGGCGTACGGCCAATCATTTTCTTTGCCGACTCACCGACAGCTTCAATTGTCTTCGTATCCGTACGAATTGCGACCACAGACGGCTCGCGTACGACGATACCTTTTCCACGTACATAGACTAATGTATTTGCAGTACCCAAATCAATTCCTAAATCTTTTGTAAAACCACCTAGCATGATGTTAATCTCCTTTATAGTTCCTACGATCTCAAATATTATATTACACGAGGCTCTGTTCCTTCAAACTCACATATTGGTTATCGCCAATAATAAGATGGTCCAACACTTCGATGCCGACCAGTTCACCTGCTTCAATAAGTCGGCGCGTTATCTCGATATCCTCACGACTTGGCGTCGGATCCCCGCTCGGATGGTTGTGTATGCAGATAAGCGCAGCCGCTCCGTGCCTGATAGCTGACCGAAACACTTCACGTGGATGGACCAGCGAAGCATCCAATGTGCCCACTGATATCGTTTCTTGCGCGAGAACACGATTCTTCGTATTCAAATAAATGCAAACAAAATGTTCACGCTTCAGATGACGCATCGATTCCATAACAAGCTCGGCAGCATCTTGTGGGCGTCTGATCGACGCAGTCTCCAGCATACGGCTTCTTGCCATCCTGCGGCCAAGCTCCAGACATGCCTGGAGCTCAAGCGCCTTGGCAGTACCAATGCCGCGAATTTGTGTCAATTCTATGAGAGACAGGTCCGCCAACCGGCTAAGACTGCCAATCCGATTCATTACCCGCTGTGCAACTAACACCGCAGATTCATTCTTTGTTCCCGTTCTAAGCAATATAGCCAACAATTCAGCGTGGCTTAATGCTTCGGCCCCCGCTTTCATCATGCGCTCTCTAGGACGTTCTTCGAGGGGAAGGTCGCGAAGCAAAGGGCTATGCGCCATTCCTCTATCTCCTCTCCGGGAAGCTGCTTATAGATCATAATTATCCTATTAGCTGGCTTCAAACTCTATACCCCGTCAGGCGCTGCTGCACAATTTCTGCTGTGCAGACTATGGCTTCTCGATGGCAAAGGCAGTTAACATCTCTGCGAGCAGCGACACAGGTAAGCCAACTACATTAAAGTAACAACCTTCGATGCGGTCGACTATAGTCGCTCCCAATCCCTGAATGCCATACGAGCCTGCTTTGTCCCGAGGCTCCCCGGATGCAATATATCGTTCTATCTGGGCATTGTTCAAATGCCGCATCCACACACGCGTGTGACGATGGCGAACTAGCGTATTACCGGTACGAACATCGATACAAGCAACGCCTGTAAACACATCGTGTGCTTTTCCTTGAAGCATGCTCAACATCCGAAAAGCATCCGAATCATCATGCGGTTTACCTAGAATCATACGATCATGCACTACGACAGTATCCGATCCGATGACAATCCCTTCATCTCTACGAGCCTGCCGTATCTCTACAATTGTACTTGCCTTACGCAAGGCAAGTTGCTCTACTGTGTCTTGCGGAGTCCAATGCTCCTCCAGTGATTCATCCGCATCACTTGGTTCAACCACATATGGCAAACCAAACGTCTGGATCAGTTCCTGTCTACGCGGTGAAGAGGATGCAAGCACAAGAAGCGGCAAAACATGATTGTTTTGTTGAATGTTCTCCATTTTTTGACACCTTTCTTTATTATACGTCCTATCTCTCAGCTTGACAAACGCTACCTGAGCCTACTTATTAGAATAACCGAATATAGCGATAGAAAAAAGCCCCGGCTGCACCGGGGCAAAGCACACATCTTTATTATATCAGGCTTTCATCTGTTTCAACCAGTCCTGTTCCAACATCATATATTGGATACAAGATTGCTGGATGCTCCACAAATGCGCTGCAGCAGGCTTTTTGTTGTACTCATTAACTGCTGTAATCGCTGTATTCATGGATTGAACCAGTTTTACCCATACTTCTGATGTTTGTTTGCTTAGCTGTTTCTGAAGTTTTTCTCCTGATTGAGTCCAGCGGAGATGTTCTGTCCGCAGCTCATTCATGCTTGTATTGTCAAATGCAGCCAAATCCCCCTGTTGAAGCGTTGCTGAAGAGTGACGGATTAACCACTGCCTTACAACATCCCCCTGCTTCATAAACAATTCCAGTGTCTCCGCTTTTCCTTCAAATGCGATTTTTGTAATCTCTGGACGCTCAATGGTACGTACATACAAATCAATCTGCTTTTCTTTGAGCGCGTTGCTTAACACCATCGCATCATCTCTTTTCTCCGCTATTGCCGCATAGACTCGATGCTGTCCTTCCCCTTCTGCATCTACTGCTGCCAAGCCTAATTTCCGCAGTTCTTCTGCCGCCGTCTGGGCGCCCTCAGCCTGACTGAATACACCATACTGAAGAACATATGAAATACTTGCTGGGATATGAATTGCAGCCACAGGGAAATTCGCCTGATCTTTTGAAGGCTCTTCCCCATTCGTCTGCCCGCCCGTATCACCTACGATTGGCAAACTTCCTGATGTATGGCCACCGTTGTTCGAGCCTGCATCTTTGCCCAACTGGGCCATGGCTGGCACAGCCTGGTCCACACTAGGCAGTGTCACATCCCCCTTGAACAAAGATAAGGCCAGAAAGCCAAACAGGGCACCGGTTGCGACTGCACCAGCTACAGAGCCGGCAATTTTCAGCAGTGAAGGCTTGCGGCTGCGAGCCTGCGTATAGACAACCGCATCTGAGTCTGCTTGCTGCTCATACCGCCATTCTCCTTCTGTGGTAGCCGATTGTGCTGCCGGATCATACATAGGGGGCTCAAGGAAAACCGCCGCAGGGGACGAATCTAGCTCACGAATGGATCGTTCGATACGATCTGTCTCTGATTCTATTTTCTCGTAACCTGCACCATCTGGAAATAGTACAGCCGCGCTAACGAGCTCTGTCTGCGATAACGCAGTATGTTCAAGCTTGCTTTCAGATGTAGATGGAGTCTCGTTATTAAGCAGAACCTGCTCCGTCTTTCGTTTATCCTGATCACCTTGAATATCAATATGCTGCCATTCACTCCACTGAACTGAACTAGCAGCCTCCTCTTCCAGTTTTTTATCCGCTTCAATAGGATTCATTTCACGTGTATAAGAGTCGTCCGCCTGTTCCGGAAACCGAAATGTCATTTTTCTGGAATGCTGTCCCATATAAGCCACCATCCTTGTCCGCTTGTTTACTATTAGCTATATGATAGATTCATATGGAATAGAACATCCCTCCTATCCACGTTTCAGAAAAACACGCGCTTGCCGTTGTGCAATGGCTCATACTAATTCTCTGAACCTCTCATATGATGTACGAGGACCGGGAGGGGAGGGGCACCAGCAGTCAACATTGATTCGATGCATGCTGGTGTGCGGCGGTTCTCGCAAGAACAGGGGATAACAGAGGAATGAACGAACGGAAACTCCTGTACGGATAAGTATAGAGCGGCCTTCATGATTGAAATGTGTAGTGTCCATCAGCATGGAAACCACAGTTCAGACGGAAGGCTGTTTCTTTTACCCGCACTCTCATAGTGGGCAATGATGAGGGCAACTTGTGTTTTCTTAGCGATGATTCATCCACGATCAGGACGTTGGTTTCCCGTACCGCACCCAAACTTGTCAACGGACAACCCATATCGCTTACAAGACACGCAAAGGGGCCGTCTCCTCCACTTTAACGGTGAAGGAGACGGCCCCTTTATGCGATATCTATACTATTCAGATCTCAGGTACTCTGCCAAATGATAGGCCACCCGCCAAATATCGCCTGCTCCCATAGTCAATACCATGTCCCCAGGTTGAATGTGCTTTTCAAGATAGGTCTGCACCTCTTCCTTCGTTGGGATATAGTGAGTATTCGCATTACTCAATTCTCGAATCCGATCAACCAGCGTAGAAGCGTGTACCCCTTCGATTGGTTTCTCGCCCGCAGGAGAATAGATGTCTGTTATGATAACCTCCTGAGCGTCTCCGAACGCTTGACTGAACTGTTCAAACAAGAAATAAGTTCGAGAGTACCGCTGCGGTTGGAACACAGCAACAATACGCTTGCCCGTCGCCTTCGCCGCCACAAGAGTTGCTTCAATCTCTGTTGGATGATGTGCGTAATCATCAATCACCAGCACGTCCTTGTGTTCTGCGATGATCTGATACCTACGCTTCGCACCTGTGAAGTCCCGAATAGACGCTGCTGCATCTGCAAAAGCTACCCCTGCTTGCATGCTTACAATTAACGTTGCCATTGCATTTAATACATTATGATTGCCTGGAATGGACAATTCTACTTGCCCAAGCACTTCATCGCCGCGCTTCATCGTAAAATACATAAAACGGTCTCGCGCTGTAATATCTACAGCTGTATAATCCGCCCCTGCTTCAAGGCCATAAGTGACAACGTTACTTGTAATAGCCGGGATCATGTCGCGGATAATCTTATCATCCTTACACACGACAGCAGTTCCGCCCGCTTCTACTTGACTTAAAAACTGCACATAAGCAGCTTTTAAACGCTCAAAGTCGCCCCCATAATTTTCAAGGTGGTCAGCTTCAATATTCGTTACGACAGCAACATGTGGATGATACGCTAAAAATGAGCCGTCGCTCTCATCCGCTTCTGCTACTACAAACTCACTTGTACCCGCCTTTGCATTGGTCCCCAGGTTTGTGACTTCTCCGCCAATGATAAAGGACGGGTCTACGCCACATCGTTCCAATACATATGCGATCATAGAGGATGTGGTAGTCTTGCCATGCGCACCCGCTACTGCGACACCTTTTTTCGCATTTAGTAGGCGAGCAAGCATTTCAGAACGATGGAGCACGGGAATACCGCGTGCTTCTGCCGCTACACGCTCCACATTATCCTTCGGAAGCGCCGTAGAGTATACTACAGTATCTGCATCTCCTACATAAGCTTCATGATGACCAATATGAATTGTAGCTCCCTTAGCCCGTAATTTTTCCGTCAAATCTTGTTGAGCTACATCCGATCCGGTGACCGTGTATCCCATTTCCAGCATTACACGAGCAATAGCGCTCATGCCATAGCCCCCGATGCCGATAAAATGAATATGTTTCATCGTATTCAACACGAACTCACCAGCCTTTTTGAGAATCTGTTTGATAAAGAACATGCGAACGCACGTCAGATATTAAATATAAAGTACCTGTAACAACAGCCAGGTCGCCTGGTGCTGTCATTCCTTGTAACTGGGCCAGCGCCTGGCGCCAATCTGGTTCTATGATGATATGCGGACGTTTTGAATCAGACCCCAGCACATCTTCAGCCAACCGCGCGAGATCCTCCGCATCCATTTTCTTACGAAAATCAGGTTCCGTAATAAGTAAAGTATCCGCTAAGGGTAGTATATGACGCAGGACATCTCGATGATGCTTGGTGGACAGCATCCCCATCATGATATGACAGCGATCAAAGCGATACGTATCCCTCAGTGCTTGTGCAAGCGTCTCAGCGCCTTCTGGGTTATGCGCCCCGTCAACAAGCAGCCTCGGCTGCTCCCGGAGCATTTCCAGACGTCCTGGCCATGCCGCTTGCCGGAACCCTTGCAGAAGCTGTTCATCGTCGATGACAAATGCCATGTACTGACGCAGCACTTCCAGCGTCATAAGCGCAAGCGACGCATTTTTCAACTGATGTGCTCCATTCAGCGTGATAACCACTTTTTCAACATCACGAAAAGGACCGTGAAAAGCAAAAACTTGTTCATTTTCGATCGCGTGTGTCCGTTCGAAGCTAAACTTTTCATTCAGCGCATACAGCGTAGCTTGGCGTTCAGTTGCCTTAGCACGAATAACATCCAATGCCTCAGGCTGCTCTACCGTGGTTACTACAGGTACGCCAGGCTTGATGATACCTGCCTTCTCGAAAGCAATCTTATCAATTGTATCTCCAAGAATATCCATATGATCATGGCCAATATTCGTAATTACGGATACGATTGGCGTGACAATATTCGTCACATCCAAGCGGCCGCCAAGCCCCGTCTCCAGCACCACTACATCCGGATAGCACACTGTCGCATAGAACAATATGGCAATAGCCGTAGACACTTCAAACATCGTAGGAGAACCAAGCGATGTTTGTGCAATGTCCTGTACGATGGGACGAATTTGATTGGCTAATTCCACTAATGCCGAGTCAGAAATGTCTTCGTTGTTGTATTTAAAGCGATTCGTGAATTTCTCAATGTAAGGGGACGTGAATGTGCCCACATCATAACCCGCCGCCATCAGGGCGCTCGTCAAGATGGCACAGGTCGAACCTTTGCCGTTCGTGCCAGCTACGTGAATGAACTTCAGCCTCCGCTCGGGATGCTGAAGCCGCTCCATCATCAATTCGATCCGCTCTAGACCTGGGCGAATACCGAATGGAATTAAGGAATTAATCCAATCTATTGCTTGATCCACTTCTGTAAAAGGGGCGTATGCTCTGGACCCATTCGTCTCTGACATGATTCTCATCCTTCTTGTGTAATGTCATGAAGCGACCGAACGACACTCTCCTCAGAGCCGTGTATTCGGTCGCTTACATGTATCTATGAAATTTGCACGTCTCTTTAATAACTGTACTAGACTTTACTAGACTTCCTTCAGCTCTTGAATGCGGGCCAGAACCTTATCACGTTTCTCGCTGTAATCGCGTGCTTTAGCACGTTCTTCTTCTACAACTTTTTCAGGCGCTTTGGCCATAAAGCCCTCGTTGGCCAACTTCTTCTCTACCCGATCCACTTCTTTGATGAAATTGTCCAACTCTTTGTTCAGACGGGCAATTTCTTGATCGATATCAATCAGCCCAGCTAGCGGCAAATACATTTCTGCCCCGGTCACAATAGCGGTCATTACTTTGTTAGGTACAGCTGCATTCAATACAATTTCCAACTTAGACGTGCCACAGAAGCGTTCGATATAGTCCATATTACGCTGCAGCATCCCATCAATGCGAGCATCCGCAGGCTTCACGATCAGCTCCACCTTTTTGCTCATCGGTACATTCACTTCCGCGCGAATGTTACGAACAGCACGGATCATGTCCATCAGCATCGTCATTTCCTGTACAGCTTCTGGTGCCTCCAGTGCCGTATCGTAGGCTGGCCAAGACGCCAAAGTGACCGTCTCCCCTTCATGCGGAAGATGCTGCCAGATTTCCTCAGAGATATATGGCATAAACGGATGGATCATTCGCATTGTACGATCAAGCACATAAGCAAGGACGGATTGCGTCTTCTGCTTTTGGTTCGCATTTTGCCCATAAAGACTGAGCTTCGCGAACTCGATGTACCAGTCACACAGATCATCCCAAATAAAGTTGTATAGAAGACGTCCTGTTTCTCCAAACTCATAAGCATCGATCAAACGTGTAATCTCGCGCGCTGTCTCGTTCAATCGGTGCAAAATCCAGCGATCTGCCGTGCCGAGATCACCGCTGATGTCGATATCCGCATACGTGACACCCTCCAGATTCATCAAGGCGAACCGTGATGCGTTCCAGATCTTGTTCGCAAAGTTACGAGCCTGCTCTACACGCTCCCAACGGAAACGCAAATCCTGACCTGGTGTGCTGCTGGTAGAAATCATATAACGCATCGCATCTGCGCCGTAACGTTCGATTACTTCAATCGGGTCCACACCGTTGCCAAGCGATTTGGACATCTTGCGTCCCTCGCTGTCTCTAACGAGACCATGCATCAGAACATCCTTAAACGGAAGTTCGTCTGTGAATTCCAGTCCCGTAAATATCATACGCGATACCCAGAAGTAAATGATGTCATATCCAGTAACAAGCACGTTCGTTGGATAGTACCGCTGCAAGTCTTCACTGTCGACATTCGGCCAGCCCAGCGTCGAGAATGGCCATAAGGCAGAACTGAACCACGTATCTAATACGTCATTATCCTGCTCTAAGTTGTGTTGTCCACATGAAGAACACGCCGTTACATCCGTCTCCGATACGTTTAGATGACCACAGTCCTGACAATGCCATGCAGGAATCCGATGGCCCCACCACAATTGGCGAGAGATAACCCAGTCACGAACGTTCTCAATCCAGTGTAAATAAATTTTCTCAAAGCGATCAGGCACAAAATTGACGCCTTTGCCCGATTTCTGCGCTTCAATGGCGCGCTCCGCAAGTGGCTTCATTTTCACGAACCATTGTGTGGACAAGTATGGTTCTACTACCGCACCGCTGCGTTCACTGTGGCCTACTTGGTGTACATGCTCTTCAATGTGAATCAGCACGCCCTGCTCCTGCAAATCTTTAACGATCTGCTTCCGGCATTCGAAACGATCCAAACCTTGGTAAGGACCCGCAAGTTCGTTCATCTTTCCAGTCTCATCCATAACCGTAATCTGTGGCAATTGGTGACGAAGGCCAACTTCAAAGTCATTTGGATCGTGAGCAGGCGTAATCTTAACAGCCCCGCTTCCGAAATCCTTCTCCACGTACTCATCTGCAATAATCGGAATTTCACGATTCACAACTGGAAGTACCAACGTCTTGCCAATCATATGCTGGTATCGTTCATCTTCTGGATGTACAGCAACAGCCGTATCACCAAGCATCGTTTCTGGGCGTGTTGTTGCTACCGTAATCGAGCCGCTTCCATCTGCAAGCTGGTACTGCAAATGGTACAATGCACCCTGTACTTCTTTATATTCCACCTCGATATCAGACAGCGCAGTACGTGCTGCTGGATCCCAGTTAATAATGTATTTGCCGCGATAAATCAAACCTTTATTATACAAGTCTACAAATACTTTGCGGACCGCGCTAGACAAGCCTTCATCCAGTGTAAAGCGCTCACGGGAAAAGTCGAGTGACAACCCCATTTGCTTCCATTGGTCATGAATTCGATTCGCGTATAGTTCCTTCCATTCCCATACTTTCTCAAGAAACTTCTCTCGACCCAGATCGTAACGTGAAAGTCCTTCTTCACGCAGCTTTTGCTCCACCTTTGTCTGCGTAGCAATCCCAGCATGGTCAGAACCCGGGAGCCACAACGCATCGTATCCCTGCATCCGCTTCGTACGAATAATAATATCCTGCAGTGTAAAGTCGAGAGCATGTCCAATGTGGAGCATACCTGTAACGTTTGGAGGCGGAATCACAATTGTGAAAGGCTCCGCGTCTTTATTGCGTCCTGCTTTAAAATATTCGCCTTTCATCCAAAAGTCGTACCATTTTTGCTCCGCTGCCTTCGGATCATACGTTGTTGGCATGGATAGCTGCTGTTCGTTCGTTTCCGCCATAAATAACCCTCCATCAATTTGTCATATATTTGGCAACAATTAAATGTAACGCATCAGACTTTTTAAGTGCACGATCTAGGTATCGTCGTGAACACAACAAAAAAACCTTGCGCCTCAAAGGACGAAAGGTCTGCTTCCGTGGTACCACCTTTATTCTGCAGCAGAGGACAATATAACGTCACATCATTCTCATTCACTGCAGCTCTTCATTGGCATATAACGGCTGCTACCGTCCTCTTCTAGCAGGAATCAAGCCGTAACAGCTGCATTCCATGTTCAAAGGGGCGACTCCCAGGTGACTTCAGCGATAGCTTGACCTGCAGACGTTCCACCAACTCGCTCTGCTCTCTGAAAGGGTCTATACGCTTACTCTTCCCGCTCTGCGTCTTTCTTGTCATCCATATAAGTGTACTACTTTCCTGCTTATGGCTGGACAGCTTATGCCACCTGCCAAATGTAACATTTACAACATATTGTACCTTTGTGAACTAGACCCGTCAATAGACGAAACGAGGAATTCCGCTTATATTCAGTCATATCCCGAATTTGGTATTTCATAACATGTAAGAGGGTACAAGTTTTAGTGGCTAGATTCTCGGCACTTACACAACCAATTGAGGTTCGGTTATTTGTATCCCAACATATACGGGGGTGTTTGGATGGAACGTTGGTGGTGGAGAATGCGTCATACGGTCAGAAGTATCGTCTTTCCATTAATTTGTCTTCAGTTTCTGCGTACGTTGATATTTCCGACCTGGATTGATGTATTACTCTTGTTTGTGTTGTTCATTGTGCTGCTTGGTTTGCTGTTAAATGTATTTTGACATAAACAACCCCCATCCGATTTCAGATCGGATGGGGGTTCTCTAATTAAGACGTTGCTGCTGAAACAGACGGAATGTACAGTACTTGACCTTCGCTGATGGAAGGCTCTGCAAGTCGATTGTACAGTGCAAGTTCCCGTGGATTCAACTGGTAGCGGTCCGCTATAGAATCTAGTGTATCCTGTCTTTGCACGATACACATGCGCACTCTGCTGAAATGACTATCATCGTGCACTCGATTCAAGAAGATGGACTGCCAATGTACATCTTCGGTCACAGTTTTGCTCGCTTCCTGCTGCGCGGCCTCTTCCTCAGCTTGACGGATTACAGCCTCACGTTCTTTGTCCTTGGCTTGACGGCTGGAGTGAAGCAGCGTACTGAAGCCAAGTCCCTGCTCTTGCTGCGGAGCAGCAACAGGCTTTGTGCTTCCAATAGCCACCTTCATTTCTTTCTTATCTGTGCTCACTTCTGTATCTATTTCCGCTGTCTGCTCAACAGCTGATGAGGTATCCGCTCGATTTTCACCCGCTGAATCTGAATCTATTACATCTACTTCCGGCTGTTCCGCCTCAACCGAAGGCACATGAGCAGCCTGAGCAACTTCCCGCTCTTCGCTTTCAGATGCAGATATAGTTCCCTCTGCTGCTAATCCAGTCTCAGCTTCCCCCAGCGCTGATACCGATGCAGTCGCCCACGGTGAATCAGACCACGTCCATGAATGCTCGCTCGACTGCTGTAAGCCATGTTGTTCGGCTTGCGGCGCACGGGCCTCGACTCTTTCGTCAAAGTCAGCCGGCTCGCGCTGAACGGTTTCGGCTTGCTCATAAGCAGTAGTGGGTTCCTCCTGCCATTCATAGCTGCTTGATGCAGGAAATTCTTCCTCTCGCTGTTCCACAGCATATGCTGCCCCGGGTGCTGCTTGATATTGCAAGTGGCTGAATGGCTGCTGCAGCGCCTCGTCGGCCGACCATTCTGGAGCGGATGACTGACATGAACTTTCAATCGTACTTTCCAATGAAGATATACCTGCAACCTGGTCTTCATGGTTAAACTGCGATTGCTGTGGTGCCAATGATCCTGACGACGAATCAGGCTGAGCCGTATGGCTTCCATAATCCTGAAGCCATGAAGGTTCTGGCGAAGGCGAAGCCTCTTGACGCACTTCAGCGGCTGGCTGCTGGGCTTCGTGAACAACAGTAAATTGTTCGGTTTCCCAAGCAGTCGGCTCAGGCTGCTCCACGTATATGCCTTTTAAAGACAGCACGCCGGTAATATTTAACGATCGCGTGGACAACAAGTCCACGTCAAAATGTTCAATATCTACACAGATGTCATCCAGACTGCGCACCCGATTAAGGGGCAGTGTAATCTCTACGGGAATCCAATGTTCTAATGACTGACTGCGGCGGTCATCTCCCGTGCCTAGATAGACCCCGGACAACAATAAGCTGCCCCTAACCGTCACCTGCTCACCAGCCGGAATCACTTGAATATGAGGTGTTAGCTCTACCTCCTCAAGCTGGTCAATACCGATTAATTCATCGGCCAAATGTACGCGCTCATAAATATCAAATCTTAACCCATAAGATTCATCATACACAGACTGCTCCTCCTCCCGCAGTTCATCCTGCCGTCCATCCCTTGTGCGCAGCCGTACATTGTACGGAGGAATAAAGGCCGATACAACAAGACCAGACTCTTTCCTTATTTCATCATATGGGAGTTGCAGAGGAAGCATGACTATATTTTTCAAACAGGCAATAGAAGACGTTCAAGATCATCAGGCAAAGGGACTTCAATCTCGATATGCTGTCCTCCGAAAGGATGGCAGAAGCTGAGCTTCCTACCGTGCAGTGCTTGTCGGTTCAGCTTCTCGGAACTCCCACCATATAAGACGTCTCCAAGTAAGGGAAAACCTTTATAGCTCATATGCACCCGAATCTGGTGTGTTCTTCCTGTTTCTAGCGTAAGTGCTACGGCTGACGTCTCTTCACCGTCATGATCTTTGCCTGCAGCCATAACCTCATAGTGAGTTATCGCCCGATCACCATTAGGTGTGACTCGGCGTCTACCGCGATGATGCCGATCTTTGCCTATAGGCGCATCTATCGTCCCTGATACCGGGGTCACCTTACCATGAACCCAAGCCACATAATGACGCTGAATGCGTTTCTCACGCATAGATTCATCCAAAATAGCATGCGATAGCGCTGTCTTCGCATACAAGACAGGCCCCGTCGTATCCGCATCGAGACGATGGATGTGACGCACGCGCACCTCCTGTCCGGTCCACGCATAATGACAAGCAATTGCATGGGCAAGTGTGCTGCGGGCCTTGTCTTGCGCCGCGTCCGCCGCGTGAACAGGCATGCCAGCAGGCTTATACGCAACAAGACAAGCGTCATCCTCATAAAGAATATGCGCCGGTTCATCGGCAGGTTCAACGTCGCCATGCTCAGCCGCAAACACACGTAAACGCAGTCTGTCTCCGGCCGTCTTTATCCCATCAGTCGTCTTCCAAGTCTTGAATAGATGGAGAGGCACACGCAAGGTGTGCCTCAGCCATTGCTCCATATGTGCTTCATCAGTCAACACGGCACGACCTGGCATAAACTCCAACCATTCGCCCCGCTTTTTCCAATATCGTTCGCTCATCTTAACCTCTCGTCTTACAACTGTTTTAGCGCTGCATAATGCGCTTCTATTGTACGGTCTATATCTTCATTCGTATGAGCATTCGAGACAAACATCCCTTCGAATTGCGAAGGCGCCACGCTAACACCCTCATTCAATAGATGTTTAAAGTATGAGCGGAAGCGATCTAGGTCTGATGTCCGCGCCGTATCGAAATTGGTGACCTCATGATCCGTAAAGAACGGGCACACCATAGAACCAACACGGTTAATCACACTAGCTATCCCAAGTTCTCTTGCATTTCTCTCTAACCCATCCTGCAGTCTTGCAGCTTTGGATTCCAGATTGTCGTATACGTCTGGAGTTAATAAAGAAAGAGTTGTGTATCCAGCAACCATAGCAAGTGGATTACCACTTAATGTGCCTGCCTGATAAATCGGACCACTTGGTGCAACCTGCTCCATCAGATCACGACGACCTCCATAAGCACCAACTGGCAGACCGCCGCCAATCACTTTACCAAAGCAAGTCAAATCTGGAATAACACCAAATCTCCCTTGGGCACAGTTATAATGTACGCGGAACCCCGTCATTACTTCATCAAATATGAGCAAACTGCCAAACTTAGTTGTTAACGCTCTCAGACCTTCAAGGAACCCCGGCAATGGCGGCACCACTCCCATATTGCCAGCTACCGGCTCTACGATAATGCATGCTATCTCTTCCCCGAATTTGTCAAAGGCCAGCTTGGCAGACTCCAAATCATTATAGGGAACTGTGATTGTATTGCTGGCTACTCCTTCTGGAACTCCTGGACTATCCGGCAATCCCAATGTAGCCACGCCAGATCCTGCCTTGATCAGCAGACTATCGGCATGCCCGTGATAAGAACCTTCAAACTTCACGATCTTGTTGCGCTTTGTAATGCCCCGAGCAAGTCGAATTGCACTCATCGTTGCTTCTGTGCCTGAATTTACCATACGTACGATATCCACTGATGGCACTCGCTCACATACGATACGTGCCATTTTAGTCTCAATCTCCGTAGGCGCACCAAAGCTAGTTCCGCGCGCTGCAGTTTCTTGAATCGCTTGAATAACCTCGGCACGCGCATGTCCGAGAATTAGTGGTCCCCATGAACCTACGTAATCAATAAAAACATTACCGTCGATATCATATACACGCGACCCTTCTCCACGTTCCATATAAAGCGGAGTTAAACCAACTGATTTAAATGCACGAACAGGGCTGTTTACCCCACCTGGAATATATTGCTTAGCTTCCTCAAATGCTGCTTTGGAGCGGGTATCACGTCTTAACTCATTTTTTTCAGTCAACTTCAACACTCCTATCTATATTCATCTTATTGAATATGTTAAACTATTAGAAAATTGGCATGGGCAAAAAAGAGGTAACAGTCATGATTGAATTACTTAAACGTGTTCCGCTGTTTGCGGATATGACGGACGATCAGCTTAATATCGTCTTTTCTATCACATCACGCCATGAATTTGCCGCGCAAACTGTACTTTTTAAGCAAGGCGATCCTGGAAACACTTTTTATATCATCATTCGCGGTTCCGTGAAAGTGTTTACCTCCAATAAGGAAGGGCAACAGAAGATACTGGACGTATTTCAAACAGGTGACTGCTTCGGCGAGCTCGCACTCATTGACGGCAAGCCACGCTCTGCTACAGCGGAATCGCTGGAAGAGACCGTGCTCCTAACCGTCACCAATGAAAGCTTCCATCTACTGCTGCGGGCACATTACGATATTGCACAGAAAGTTATGGTTCAGTTGTGCAGTCGGTTGCGTGCAACGAACGGAGATGTGTATGATCTGACGTTCCTTGATCCTTCCGCACGCATCGTTAAGAACATTGTAAGGAATGCGCAGCTTCATGGCAGACGAGTCGGCGACAAAATTGTTATTTGCTCTGAGTTCGATCGTAATTCTATGTCAGGTCTTGCAGGCGTTGATCTTCTCGTCCTTGATGAAGTGTTACGAGAATTAGAACATCAACGTATCCTAACGCTAGGACGCAAAGAGTATACACTAGACGTGACAAAGCTGTATCAAAGCAGTTATGTAGGATAGGAAAGTTCTGTACTTATTTCACAGGTCGATCAGGAACAATGGCAATCCAGTTGTGGATTGTCGTGTCCTCATCGGCCTGTTTTACATCCTGATTCAGGTTTACAACATGCAGGTACTAATTGTTCAACCATCTAGCCATATCTTTGGCAAAGTACGTAATAATAAGGTCTGCTCCTGCACGCTTCATACCAAGCAGCATCTCACTCACGATTGCTCGCTCATCTACCCAGCCTTGGAGAGCAGCTGCTTTAACCATAGAATATTCTCCACTGACATTGTAGGCCACGATCGGAAGATCGAATTGGTTGCGCAGCGTACGAATGATGTCCATATAGGCAAGCGCGGGCTTGACCATAAGCATATCGGCGCCTTCTACCGCATCCGCTTCTGCTTCACGCAATGCTTCACGCGCATTGGCCGGGTCCATCTGATACGTCTTGCGATCTCCGAATTGAGGTGTCGAATGCGCCGCTTCACGGAAAGGACCGTAGAACGCCGATGCATACTTTACAGAATACGACATAATGGGAATGTCTGTGAATCCTGCCTCATCTAATCCTGATCGAATCGCATGGACGAATCCGTCCATCATATTGGAAGGTGCGATGATGTCCGCTCCTGCTTCCGCTTGGGATACTGCGGTCTTTACCAAGTACGCAAGCGAAGCGTCGTTGTCAACATCACCTACTGTGCGACCATTCACCTCATGGACGTGCACCATTCCACAGTGACCATGATCGGTAAATTGACATAAGCATGTGTCCGCAACAATCACCAGATCCGGATATTTCGCTTTAATTTGGCGAGTCGCTTGTTGAACAATACCATTGGTATCGTATGCTGAACTGCCCGTCGCGTCTTTTGACGTTGGTACGCCAAACAATACGATTCCAGGAACGCCAAGGCGAACGATCTCATCTACTTCAACATCAAGCATATCCAGTGAAAAATGATAAATACCTGGCATCGAACTGATCTCTTCTTTTATTTGAGTGCCATGTGTAACAAAAATAGGCATGAGCAGGTCATCTGTCGTCAAGATCGTTTCACGCACCATACTACGAATTCCTGCTGTCTTACGCAAACGACGTAATCGTGTAATCGGATATGCCATTATCAATGTCCTCCTTCAGCCCTATTCAGGCATTACATCCTTTGGTTATTATTAATCTTTGTCATTTATCCAATAATGGAATTACAGCAAACCTTTTGATTGCCACACTTCTAATATCGCACACAACATCCATTGTATTCATCAGTATGCAATAGACGTTATCTAGCAATATTCTCTCATTTCTCGGCGCTGCAGTTCCACGACATGCAGGATGCTCTCCATAACACCGTCCATCGTTGCTTCTTTCGCCACTGCCGCTACTTTCAATCCGGCATTCCGCGCTGTATTCGCTGTAATCTCACCAATACATATGATAATGGTCTGGTTCAAAAGCTCTACCGCATTCTCTACCCCAGACTGATGGAGCAATTCGAGCAGGTTATGAACAGTAGACGAACTGGTTAACGGCACAATTTGAATTGCACCTTCTTGCAGCAGCTCCACCATATGCGGATCGTTGTTGTCGGGAAGGATTGTTTCGTATATGTCAAGCTCATCTACCTGTATCTGAGCACCGCGCAACATCTCGCCCAACCAAGGTCGCGCAAGATCACCTCTCGCCAGAAGCACCTGTTGTCCTGGTTGTGCTTCCTGCTCAAGGATCGACCATACCCCTTCTTGACTAAACTGTTCCGCGACTCGATCAGGAATAATTCCGTACTCCTGCATGGCCTGAGCCGTCTTGGGCCCTACTGCCACCATGCGCGCCCCTGCTATACGACGAATATCCGTCTTCGTACGCTTCATATGCTCCATCCAGTATTGGACACCATTTGCGCTTGTCAGCACGATCCAATCATAAGAATGCAGTCTAGCCATAACACGATCAATCTGCTCCAACTGCTGCTCGTCACGAGGCATACGAACCTCAATAACCGGATACTCGTACGGTTCACCGCCAAGATCTTCAATCGCACGCACAAACGTTTCCGATTGTGTGCGTGCACGTGTGATCAGTACACGTTGCCCGAACAACGGCCGCATTTCTGCCCATTGCAGCAGTTCACGTTCAAGCACAACATCACCAACCACAATTACAGCAGGCGAACTAAAGCCTGTCCGTGCTACTTCATCCGCAATTGTGGACAATGTGCCTACAAGGGTCTGCTGCTCAGCACGCGTCCCCCAGCGAACGATGGCTACTGGTGTTTCTGGCGAACGTCCGTGTCGAACCAATTGCTCTGCAATAACACGAATTCGCCCAACTCCCATAAGAAACAACAATGTGCCTGTTGCTTGTGCAAGCTTTTCCCAGTCCACACGCTCATCCAGTCGTTCGGGCATCTCATGTCCGGTAATTACACTAAAGGAAGATGCACGTTCCCTATGGGTAACGGGGATACCTGCATAAGCGGGAACCGCTACTGCAGAAGTTACACCCGGTACAATCTCAAAAGGCACGCCGTGCTGCTTCAACAGTGCTGCTTCTTCTCCGACACGTCCGAATACGCAGGGATCGCCGCCTTTAAGCCGAATCACACGCTTTCCTTCCAATGCCAACTCAACGAGCAGTTGATTGATCTGTTCTTGCTTCATAGCGTGCCGGTCTGGAAGCTTCCCGACATATATTTTGACTGCGCCTGGTTTAGCCATCTGTATCAGGCGTGGGCCAGCGAGTCGGTCATAGACGACCACATCTGCTTCTTGCAAATAACGCATGCCCTTGACTGTGATCAGCCCTGCATCCCCAGGCCCAGCTCCAACCAAATATACAACACCAACCGTGCTCACTTCTAAGCTTCCTTGCATGACGCCACGATCGCTTCCCCCCATAAATATCAACCCCTCAATGGACCAAGTAGTTGTTCCGCACCCTGGCTCAGCAATTCTTCCGCTACTGCATTTCCCAAATTCTCAGGGTGATCGCCCTCTTTAACAACTTTAAGAATAGTGCTACCATCTGGAGAGCCAACCATGCCTGTGAGTGTTAGTTGTCCAGTCTGCTCATGTTGAGCAGCATACGCACCGATTGGAATTTGACAGCCGCCGTTCATACGTCCTAAAAATGCCCGTTCCGCCCGAACAGCACGCGCCGTATCTTCACTATGGTAGTGTTCAAGCAGCTGCAGCAGCTGCTCATCCTCTTCACGGCATTCAATTGCAAGCGCCCCCTGTCCAACTGCTGGAAGGCTAATATCTATCGGGATATGCGATGTAATCTTGTCCTCCCAATCCATCCGAAAAAGCCCGGCTGCAGCAAGGACGATCGCATCAAAACCTTCTGTTTGAAGCTTCTTCAATCGAGTATCGATATTACCTCGAAGAGGTTCGATGATCAGATCCTTTCGATAGGCTTGAAGCTGCGAGGATCGACGTAAACTGCTTGTGCCTACCTTAGCTCCTTGCGGAAGATCATCTATAGAGGAGCCTTTGCTCATAATTAGGCAATCGCGCGGATCAACCCGCTTCGGAATCGCACCGATGCAAAGACCTGTCGGCAGCTCCCAAGGCATGTCCTTCATACTATGTACTGCCATATCAATCTCGTTATCGATAAGCGCCTGCTCGATTTCTTTGACAAACAGCCCCTTGCCGCCAACCTTGGACAACGTCACATCTAAAATACGATCGCCTTTGGTCACTATCTTATGCATCTCAAATTCGAACGGCAAATCGTACTCACGGCAAATCGCCTCCAACGCCGCGATTACTTGGCCTGTTTGTGTTAATGCAAGTGCGCTCTGACGTGTACCTACACGAATCTTTCTCATTCTGCTTCCTCCCTGCTTAACGTCGCTGCTGTGTAATGTTGTTCCAACCACTCATTCCATACAGGAAAAGGAGCATTATGCTCCCAAGATTGCCAGCATGCATCTCCGTACTGACGGAGCAATTCATGTCTGGCTGGCCCATCTATCTTGCATTGCTGCACCTGTATCCGAGCGGCATAAAGATGCTCTGCCAGCAGACCAAGACGTTCATCAATAATGCGATCTACTTTGTCCACAATATGACGCGTCAACGTAGGACTGGCCCCGCCTGTAGACACATTAATCTGCACAGGCCCGTATCGCAAAACACCTGGATTCGTAAAATCCGACTGATCCGGTGCATGTGCTACGTTAACCATAACCCGTTCTTGCTTTGCATCCTCTGCGATCATCAAGTTCACTCTGTGATTATCCGTCGCCGCAAATATAAGAAAGGCATCCTTCACATCATCCGTTACATAGCCTCGTTCCTCAACCGAAATAGTGCCATCTTGCACGAAGCGCCAAAGCGTCCGTGTCAGCGTCGGACTGACTACGGTCACTTCGGCGCCACTTTCGAGCAGCTGCTTCACTTTTCGCGTTGCGACTTGACCGCCGCCTACCACAACGCAGCGCTTATGCTTTACGTTCAGCATAATAGCATACTGCGGGCAATCATCAATCAATGCAACAGTCTCTTGCAGCTGCTCATTCATATCATCAAGCTCCCATCCAGCGGTGGAATGTCGATACAGCATTAAGACCATAATTAAGCAGCATCACCGCGTAACAGATCATATTAAAACATACAATTTGCAAACCTGTCAGTGATCCGCCTCGCCTCTTAATCAAATATACACCGTACAAAACTAGAACCGCTATTGTAAACCAGACTTTAAAGTCAAGGAGCAGCTCCATACGGTTCCCAAGAAGCACCGCAACAACGGCCACAGATAAAGATAGTAAAAATAACGGCATGCCGATGGAACACGCAATAAAGGAAGATCGTTCCATTCGCTCCAAACTTGGGAGACGGCGAACAGCATCCGACCATTTCTTGGACTTCAGCCGTTGATGTAGAAATGCATACATCGCTGCGTAAATCGCACTAACCGTAAGCGCCGCAAATCCACATGCAGCAAGGGCAATATGAAACGTAAGGACGTTCCTCATCATTTCCCATTCTTTCATTACAGACGGCGCAGTTGGATCATTTAACATATTTACAATTAATAAGGCAAACCCGATTAAATTCACAAAAAAGACGATAAACTCAATATGGAAAAATCGGCTAATCACTAATGATGTCGTCACTAATATCCATGAGAACAGAAACATAAATTCAAAGCTGCTGAACATTGGCACGTCCTGATGCCGCAATACGCGTACCAGCAAAAAGACCGTCTGCAGCACCCATACAAAAATAAGAAGCCCTGTGCCCATCCGCTTCGCTCTCCGATTCACACCTACAACATCAGAGAAATAAAACAGAAGGCTCAGGGCATATGTGTAAATAATCGCATCGTAGGTCCAACTACTGGTTACCATGTGCGCCTGTCGCCTCCCGTCATACGTCCATTACCATGTGACAGCAGCCCATGATAATGCAGGCTTTACCGGCTCCGGCTCATCCGCCGTGTCGCGTACTGGATGCGCTGCGCTCAACTTGGACGGCTGCTCATGGCTGCCGTTAGTCGCTGCTCGCTCATCTTCCAGCGCGAACAGCTCTGAGAAATAGTGCAGCGCCTCATCACCATTTCTGTTAGCGGCAAGCTCTTTAATCTGGAGAATCGGGTCATGCATCATCTGATTCAGCATACTCTTTGTGAGTCGGCGGATAATGATCGCTTCTTTCTCCGACAAGTCAGGGAGCTTGTTAAACATACTGTCTAGGGTGTCCTGATGAATACGCTCCGCCTTGGACTGTAGCGCTCGTATAAGCGGCGTGACCCCCAGCATATTCAACCACTGGTGGTACTGCTTAATCTCATGGGCCACCATATGCTCGATCTTGAGAGCCTCCTTGTTCCGCTGCGCCAGATTGCTCTGTACAATCCCTTCAAGATCGTCTATATCGTACAGGAACACGCTCGATAAATCTGCAATGGCAGGATCAAGATCACGTGGAACCGCAATATCAATTAAGAATAGGGGACGTGAGCGGCGTCGCTTCATAACTTGTTCAACGTCCTTCCCTGTTAACACATAAGAAGGAGATCCCGTCGAGCTAATAACGATGTCTGCTTCTGTTAGAAGCGTATCCAGATTGTCCAACGTGCAGGCCCGTCCTTTAAACTGACGTGCCAATTCCTCTGCACGCGCCAACGTACGATTCGCAACCATAACCTCAGCAGCACCATTCGAATACAGATGCTTTACCGTCAACTCGCTCATCTTGCCCGCACCGAGTATAAGCACCTTCTTGCCTTGAAACGAACCAAATATCCGTTTGCCAAGTTCAACGGCCGCGTAACTGACAGACACTGCGTTGTCGTTAATGTTAGTCTCCGCATGTGCCCGCTTCGCTAAAGTGACCGCTTGCTTGAACAAATGGTTAAAACAAGTGCCAGTAGTCCCTTGCTTTTGCGCAAATAAAAAGGATTGCCGCACTTGACCTAATATCTGAGTTTCCCCGACCACCATAGAGTCTAGCCCTGATGTGACACGAAATAGATGCTCTACTGCCTGATCGTCTTCATAAATGTATAAATAAGGAGTGAACTGCTGTCTAGGTATGTCGTACCACTGCTCCATGAATCCTCGGATAAAATGTCCGCACATATGAAGCCTATCAACTACTACATACATTTCAGTTCGGTTACATGTAGACACGATGACACATTCAAGCACACTCTTTATACGTCTCAGCTGTTGAATCGCATCGGTCCACTGCTCTTCAGGAATAGCGAATTTCTCCCGAATTTCGACAGGCGCCGTACGATAGTTCATGCCGACGACTACAACATGCATGGATGCTCACCTGCTTTGCACATATTTAGAACATTATCGAGATAATAATAATTATCATTATAGCATAGTTCGACAACTTAACATCCGTTAAATTTGAATAAACCATGAAAATCATTCCAGTCAAACTGTTCTATATTGTCTCTCTTTACTAAGGTCCTTATACACCCGTTGATTTGAATAGATCCACATCTATTTTACTCAAATCAAGCTGCCTTTCGCAACGTTGTTTCTTCAATTATCTCCCCTTGCGCCGGATTACACACAGCTTAGAAATTCTTGACCGCGCAAATAGCTTACAGCCTCACTTTTCTGCATCTGCAGTAAGAATCAGCATGTGTTGGAGCCGCTTTTCCACGAACGCTAATTCTTCAATTTTCGAAGAGATAAGCTGCCCATTCATATTCATAATACCCTCATACTTTTGGCAGATTTGCGCCATAAGACCTACCGCCTCTGCTGCCATTTTTCGTTCTGCTTCACTCAACGGCTTATCACCACTAATCTGTGCAATCGTGATATAATCCTCTATTTGCTGGAGAGAAGGCAGCTTGGGAAGTGCCTTCCCCCCTACAGCTTGTATTAGACGCTCATGTGCAAACGAAGCGGCATAAACGTTTGTTTTCCATTCATTCCAGTCAGCGCTTGTCGTCGCCTTACTAGCCCTCTGTGTCGCACCTTCAAGCATTCTCATATTTAAATTGACTACTTCGTATAAAGATCGTTCTGCATTGCCAGGCAGCTCTCTATCGAACAATACCGTGTACAACTGCATTAGAACCCACACTGTCAGAATTAGCACCAGCCCAGCCATTAGAACGCGGCGTGGCTTTCTTATTTTGCTCCGCATGACGCTCATGCCTCCTTCCTGAACATATCATAAAGGTTCATAAATGATAAATAATAAGCTGCATTGGATAAGCTTATCTCCTTATATATATGCGGCAGACGGATCGAGCAGGATATGAAATATTGCCTCCGATATGACAACTGTTGAAGAGCATACTTGTGAATACAAAAAGGCCCGCCGATGATGGCGGGCCTTTCTGCATAACATGTTCCTATGATACGTTCTACGTATCGGTAACACTGACAAATGAAATTATACGAGCTCAGAAACTTTGATTTCAGGCGTTACAACTTCCATCTCACCGATTCCGCGAACTAATTTTTTTGCATAAGTCTTCTCTGGTTTCAGTACGGAGACCAGGTAGTCAATCGCCAGCTGCGGGTCAACTGTTTCTCCACATGTGTAACAATCAATTGCAGCAAATCCACGTTCAGGATAAGTGTGGATAGAAAGATGACTTTCCGACAACAACACAAGTACTGTTGCTCCTTGAGGCTCAAATTGCTTGGCTTGAACAGATAGTACTGTCGCACCGCATGCTTCAGCAGCGTCCACCAGTTGTGCTTGGAGGTATTCAGCATTGTTCAGTAAGTCAAAGTCGACTCCCCACGTATCAACAGCAACGTGTCTTCCGAAAGTTGAGTATTCCATCTTTCGGTTCCCCCTTCCTAGGAATAAAATGTTTGAAAAAAATTTCATCCGCTAGGACCTACGTCATTCACTTCCCGAGGGAAAAATCTCTCGCAACATACAATGTCCTGAGTGAATCCTGGTTCCTATATTGTTTTCAACGAGATTAAAAATAACATCTTACAGCAATTATTGCAACCTTTTTTTTCAATCTTACATTAGACATTTGTTCCGAACATTCAGAACCCTTCATCAACATATGGTTCGGAAGCTTGTTCGGTTCATCACTTTTTACAAACAGCTTGTTCCAGTTTGTTCGAGAAATAAACCCCGCAGCCCTTACTGTATATATAAAAGAAGAAGACGGCCTCAGATGAGACCGCCTTCCTAACATTGCCAATTCAAGCTTCCAGTACAAATAGCTGATGAACCAATTCATTCAGTTGTTGATCAATATGTGTGATGTCCATATCCGTCATGGCGCGGTTGCGCGCGTCAAGCAGACGATTAATCCGACGTTGAATATATGAAATTTCTTGTTCCACCGTATCCTGTTTATACAATAGCTGCAGTTCACGAACGGTATCTTTATGCTCGTAGATTGTTCGGAATTGGTCGTCTTTATACTCCTCGATCTTCCGAACTGCACCTTCTACATAATAATAAGTCATTGTAAATCCTGCAAAAATACGGTTGACCACCGCTTCTCCGCGGAATGTCGCCACAAGTTTATGCATCACTTGAGTTAACTTTGGATGCACCAAGCGGCAAGACGTTACACAGACATACCGATTGCCTTGCTTCTCGAACAGGAAAGTAACCTCATCGCCCTGATCGTCCTCAAGAACCACCTCTTGATTACCGTTCTCCAATACTTTCACATGCCAGACTAATGACTGTCCGACCAAAGATTGTATAAATCGGGACAACTGAGTTTCTGTCAACTGCATACGGGCCTTCACATACTCTGTGGCTAACCGCCTAGCCATAAATATCTCCTCAATTCTTTAAACCTTCTGTTACTTATCATTATTATACTACATCATAAGCAACAATTCCTGTCGTTGAGGTCGCATATAGCTCTAGATTTCTGAAAAAATCGGAAGAATTCCGAATCCACACGTAAAATTCGTATTGTTTCTTGCATTCAAGCGAATCCTTAACGTATTTACATGCAATTAATCGAATTCATTTACACAAGCTCGTCCGCTGACGACTCCTGGGACAACCCCGCATTCACAGTCTTCGCTTCGTCTATTTCAGATGGACTCTGGACAGCATACTTGTTAATAATTTCCCACAATTCCTCACGGCCTGCACCTGTTTCAGCAGAGAACATAATAAGAGGGGCATCAGGTCGCATGCCCAGTGTCACTCGAACCTGCTTCAAGTGTTTCTGCCATTGGCTTTTTGGCAGCTTGTCAGCTTTAGTAGCAACGATACATAGCGGGATATTATAATGTGTCAACCAGTTATACATGAGGACATCATCTTTAGTTGGCGGATGACGAAGGTCAATCACTTGCATCACCAGCTTAAGCGGCTCACGTTCTTGGATGTAGGCTTCGATCATTTTGCCCCATGCCTCGCGCTGCGTCTTGGATACCTTAGCAAACCCGTATCCAGGAACATCCACGAAGTATACATTTTCATTAATACGATAATAGTTTAATTGCTGGGTCTTGCCGGGCTGCGAGCTGGTACGAGCCAAGTTGCGTCGCTGAATCAGTTTGTTAATAAGCGACGACTTGCCAACGTTAGACCGTCCTGCTAGCGCTACTTCTGGCAGCCCATCCTCTGGATATTGCGCAGGGCCAACCGCGCTTATAATAAATTCAGCCGATGTAATTTTCATCGTTGTGCCACCTTCCTTCGTGTATGACCTAGAAACTTACACGGTGTCATTTTTAAATTTAGGTAAAATAAATGATACAATACTGCCGCAACCTCCAAGTGCGTGTGCACTGAATCAGCACACTCAATCAAAACAACAGCGGGCGCAACACCGCGCCCGCTGAAAGGTCACATGCAACATGATACAAACAAACCGAACGGACTACTCTGCAACGATCGCATGCTGCAGCACTTCATCTAGGTTCTGCACAGGGACAAACGTTAGTTCAGACCGCACACTCTCTGGAACATCCTGCAAATCACGTTCATTATCGTGCGGGAACAACACCTTTCGGATTCCCGCACGGTGTGCAGCCAAAGACTTCTCCTTCAGCCCACCAATCGGCAGAACACGCCCACGCAGCGTAATCTCCCCCGTCATGGCAACATCCTTAGACACATATGACTTCGTCAGAGCGGACACTAGTGCCGTCGCCATGGCAATACCAGCTGACGGACCGTCCTTTGGAATCGCGCCTTCAGGCACGTGAATATGAATATCCACCTTCTCGTGGAAGTTCGATTCCAGCTTCAGCTGCTCTGCCTTGGAGCGAACATAGCTGAATGCAGCCTGTGCCGATTCCTTCATCACATCGCCGAGCTTGCCCGTCAGCAACAGCTTGCCGCTGCCTGGCACAACCGTCACCTCAATCGTCAATGTGTCACCGCCAACCTCTGTCCAGGCTAATCCAGTCACAATGCCGATCTGGTCATGCTGCTCGCTCTGTCCGTATCGATACCGAGGAATGCCTAGGTATGTCTCCAATTGCTCCGACTGAATCGTTACAGCCTCTGCCTTCTCCGAGACGATTCGCTTAGCTGCCTTTCTGCACAAAGCAGCCAATCGTTGCTCCAATTGGCGTACGCCAGCTTCACGTGTATACAAACGAATCGTTCTTGTTATGACCTCTTCGTCGAGAACCAGTTGTTCTTCCTCCAGCCCATGATCTCGCTTCTGCTTTGGAAGTAAGTGACGCTTGGCAATCTCTAGCTTCTCGAGCTCTGTATAACCGGATAACGAAATTAACTCCATCCGATCGAGGAGCGGACGAGGAATATTATGTACCGCATTCGCTGTTGTAACAAACATCACTTTAGATAAGTCCACAGGCAGTTCGATAAAATGATCGCTAAACGTATTGTTCTGTTCTGGATCAAGCACTTCCAACATCGCCGATGATGGATCACCACGGAAGTCCGAGGCCATCTTGTCGATCTCGTCCAGCAACATGACCGGATTCATCGTTCCCGCTGTCTTCAGCGCCTGAACGATTCGGCCCGGCATAGCCCCTACATAAGTTCGACGGTGTCCCCGAATTTCTGCTTCATCGCGCACTCCACCTAGCGAGATACGAACAAATTGGCGTTCCAGCGACTTCGCAATGGAGCGAGCCAATGATGTCTTACCAACACCCGGCGGACCTACCAGACAAAGAATCGGTCCTTTCATCTGCTTCACCAGCTGCTGAACCGCAAGATACTCTAGGACACGTTCTTTCGGTTTCTCTAACCCATAATGATCGGCTTCAAGTATTTGCTCCGCCTTATCCAGGTCCAGATCATCCTCTGACACATTCGACCACGGCACATGGAAGAGCCAATCGATATAATTACGAATAACAGAACCTTCTGCAGAAGTAGAAGGCATCTTCTCCAGACGATCGATTTCTTTCGTAATCTTCTCTTTGACTTTATCAGGCGCTTCCAATTCACCTAATTGCTGCCGAAGTTCCTCGATCTCACCGGCACGTCCTTCTTTATCTCCAAGCTCTTTCTGGATCGCTTTCATCTGTTCACGCAGATAATACT
The DNA here is from genome assembly GCF_030226685.1 of Paenibacillus sp. UMB4589-SE434. Classification (NCBI taxonomy): domain Bacteria; kingdom Bacillati; phylum Bacillota; class Bacilli; order Caryophanales; family Paenibacillaceae; genus Paenibacillus; species Paenibacillus sp. UMB4589-SE434. Next base: position 170,271 of record NZ_JASOYK010000009.1, on the reverse strand, counting down.
CTTTCTGGGTCTTCTCGATCTGTTTCTTCACAGACTGATTGATCTTACGCTCCAGTTCAAGAACTTCACTTTCATTATTCAACATATCAAGCAGTTGAATAAGTCTATCTTTAACGTCGGCTATCTCCAAAATCTGCTGCTTATCTTTCATCTTGAGCGGAAGGTGACTAGCTACAACATCTGTAAAACGCCCAGGCTCATCAATATCGGAAACAGCCGCAAGTGTCTCAGGCGTCACCTTCTTCGAAAGGTTGACATAACTTTCGAATTGTGACAATACCGTCCTCATTAACGCTTCAATCTCTGGTGTCAGCTCGGTCTGCTCCTGGATGAGTTGAACCTGGACTTCGTAATACTCATCGTTAGGCACGTACTCAACAATCTCGGCGCGGGACACACCCTCCACCAATACTCGTATCGTATTATTGGGCAGTCTCAGCATCTGACGAACTTTAGCCATTGTGCCGATCTGGAAGATATCATCTTTAGTCGGCTCTTCAATACTGCCCTCCGACTGCGAGCTTAAGAGCAATATCTGATCTTCCAGCATTGCTTGTTCGAGCGCTTTTACCGATTTGTCCCGCCCGACATCCAGATGCAGAACCATGCTTGGATAGACAAGCAGACCCCTTAGCGGTAATAGAGGCAGCTTGCGTCCCTTTGCTAGTTTAAGCCCCATGATTATGGCACCCCCAAGGTTCTCCTGTTAAATGTGTAACTACCATTTTATCAAATTGCGCCACAAAACACCAACCGGCATCAGCCGATTTTGTAAAGAGATTAAAAGCGAATTAATCTGCATGGCTCGTTTCTGTCCCTTCGGCATGCATCAGCGGAACAGTCGAAACGGCATTACGCTCAAATAACTTCGGCACTTGCGGCAAATCTTCACGCATTTGGCTGCCAAATGTATGCTGAAGCACCTCTTCAATATGATCGACCGGAATAACTTGAAGTCCGTTCAAATTCGAGAAAATCTCCTGCCAGTTTTCTTTCGGCACCATAACTCTGGTAACACCCGCCTGAAATGCCGCCTCCACCTTAGCAAGCACACCACCTACTGGTTTCACACGACCATGAACACCAATTTCCCCTGTCATAGCCAACTTATGGTCCACAGGCCATTGATTAATAGCCGACGCAATGGCTACCGCCATCGCAATACCAGCCGATGGGCCGTCCACTGGCGAGCCTCCAGGGAAATTAATGTGGAGATCGTAGTTTGCCGTTTCATAGCCACAGCCCCTCAGCACAGTAAGCACATTTTCGATTGAACCTTTCGCCATGCTTTTACGACGGAGCGTACGACTGCCGCCACCAAGCTCTTCTTCGTCCACGACACCTGTAATCGTATACTTACCTTGACCATTCTTCATCCGTATCGCTGACACTTCTATTTCTAACAGCGACCCCATATTAGGGCCATAGACTGCCAATCCGTTAACGAGTCCGACTTGTGGTTCAATTCCAATCTTCCGTTCTGGACGAGGCGCGATTTGTGAGCTGTTCACGACCCATTCCACATCGGCTGCTTCTATGCTTGTTCGCCCTTCCGATAAGGCTAATCCCACCGCCAACTGTACGATATTAACCGCTTCTCGCCCATTGGTTGCATACTTCTTAAGTACGTGTACCGCTTCAGACGATGGGGGAAAGCCGATTTTTTTAACCGCGTTTTCAGCAATTGTCTCGATCTCTTCGGGCAATAAAGGCCGGAAAAAGATTTCCATGCAACGAGAACGCAGTGCAGGCGAGATCTCCTGCGGCGAACGAGTGGTGGCACCTACCAGGCGAAAATCCGCAGGGAGTCCGTTCTGGAATATATCATGTATATAGGTAGGGATATGCGTATCCTCCGAATTGTAATACGCACTTTCCAAATATACTTTTCGATCTTCCAAAACCTTCAACAGTTTATTCATCTGTATAGGGTGCAGCTCGCCAATCTCATCGATAAACAACATACCGCCATGTGCCTTTGTTACTGCTCCTGGCTTTGGTTGCGGAATTCCTGCTACCCCCATTGCCCCTGCTCCTTGATAGATTGGATCATGCACAGAACCAATCAGCGGATCGGCAATGCCGCGTTCATCGAATCGAGCCGTAGTCGCATCAATTTCGGTAAACTTGGATTCTTGATTAAAAGGCGAAGTCGGATTCTTCTTGGCTTCTTCCAGCACAACACGTGCAGCCGCAGTCTTTCCGACTCCAGGCGGTCCATATACGATGATATGCTGTGGATTAGCACTGCACAAAGCAGCTTTCATCGCTCGCAGACCGTCTCGTTGACCTACAATATCATTCATTGTTGACGGCCGCGTCTTCTCCGCAAGCGGCTTCGTTAAAGATATGGAACGCATCTTACGCAGTTTATCCATTTCTTTACGAGATTCTCTGTCTACCGCTGATCGGTTTGTTTTCTGGCTTCTTAACAGGTTCCAGAAATAAACTCCAATAACAATTGCAAAAAAAGCATTAATTAACATTAGTATTAAACTTAAATTCACTGATCTCATCCTCCCGTGACGCCTACAGCACCTAATCAAGGCGCAAAAAAAGTCCGGCAAAGTGTAATACTTGGTAGTATTGCCCTTTGCCGGACTCCTTATAAGTTACTTTTCAAGAGAGAACAGATAAAATTAAACTTTAATCAAGATTCAGACGGACGACGCTCCCAGCATTCTACGTGCTTAAGACCCGGTATCGTGTCGGCATAAAATTGAGGCTCTTTGCCTTCCTTACGCTGCTTTGAATAGTCTCTAAGCGCCGCAACTGCAATCCTCCCGAGAATAAAGATGACGATTAGGTTAATAAACGCCATGAGCCCCATAAACATATCTGCCATATCCCATACTAAAGAGATCTTAGCAACGGAACCGAACAATACCACCAGAACAACACCAACTCGATAGGTGAACATCCAGCCTTTACTCTTCGTAATAAACTCAATGTTGCTTTGGCCGTAATAGTAATTCCCAATCAAAGAGCTGAATGCGAACATAAATACAGCAAAACCGATGAAGTAGTGAGCCCAACCACCGATTTCAGCTGCAAGCGCATGCTGTGTAAGTTGAATCCCATTAAGTTCCCCTGAGGTAGGAATTCCAGAGAACAAAATAATAAACGCTGTAGAACTGCACACTAACAAGGTATCTACAAATACGCCAAATGATTGGATTAACCCTTGTTTCACGGGATGACTAACCGCTGCCGTAGCCGCCGCATTCGGCGCACTACCCATACCTGCCTCATTCGAGAACAAGCCACGTTTGATGCCGTTCATAATTGCCGCTCCAATACCACCTGCTACGGCCTCTTCGAATCCGAAAGCATTTCGAATGATGGAGCTAAACACTTCAGGAATACGGTCAAAATTAAGCATAATAACAAACAAAGCGATTCCAATGTATCCGAGCGCCATGATCGGTACTATAACCGCAGACACTTTGGCAATTCGATGCACACCGCCAAATATGGTGAGTATAACCAATACAGCCAGTGTCGCCCCCATCGCCCACGGGCTGAAGCCAAACAGATCACTAAAAGCTGCACTCACCGTATTGGCCTGAACAGAGTTAAAGACAAAACCGAAGCTGAATGTAATGAGTATTGCAAAAACAATACCCAACCAACGCGCATTAAGCGCCTTTTCCATATAATAGGCAGGGCCTCCACGGAATGCATTTCCGTCCCGCACTTTATATATTTGAGCCAACGTCGATTCTACAAATGCCGATGCAGACCCAATGATTGCGATAACCCACATCCAGAATACAGCACCTGGTCCTCCTAATGAGATCGCAATTGCAACCCCTGCCAGATTCCCTGTACCTACGCGTGATGCCGTACTCATCGCAAAAGCCTGGAATGAAGATACGCCGGTTTTCCCTTTGTCTTTATCTGATTCGGTTTCACGCTCTCGACCTGTAATAAGTCGGAACGTTTCTCCGATAGCTGATAGTTGCACAAATCTAGTGCGGATTGAGAACATCAATCCAACCACAATGAGGATAAAAATTAACATTAAGTACCAATACTCATTAAAGATAGCTACCCATTCTTGTAAACGATCAAACATGAATCGCACCCTTCCTTCTCGATGTAAACTAATTCCCCCTAGGTGTTATGTCATGTTTCTTAACACACAACATTTTAAGATTGTAACTTATCAAGCTATAAATAGCAAAAAAAATGTGCATTCTTCTTCATCATGATAACTATGAATGCTTATAAAATATTTTAATCACCATGAAAAATATGGATGATGATTAGTGTTTAGCGCTTACATTAGTCTTTTTATTATAATTAATGGATTTTTTTCTTTATTTTATATCCAATTCCCGTTAATTACTGTAAGGTAATGTTACACCATTACTTAACAACAAAAAACCTCCAAACCAAGCTTGCGCAAGATTTGGAGGTATAATATTCATGATAGCAAACAAAACACTGATAACTTCAGCACACTCACATCTTTAGTGTATCTGCTAGTGCTTACGACCAGGAATTTCACCTGTTCGTTCATACTCTGCTACAATATGATCAATTTCTTTCTTTAGTTCATTTAACAATTCAGCTTCCGGCACCTTTCGAATCATGACACCATAACGGAACAGCAATCCCTCTCCACGAGCTCCTGCAATCCCAATGTCGGCCTCACGCGCCTCACCAGGGCCGTTAACCGCACACCCAAGAACAGATACTTTTATAGGTACCTTGATCTTGGAAATGTACTCTTCTACTTCATTGGCTATCGAAAATAAATCGATATCAAGTCGTCCACATGTCGGGCATGACACTAACGTAGCAGCATTCGAAATAAGTCCGAAACACTTTAACAATTCACGTGCCACTTTCACTTCTTCCACTGGATCTGCACTTAAGCTAATACGAACAGTGGAGCCGATTCCAAGTGACAATAGAGCACCAAGACCCGCCGAGCTCTTAATTGTACCCGAAAACAACGTTCCGGCCTCAGTTATCCCTAGATGGAGCGGATAGGGAATAACCTCAGCTGCTTTGGAGTAAGCTGCGATGGCCATCGGCACATCCGAAGCTTTGAGTGACACAATAATATCATGGAAATCGAGTTCTTCCAAGATTCCTATATGATATAAAGCACTCTCTACCATCGCTTCCGGAGTCGGATAACCGTATTTCTCCAACAAATGATTCTCCAAAGAACCCGCATTTACACCGATACGAATTGGAATACCGCGCTCTTTACAGGCTCTCACAACAGCTTCAACTTTCTCTCGCCGCCCGATATTGCCTGGATTAATACGAACTTTATCAATTCCGTTCTCAATCGCCTTAAGCGCTAAGCGATAATCAAAGTGAATATCCGCTACAAGCGGGATATGAATCCGCTTCTTAATTTCTTTGATGGCCTCAGCAGCTTCCTGATTGTTAACAGTAACACGTACTAGCTGACAACCCGCTTCCTCCAGCCGTAGAATCTCAGCTACCGTTGCCTCGACGTCTGCCGTCTTGGTGGTACACATGCTCTGGATAAGCACTTCATTATTGCCGCCTATCGTCAAGTTTCCTACTTGTACAGGTCTAGTTTGTTGGCGCAAATACATGTTCATTCTCTCCCATACGGATTAACGCCGGAAAAGCGCCCTTAGGCGCTTTCCTCTTTCTTATTCTCCGCCGTTAGTTCCGGAATGATTCGTTCACGAACAACCTGCTCAGTAATGAGACATGTTGTTATATCTTCTCTGGATGGAACTTCGTACATCACATCCAGCATAATCCCCTCAATAATCGCACGAAGTCCGCGTGCACCCGTATTACGCTTAATTGCTTCGCGTGCGATCGCTTCGAGCGCACCACCCTCGAATTCGAGCTTTACATTGTCCATTTCCAGCAGCTTCTGATACTGCTTTGTCAATGCATTCTTAGGTTCGCTCAAAATACGTACGAGTGTATCTTCGTCAAGCGGCTCCAATGTCGAGATGACAGGCAAGCGACCTACGAACTCCGGAATCAAGCCAAACTTCAGCAAGTCTTCCGGCAATGTCATTGTCAAATATTCGCCAGCCTTCAAATCCTTCTGAACGCCATCAGCGTTAAAGCCGATAATCTTCTTCCCTACACGACGCTTGATGATCTGCTCTAGGCCATCAAATGCTCCGCCGCAAATAAACAAGATATTAGTTGTATCGATCTGGATGAATTCTTGATGCGGATGCTTACGTCCACCTTGTGGAGGGACCGATGCAACCGTACCTTCCAAAATCTTCAACAACGCTTGCTGAACGCCTTCACCAGATACATCACGTGTAATAGAAGGATTCTCTGACTTGCGGGCTACTTTATCAATCTCATCGATATAGATAATACCGCGTTCTGCCTTCTCTACATCATAGTCTGCAGCTTGGATTAATTTAAGCAGAATATTCTCCACGTCTTCGCCTACGTATCCAGCTTCCGTGAGGGAAGTTGCATCCGCAATTGCAAAAGGAACATTCAAAATCTTCGCCATCGTCTGTGCAAGCAGGGTCTTACCTGAGCCAGTAGGACCTACGAGCAGAATATTACTCTTCTGCAATTCAACATCTTCCAGCTTACTCTGTGAGTTGATACGCTTGTAGTGGTTATAGACCGCTACAGAAAGAGATTTCTTTGCTTGCTCCTGACCAATAACGTATTGGTCCAAAATAGAGCGAATCTCCTTCGGCTTCGGAATATCCTTCAGATCCACTTCTTCTTCGTGACCGAGTTCTTCTTCAACGATCTCGCTGCACAGTTCAACGCACTCATCACAAATATATACACCAGGTCCCGCGACCAACTTGCGGACCTGTTCTTGGGATTTCCCACAGAAGGAGCACTTCAACTGACCCTTCTCTTCGTTAAATTTGAACACGCTATTCCCTCCTTACTTCATCATCGAGTGGCCCGGCTGAAGAACAGTATCAACGATACCATATTCTTTAGCATCCTCTGCACTCATGAAGTTATCGCGATCTGTATCACGTTCGATCTTCTCCATCGGCTGCCCAGTACGATCCACGTAAATTTGGTTGAGCTTCTGTCTTGTCTTAATAATCCAATCTGCGTGAATCTTAATATCAGACGCTTGACCACGCACGCCGCCAAGCGGCTGATGAATCATAATCTCACTGTTAGGCAGCGCAAAACGCTTGTTAGGTGCTCCAGCAGTCAAAAGCAAAGAGCCCATACTCGCTGCCAAACCTACACATATTGTGGATACATCCGGCTTAATATGCTGCATTGTATCCAAAATTGCCATCCCAGCTGTAACGGAACCGCCAGGTGAATTGATGTATAAGGAGATATCCTTCTCTGGATCATCCGCTGCCAAAAACAACAATTGGGCGATAATGCTATTCGCGACATCATCGTCAATAGCGCTGCCAAGGAAAATAATGCGGTCTTTCAGCAACCGAGAATAAATATCGTAAGAGCGTTCGCCGCGATTCGTCTGCTCGATGACCATAGGTACTAAGTTCATGGTACCGACCTCTTTTCTTTATCTAGCTTCACAAGCCTATACAATCTCATTTTACCATGTTACGGACGCAATGTCATATTCACACCGTTATCACAGTGTATGATGCCTGCATATGCATTTAGTCACGCAACTCCGACAACAACAAAATATCTACGACTTACTTCATATGTCCCCCCGATAAAGGTGGTGAAACGATAAACTGTGAACGTTATGTATTGGTGTTGATAATCAAAACGGAACAGCACTATTACCTATGTATACTTCGTATGTAATGAAATGTTTCTAGATGGAAAAAATAAGGCACGCAATATATATTGACGTGCCTTATCTTGTTGAGCCGTGGTCTTAAGCCACAGCCAATATGCGATTAATTATTTTCTGCAATAAACTTGATTGTCTTGCGAAGAAGTGCTTCTTCACGCAGGTTATCAAGCGAACCATTCTTCTCCAAGATCGTACGGATCTCTTCAGCGGAACGTTGGTAAGCTTGTCCCATATTCTCAAGTTCTTGTGACAACTCTTCTTCCGTGATGGACAAGTCCGCTTCTTTAGCGATTTGCTCCAGAACAAGGTTGTTCTTCACGCGCTTGTTCGCTTCTTGTTGCATTTGCTCACGAAGATCAGCGATTGTCTGACCGGACAATGTCAAGAACATATCAATGTTCATGCCTTGGGAGCGAAGACGATTGTCAAGGTCCTTAACCATATGTTGAATCTCTGTTTCGATCATTGCGTGCGGAATTTCTACTTCTGCATTCTCAGCAACTTTCTCCACTACTGCAGCTTCACGAGCCGCTTCTGCTTCACGTTCTTTGCGAGCTTGAAGTTGAGTCTTCAAATCTGCTTTGAATTCGTCAAGCGTGTCGAATTCACTTGCATCTTTCGCAAATTCATCATCCAATACTGGAAGCTGTTTGCGCTTGATCTCGTGAACTTTAACTTTAAATGTAGCTGCCTTACCAGCCAAGTGCTCAGCATGGTAATGCTCAGGGAATGTTACTTCAACATCCTTGAAGTCACCTGTTCCCAAGCCAACCAATTGATCTTCAAAGCCTGGGATAAAGGAGTTGGAACCAAGCTCCAAGCTGTAACGCTCACCTGTTCCGCCTTCAAATGGTTCGCCATCAACGAAACCTTCAAAGTCGATCACAGCTGTATCACCGTTCTTAGCTGTATCTTCATCTACGATGACTAGCTCAGCATGACGTTGTTGAAGACGCTCCAGCTCAGCATTCAAGTCTTCTTCCGTTACTTCAGCACTCTCAGCTTCCACTTTAAGGCCTTTGTACTCGCCAAGCTTCACTTCAGGCTTCACTGTAACTTTAGCTTTGAACTTGAACGTTTGGCCTTTGCCAAATTGTTCTACGTCCACTTCCGGTTGGTCAACCGGTTGTACGTTAGCTTCTTTAACTGCTTCGGAGTATACTTCAGGGAGCAAGATATCAATCGCGTCTTGGTACAAGCTTTCTACACCATATTTTGCTTCGAAAATTTGGCGAGGCACTTTTCCTTTACGGAAACCAGGCACGTTTGCGCGCTTCTGAACTTTCTTGAACGCTAGATCAAGAGCGTTCTTAACGCGATCCTCATTGACCTCTACTTCCAATACTCCAACGTTCTTCTCTATTTTTTCCCAAGTTGCTTTCATTTTATGCCTTCCCCTCCAAAAAGTTCACATGGCTAGAGTGGTACCCTTGCACGTTCGAAATAACCATTATATTATATCTGACTATAAATAGTTTTTCAAGGCAAGCTCTCTACCATAATGTGCACGTTTCCAACGGTCCGTAGTGTCCGTTTATTCGTCCTTATCTACCATCTTAACCGCTTCGCAATGAATTAGCTAGTGCCCGAAGCGCTTGTTCGTATGGGATTCGAAGATCACCGGAGATGTTATAGATCCGTTTCACCTCAGTTTCCTCTTCTTCCAGATGAAGTAAGCCAGCCACTAATCGGTGCAGTGCTGCTGCCCAGACTTGGCTATCCTGTTCATTGCTGTCCCGCAGACGATCATATAATGCAGTGCCGTAAATAGCTTTAAGAAATTGTTGCCACATCTCCTGAGAAAAATAAGCAAGCGAGGGCTCTCTCACCGCCGCTGCATCATGTACCTTTTCCGCAGGAATTTGAAGCACATATGGAAATGAAGCATAGTCCATTGGCGTATGCTCGATGTCAACTACAATCTGTTCGTTACCATGGAAAAAGGTGACCGCGCCTGTCGTTCCACGCCTATTCAACGTCTGCAGCAAGCCAAATTGTACAAGAGAGTGAAGCTTTTCCGTCTCCAGCATATAAATAAGCTCATCATTCAACGTCTCATCATCCACCACCGCAAGCTGCTCTAGCACTAGCCACTTGCGCTCGTCCAACTGCTCATCTCGCAGCGTCTGCAGAAGCTTCGCTATGTATTGATTATCTAATTGCAACTTGTCGCGCATTTGCATCTTCAGTACTTCTTGCTCAGATTCCGGCTCTTCATCATTGCCGTCTGATATCAAAGTATCTCTATGTATATGTAGTTCCTGTATCTCTTCCAGATCCGGGAATGCTTGCAGCAACCATTCATACAGTGCCGCCCACTCCATTCTGCTTCCTTCATCCTCACCATCGCACTGGAGAAGGAATCGCAGTAAACCAACCGCCTCCGAATAACGTTCGGATTCCAATAGGCGTGTCAATTCCATTTGGTAATATTCATAAGTCTTTGGAAATAGAATTACATTTTGTTTGCTTGCACCATTTAACTTTGAATCTGAAATAACCATCACCTACTTTCGTTATAGCCGTAAGTGTCAAACTGCGGAGTGCAGGCAGCGCATGCCAGAATGTGCATGCCGAATTCGTATTGCATTATAACATAATCCGCATTTAGATGCCTAAGGCACAAGGGTTAACAGCAGCTGTCACATTTTGAAAGTGATCAATTTAAATAAAGTTGTTGCACAGATGCTTAATTTTTGCTAAAATCATAAATGTTCTCAAAAATGTCCCAGTAGCTCAGCTGGATAGAGCAACGGCCTTCTAAGCCGTCGGTCGGGGGTTCGAATCCCTCCTGGGACGCCATTCTTATCTTAGTCCTCATATATGTACGTTTATCAGGCGTTGAATGTTTCAGTTGGTTTAATGAAAGAAGCCTAATTAACGTTCCCAGCGCGGAACACTAACATAAGTACTTAACAAACCTTCTACCTCCGTGTAGGAGGTTTTTTTGCGCATAAATCATCTACATTTTGGGAAACGCCTCATGAGTGATGACAATGCGACAAGACCAATCCCTATACAATTTGAAAAATTCGAGTCACACACGATTCGATTATAAACAAAGGTCGTTATACTTTTTCGAATGGTTAGACAAAGCTTATCCTCACATAGTGTTAAATGAAATTACACAAACTATACGCCATGAAAATTGTAATTTATCATGTCATCCTGTTTTAACAAACGAGCACCTCAGACTACTCCTGTTAATACCAACCCCCCCTTTTTCTCGTCCACTACTCCACTATTTCAACTCGAACCTTTAAGCAGGTTGTTATGAATCGCACTCAATAATGTAGCTGGACAATGTCTATTTTTCGATATTATCCTTAAATAATAGAAAATTTTATGTGGTGATAATGCTGCTGGCATCATCCATCTCATTTATCTGCATACTAAAGCACCGAACCCGTATAATCGCAGCAGACAAGGAGGAACAATAGAATGCCATTCATTCCGGAGACTGCATATACACATTCTAAGCTTCAATCAGCAGACGGAACCTGGATTAGCTTCTCAACCATAGGAAGTGGACCTGGCATTGTCATCCTTCACGGCACATGTCGGAGTGCTTATAATTATAAGAAATTAGCCGAGGAACTTGCAGACAAGTATACCGTGCACCTCATGGACCGTCGCGGACGTGAAGCCAGTGGCCCACAAGGGGCTGATTATGCAATGGAGAAGGAAATCGCAGATACTGGCACAGTGCTTCAGCATACCGGCTCGACTATTTTATTTGGACATAGCTATGGTGGCTTGGTTGCACTGGAAACGGCACGAGTGTATGCCGTAACTGAGCTTGTTGTATATGAACCTGCCGTATCCATTACGCAGTCCATCCCTTGTAATTGGCTGCCAAGGTTCGAACAAGCGATGGAAGAGGGCAGGCAAATGGATGCCTTTATTAGCTTTCTTACAGGTCTTGGTTTGGATGAGAACATCCAGCACATGCCTGAGCATTTTGTGAAATCAGCACTTCAGGCGATGTCACAACGCTCGCCTGACCACTGGAACCATACGCTGGGCCTGCTGCCTACCATTGTACCGGAATTAAAGGAAGTTCAGCGGCTAGATTCTACACTGGACAATTACCGCAGCATTGCCGCCCGCACACTGTTGATATCTGGCGCCAATAGTCCACTATACATGGGCAATCCAATTACTCAATTACTAGCCACTTTGCCAGAGGCTCAACACCAAATACTGCCGCAATGCGGCCATAACGGTCCAGATGAGCAGGCACCCAGTAAAGTAGCTGCACTTATCCAATCCTTTTTACGCGAACAACAAGGCAACATCATTCATTCGCCATAAAGCGGGCTGCTTACACCCTATTTTCTTGCCAAATTACTTAAATTTGAAAGTTTGTTTGTGATCGAAATACGGAAATGTTATCATAAACATACTTTTGAATGATCAACAATCTTACATATCTACAACAGAAGGGACTCGTTACATGGCTAGAACACATCGGAAATTAACTGTATTGGACTATTTGAAGCGTTTTATTTTTATTACTACCGGAGCTGTATTGATGGGGGTCGCACTTGAATTGTTCCTCGTGCCAAATGACGTTATTGACGGCGGCATCACGGGTATTTCAATCGTTATCTCCAAGTTAACAGCACTGCCTCTTGGTATCTTTATCTTCCTCATTAATCTTCCGTTTCTTATCATTGGATATAAGCAAATTGGTAAGACATTTGCCTTCTCCACACTTTACGGAATTATCGTGATGTCGGCAACGACATTTTGGCTGCACCACGCAGCGGCATTTACGAATGAGAAAATATTAGCGGTGCTATTCGGAGGTCTGATTCTAGGTCTTGGTGTAGGACTTGTACTTCGCTTTGGCGGCTCGCTTGACGGAACCGAGATTGTAGCTATTCTTGTTTCAAAGAAAACACGAGTGCCTGTAGGACAAATTATTCTATTTACTAACGTGTTCATTTTTATTATCGCAGGATTTGTCTTTGGTTGGGATTCGGCAATGTACTCCATCTTCACCTTCTATATAGCGTCCAAGGTTATGGATGTAGTGGTCGAAGGTTTGAATGAATCAAAGTCTGTGACGATCATTTCTTCCGAATATGACGAAGTATCAGAAGCGATCCAAGATCGCCTAGGACGCAGCACTACGTTCCTATACGGCAGAGGCGGCTACAGCAAAGAAGATACACAAATTATTTATTGTGTCGTCACGCGTCTGGAGCTGGCTAAGCTGAAAGCTATCGTGCATGAAATTGACGATAAAGCATTTATTGCGATTGAAAGCGTGTCGGATGTGCTCGGCGGTAATTTCCAAAAGAACAACATTCACTAGCTTCTCTAATTTTAAATGCTACTATCATCAGCTTAATCTGATATTCCTTGCACCTTAATACACAAAATCCCCTGACGAATTACAGATCACTATCGGCATGTGCCCGAAGTTGCTCCGTAATCGCGATCAGGGGATTATTTATGTTAGCAGCTTAAAATCAATTGCACACTGCAAGAAATACTTCCGTCTAACAGAACTCTAAAATAGGGATGCAGTTAAACTGTATCGTAAGCCTTATGCATAGCATCCAGCAATACGTGCGTATGGTCGCAGCTGTACTCCCAGAACATAATACCCGCGATACCATTAGCCTTAATATAGTTGCATTTGTAAGCTAGCGACTCTGGATCATCGTAAGTGATAAAGCTGCTGCCATCAAATAAATAAGGTGCTTTTGCTTCGTCATCCCAATACCTTATATAACCGTTCATATTTATATACTCCGACACCAGCTTCGTATAATCAGGGCCATACCCGCCAGAAGAAGCTGCCATTTGTAAATAACCGTGATTTGCATCCGGAACGTTCTTCCACATTCTAGAGTAGAAGGCTGCACCGATCACAATTTTATCACGAGGCACTCCTGCTGATGCAAATAATCGAACAGAAGCATCTACACTGATTCGGAATAAATCCCCCGTAGAAGTATATAAATTCGTATGATGTCCAGTCAACGTCTGGAAGCCGCCCCGCATGTCATACGTCATCAATTGGATAAAGTCCAGATAAGGATGAATGGCGTCCATCTCCGTACCGTCGATATAATACTGGTCCGCCCCGGCTGCTATCGTTAACAAATAATGGCGACCATCTGTCTTACCTTTAGCATCCAGTATCTCGCGCAGTTCTTTAAGCAGCAGGGTGAAGTTCTGCTTGTCAGCTGGACTCGCTGTAATGCCCGCCTCCGCGTAGCACGGATATTCCCAATCCAGGTCAATACCGTCAAACGGCGCAGATTCTAGCACTTCCAGTGCAGACTCCGCAAACAAGCGTCTGCCTTCCTGTGTGGAAGCTGCTTCCGAGAAACCGCCTGCGCTCCAGCCACCAACGGATAATAGGATTTGCAGCTCAGGATTGTACCCCTTTAATACATTTAACACGGACAAATTCACTAAATGATCGATGGTGATCCGATCATGCTTCACGTGCCCAAAAGCGACGTTTAGATGGGTCAGCTTTGCAGCATCCTCCGCGGTTACCTGCGGAAGCACAGAATCGCCGGCGTAACCGGCCAAGATCAACTTGGTGTTGCTCATGCTCTGAATCCCTCATTTCCAAATAGATGTAGGGCAATGCTGTAGATAGATGAAAACCTTTACAAAAACTGAGATATCGATAACTCATTTTGACCAAATCTAGTACCACAACATCATATGCACGGTCATTATACCATCATCCTGGAGCAAATAGAACCCACTTGAGAACGCTTTACAAGTTTATCTCACCTTTCACAAATACCACCGGAAATCAATCACTAGCAGAACTAATAGGAATAAGCTCCTGATCAAGTACTTGCAGTTAAACCATGTGCAGTCTTGAATGGAGAAAGCAAATTAACAGATCGTGAGGCTTAACAATAACAAAAAAGGAGCCGGAAGGCTCCTATCTCTTCAGATATATAAGGCGGCAATGCCGTCCAACTTATTTTTGAAGAAACTTTACAATCTCGGCAAAAGCCAACTCCATTCTCCCTGCCTGACAGTGCTGTTCTCCCCCAGTTTCACGAGTAAACACTTTAGAGGTAACGGATTTCGCTTGAATCAAACTGCTTTCAATTAGAGCCAAACGCTCAATAGGCACATACTGATCCTCGTCTCCTGCCAGAAGCAGTACGTCTTGATCAATCAGATGCTCAATCCCCTTCATCGTATGCAGCTCAATCGCTCTGATCATATCGTAAGGACTCTTTGTTCCGGTATTGTACATCCCCTTTGTTATTTTCCATTCCACATCTATGCTTTCTTTCATCAAAGCGTAGACATAATGGTTGATGCTATCCTCAGCATCTTGTTCCAGCAACTGTTCTAATGTAGACTTGTCTTCCTCGTCAAGACCAAGCAGCAATGCATCCATGCCACAATAAAAGATGTCAAAGCAGACAACGCGGTTTATTCTTTTCTCAAAGGCCGCTGCGCGCATACACAAGTAGCCTCCCCAAGAAATTCCCAGCAGCGCAGCTCGCTTGAGCTGGAAATAGTCCAAAACGGCTGAAGTCGGCTGTTCCCATTCATGTATCAGTTTCATTCCATTCCGAATCAGCGCCCCACCTTGACCTGGTCCTTCAAACATGATAATGTCGTATCCCAAAACTTTCAAAGGCAGTACGCGTAAAATAAATTCTTCTATAAAGGAATCATAACCACCATGAATTAGTAATGTGTTGGTCGAGTTGTCGGACTTAAGCCGAATGGCAGGCATATACGATGTACCATAGGGGACCTTAACATGCTCAATTGGCAGCTCTGGATGTGCCTCGTAAAAAGTTTGTTTATACTTCTCATACAAATCCCTTTTGTCGGGATGTGATTCAGGCAAGTAAAATTCGGCCGCTTGATAGCAGCTAGAAGCCATTTCAAGTCTGCCAGTTGCTTCGCTTGCTTCGCCAAGCTCTTTCCACACTTCATACCAAGAGGTTGTGTCGACAAGCCTTGGCAATGCAGCAGCCACTTCTGCTTCGACTTGCGGGTCTTTTAACTTCGCGAACATACGATTAATCTGCAAATTAAACTGCTCGTTTTTATGGTACGTTTTAAACATGTCACACATCTCCTTTGGCAGGTAATTGATTGTCTTAAAGCAATCCTACCAAGGCGATGCTCTTAAAACATGAACGAGACGGTCGTCTTCTTTTCTTGAACTAGCCGCTTGGGGCAATAACCAAAGCTCTCTTTAAAGACACGAGAAAAATGGGATGCGTCGGCAAATCCAAATTGGTGGGCAGTTGCGGTAATCGATGCATTCGAAAAAACCAATGACTGGGCTGCACGAAACAATCTTGTCCAAGTCATATATCTCATCACCGAAATTTTCATCTCATTTTTAAATAAATGAGTAAGCCGTGATTTGGATAAGTGCACGCTGTTTAATACATCAGCTAATTGCAAATGCGCGAGGTCAGCCGAGTGAATGCAATTCAGCATATCCGTTACACGATCATCTAATTGTTGAAGATCAGAAGTATCAATGATAAAACGGTCCAAGATCGTATGGGTTACCCTCTTTAATCTATTCAGATCAGCCATCGACTCGTAGATCACTTTAATTTGCTCCACAAGGCCTGGAAGATGAGCCGTCGCTATACGATCAGATTTAAAATAATGGCGCCTGATGTTCTGGCCAATCCTGGACTCAGGATGGATCAGAAAAGACAGCATATCACCGTCTGCGAACGAGGTGATATGTTTGACATTGCTGTCAATTAACACTTGATCCGTCGTGCGCTTACCATTAATAATCATGCTGCTTGTCGGGATCTGTAATTGGATGTCATAGTGACGGTGGATCTGATCATTATTTTCTCGGCCCAACAGCACAAGGAATTGTTCCGATACCCCAATTAATTTCATCATGACCTCTCATTCATAAATGTAATGTGAGACGCTTGACCAGTCAAAATTAAAATTGATCTACAGTTACGCTGGTCATCCACTCTGCTGTCATTTCCACCTAATGCTGAATGTTCATGAATAGATAATAGAACGAATGATCTTTTCTCTTAGCCGTACTCATCGTACTAATGCTCCATATTGTAACTTTCCACGTTGATAATTATTGTCAACAATGAGTATAAAATAAAAAAAAGCCCCATTCAACCAGAGCAAGCTCTCCCTTACTCAGCGGTCAACTGGACTTTTTTTATAAAAAAATACTTTTTAATATCGTCTAACTTTAATAAGATAGCCCTACTCTAATACTATTTAATCTTAGTTGCCACAGTCTGATGCCGCTGCACCTCTATTTATCTCCATCCACTGAACGGCATAGTCCACTAGCTCCTTAACCGGCATCAACAGCGCAGTCGAATTTCCGATACGACCTCTGCGTGCATTTTCGGTATCATTTTCGAAATCCGATCCTATCTGCTCAAAATCGTCTGAATCAAAATCAAGATCGGAGTACTCTACCCAACGCCGCTCATCATTCAGGATGATCGGGGCTTTGTACACTGTCGTTTGTTTGTTAGGATAGTTCGCTCGATACTCTGCCAAGTGCAAAGAGGTATTATGGTCATGACCTACCCCAAGCAGCAGCACCCAACCGTTCAAATCATACATTCTTGCTAATGGTGATTCTTCGCCCAGACTATGCTCCAGACTGTGGTCAGAAACGATATAATCCCGGTGGTATCCCCAAGCGGCGAATGATACTTGCGGATGCTGACTACGCCGCGCCCCTTTTTGTTTTCTGAAATTGTCAGGGATGATCCCCATCTCCGGACAAGGAGTCAAGTCTGCATCAAAAGCAGGCATCGATTGCATAATTGGTCCCCACCATGATTCTCTGACAGGAGGGCATTTCCATATAGACGGATCAGATAAATCCGGGGTATGCGTAGGCATCACTAATGTGCCATTACGAGTCAACACCTCCTCCAACGCCGAAATGACGGCGACAGACCCGCCTGCAACCCATCCTCCTAAGGATTTCATGGAAGAATGCAGCAGCAGTGTCATCCCAGACTTCACACCAAGCGCTTCAAAATCCGCTTGCAGCGTAGGCATGGTAAATAAATCACCTTGTATTTCTTGCAACTAAATCACACCTTTGATGTATATGTATTAATCAAAAAAGCTTTTGAATACTCATGTCTTTCTCCTAGTATACTCCAGTTTTATTACAGCACTGTAGAACATACATCACCCTGTAAAAAGAATACTCCGAGTTAACATAGAATCATTGCTAATTGATAATTATACGTTCCTTAACAAGATGGCCGTTACAATCCACATAAGATTAGAGCTACCTATGTATAGCTCTAATCTTCTACAGTACATTAAACAACACTTCCCCGCATCGGCACAAAAAACGCCTGTTCCACATCTACAGCCGACAACGGCTTGCTAAAGTAATAACCTTGTATCTCGCGACACTCATTCTCCGTTAAGATGTCGAGCTGGTCCTTCGTCTCAATGCCCTCGGCAACAACATCCAACTTGAGATGCTGAGCCATAGAAATAATCGTAGCGACAATCGCTTTATCATTCTCATTACTGGAAATGTCTGCGATAAAGGAACGGTCAATTTTTAACTTATGGATCGGGAATATCTTCAAATAACTCAAGGAGCTGTAGCCCGTGCCAAAGTCGTCCAGACTGATACGTATGCCCAACTTATTTAACTCCTGCAAAATAGTCGTAGACACTGTAGCATCCATCATCATGCTTTCCGTAATCTCCAGTTCCAAATATTGCGCGCCAAGGCCCGTTTCAAACAAGACACGTTTGACCTGCCCCAGCAGATCCGAATGATGGAACTGCTGGGTCGACAAGTTAACGGACACCGGAATTAAAGGCCCGCCTGCATCATGCCATGCCCGCATTTGGCGACAAGCTTCGTACATGACCCAGTTGCCGATCTCGTAAATAAGTCCCGTCTCCTCAGCCAACGGGATAAAAGAGCCCGGCATGAGCAGGCCTCTTGTCGGATGATTCCACCTCACAAGTGCCTCTACGCCCACCATCCGATTATCAATTGTACTGACTTGTGGCTGATAGAAAACAACCAATTCATTTCGCGTCACAGCCTTACGCAAGTCAGCCTCCAGCTCGATGCGTCCTAACAATTCTACATCCAGATCAGAGGTATAAAATTGATAGCCGTTCTTGCCATTCTTTTTCACTTCGTACATTGCCGCATCAGCCTGTTTAATAAGCTCAACAGGGTCCTTGCTATCCTGCGGAAACAGTGCTATGCCTATACTAGTCGAAATATAGAAATCATTATCCTTGAGCGAAAACGGCTGACGCATCGCTTCAACGATCCGATCCGCTAATGCTGCGCATACTGTCCCATCCATGGAGATACGACATATGATGATAAACTCATCCCCACCTAAACGTGACACCACTGCATCAACGCCGTCTACGCAAGCCAGTATTCGATCACTTACTGCCTGAAGAAATAGGTCTCCATATGTATGACCGAGCGAGTCATTAATCATCTTAAAGCGATCAATATCCAGCGCCAGTACAGCAAATTCTACAGCGCTGCACTCATTATCGGTTATTGCTTTCGCTAATAGTTCATTTAGCAGCCGCCGATTCGGCAGCCCTGTCAGCTCATCATGGTAGGCGAGATGCTCAATCTGTCCCTTAGCAAGCTTCTCTTCTGTCACATCACGCGCAATAATATGATTGCCGACGACAACCCCTTCTATTTCAACAGGTATATTAACAACGTTTAACTCTACCTTCGTACCGTCTGGATGGACAATCGTTGTATCATAACTTCGTGAATCAATATCAAATGATTGATAGTACCGTTCTTTTGTCAATGTTCGCAATTCTTCCGTGACATTAATTTGGAAGGCAGACACGTGTTGATGGATGTAACCTTCTGCGGGTACCCCAATAATTCGGGAAACAGCCGGATTCACGCTCATAATGAGTCCATATGTGTCAACGGAAATGATGCCGTCGGCATTGTTGTGATACAATGACCTGTACCACCCCGCATGTTCCTGTATAACCGAGTCTTTTTGGGACAATCGTTTCGTAATAAAGACACCAAACACCGTCATGCCGAGCAGAAATAAGGTGGCTATCGTAATCATGTATCCCAATTTATTAGGTTCAATTTCTAGTCCGGAACGATAATTCATGTTGTCGCCCAAATGGAAATGTGCGGCGTACATTCCCGTGTAATGCATCCCCGCTATTCCAGCTCCCATAATAAGCGCGCTGCCAAGCTTATACCATACCGCATGCCGGGATTGATCCTTGCGAAAATAAAACAGTAGCCACAGCGCTAACGCCGAAGCTGTAGCCGCAATGCCGATCGACAAGAGGACTAGCAGCCTATCGTAGACAATACCTATAATCATAGCGGCCATACCAACATAATGCATGCCTGATATTCCCGCTGCCATAAGTACACCTGAGGCCACCAATTCCTTTATACCCATCGTGCGGCGTGTTACCGTAAGCAGCGCGATGCTGGATACAAATATGGCAAATACCACGGATAAGACCACATATTCCATATCATATGATATCGGTATCGGAAGGGACATGGCCAGCATGCCGACAAAATGCATGGACCAGATGCCTAGTCCCATTGACGTAGCACCCAAAATAAGCCACAGCATACGGCGTATTCCTTTAGTTATACTAATTCTGCCTGCCAAATCCAATGCTGAATATGAAGCTGTCACTGCGATTAAGTAAGACAAAAGAACTAAGTAACTATTGTAAGTGCCATGAATGTGCTCCACTAATCTCACCTGCCTTCACTAGTAGCTAAATTTCAATATAACAAGCATTAGCTATTGTTACAATAGTCATATATTTTTATGTTAACATGTGCATAAGTAACGAAGTTTGACTCTCTTACTTTAGACCTAATAAGCAGGGATCAGAAACTTACATTACCGTCACTTTTACCTTTTGTAGGAAACGAAAGCTAGCCCAGCCACGTATTGTGATATAACTTGATTAAAGGAGCGTTTATCCAATGGAAACTCGAAACATACTAGCTTCACTTAGCTATTTCAGCATTTTCTTTGCCGGATTTTTATGTCCGCTCATCTTGCTCATCGTCACCAATGATCCTTATGTGAAACGACATGCCGGCAGAGCCCTGCTCTCTCACATCGCACCTGTAGGATGCATTGTCCTAGCAATCTTCTCGTTCTTTACCGGACAGTTTCATTTCAGCATTTTCTTTATCTTGTTCATGCTCCTGCTAAGCCTGATCCTATTTATCTGGAACATTGTTATGGGGATTAAAGTGCTCCAAGATACTCAGTACCGGGCGTAACAGAATAACACTCTTATTTAAGGAAACAATCATTAAAGAAGTTCATGTAGATAAAGTTTAAATGTTGTTCACGAGATGGCCATGCCTTTTAACGTATACAAACCTCGATTTGTCAGTATAATAGGAACAGATGAAAGCGGCCTTTTTCACAGGCTGCTTTTTTTATGTAAGCGCTTTGGATTTCGCTAGCAAGGAGGCTGCTATGAACATTCTCGTCGTCGATGATGAAGAGAGCATTCTGAATTTAATTCGCCTTAACCTGGAGATAGAGGGATACGAAGTCCTGACAGCCGTCAACGGTCAGGAGGCAATTTCCATTTGGGACAAACAGAAGCCGGATATGATTATTTTAGACGTTATGCTGCCGGATACAGATGGGTACACGCTGCTGCGCGGCTTTAGAGGGAATGACCCTGATATCCCCATCATATTACTGACCGCCAAAGGTCAAATGAACGATAAGCTGCTTGGTCTACAGCTAGGTGCAGACGATTATCTCGTAAAGCCCTTTAATAGTACAGAGCTGCTGCTTCGTATTAAGGTCATAGAGCGTCGACTCGTCAAGAATCAAGTGAATACTGAGGTTGGCAAAATAATGATTGGACCTTTCCGTGTCTATCCGGAGGAACGCTCCATTTTTGTACACGAGGAAGAGTTAACGCTAACTTATCGGGAATATGATCTGCTTCTGCTTCTGCTCTCCAACAAGCAGCGGATCTTCACACGCGACGACCTGCTGTTAAAGGTATGGAAGCTCGACTATCCCGAAAATACACGGGCGGTTGACATCATGGTGCAGCGGCTGCGCAAGAAGCTTGGACCGGAAGGCGATCGAATTAAGACCATCTATGGTGTCGGCTACAAGATCGATTGCTGCTAATGCCCTTGTGTCTTGTGCCGATGGCAAATGAACGGCAGATAAGGTGACAATCATGACTTTAAAGAAACGATTTAATCTGGCTATTTTAGCATTATTTATTCCCGTCATGTTGTTTTTGTACATCGTGATGGTTATTTCGCTGCAAAACAACATTTATCAATCAGCCGTAAGCTCGCTGCAAAAGCTGAGTGTAGAGGCACAGATTTATACGATCAATTATGTCGAACGCGAGCAGAAAGA
The DNA here is from genome assembly GCF_030226685.1 of Paenibacillus sp. UMB4589-SE434. Taxonomy (NCBI): domain Bacteria; kingdom Bacillati; phylum Bacillota; class Bacilli; order Caryophanales; family Paenibacillaceae; genus Paenibacillus; species Paenibacillus sp. UMB4589-SE434. Next base: position 148,104 of record NZ_JASOYK010000009.1, on the reverse strand, counting down.
TACACCAGAAGTAACCCTCCAGAATGGTGCTCCGCTGATCGCATCCTATTTGTCAAAACGTATGGGATTAAGAGTTCAGCTTCTCAGTCCTCACAATCGTATGTGGGCAGACACCGAACGTGCAGCACTGCCCTACGTAAATCAAGACATGGAACAAGCCGTCCAAGGAAACAAAGCTTATATGATTCAAAAAGCTTCTCCCTCACCTATGATGCTGTTCTCTAGTCCCTTATATGTCGGCGGTAAGGTGATCGGAGTGATCCGATTTCTCCACCCGCTGGAAGACGAGGCACTGCTGCTGCAGCGGATGAACGGAACCTTTGTGATCGCCTGCTTGCTGATCTTGATTGCCGCGATTGTTGTGGCGAACCGCTTTGCTGCCTCGCTCAGCAGACCTATCGAGCAGTTGCGCGACATGGCCAAGAAGATTGCAGGCGGCAGTTACGGCAGCCGTATTGGACTGCATGATTATGAAGAGATTCGCCAGTTGGCACAATCATTTCATGCGATGGCAGACGCGATCGAGCTCCATATGGAGCAGTTAAGTCGTGAGAAGGACAAGCAGCGCGACTTCCTGGATCGTGTGACGCACGAGTTGAAGACGCCGCTTACCGCCATTATGGGGTATGCGAATCTGATCCCACGCTTGCACGCCGAGCAGGATATTCAGACCAGCCTACGTCATATTTCCGTAGAAAGCGAACGGCTGCTGACGCTTGTGGAAGAGCTGCTCAGCCAGTCCAAATACGGAGATAGTCCGTTTTCCGTATCACCAACGATTTGTGACATCGCAAGTATTGCAGTAGAAGCTGTGTTTGTTGTAAAACCGCGACTTGAAAAGTATCGCATTACTGTTATCGATAAACTTCATTCTATTAAAATAGTAGCGGATCCGGACAAGACCAAACAGATCTTGCTGAATTTGCTTGATAACACCATCAAGTATAGCGATGCGACCAGAATCACCTTCCAGCAGCAGACAACAGATGATGCGGTTATCCTTACCATTTCAGACGACGGTATCGGCATCAGCACGGAACTACTTGAGCATTTCGCGCTCGCGCCGGAAGATACTAAGCTGTCTTCTCACTCTGGCAATGGCTTTGGCCTGCTCATCTGCAGACAGTTAATGCGTCAGCAGGGAGGCGAGATGGAGCTTCGCGCAATAGAAGGCGAAGGTACATCAGTCAAGCTGCGTTTCTGTACACCCACAGCACTGGAAACGATTTCTATGCATGAAAATGAGAAATAATACATTTATGAAACATTTGCGAGGCGATTATGAAATGATGGTTGTTTATGCTATCGAAGGAGAGTAACCAATCATGAACAAACTTATATGGAGCTTCTTGCTGTTTGCAGGTTTTATATTGCTTTTGTCTGGTATAGGCTACGTTCTTAATGATCGCATGTATGAGAACGTCGTCATTATCGAGGACAGAAATGAAGTCCTGCGAAAAGTAAGCGATTCCCTGCCTGTGCAAGCCACTATTGTGCATGACCAATGGGGTGTCGTGCAGGTCACCGATGAAGTCAGCCTTCATGCCATCATTTCGTACATCGATCGCATTAAGCAGGAGTATGATCCGACCACTGGTTCAGCTCGAGTCAATGAGCAGGCCGTGATTACAGGCCGTATTCAATATTTGAATGGGGATGAGCAGCCATTTGCTTTAGGAGATGATTTTACCTTAAATCAATGGTTCTATGGACCCGGCCACAAGACGCCGATGTTGTCCGCTTTTCAGACTCAACTGCTTAACCTGTTCTACACACCAGAGCATTATGCTGATTTCATACGTGATGCCCAAGATGTGACCTATCGGGTCAACAAGGCTGAAGCAGCTATACATCTTCATGAAAAGGGTTACTTGGTCACGCAGATCCGCCAAGCCCACGAAATTGTAGACATGGTCGAGATTAAACAGCTGCTGCTGCAAAAGCAAGAGCCGCTTGGTACCATTACGGCATTCAAGCATGGCAACAGCTTGCGAAACAGCCGCAATGACTTGCTGCACGCTGTTGTCTATCCAGACTTTATCGTGATGCAATATATGGGTGACGATAACGGTAACTCTATTTATTTGCAAAGTAGCCTGGGCAAGCTGTTTGAATCAAAGAAAGCAAAGGCTGATATAAGATGAAACGATTACTCTTCTTCCTACTAGTTGTCTGTCTAATGACGCAGGCAGCCTGTTCCAATGAACATCATGCTATTACTGTGGACGAACAAGGATATCCCGAGTTAAAAGGCCGCCATTTAGTCGCCTATGTCGCCGCCCGCGAGGAAGTTGGCAGCGCTCTCTTGTCCTCCTTCTGCCAGCGCACCGGATGCACGTACGAGTATATTCGCCTCTCGACGGAAGAAATACTGCGTCGTGTATCCAAGGAAGCTTTAAAGCCGCAGGCCGATCTTGTGATCGGCGGTACGGTGGACGCTCACTTAACGATGAAGCAGGAGAAGCTCTCCTCGCCCATCAACAGTGCGAACCTCACGGCTATTCCCGCTGCTTTGAAGGATGAGGACCGCTACTGGGCTGGATACGAAGTCGAACAGTTATCCATTGCGATCAATGAGGAGCGATGGCGCAAAGAATTTCAGCCAATGGGCTTGTCTTTGCCCACTGCGTGGGAGGATCTCCTGCACCCCGCTTATCGCGGCAGCATCGTAATGCCGGACCCAAATTACTCCGGCACAGCTTACACCTTTTTGCTGTCGTTGTACGAAGCTTGGGGCGAGCGCCGAGCATCCGATTATGTACGCAAGCTGAACGACAATATCGGCAGCCTTACGGTAAACGGTTATATGCCTGCCCAATCGGTCAGTGCTGGCGAATATGTAATCGGTATCAATTTTCTCGGCGATCAGCGCAAGCTGCGGGAAGCAGGCTTTGATCTTCTCAGCAGTGTGCCGAAGGATACGGGACTGTCCGTAAACGCGATCTCGAAGCTGCGCCATGCGCCGAATGAAGGTGTCGCCGATTGGTTTATCGATTACAGCTTGTCTCAGGATGCGGCCGCCATACTGGAGCACGTATCCTTCGGAACGCCGACGGTACAGCGGGACAAAATAGCCCGTTTAAACACAAAAGTTGTTCCGATCCACCATTCGTTAACTCAGCATGAACAAATCATTCAACTTTGGAACAGATTGCGTGCAGCTAAAAAAGGTTAAGGAGAATGAAATATGTTGGGTTGGTTAAAAAAAGCTCCAGCCGTACCACGCCTTCCGGAGCACATGATTGCTAAGATGTACAATATTTTCCGCATCCGCACTTTGATGGGAATATTCGTTGGTTATGCTGGTTACTATTTAGTACGTAACAACTTTACGTTGTCCACACCTTATTTAGCCAGCGAATATGGCTTTACGCCTTCGCAGATCGGTTTGTTAAGCGCTGCCATGGCTGTTACTTACGGCATAAGCAAGTTTTTTATGGGGAATCTGGCTGACAAAGCCCACACCCAGCGGTTTATTGCGATCGGGCTGTTGCTGTCCGCCATCGTAAATATCGGATTCGGTTTCTCGTCATCATTTGCTCTTATCTTTATGCTGCTGATCTTTAATGGTATGTTCCAAGGTATGGGGGCTCCCCCTTGTAGTATCGTTATGGCAAACTGGTTCTCCAAGAAAGAACGCGGCGTCAAAATGGGAATCTGGAATACCTCTCATAACATTGGCGGTGGTATTATCGCTCCAATTGTAGGTATTGCGCTAGGGATATTCGGTACGGCATATTGGCAAGCAGGCGTATTTATCGTCCCTTCTATTCTAGCGATCATCATTGCGATCTTTGTCTTGTTCTGCGGTAAGGATACACCTCAATCCGTCGGCCTTCCGCCGATCGATGAGTACCGCAACGACTATGACGATGTGGAACGTAACCCCGAAGGGGACAAGCTGTCGTTAAAAGAAATATTGTTCACTTATGTGCTTAAAAATAAATTTATTTGGTTTTTGTGCCTTGCAAACGTATTTGTTTACTTTATCCGCTTTGGTGTCTTGAACTGGGTCCCGCTTTATTTGACCGATGTAAAAGGATTCACGCAATCACAGTACCATATGGCCTTCGCAGCATTTGAATGGGCAGCCATTCCAAGCTCCCTGCTTGTGGGCTGGCTGAGTGACAAGTTGTTTAAAGGCAACCGGATGCCACTGTGCATTATTAGTATGGTCGGCGTTATCCTTGGCACACTGGTATATTGGCAATCTACTAGCGTATTGGCGATCAGCATCGCGATTTCTGTGATCGGCTGCTTGATCTACGTACCACAATTCCTGATTGGCTTAAGTGCGATTGACTTCGTGCCTAAATTTGCTGTAGGTACAACCGTAGGTTTGACAGGCTTGTTCGCCTACCTCTTCGGCAACCTGACAGCAAGTGCTCTTGTAGGCTTTATTGTAGAGTCATCTGGCTGGAACGGATGCTTTATTCTACTGCTTGTAAGTGGTGTGATGGCCGCATTGTTCCTGACGCTCATTCAGATCGGGCGTAAGAAGCAAATACGCAAGCTGGCAGCAAATGCCTAGATTAGGTTAGTTGAAAAAGTAAAGTAACACCAGCATACGCGGATCACAAAACAATCCCCTTCGTATCGCAACTATTGCGTATACGGAGGGGATTGTTTTGCTGCTCGTTATTTGGTTTTGACAGAAAAGATAAATTTCCACTTGGCCTTGTTGCCCGAATACCTGCCGCGGTTCTCCGTCACTGTCACATTTAATACTTTCTCTGAAGCTTTTGCCTTAATGGCCGTTACTTTGATCGATTGGCTTGCCGTTCCTTTATCCGGATACTTGTCCTGTTCCTCAGCGTTAGCTTTTAAAGAAATTGAACCGTTTGCCTTCACCGCCAGCACAAGGCTTTCGCCTTCTTTGATCGTCTTGCCGTTAACGGTTGCGCCGGTTGCCCACTCGTTGCCAACATGATCATTTTCCACCAATTCCGCGCTCACAAATGTCACTTCCACCTTTGTCTGCTTAGGAGCAGCCAGCGCTGGCTGTACGATCAGGACAAACAGCAGCACAAATGATAGGACAGCTCGCATCGTTCTAGTTATCATAGAGGGTGCTTCCCTTCGTATGTAGTGGTACAGCTTGTATACTTCATTACTTCGTCACGGGATCAGTTTGTCCTGCCTCAGCATTTGTTGAGTTGGTGTAAAGACGAGGAAAATATAGTAAATGCTATTACGACTTTATGAACGAATAAGAACATTCACTCAGAGTAGTGTCTAACGAACTATTTTTTACAATATTTTCATTGATTGCAGAATAAATCGAGGATATATTTTAACAATGAAATCAATATATCGAGAGGGATTATTTGGGAATAGTGTCTACCTTTGCATAACAGCGGGTATTAGCTAGCATGCAACCATCCTTTCTAAGAAAGATACTACTTGGATGTAATAGTACCAAACTACTCTATTTCAATTACAATACAAAATCTAGTTTTATACTGTAAGACTATTTTTTTAATTGTAGGTAGATTATAGACAAGAAAAATAAATAGTTAAATAAAATCAATTACCAACGAGAGGGAACTAACAGTGCCACTAATTAAAAAAAGTATGAAAAAAACAAATTTTAACTCGAGGTCACAGTTCAGAACTTCATACCAAATAGTATCTATATTTTGCGTTTTCTTTCTAGTACTTTCCACAACCTCTCGTATTGGATATACAGAGGGTGCAACATTAATTGAAGATAATTTAAGTACCCAGACCACAGTGCTTAGAAATGAAGCTTTAAATAATGGAGATCGTTATATTTACGATCAATCAGGAAAATTGATTTATATGTCGTCTGGACAAAGTTATTATTACGATGATAATGGAAACCTTGTTCGTAAATTTAAGTCCTTAAGCTTCGATGGGACAAATCAAGTACCGCTTGACAACGTTGCCGTTAACACAGCAAAAGGCGCAAAGAACTCGGTAGAGTTCTGGATGTACTGGAATGGTATAGAAGGAGAAATGCCTTTCTCATGGAGCGGATCATATGCTCTCTGGTTCGCAGGTGGATACTTTGGTTTTAATACGGGGGAAGCTAATGTACTGGGTATACCCTCGACAAACCTCAAAAATAAGTGGGTACATGTAACTGCAACATTCTATAATGGTGTACCTGACGGGTCAAAAAATGAACTATATATTAATGGTATCAAGCAAAATCTTGTTGCAGGACAAGGAACCACTACCGCAGCTAGATCTGTAACATCAGCTGCGTTTATCTCTGGGACAGGAGATACGACCATCTATAGGTTTACGGGTAGGATTGGGGATGTGCGAATTTGGAACTTCCCATTGACCCAGTCAGATGTGCAAGCAAATATGTATAAAGTGTTAACAGGAACTGAGAAAGGCTTAGCAGGATACTGGAAACTAGCTGATGTTTCTGCACCAAGCACTTCCCTAAGGTTTGATGGAACAAATCAAGTACCGCTTGACAACGTTGCCGTTAACACAGCAAAAGCCGCAAAGAATTCGGTAGAGTTCTGGATGTACTGGAATGGTATAGAAGGAGAAATGCCTTTCTCATGGAGCGGATCATATGCTCTCTGGTTCGCAGGTGGATACTTTGGTTTTAATACGGGGGAAGCTAATGTACTGGGTATACCCTCGACAAACCTCAAAAATAAGTGGGTACATGTAACTGCAACATTCTATAATGGTGTACCTGACGGGTCAAAAAATGAACTATATATTAATGGTATCAAGCAAAATCTTGTTGCAGGACAAGGAACCACTACCGCAGCTAGATCTGTAACATCAGCTGCGTTTATCTCTGGGACAGGAGATACGACCATCTATAGGTTTACGGGTAGGATTGGGGATGTGCGAATTTGGAACTTCCCATTGACCCAGTCAGATGTGCAAGCAAATATGTATAGAGTCGTAACAGGGGCGGAAGCAGGCTTAGTAGGCTATTGGAAAGGATACGTAAAATAAATTATGAATTGTATCCCGTCAAGTGGACAGTACAAAAAATAAATCAGTTAAGAGCCTTGGTCCTGAGCTTATCGGGCTGAGGCCGATAACTTCTAATAATAGCGCGACCCTCGAGTTCTTAGCAACCATATACTTTGTATTCGATGCCGGTATTTCGTCACTATCATTTTCGTGATGCCTCCTCTACTCACATTATCAGGACTGTTATAAATGGTACTGGATGTAGGAGAACCAATTCTTCCTCCGGCCCAGCTGTAACTATGCTAATTCCGTCCATCGTTAAAGTTGCGATTTATGTCATTCCTAACGTTCCTTTCGTAGTATAGTACTACGGTTGCGAATAAATTTGAAAAGACCGTAAGACACAAAAATAAAAAGCAGGCCAATGATGGTGTAACTGACCATTATTGACCTGTTTGGTATATCGGAATAGCGTTAATTTAGGTTATAAAATTTAAAGCATTTGTATTCGTACAAAAAAATGAATAAATTCTTGTAGCAGTTTAGTGGTTTATTCGCTATATAAGGAATTCATTCAGCACTGAATAGCCCCTCGAAAAAGAAAAATTAAAGGACATTAAGCCATTCAAGGCTCAGGACGGTAACTATTCTGAATTATTTTTTGGCAATTCTTCTACTAACGGTTCTCTAACCATGTTCTTGTATTGAAGCTTGCAAACACCGAACCGTTTGTAATTCTCTCTTGCTTGAATCAATGAAATATGGTTTGCTCCTATACTTATGTCAGGCATAGCATCGGCCACAGTATCAAACTGCCAAAAACATACTTCACAAATATCTACAACAACCTCATCTTTGCTTTCTATAGTGAAATTGCCACAACAAGGACACTCTAGTCTCCTCATTTTTCACACTACCTCTCTTATTTTGGGGCATATACTGCTAGTTTATAATATGTTGAACTTACGCCGTACTGCTTTATTATTCCATAACTCATTAGTAGCTGTATCATATCTAAAATATGTGCCTTCTTTTGAAGTAAGGATTGTGTTGTTGAAGTTGGAGATTTTTCAAGAAAATTTCTTGCACTATTCAGATATTTAGATTCAGTTGTATAACCAAAATCACGTTTGTGATCATTAAAGTGTTTTGTTAGAGTACTTTTACCGTTACCTCTTGTAAAATCAGATGTGGAATTCTGTGTACCATTATAATCCGCCCCCTAATAATAACTAATAAGATTAGGCTGTCCACTCTTCCATTTTATCGTTGTATTCGCTGCTGTAGTGCTTACTTTGATTGGATAGTATCTTCGCACTTCTAATATTCAAATCCGTAATCTGGTTCCGATGTTGTACAAACCACTTACCGTCAAGTTCACGCTGCTTCCCGATTGCTTGACCACATAGCCTGTTTTCTTGTTCAGATCGTTAATGAATATTGAGTACATTCGGCATTGGATAGCTCCACTCCCAAAAGAAAGCCATAGAGAGCTAAATTCCCTCTATGGCTTTTACGACTAATTCCTTGCTTCAAGAATATTACTTTCTCTTTTTGTTGTAGTTTTATTAAAATTGAATGATTGTCCTGTCTGTTTATCTAAATTTTCAGCCATGGCAGTCACCTCGAAACTAAGTGAAATGTATCGTGCCATCCAAAGTGAAATTACGAATATTTAATCAACATGGAAATTAATACTTTCTACTAATCTAATTTTACATACCACTGATACACATATGGGAGTTCTTTATAAAACACAACAGTTCCTAACCATTCATCCTCGTCTTGAAATACAAGCACTCGTTCATTAGGAATTAAACTCAACTTAATCACTTCTTCATGTGATAATCCCAGCTTGCTTGGTCCAAAGTAATTATAATTGCAATCGATTTCAAACCTTTTCATGTTAAATCTCCTTAACTTACAAAGTAATTGGATACCCCTGCACTCTAAAATTATATACCTTCGTCGGCCCTTGACGCACCGTTATGCTTTCAATCGGCTACTCCTGACCATCCCGATCTACCAGCTTATCGCCTACTGACAGATCCCCAGCTTCCACCCATCCTTTTCCTGCTATCCAGAAAGGATGCTCTTTTGTCGTCGTAATCTTCTCTTGCTTCACTTCGATGACATATACTTCTTCGGCTTGTACGATTAAAGGTCTCTTCCACGGCTTTATACGCCGCCTCGCCTGTTTCCTCGCTTTTTGCCAGTACCTTGTCACCGACTTGGATATCCTCAATGGCCTTTAAGCCCTCGTCCGTCTGAATCTGGGTTCCTGCGGAAAAACACTGAAATGCACACTCCAACCGATGTTCTCCCGTTGGGCGAAAACGAAGATAACAAAATACAGGTCAATCATGGTGGTATCTAACCATATTCAACCTGTTTTGTATAACGGAATAGCGATATTCAGGGTATAAAATTCAAGCATTGATGTTCGTACAATCAAAATGGCGAAAACAATATGCGGGTATTACATAGGTTAGATATGTTATTGGTTAAATAATCGGTTCATTCGGCACTGGATAGCCCCATCAAAGAAAAAACCTTGAAAGGCACAAAGCCAATCAAGGTCTCTCAAGAAATTACTCTAATGATGAAAACTCTAATAAATCTGCTTTTAACTCAGCTAACAAATCATCAAGGTTCGTGAACTTTTCGGTCTTTACTGACAGCGTATTTTCACTTTCAATCTCAACAGTAAAAAAATCGTAAGTGTAGTCTGACAAAACTGAGATGGAAGCCATAAAATTTTCTTTGCTCAGGGCATATTCCAATTTTGCATCCCCGTACAAAACCTCACTTTCAATTACGATACCTTTATCCAAAGAATCAATAAGTTTCGTAATGTACTGCTTCAATGAATCAAACATCTGTTTTCACTTCCTACTCTACTTTTTAGTATCGACAATTTTAATATTAGTACCAACAGGATCAGCTATCATTTGTCCTTTTTTTCCGCCAGTTTAATTTGCATTTGATTCTTTGACTTTACTAATGACCAACCTAATTGAGAGTCCTTTACCATAAGTAATGAAGAGTCCATATTAAATTCAACATAAACATCACCTTTATTAGCTTGTTTTTCATAACCTTCTTTTCCCTTGGTCAATACATTCGTTCTTGGAATTAATCCTGTCTTTATAAACTCATTATACTCCGTTTTCGACATCCACTGCCCGACTCGTTAAGTGGAGAGAGCATTACTCGTCCCCTTAAAAGCTTTAAAAGAATTAAACGGGTCCTTTAGCAACTGCTGCTTAAAAGCCTCTGGAATCGACACATTCTTCACAGCCAAATTGCTGCCTCGGCTTATACTTCCAGGACTGCTATAAATGGTGTTGGATGTAGAAGAACCAATTCCTCTTCCTCCTCCACCCCCGCCGCAGTTGTGTGTCCAGATCCGCAAATCCGTTACAAAGTAATTGTGGTATCCCTGTACTCAAAAATTATATACCTTTGTTGGTTCTTTTCGTACCGTGATGCTTTCAATCGGGAACTCCTGACCATCCCGATCTACCAGCTTATCACCTACTGACAGATCTCCAGCTTCCACCCATCCTTTTCTTTCTATTCAGAATGGATGCTCTTCTGTCGTCGTAATCTTTTCATGCTTCACTTCAATGGCATACACTTCATCGGCCGTGTCATTAAATGTCTCTTGCACGGCTATATACGCTGTCTCACCTGTTTCCTCGCTTTTTTTTGCCAGGACCTTGTCACCGACTTGGATATCCTCGATTGCTTCTACTGTTTGAATCTTGGTTACTGCGGAAGAAAATTGAAACACACACATTATGTTGCGAGCAGTTTCTAGCCTCTCATAAGTGTCAAGATAATCTGCTAGTGAGGACGACCTTTTTGATTGGTCAAGCAACTGTATACTTTTATCATCACCTGTACATCAGTTCACCTTTACATTCGCTTGATTTCTTAACTCTCTGGTTTTCTGGTAATACTTCTCTATTTGTGCTCTAATCGTTTCATACTTTGCTTGAGCCTCGGCAATTAATACAGTCTTCTCTGCTACTACCTGTACTTACTCTGCCATTAGTTTCGTCCTCCTTTAATTTTGAGCGTGCAAAAAAGCTCTTCCTACTCATGGTTCAAGTGGGAAAGAGCTTTCGAAAGTTAATCAAGTGTTTTGTCAAGATTTAAAGTGTTTGGTTTGTTGGTTGCATTGTACGATCCTACTACCACAATGTAAATTTTTTTGCATGGGTTGTATGTGTTTTGATCGAATAAGGGATTAGTTACACACTGAGTATTCCCTCAAAAAGCTTTAAACTGTAATTGTAATCTAACCTCTTACTAATCAAAGAGATTACCAATACTAGGTTCCTCAATCGGCTTTAAATCCTCAAAATACTTTTGCTTAAAAAGTTCTTTAATAGTCAAATAAATATATTCTTTACTAACTTCTTTAACCAACACTAAATTGGGTTCAATGGAAAAATATCCGTAATCCTCTAACTCAGATTCAAAATCCTGCTGTAGTCTTACAAGGTCATACACCCTAATGTTATAGATCATATTTGAGATTTTTACATAAATATCGTTTCTGTACCCCTTGCTGATAGCCTCATATTCAGCTAGTTCAGTATCTTCAAGAAATAGCACCTTAAAATTTTCCATATGCGCCCCCCATTTTATCTATTTTACTGGTGCTGCTTTTATTTGATTTAATAACTGCTGAAATTGCTTAAGATGCATATTATACGAAGGGACTATTTCAAAATGCTCCAATCTGCTTCCTCTTTGAATTATTTTTAGTCCATCCGGTAAACTCTCAATTCTATATGCACCACCAAATTTTGAAATAGTGTTTGGGTTAGTATCCAAAGATATTCCATGCGTTGTCTTCACTAAACCTGTTTCCTTATCAATTTTCACTTCATTTGGTTTCACTTGAAATGAATTACCCCCCCTATAAACAGATACATTACTATTTCCGTAGCTAACAGTAACAGAAGTATTTTTTCCCGTCCCCTTAAAAGCTTTAAAAGAATTAAACGGCTCCTTAGCAACTGCTGCTTATAAGCCTCTGGAATCGGCAGCTCGCGGCTGCTTTCAGCGTCATACGGTTGTAACGCCCGTCATATGTATAACGTTCGTTAAACTCACTTGACGTCTTCACCTGATCCAGCGGCGTATAGCTGAAATTCGTTACATAGTTGTTCTCGTTCCGAGACATCACATTATGGTTGTGGATTTGTACTGCCAGAGCATCTCAACTCGTCCACCTGTTGCAGTAACTCTCGTGCTTTCTGACAGTATCCTCTTACTTCCTCCATTATCCTCTCATACTCTGCTTGTGCCTGAGCAATTAAACCCAATGTCTCCTCTACTTCCTGTACCTGTTTTGCCATTTTCCTTTTCCCCCTTGAATTTGGACATGCAAAAAAGCTCATTCCTACTCATAGTTCAAGTTGGAAAGAGTTTTTGAAAGTTTATCAAGTAGTTGTCAAGTTGTCTAGTGTTTGGTTTGTTGATTGTATTGTACGATCCTGCTAACAGAAAGTAAACCGCAATTATTACATCCGTCTTAGTCTGCTGAGATAGATGCTTTTAACAAACAAAGTGATGAATTCTTCATACGGGTATTACATGGGCTATATGTGTTATTGGTTGAATGATGGGTTAAATCGACACTAGGTAGCCCCACCAAAGAAAAAAACCTTGAAAGGCACGAAACCAATCAAGGTCTTTCGTAATCAACAAGGCTTAGTCATACGCAATCCATACTTCTCCATCTATGGATTGCGCTTCATGAAATAGTTCAAATATGCTTTGATAGACAGTTAGTGTCTCTTGATCTAATTCTGTTTTATTGGCACTTTGAAGATTGTTCAACGCATCGCCTAAATCAGGTATTCTCCATGGCGACTCTTCAAACCAAGCGGTATCCGTATGATAGTAATATGAGAGCCCACTCCACCCGTTTTCATTAGGCTGTATGGCTGCCATAATTGAATCAAAATAACCAATCCAAGCCTTAAGCTGAACTTTTTGATTCTCGGAATTCTCAAAATAGAAGATGATCTCCGGTTCACCCTCAAATCCAGTATAAAAGTCTTTAATTATTTCCATTTGACACCTCCCATACTTATGGAGCTGACCAATGACCTGAACCTAAGAGCGCTTGTTGTTCAGGCGTCGCTACTCCATTTTGTCTCGCACTTACCGCATCCTGCCACTTTTTCATAGATGTCCATTGAGTATCGCCCGTCAAAATATGTTGTTGCTTTCTTGTTGTTTGGCTTCCTGGAGTTGTTCTTGTAACAACCCAAGTATTCCCTTGATCTGCAGGTGCACCAGGAGTTCTTGTATGCCAACGTGCTTCATACTTATAAGTTCCATCAGACCAATTATATTTTATTTGATCATACCCATTCTTAGCCTGTTCTACCTTAACAGCATTACCAGGGATCTTTATTGGACTTGAATCAATAAGATTTCCCGTCCCCTTAGGTGCTTTAAAAGAATTGAACTGATCCCTGATCAGCTTCTGATAGGCATCCGGAACTGGAACGTTCTTCGTGAGAAGATTACTTCCTCTACTCACATTACCAGGACTGCTATATATGGTGCTGGATGTTGTAGAACCAATTCCTCTGCCTCCTCCGCCCCCACCGCAGTTATGTGTCCAGATGCGCAAATCCGTTACAAAGTAATTGTGATATCCCTGTACTCTAAAATTATATACCTTTGTCGGTTCTTTTCGTACCGTGATGCTTTCAATCGGGTACTCCTGACCATCCCGATCTACCAGCTTATCGCCTACTGACAGATCTCCAGCTTCCACCCATCCTTTTCCTTCTATCCAGAATGGATGCTCTTTTGTCGTCGTAATCTTTTCTTGCTTCACTTCTATGTCATACACTTCGTCGGCTTTACGATTAAAGGTCTCTTCGACGGCTTTATACGCCGTCTCACCTGTTTCCTCGCTTTTTGCCAGTACCTTGTCACCGACTTTGATATCCTCAATGGCCTTTAAGCCCTCATCGGTTTGAATCTGGGTTCCTGCGGAAAAACATTGAAATGCACACTCCAACCGGTATTCTCCCGTTGGGTCCACACCATTTAACGGGTTGTTCTCCACATACGTATACCGATTCAGTGTGTCTGGCTCTTCGATCTTGCCCTGATTCTTATCCTCGCTTATAAAACGGCCCATGCTTGGGTCATACCAGCGCGCTCTTAAGTATTGCAGGTCTGATACCGAGTCCCAATACTCTCCCGCATATCCGAAAATGTTCGGGACTGTTTCTTTACTTTCCAGCGGCAGACCCCAAATATCGTAGCGATACTCATTTAACTTAGAGCCTTGATCGTCTGTCAGAGAAACAACGTCTCCATGCCCATTGAGCTGGTAATACTGTACCTTGCCGCTTGCAGCGTCCTGTCGACCAATAATCGCTCCATTGGTATCGTAAATGTACACATAGAGGATACGCGGCTTGCCATCTGCTTCAATCACAGCCTCAGCTACGATCCGTTTGTCCTCATTGTAATAGTAACGATGACGCGCGTTGGACACCGTACGCTCTACCATAAGCCCATCGCCGTTATAGCTGTAGCTCACTGTGCCTTTGGCTCCAATCGCCTTGGTCAACTGATTTTTCTGGTTGTACTCGTACTGGGCTTCCTGAATCGGCAGTTCGCGGCTGCTCTCCAATGTCAAGCGGTTGTAACGCCCGTCATACGTATAATGTTCATTAAACTCACTAGACGTCTTCACCTGATCCAGCGGCGTATAGCTGAACTGGGTGACATAGTTGTTCTCGTTCCGAGACATCACATTATCGTTTAGGTCGTACTCGTATTTGAATTGATTTAAGGACTGCGCTCCCTTATCGTACTGAATCTGGGACACCTTGTCGTTCTCATACTGCATGTTGGCCGCAAATGCCCCTGCCACTTGACGCTTCGCTACAACCCCATTTTTCCAATAATCGTACTTCACAAGCTGAGTGCTTGGCATCTTCGCACCGCTAATATTCAAGTCCGTAATCTGGTTCCGATTGTTGTACAGACCACTTACCGTCAGGTTCACGCTGCTTCCCGGTTGCTTCACCACATAGCCTGTTTTCTTGTTCAGATCGTAGCTGTTTGTAAGCTGGACACCGTCTGGGTATTGAATCTCCGTCAAATAACCGGATTGCGGCTGATAGTTATAACTTGTCGTCCCCATCTGGTCGATCATACTCAAGCGCTTGCCTTCCGTATCATAGGTGTACTGCACAACCAGATCCGCTGTTGCAGAACGAAGCAGGTTGTTCATCGCATCAAATTGCTGCGTTGTCGCTGCGCCCGCTTTGTCCACATATTGAACGATGTTGCCATTGGCGTCGTACTGGTATTTCTCCACCTGACCTGTCCCGTTTGTCTCTGTGATCACTCTGCCCAGTTCGTCGTAAGCTTTAGTCACCGTCTGGCTGCCTGGCAATTGCAGCTTCGTCACGTTGCCAAACAGATCATAGGTGTATTGGGTCGTCTCTAGGCTGGCATCTGTTACCCCCGTTAACTCTCCTAACGGGTTATATGCATAAGTGGTCCGGTTGCTGTTGCCATCTGTAAGAGCGGTTATTTTACCGATTGAATTATACTCATTACGCAGCTCGGGCTTAAAGGTCTGCTCCTTCTTCACCCACACCTCTTCCGCCACAAGGCGCTGCAAGGGATCGTAACGCTTCAGCTTTTGGTTTGCTTCCGCATCTGTGTACAGTTCAGTAAGCTGTGCATCATCATACTGCACCGTCTCCGACGTCTGATCTGCATACGTGGTCTGCTTGAGGCGACCAAACGCATCATAGCTGTACCACGTCCGATTGCCATAGGCATCGTCCTGCCACAGCAGACGACTTGTACGCTCGTCATAGCCATACTTCACTTCGCCCAAGCCTTGTGTCTCGCTCACTTTGCGGCCAAGCGGATCAAACCAAACCTGTTGGACTTCACCTAACGTATTTTTAGCCATGATGTGGTTCGTGCTGTCGTTGTACACGTAGCTGGCCTGCGCTTGGTTCGGCATTGTAATAGATGTTGTGCGGCCTAAGCGGTCGTAGGTGTACGATGTGGTCTGATTAAGCCCATCCGTATACGCAAGCAATCGACCAGTCAACGGCTCGTACTGCGCTTTCTCCACTACTACGCTTTTCTGCCCATCGGCATTGGTCACTTCCACATCCTGCTGCGTAAGGAACGCATGCTGATACTCCGGCCCATACTGGTATCGGAATACGGTCGGCTTGCCGTTGTTATTGGCGATCACCTTCGTCACATTGCCAAAGCCGTCATACTCAAAGTTCGTGTGTCGCAGCAGTGGTCCACCCTCAGCATTGGCATATGTCTTCGACTCGATCACTGAACCTTGCCCATTCCGTACATACCGAGTCACGGACTGCTGGTTTGCATCGAACTTGGTTGTTACCGTTTGCGGCAAAGCAAAGGTTGGATCGTAAGTCGTGACGGTGTTGGCCCCCATACTGTTGGTCTCGCTCGTGATGTTGCCATCGCGATCATATTGGCGATTAACTGTCAGGGCTGGACTTTCAGCGCCACCGCTTCGCTTCTTGGTCACGATCTGGATCGGGTACGGGTTGCCACTGTTTTCGTCATACGCTTGCTGTGAGATGTGTTGTGAAGCTCCTGCTTCTTGGATCGTTTCCAGGTTAAAGAACTTCGGATTGCCATCATTCCATAGCTTTTTATATTTTACGGAGGTATTCATTTCTCCGTTCGATAATACCGTTCTATACTCTCCACTTTGATAAAAAGTATAGGGATCCGACTCATAACGGAATGTGTTTTTGTTACTTTCTACAACACGACCATCTGTGTACTCTGATACGTCTTTGCGTTCCACGATACGATATTGAAGTTGCTTTGTTCCACTACTTAGATTCCGTTCGAGTGAATCGTAACTGAATAAAGTCTTGGCCCCAGTTGGATGATGAATCTCCTTAATCAATGCATAATCGTTGCGTTGATTTGGCTTTAGATTATTAACAACAGAATATTTGGATTCTGCAAATTGATATGTGTAATAAGTTGTTCGCCCCGCTGTATCTTTGACTGACTCCAAATAGGAAAATTCGGCTTCAGGAATTCTTGAAATTGCATACTCCACATTATCTGTTCCATTGGACACCGTTAACTTACCATAAGTGTAACTTAGTGTTAACGTATTGCCCAATGGATCGCTCACCTGCTTTAGCAGAGAAGACTTATTCAAATGCGACTGTTCATATAGAAAGTGAATATAGTTTCCACTCAAATCTGAGATTTGGATCAGATCCCCTATTTTTGAGAAATAGTATGACAGTCCATTTTTATATTTTAAGACGTACGCAGATTCCTGCCATTTTACCTTCACGCTGGAATCCTCTTTGAAGACAACATCCTGCCATGGGTAGTTTACAATAGTATTTCCGTAGTCTACTTTGTACACGCCACCGTCAGGCATTCTAATATATTTTGAGTCCTTTCCTATCTGCAAGTAAGGAATATTCCACTCCCAGCCCTTCCCTAATCTAATACGGTCTTCCATAGGATTCGGTTTATTTACATTATCGTAAGCCCAACCTCGACCTGCGTATTCGAGTCCATTCAGAGTTCCTACCGGATATACATCTGCATGGTACAGATCCCCATAAGTTTCAAAATCAAAACCGTACCATATTTTGTTAGGATTAGAGAACTTTTCTTTGATTAATTCCTCTTTTGCATCATTTCTCCCACTTAGCTCACTTAACACGAAAGTTGGTACTTCAGCAGAGAAAGTCAGATACTTAAAATATTTGTTGCTTAGTTCCTGTTGGGTATGATATTCCATAGCATCTGTTGTTTTATTGCGCTTATAAATAAGGATACGTACCCCGGGAACAAAAAGCGTATTATAATAAAGCTTCTCTTCATAGTTTTTTTCATAGAACTCTGATGCATTGCTGTTATATGACCTTGTCAATTGAAAGGAAAGACCATTTCGACCCGGAATCCCGATATCTGTTGTTCTTAGGTTAAGAGATCCATCCTGCGTTGAAATGTCTTCAACGCCCGTGTTAACGCTAAAAGGAGCTTGATCTAACTTGACGTGCTGATTTATAACTCCTAATTGGTCATAGTCCCCTCCTAAACTGCGTGCTGACAATGCATAAACGGAACGAGTAACAGATTGGTCTCCATATACTGCATTTAGTACATTATCTTGACTGAGTGATAAATTTTCATTCTTTTGAAGCCCGTATTCTTCCAGTAATGGGTTCATACTATTTAATCCATACGTCACATCCGTCACCGCTGGCGGCTCATACAGCTTGCCTTTTCCAGGGAACAATTTCTCTAGCGTATCGAATAATTTCGTTACGTCTGAATTTTTGTCCAGTGCAGCAGCTATATCCTTTAAGTTGTAACCAGCATTCAGCATCTCAATAATGCTAGACGGTGACACCTTGTACTTTGCTGCTACGCTGTCAATGGTAAGCAACTCACTTTGTTGCTGTTCCAGTGCCGTGGCCGCTTGTTGAATGCTCAGAATCCCGGGTGATAGGATTTCCAAGCAGAGCGCCACCATAAGGAGCCATGATATCTTTTTCATCAAAATGTATCCCCTTTTCTAATAGTTAACTTAGAGCATATCTATTTCTCTTTTAACACAACAACATCGTCCACTATAAAGTCAGCACTACTTTCACCTTCTTTTGTATGTCTTTGCGTGTGCAAATGAATTCTAGCTGTAGCTGCATTATGGGGAACAACAAAACTTTCAGATACTTTTTTCCAATTGGATACCGTGTTGATACTGATAGGTGTAGATGAACCAACTAGGTTATAACTGTCGTCGAAATAATGAATGGCAATCATTACATCCGCATTTTGAATCTGATTGACCTTCATCTGTGCTGACAAGTAGTACGTTTCCTTAGGCACAACCTTTATGTTTTGATACACATTCATTCCACCCTTGAGCATCGATTGTGCAGTTATCCTTTGGGAGGATTCCCCTGAATATGGAGTTGAGTTATCTACCACATAGCGGCCGATTGTATCTTCTGCTTGCCACGGTTCCCACCCCGAAGCAACATTCTGATCTCGAAAGTACTCAAAACTATGATTAAAAATGAAACTACGAGGCTTTTCTTTCTGAAAGACTACTTCATCGATTGTAAAATCGGCCTTACTATCTCCATAATTTGATTGTTTTTGCGCATGAAAATGAACTCGTGCTCTGACTGCCCCGTCCGGTATTACAACATTTCCACTTATACCGGTCCAACTCATTATTTTGCTTAATCTAGCGGGTTCAGCTGAACCAACTAAGTTATATTTGTCATCAAAATAATGAATTACAATCGTTACATCTGCATTTTGAATCTGATCCACCTTCATCTGCGCTGACAAATAATACGTACCCTTAGGCACAACTCGTATATCTTGGTAAACATTCATTCCACCCTCAGGTATAGATTGAGCTGCAATACGCTGTGAGGCATGTCCCGCAAATGGACTCGTGGTGTCCAGCACATAACTGCCTGTTACATCAGTGGACTTCCAATAGCCCCAATGGTCCGCAATTTGACCATCCCCCTTGGATTCAAACCCCTGATTTACATGCAAGTTTGCATCCTTCACTACTTTCTGAAGTCCCCCTTGCTGGTTGTAAACATACTTGAAGGAATGTCCGTATTCATTCACCTGTATGAGCCTGTTGTTTGCATCATAATAATAGCTGTTGGCATCTGCAAGTACAGGTAGAGAACACAAGATGAAACCTAACAAAAACAACAACAAAACACGTAGTTTCAACATTTTATACTCCTTTACCACAACCACTTGGGATTTAATGGAATTTAATTTCTTTATCCTTTTAGGTTACTTGTTTTTGGAAATAATGTCCTTGATTTTTTTGTAAATTAAGCTATTCATGAAGATTTGAGGCTAAAAAGTGTCAGTAGGGAGTGTCTGGTATGTGTGTGCACTATACGCACGGTGTAAGTAGTCACGTTATAGATCATCTGAATGCAACTAGGAACATATATTAGACTATTAATAACAAAAAACGAGCATGGAGAGGCAATTTTTACGACAAATGTCGCTGCCTCTTCCATACTCGTTATCTTACATTTCCTGCTATAAATTCAACCACTGCATCAAAAGCTTAGTCACTTCTGCTCTTGTCATTGCCCCTTGCGGCATAAAGCGATTGCCTTCACGCCCTTGCACAAGCTGCAGCGACTGCGCGCTCTGCAAAGCTGACTGCGCCCAAGTGGCGACGGTTGCCTTGTCTGCAAAGGTAAGTGCAGATGTGCCTGCATCGTGACCAGCAAGCTTTATCGCACGCATCAGCATGACGATGGCTTCTTCACGTGTAACACGGTCATTCGGACGGAACTGCTTGCCGTCCCCTTTCACAATGTTCATGCTGGCTGCTGCGGACACAGCTTCCGCATACCAAGCACCGGTAGCGACGTCTTGGAAGCTTGCTGCAGAATGGCTTCCAGCCTTCACCAAGCTAGCTGTTCCATACACTCGCTCCAGCATTCTCACGATCATCGATGCGAACTCAGCCCGAGTTACCGCTGCATTCGGCTTAAATTGCGTCTCGGTCTGCCCGTTTACAAGACCGAGTGCCGACGAAGCTTCAATATACGCTTGCCCCCAATGCCCGCTGACATCTGTAAAAGCAGGCTTTGGCATCAAGGCAGCCAACATCACGTTGCCCGCAGTCAACGCTACTTGAACCCCATTGTCTGTTGACTCAGCTCTGACTGCCTTTGTATTCGCTCCAGCAGGCTGAACATACCACGTTCCCTGTTGTGGCTTGGCTGCCAAGTTCACAGTAATTCCTTGAACAGATGCAGGAATGGACTCCGTCTTGCCTTTTATGTCCACGGCAAGGCTAACACGCAGCGCTTGCCCTGTCCAAGTCAAGCCTGATGCTGCCCACGACTTCGCGTAAGCCGCCAACTGCTGGCGTGTAAAGGCTGACTGCCCCGTAATAACCAGCTTATCCGCGCCCTCAGGCAGATTACGTACAACTGCAAGCGGCAGTGTCACTGTATATGTGCCAAGCTTCAAGCGCAGGGTAGATTCTTGCTTCACGGCTTCCCGCATAATCTCCCTATTTAAAGCCGCCTTCCAGTCTGCAGCTAATGCCTGATTAGGCTTCATCTCAATCGTTACCGATTGCTTAGGATGTGACTTCAATCCATCCAGTACTATTGTTGTTGTGCCGGGGCTTAGTCCCCATACACCGCTCGCATCCAAAACAGCAGGCGCCGATATGACGAAATCGCCGTCAGGGATAGACGGCTTATCCTTCCCGCCATTGTTCCCATTTACGCTGCCACCATTACCATTACCGTTGCTGCCGCTGCTTCCATTATCCTCCGTTTGA
The DNA here is from genome assembly GCF_030226685.1 of Paenibacillus sp. UMB4589-SE434. Taxonomy (NCBI): domain Bacteria; kingdom Bacillati; phylum Bacillota; class Bacilli; order Caryophanales; family Paenibacillaceae; genus Paenibacillus; species Paenibacillus sp. UMB4589-SE434. The sequence continues at coordinate 126,785 of NZ_JASOYK010000009.1, read as the reverse complement.
CCTAACAACCATACCGGGGACCGCGCTGTTCCACCAAATGCATCTGCTGCAACGGCATACCACGCGTATTTTCCGTTATTCGATAAACCGTCCCATGTCACGGAAGCCTTGCCACCGCTAATGACATTATCTACGGCCCCGATTAGATGCTTGGAATAAATATCGGCCCGGATCATATCTGTCTCAACCCGCTTCAACTTCGGTTCAATGTTCCAATCGATTGCAAATTCGTCTTTTCCCGGATGATCCTTGGGATCATAATAATTAAATTTGTCCTTGTAAGGCGAATAGGTCTTCATGTCAATTCGCTCGATCCGCTTGCCATCAGGCGAAGCCTTAAATTCCAGCAAACGCATGTAACCTTCGCCACCCTCAGGTCCGCCTTGATAATCGGCAAGCATTTGGTATACCTTACGGTCCGGCTTACCATCTCCATTATCATCAATCGCATCGATCTTCGTCTCCGCATCATGATAATGCCCGCTTAACACCCCAATGACGTTGGCGTTTTTCTTAACGACTTGATCATAAATCTTATTGGCAATAGGTCCCCGCTCGCCGGACACGAGCAAATACTCATGAAAATTAAGAATAGCCTGCCGATCTGGATATTGAGCAAGCACCTCATTCATCCATTTGATCTCATTTTCATATATGCCCCAGCCCATGTATACCATGATGAAATCAATGCCGTCCACCGAGATCAAATCGTAGTGACCTCGATTGTCCTTGTAAGACTCCCCATAAAAAGGCTTGTCCTTAAAACGTTTTTCTCCAAAATATTTACTGAAATCCGTATAGTTCTCGTCCTTATGATTCACATCATGGTTGCCTGCAAGCACGCCGTATGGCACTTCTGCCTGCTCCAACACTTTCATATACGTATCTGCACGTTCCCATTGCTCCACTTTGTCCATCTCATCTACCACATCACCGGTATGGAACACATAACGAATGTTCTTCTTGTCTTTGTTCGCCGCGATCCAGTCCACTTCAGACTTGTAAATGTGCGGATAAGACTCTGCATAATATTGCGTATCGGACATCCACACCAACGTAAAGTCCTTCACACTAGCTGCATCTGCAGCAGGTGCTACTTCATCCTGAACGATCACAGATACTTTACGTTCCTTATTTATATAAGCATCAACAACGGCTTGACCCGTAAGTGAAAACAAATCGGTTCCTGCAACTGCCGTTGTCAGCGCATCCCATTTGCCCGCTTGCACATTCCATGCATACATCGTTACTTTTCGGCCTGGAAGAGACTTGCCTTTCCATTCCACACTAAGTTCATCCGTCGGTTTCACACGGCTGTCCACACTTAGCTCATAACGCTGATACGGGAATTGATTCCAAGAATCATGTCGTACCGACTGGTTGTCTAGCTTGGCAAGCGCCTGAAGCTGTTGTGCAGTAAGCTGCTGTTCATTGGGCAGCTTCGCAAGTAACGGCGGCTCTACATCACTTGCCGCCTGGTACACTTTCATCGTAGAAGTGTCAGTTGGCGTAAACGTAAACCCTTCATAGAACTTCACGTTTAACGGATCATTTGTAGGGTCCTTGACCTCAACCGTTAACGTACCATTTGTGCGTAAGGAATGAATAAGACTGGATACAAGCTTCGGAATATCCGGCAACTCAGCCTGCACACGAAGCTCAGAAGCTCGCTCTGTTACGTTGCCTGCACGATCTACAGCTTTAACGATAAGCTGATGCTTGCCTGGGGGCAGCAATACCGAGCTAAGCTCAAGCGGAAGCTGTACAGGCTTGTCGTCCAACACAGCCGTAACCGATTCAATACCAGACAAGGCATCAGCAGCTTCTGCTTGAACTGTTAACTTGCCCTTTACCACCTGCTGCGGTGTAACATTCAGCTTCAGTTCAGGCGCTGTATTGTCCACAACGACGTTAATCTCCCGACTATCGCCATTGGACTCGACTGCTTTTAGCGTGTGCTTACCATCTGCTATAGTAGTCGTTTTCCACGTGTAACCCAACCCGTTATATTTTTTGTCCGGAATGGCAAATTGGAAATCGTGCTGCTTCTTCATCCCGTTGCTGTCACCGATATCCCATTCCTTCGTCGAATCCTTATAATTCGCATCCCGAATAATCGTTCCATCTGCGAGTACAAGGCGTATGTTACGAATATTAAAGTCATCCAGATTGTCTGATTCGTCAAAAGTGCCTGCCTTAGATCCCGCACGAATCGTAATCGGCACCGCATTGCCATATGACAGCTTGTCCGCATCAATCGGCACCGTCAACGTCGTCCAGCCATTAATCGAATCATCAAATACATGAATAATCTCATTTTGAAAGACAACGCCGTTCTGGAAGAAAATATTAGTCTTGTTCACATCAAAGGAAAACAGCACTTTCTGCTCCATAGCAGGCTGCAAAGCGTTTCCAGCAATAGGTTTGCCGTCAATTGACACCTGCAAGGTATCTGTACGCTCATTGCCTGATGCAGCCTTGATCCATTTGTCACCTCTAATGAATTGACCTTCCTTAACGTTAAAACGTACCCCCTGCTGCTGCGACGATTGAATCGGAATTCGAATATCCGACAGGCGAATCGTCTGCGTTCCGTCTGAAGCTTCAGCATACAGTTCCAATGCCGCATGTCCCATCAATTCTGAAGCAGCTAACGTATAGGACAGTTCTTTTGCGGCATTAACCAAATGAATATTACGCTCTTCAAATGGCTTCGTCGCATCCGTGCGGTAGTACAGCTTTAACGTCTTCACGTCCGTGTTGTCCACAGCGTCAAATACAAGCTTCAAATCCTTCGTATCTTCCGCTATCGCAGGTATTTCCCGCAGCTTCACTTGTGGTGGAACCGTATCAACTGGCACATGAAAGAGCTGAGGCAGCTTCTGATAGGGAAAAAGGGTACCTGGCGTGCCTTTCTCGATTGCTGCACTTACCTTTTTCATATTTGGGAACGTCAACTCATTGTATTGATAGATAACAGCTCCATTTTCCAGCGTTCCGTCTACCGCAGGTGTTGTATCGTTATAGGTAGCAACAGATCTGTCCACACCGGTGTTAGTTGAAATAGATATCGCTCGATAGCTGCCGTTAGCCATTCCGTTATTGAACAAACGGAATAAATTAACGCCCTCAGTCAGATTTGAGCCATAGTTTGCATTAAAATCTGCAGCTGTCTTACTGCCGTTCTCGGCATTAATAATCCAAAATACGGCCGTCTGGCCAGCTGGAATCGTCACCGGAACCGTATGTCGCCACCACAAATCAGCCTCTGCACCTTCGTCAGGATAGCGATAACGGATCGTATAATCCTTCATATCAACTGGCTTATCCGTCGGATTATACAACTCGATAAACTCGTAGCCGTCCGCGCCACCTACGTTGGCCGAATTAGGAACCAATTCAGTGACCAGCAGCTCTGGCACATAGGCAGGCATGCCCACGGCAGTATCCATAACTGGAACCACAAACGACTGCGATTTGGCTTGCTGTCTGCCGTCTGTTGCTTCGAATGTATATTGCAATAAAGCAGCATCCTTCAAGTCACTTGCCGGAATTTCTGCGCCATAAACCACGTCCGTGACACTATTCATCGCCAGTTTAAGTGATTTGGTCATTTTATCCGTCTTATATTCTATGAACTGCATGCGACCAATCTGGCCACCCTTAACGATTGCCGTTATCGGAGCATTCGAACCTTTAACTACTTGTGCTGGAGGCGCATGCATAATCTGAATAGGTTCAACCACCGTCAGTTGGTCCGGCCGCACCGTTAAAGGCGAAGCACTGGACAAGCCCTGCTTAATCATGGAGCTGCCTGTGCTAGGTGCAACATAATGGATGCCTTGGTCAGCTTTTACGTCAGACACATCATAGGCAGCAGTAACAATTGGTCGAACTACGTTCGTGTCTTGACTATCAGTCAATAGCAACGCACGAGGTTTACTGTTGGACATCCCGCCCCATTTTAATTCGATAATCAGACGATCATCTACATTAAGCTTATAAAATTGTTTAAACCGATCTACTGGCTCATTAAGATTATCCGTATTTTTAGACCAAATGACAAAGGATTCTCCTGGTTGAATGACTCTATCCGGCAGTGAATATTTAAGGTCAGCATCTCCCGAATCAAGATATCGATAAACTAACTTATAATCTTTCGTGTTTAACATATGGCCTGAATTATTATACACTTCTATGAACTCATAGCCATCCGAACCCCCGATATTAGTAGTGTCAGGAATCATTTCAGTAATCAATAACGATGGTCCTAATCCTGTTAAGGCCATATTTGGCAAGGCTGCTGGCTGCTGGCCTCCTTGCTGTTGTGCAGCTTGACCATTTGGTTGTTGAACATTCCCCGTTGATAAAACTCCCGCATCCAAAGATGTGCTCGTAACGTTGTTCCCTTGTACGAATCCGCGATCTGCCTGTGAGATCACCTGCTGATCCGCAGCCGCCGGCTCTACTTCACCTGCTGCCATGACAGGCAACGATACCGCCTGCCATAATAGCGCCGTTAAGGAGGACCATAGAATCAGTCTGTGACGCAGTGTTCGTTGCTGTTTGCTTCGTAGCATCGCTTCGCTCTCTCCTGTTCTCTATTCATTCGTATTGTAGTGATAAATACAATCGACTAAAGAACAGCGTAAAGAGTAATCATTCTGGTAATGTTAACCTCATATGTAACTATTGTAAAAGTTCGAAATTTGTCCACGAGAGGTGGACTATGTGCGGAGTTTGTCAATAAGTACTACAAGTTATACATTAAATTCATAGGATAATAAAAAAGCACGACCTGAGGCCGCGCTCTTCATCCTCATCTACTTGTTTCGGGTCGCCCATGGGTTTTTGCCTGCGGAATGTTTTGCATTTTTGGCAACAACCTCATTGGCATGCTTCTGTTGGTGGCTGTACTTATTACCTTTATTGTCTTTAAATTGTTCCGTCATTGTGATTCCTCCTTAAGTGATGATAAACGCGGTGTATTCCTTGCTGCGTGCAGATATATCGTCCGATGACTGATTGTTGCCCGCTTCAAGTGTTCATTACAATGGACAACTGCTTCGTTTAAGATCCTAAATGCTTCTCTAGATCACAACGGACCTCATCACACGATAATAAGTTGTCAAGAAATTGAGATTTGGCATTCCAGTCTAGACCAAAGTCTTGACTCACGAACATGCTGCTGTCTGCAGTTGACATGACCTGTGCCATGCCGGCGTCTGCTTCATAAGAAGTTACCGTGTTAGATTGACTTGGTAACGCCTGCACGATCTCAAAGCCGCCATTCGGAATCGCGGCCACGTAGACAGTCACATTCCCGATATTTTGCTCAAAGGGGACCACTTCAACTTCTGCCAGCATTCTGCCATTATGATCGACCGTTCTACGGAAAGACGCTTGCTGGATATCCATCATGAATTCATTGCCTCCTGACCTGTCATTTTGATCGCATACCGCATGAGCAGAAACTTATTTCCACATCCGTTTAATTTCTGCCTTGGTATGTTCTGTGCCCAACCTGTATATTTCTGTATACACGGCATTCAGATTGACCTGATATCTGGCATTAAGCGCCTCGTTGGACTGTGATGTAACCAGCATAAATCCGTCACGTAATACATCTGTCTCCGCATCACCGATCTCTCCTAATAAATAAGACATGTGCTCCACTTCTTCTGTGGTCGCTAAGATCTCCCAATGAGATGTTTCAACTGGCTCCGCTTGAATCGTTCTGTGTTGAATCGATACATAATACGATTGTCTGGCCATGGCACCCCCTCCTTTTTTATTAGCTTCTCCTGATGGACATACATCTTATGCCGTTTCCTGCATACCCATGTTATTATCTCGATCTACCGGCATCCCGGTTCATCGGTCTTCTGGAAGTAACGGATCGGAGAGGATGGACGATACATGTGTGGAATAACAGGTTGGATTGATTGGAAGCGGGAACTGACGGGACATACCGCTGTCATAGAGCAAATGACCGCTACGTTGGACGCACGCGGTCCAGACGCCAAAGGAACATGGGTCACGGAATCATGCGCGCTTGGTCATCGACGTCTATCTGTCATTGACCCTGTTAATGGCATGCAGCCGATGATTCGCAACCATGAAAGCGGAACGTACGCTGTCGTTTACAATGGCGAACTATACAATGCTTGGGAGCTGCGGCGAGAATTAGAAAGCCGCGGTTATTCGTTTCAGACGAATTGTGATACGGAAGTGCTGCTCGTCTCCTATATCGAATGGAGGGAGCAGTGCGTAGAGAAATTCAACGGCATATTTGCATTTGCGATCTGGCACGAACAGGAACAGAAGCTGTTTGTCGCCCGCGATCGGCTAGGCGTTAAGCCACTATTCTACAGCCGTGGAGAAGGCTGGTTTGCTTTTGGCTCTGAGCCGAAGTCACTGCTCCAGCACCCTTCGATTGAACCGGCCATTGGCGCCGAAGGCATCGCCGAAATCTTCCTCGTAGGCCCTGCACGTACACCCGGGCATGGTGTATACAGCACAATGTCAGAGCTGCGCCCAGGCCATAACTTAACTTACGATCGGAATGGCTTGCGTACAACGGCTTATTGGAAATTGCAAAGTGAACCGCACGAGTTGGATGCCGAAGCGACCGCTGCGGAAGTACGGGAACTGCTGATTGATACAGTTGAACGCCAGCTCGTATCTGACGTTCCCGTCGGCACACTGCTTTCGGGCGGACTGGATTCCAGCGCACTAACGGCTCTTACTGTTCAATATTATAACCGTCTTGGCCTTGGTCAAGTCGATACGTATTCGGTCGATTATGTCGACAACGACAAACATTTCAAGGCGCACAGCTTTCAGCCAAATGCTGATGCACCATGGATACACCGCATGGTGGAAGAACTGGGTACCAATCATCATTACGTTCAATTTGATACCCCAGAGCTTGTCAACTCGTTGGAGAAAGCTGTGCTTGTTCGTGATCTTCCAGGTATGACGGACATTGATGGATCACTCTATTTATTTTGCCGTGAAATCAAAAAAGGCGCCACGGTGGCGCTCTCCGGCGAAGCTGCTGACGAAGTATTCGGCGGGTACCCTTGGTTCCATCGCGCAGAAGCCTTAAACGCAAATACATTCCCATGGGCGCTTGCCGCTCCGCTGCGTAAAAGCTTGCTGAAGCCTGAAATAGCGGAGCTGATTAAAGCCGATCAATATGTCGCTGATCGATACGCTGATGCAATACAGGAGGTACCGCTGCTGACTGGCGAAGACGAGACAGCCCGTAAGATGCGGCGGATGTCGTATTTAAATATTACACGTTTCATGCCAACTTTACTGGATCGCAAAGATCGTATGAGTATGGGGGTCGGATTAGAAGTCCGTGTTCCCTATACGGATCATCGACTCGTGCAGTATGTATTTAATATTCCTTGGGAGATTAAAACTTACGGTAATCGGGAAAAAGGACTGCTGCGTAAAGCGCTGGAAGGTATTTTGCCGGATGATGTGCTGTATCGCAAAAAAAGTCCATATCCGAAAACACATAATCCGAGCTATCTGAATACGGTACGCAAACTGGCGTTGGAACGGCTTGACGACGCTGCTTCTCCCCTTCATCAATTTATAGATGAGTCACGAATCCGTGAAATTGCCGCGTCTGATGAAGCGAGCTCTAACTTACCCTGGTTTGGTCAGTTGATGTCGGGACCCCAATTGTTTGCATATTTGCTTCAGGTGGATTACTGGCTCCGTCATTATAACGTGAAGGTTACCTTGTAAATCGAAATATTACTCTAATTTCTTATGCATGAATTCATTTAAATCACTAACATTTCTACACTTCCAAGCAGGATAACGGCATTTTAGGCTTTATTTTGCCACATCCTCTTGTTCTTAAACCAATGTTTCACTTAAAATGTCCTTATTACAATCAAATTAAATAAATGTTTTAAATAGTGGACACTTTTAACACATCCTATATACAGGGTCAAGTTAGCATGCATGCACCATAATAGACACATACGTAATGCTTCACACTTAATAAATACTGCCTTTGTGTCCACCTTTGTGTGGACATTTTTGATTTCCATCCTCTCATTTCGTACGCATTTTCATATCGTACACAGATTGTTAGTTCCTTCATTCAAATAGGTATCCTTCCACTTCAATTCAAGCCCCATTTCATTTCAGTTAACATGCCAAACTTGTTATCAAAATCGGATATTTTTGTGGGGGATTAATCTTTTTACAATAACCATACATCTATAAATTAAAAAGGATACGCAGCTTTACACGCCTGCGTATCCTTTCCTCACCAAATGTGCAGCTATTATATTTAATACCTCTGTTACATAATTGTTAAAGAAATGACGGAGTAAATTAGTGCAGTTCGTCACACGACCCCAATTAAGAGACCGTTCACACATCCAATTGTGCTCTGATTCACGCTAAGTTAAAATTTGCCCGAATATGGTCCAGCCTGATTCAGTCGGCTCTGTCAGCAAGTAACACAAAATTACACTGACGCAAAGCTGGCTTTCAATCCATTAAGCTTGGCTGGCACGAATCGCTTGATCCAGATCATGTAAAATGTCTTGAATCGATTCTGTCCCGATGGACAAACGAATTAACCCAGGCAAGACACCTGCGGATACTTGCTCTAATTCATCCAGCTGTTGATGCGTCGTACTTGCCGGGTGAATAATAAGCGACTTCGAATCTCCAACATTTGCCAAGTGGGAGAACAGCTTGACGTTCTCAATTACTTTACGGCCCGCTTCTACACCACCCTTAATCTCGAAGGACAGAATAGCCCCTTGACCTTTCGGCAAATACTTCTGTGCCAGCTCATAGGAGCCATGGCTTGGAAGACCGGAGTAGCTGACCGAAGCAACCGCTTCATGCTGCTCCAGAAACTCGGCTACTTGCAAAGCATTCTGACTGTGCCGCTCCATCCGTAAATGCAGCGTCTCCAACCCTTGAAGAAGCATAAAGGCATTAAATGGCGATAACGTCGCTCCCATATCTCGAAGCAACTGCACGCGTGCCTTAATAATGTAAGCAATCGGGCCTACGGCTTCTGTATAGACAACGCCATGATAGCTTGGATCAGGTTCTGTCAAACCAGGGAACTTGTCACTGGCACTCCAGTCAAACTTACCGCCGTCAACGATAATACCGCCGATGGACGTACCATGGCCACCAATAAATTTAGTTGCCGAATGAACAACAATATCTGCACCATGCTCAAGTGGACGAAGCAGGAACGGACTTGGGAACGTGTTGTCTACAATCAGCGGCAGGCCATTCTCATGCGCAATACTGGCAACGGCCTCAATATCGAGTACATCACCCTTTGGATTGCCTACTGTCTCGGCATACAATGCTTTTGTCTGCGGAGTGATGGCTTTGCGGAAGTTCTCCGGATCAGACGGGTCTACAAAGTGCACCTTGATGCCCAGCTTCGCAAGCGTCGTAGAGAACAAGTTATACGTACCACCGTACAATGTGGAGGCAGAGACGATTTCATCACCGGCACCAGCAATGTTCAGAATCGCGTATGTGATGGCTGCTTGACCAGATGCTGTAGCCAGCCCGGCTGCACCGCCTTCAAGTGCTGCTACCCGCTTCTCAAACACATCTGTCGTTGGGTTCATCAGACGTGTATAAATATTGCCGAATTCCTTAAGCGCAAACAAATTCGCTGCGTGGTCCGCATCGCGGAATGTATACGAGGTGGTCTGGTACAAAGGAACCGCACGCGACAGCGTTGTCGGATCCACTTCTTGGCCTGCATGAACGGCCAATGTCTCAATGCCATACTGCTGATTCTGACTCTCACTCATCGTTCTAAGCCTCCAATCCATATTTAGCCGATCTGGTTACTGTAGGATACATATGAGAAAAGGCACCTTCACATACCATTGCAAAGGTGCCTACTTTCTTCTACGATAACTGAACCCTGTTCGATTGTCCAGCACTATTTTGGAATATATTATGAAGCTTAAATGATCGACAGCCGTTGTCGCAATAGCCTCAAAGCTTCACCGCGATGACTGATGCGCTGCTTCTCTTCCGTCGTTAATTCGGCCATCGTCCGATCATAAGACGGAATATAGAACAGCGGATCATAGCCAAAGCCATTCGATCCACGCGGATGGTCCGTAATGTAACCATCTGACGTTCCAACAGCTTCATAAGCCTGCTTCTTCGCCGGATCGTACAGCACAAGCGCACAGACGAACTGCGCGGGGCTAAGCCACTTCTCGTGTACCCGCTCCGATTGGCTGATCTTCGTTGTATCACAGTCCGGCAGTGCTTGTAAAGCAGCAAGCAGCTTGGCATTGTTGGCGTCATCGTTCCCGTGTTCCCCTGCATAACGGGCGGAATAGACACCCGGCTCTCCATTCAACCGTCCAACGCATAACCCAGAGTCATCCGCCAATACGGGAATGTTCAGCTTCTCAGCAACCGTTTTTGCTTTTTTCAGCGCATTCTCCAAGAACGTCTCGCCATCCTCTTCCACATCGGGGATATTAGGATAGTCAGACAAGCTCTTAACAGTTAGTCCCAACGAAGAAAAAGCGTGCGTAAACTCACGGACTTTACCTGCATTGCGTGTTGCCACAATAATCGTATCTCCCACGATAGGCATCTCTGATGTTACGCCTCCTTGCTTGCGTTAGCTTGGGCATCAATCTTGCCTGCGATGTCACCAAGTGCTTCACGCTGCAATTCAATCAGCTTCATGATGCCGTGTTCCGCAAGCTCCAACAATTGATTCAGCTCTTGGCGGGAGAACGGGCTTTCTTCGCCTGTGCCTTGTACTTCAACAAACTTCCCGTTGCCGGTCATTACCACGTTCATATCTACTTTAGCGGACGAATCCTCTTCGTAGTTCAAATCACACTTAGGTTCTCCCTGCACAACGCCTACGCTGACCGAAGCCAGGAAGTCGTTAATCGGAAATTTAGACAGCGAATGCTGCTGGCTAATCTTATGTATTGCCATGGCCATGGCAATGAACGCCCCAGTGATGGATGTTGTCCGCGTGCCTCCATCTGCTTGCAGAACATCACAATCCAGCGTGATTGTACGCTCTCCAAGTGCGTGCAGATCCACAACCGAGCGCAGTGCACGCCCGATTAGTCGTTGAATTTCCATCGTGCGTCCTGTTAGCTTTCCACGCGCTGCTTCACGCTGATTGCGCGTCTGTGTTGCACGCGGCAGCATCGAGTACTCGGCTGTAATCCAGCCTTTGCCTTGGCCTTTCATAAATGGAGGAACTCGTTCTTCCACGCTAGCGGTACACAACACTTTCGTGTCGCCCACTTCAATTAATACGGAGCCTTCCGCATACTTGTTCGTATTGGTCTGAATTGTAATAGGACGGAGATCTTCCGCCTTGCGTCCGTTGCTTCTCATGTATGTGCCTCCTAGAAATGCTCCTGAATCCGTTTAAAAAGTAACATCCCCTATTCTACCAAAGTCCCAAGCGAAAATCATCTTCGAACGTATAGAGGTTATGTGAACAAACCAGCTCAGCCTTTCCACATCGGATTTACGATCGGCCTCGTGACTGGCTTCGAATAGTCTTTGTTGTCCGTTCCCTGAATATCCGCTGCACCGTTCATACGAATTTGAACTTTCCCCACATTAGGCAGCTCTGTTAATGACAGTACTACTGATTTTAGAAGATCGGCAGGAACTTTATCGCCCTTCTCAAACATGGAATCAACCAGATCAACCGTCACGGTATCCTTGGTATGTTCGATATTTTTTATTTTTGTCGCCTCAGTAGCTACCATAGACATCGCCTTTTTGTCTTGTGGTCCTTGAATAATCTGCTGAAGCGCAGCTTCTACAGGGTTCTCTGACGGTTCAATCAGACGTGTTACGGGAATGTAGTATGATTTTCCATCCTCTGTGAGTGAAGTGAAATATAACATAACAGGCATCGATTTTAAGTAATTGACGCTTTCACCCTTCTCCAGATTAATGCCTAAACTGCGTGTGATGTGCGTATCTACTGGAGTACGATCAACAGGCATCTCTGTCAGCTTCTTCGAATTCATCCACAATTGCACTTCCTTGACATTAGGCAAGGACGTTAAAGTCCAAGTAATGGATTCCAAAATGGAACGTTCCTGAGCGGCCTCGTAATTTTTGAACTCATCCGAGAACTCCACAACAGCCAGCTTCTGCTCTGGCTTTAACGACATATTAGTAATTCGTGTGCCTTTAGGAAGTGTTGTCTTAAAACCTGCTGGCAGCTTGTTGGCATATACGCCGCCATCAATCAGCATTTCCAGCGCAGTCTTAGCCAGTGCAGTCTCATCTTTAGCCTGCCAGTGATAGGCGATCGGTGCCAAATATCCATGACGATCCTTTAAATATACGAACATATTTGCCTGTGCAGCTGCATCGTCTGTCAGTTGGCCTGTACTGTTCACATCCGTGACAGCCTGTCCCTCCGCTTGACGCAGCATCTGGGTTTCTACATCAGGGGGCGGGGCGTCGATTGCACCTTCACCTCCGCATGCTGCTAGACCCGTGGATAATATAAGCGTGCACGCAAGCACTCCTAAGCGGCGGCGGAACGTGTTCGTGTGTGGCGTAAGCAGTTTCGAATTATTCATCTGTTACTAATGCCTCCTTGACCTGTAGTGATGCGTGTTCGCAAGCGAACCAAGCTTGTCTTCGCACCCATTTGTCCTATGTATACGAAGGGATAAGCTTATTCATGACGAGATTTGCAATTTTTGTTGCGCTCGTGCATGCTAAAGAAGTACACCAATCAGCGCGATAGATGTGGATGCTAATAATGAGGTGAAATGTATGAGTGAACAGATGAAGCTGGACAAGCACAACTTGTCAAACGATTTGTTAGACAAAGACAAGGCAGCGATAGAAAAGAAGCCTTACACCCTGAACAGCGAGAAAGTGGAAGCCGAGACGCGTGCATGGCTGAAAAAACGTGGGGTCACAACTGATCAGATTGCCGAATTGGTTCTGTTCTTGCAGCACAAATATTTCCCGGAGCTAACACTCGATTATTGCAAATATAGCGTGGAGCAAGTGTTGTTGAAGCGCGAAGTGCAAAATGCCATTCTGACAGGCATTCAATTGGATGTACTGGCAGAGGAAGGCAAGCTGATTCCAGCCTTGCAGGAAATGGTTGAAAATGATGAAGGATTGTATGGCGTTGATGAGATCGTTGCCTTGTCGATCGTTAACGTATATGGGAGTATTGGCTTTACCAATTTTGGCTATGTGGACAAGATGAAGCCAGGTATACTTGAGCGTTTAAACGATAAGAGCAGCGGGGAAATACATACTTTCTTAGATGATATTGTTGGTGCAATCGCAGCAGCCGCAAGCAGTCGAATTGCCCACCGCAAGCAAGCCGAACGAGAAGAAGATATGGTGAAAATGCGCGCTCTTCAACAAGCAGAAGCGGAGAAGTAGATCGCGCATCGCCTTAAGCACCTATAACCTTTGTAGCCTTCATACAACGAATCTGTTTGATGCCCAAAAAGCATTATCAGGTTCGTTTTTTATTTTATTAATACTTATGAACATATTTTTAAATGAAAATACAACCATTTATGTCATAAATATATCATTCATAATTAGCAGGATTATTACGATATGAATACGACGGGGCTGTAGGCAAACAGTCAAAACAAGCAGCATCATTTTCGGAAGGAGTTTACAGATTGGATAAGTTAAGTAAGTGGTTTAGACTAAATTCTTTGAAAAAACAGCTTATATTTACGTTTGGAGGGCTGCTGATCGTATTATGTATCGGTTTGACAGCAACCTCTTACCTTGAAGCGAAGAAAGAGCTGGAGTTGTCAGCAGAAGCGATGCTTCCCCAGCTTGCCAAACAATCGGCCATGCGTTACAACGATGCATTAAATAACAAGCTGAGCTTCCTCATTACGATGAGTGGCATGAACGGGGTTAACGAGTTTAAGCAAGGTGTGTCCAAATCATTGTTAAAACAATTGGAGCACCATTTTCATTTGGAAGAAGCTAATGGCTGGGGAATCGCTGACCAAAGTGGTCTTAATAGGTTTGGAACAGAGGTTGGCTCAAACATCGCACAGCGTGATTACTTTATGACCGCTAAGACCGGAAGCCCAGCAACTTCTGACGTGTTAATCTCTCAGGTAGACAACAAGACACTTATTATCGTATTTGCAGTTCCGCTGTATCACGATGGTGCTGTTAACGGCGTAATCTGGATGGAGCATAAGGCGGATCGATTGAGTCGTATCGCCAATGACATGAAAGTTGGCGAGACAGGTCGAGTATTTATTGTCGACAAAGATGCTAACGTTGTAGCGCATGAAGACATTAATATGGTATACAACCGTATAAATCTGATCCAAGCAGGTGCACAGGACGCCAAGCAGGCAGGCCTCGCAGAGATTACCAAGCGGATGATTGCAGGTGAGACAGGTAATGGCAAGTATACATATGAAGGAGAGACCAAGCTTGTCGGATTCTCACCTATTCCGCTGACTGGCGGTTCAGCCGGCATCTATATGCACGAAGATGAGCTGCTAAGCGGTGTGACGAAGATGCAAAGGGATTTGGTCATTGGTTCCATTATTTTTATCGCGTTTGGCATAACATTAGTCCTGTTATTCTCGAATCGATTAACTGGGGCATTCCGTATGATAAGCAGTAACTTTAATGCGATTTCCAAAGGACGACTGAATACACAAGTTAATGAAGCTATCTTAAAACGCAACGATGAACTTGGCGCCCTTGGTGGCATGCTCGTTAATATGCAGCAGTCCTTAAGACAGCTGATTGGGACAGTGCAGCAGCAATCTCGCGAGATCGATGATGCTTCTGTTCAGCTAAGCCAAGCTGCCCAAGAAATGTGTGTCGCATGCGATACGGTCTCTACTTCTATTCAAGATGTAGCAGGCGGTGTGGGCGCACAGACCGAAGACCTGGTCAGCATTAGTGATACCTTATCCAGTTATGGTCAAAGACTGGATGAAATGTCCAATTCCGTCTCTGTTATTGATCAGAGCGGCAAACAAATACACCAACTTGCCGATGGCAGCCGTACAAATATGAATAAACTCGAAACTTCCGTGCACGATATGCAGCGAGCATTCGAAGCCTTTATTCAGAACATCGTGGTGTCAAACGAAAACTTTAAGCGAATTCATCGCATTACCGATACGATGAATGAGATCGCAGAACAGACGAATTTGCTCGCACTTAATGCTGCCATCGAATCCGCACGCGCAGGGGAAGCAGGCAAAGGCTTTGCCGTTGTAGCAGATGAAGTACGCAAGCTGTCGGAGCAATCTCGTGAGTCCGCACGTGCTATCGCTATGCTCATTCACGGTGTATCCCACGATGCAGCTGAGATGCTAAATACTGCTCAAGTGATGCAGAGTGCTGTAACAGAGCAGCGCCAAGATGTGGACACGGCCATCGTATCGTTCCAGCATATTATCGAGGCACTGGAGTATATCACACCGCAGTTGGATGCGGTGAACCAGGCTGCCATCGTCATTAATCAAGAAAAAGACGATATCCTGAGCCGCGTAGAAGCAAGTTCTGCGATTGCGGAAGAAATATCCGCGTCTTCAGAAGAAATTGCAGCAACATCCGAGGAAACGGCGGCCGCGTCTGAGGAAGTACTTGGAACAGCCGAAGGACTTACGCTGATGACACGACATATGATGGACGAGATTAACAAGTTTAAATTGTAGCAGACATTATATATTCCCTTATAAATTTCATTTGTAATGAACAAACAGCCCCTGCATCCTTAATCGGATGCGGGGGCTGTTGCTTTCCACACGGTAACCTTGTCCACTTGCCGAGTAGTCACTTGTTTGCGCCACTGCAACTCAGTCAAGTGAGCCAGCGTCTCACCCATAGCAAAACGGAACTGATGGATGGTAAGCCGTTCAATTGACCCGAAAAGCTGGGAACAAAGCTCTTGGGCAGTCTGTTCTGTGACAAGCATAGCTCGCAGTTCTGTTAGACGCTGCTCGTGGTGACCAAGAAGATCCTCAATTCGGCTGTGAAAGTAAACAAAAGGATGTCTATGACCAGGCAATACAAGTACAGCGTCAAGTTGTGCCAGCCGTTCTAACCCTAGCAAGAAGTGATGCAGGGGCTCAGGATCACTTCCTGGCATGTAGCTGACGTTAGGCGATATTTGGGGTAGAACGTGATCTCCGGCAAGTAAAACCCGACACTGCTCGTTATAGAAGCTGAGATGACCCGGTGCATGCCCATGCGTCTCTATTACCTGCCACTCCCGACCACCAAATCGAACAATCTCGCCATCCCCCACCAAAGTGACCTGCGGAAGTGGGGATACGAGCGGGATAAAGCTGTCCATGTGTTCGCCAACAAGCTCGCTTACTTGTTGTGATACGCCGTGCTGCTGAAGCAGCCGCTGCATCTCGGCAGTCATTGTCTGCCCTGCTCCCCATAACATCTGGGCATGCTTCCAGCCGATCTCCGACATCAATACGGGAACCTGAAATCGCTGCTGCAGCCAGCCTGCTAAGCCAAGATGATCCGGGTGATAGTGCGTGAGCACAATACACGCTACTCCCCCTTGATTCAGATTCATTTGTACGATAATCTGCTCCCAGACCAACTCCGCTGCGGCTGTACGCAGACCAGGGTCCACCAATGTCCAGCCCTCTGCTTGATCATAGATGGCATAGGCGTTTACCCAGCGCAGCGAGAACGGCAGTGGAATACGAATCTGATATATAGCGCTGGCGTCGTTGACTCCATCCTCGTTCCAGACCGTAATCGACCAATTTTCGCCTTCTGCCCACGTCTGGCTTGTATAATCTTGCTTTGCGAGTTCCCCTACAAGATTGGACTCCGACATTTAGATGCCTCCATCTCATGTGAACGTTACTGGATCTGCAGTCTGAGCTAGGTGTTAGTTTGACTTATAACGAATGCCTTATAGCTTGCGTCCGACTAGGATGAGACGGGTGGATCGCTCTGCATCGTATTCTGAACCTTCATAATCTCCATACACATGGTCCAGCATCAGGCCTGCGTCAGCAATCATACGCCTGAATGCAAGCAAACCGTACAGCTTCACACGCTCGTTATAATGACGTGTGGTCTCCTCTACGGACTGTTGTTTATCCTGCGTAATCGTAGTTAATTTAATATTCTTTTTCACACATCCATCTTCAATCATTCGGGTCTCTTGAATAAGTGTGTTCCCGTCTACGCGCTCTGATTGGCGCACCAAGTGTTGTTCCACGTAAGCTGCGTTCAGAAAATCAATGATAAAAGGACACCCGGTTCGCAATACACGCGCAATCTCAGTGATTACTTGTGCATTGTCTGCATCCTCTTCAAAGTAGCCAAACGACGTAAATAAGTTCACAACAGCGTCAAACGGGCCTTCTAAAGGCACGCGTCTCATATCTCCTCGTACAAACGTAACGGATCCTTTCCCATCATGAAGCCGCGCTTCCCTAAGCAGTACTTCAGACAAATCCATTCCCGTTACCTGGTATCCGGCTTCCGCCAGAGCTACAGAATGTCTGCCCATACCGCAGCACAGATCAAAAATATGCGCCCCTTGTGGAAGCTGCAGCCAATTCACCATACGGTGCACCTCTTCTGCCGCCCCTTGCATGTCTCGATGCTTGTACACAAGTAAATAGTCCTCACCGAAACTTTGTTCATACCATGCCGGCATGTTTGGCTCATCCTCCTATATGGTTAAGTCTATATGTAGGTATACGCCTTCTATTCTAACGGTTGCAATCGCATTTGTTAACCTTTGTGTCCAGAATAACGAATAATGGCAGCCCGCGATGGAGCACTCTAAGAGAACAGGAATTACGCAGATACCATGATTCGCAGTATCCACTACTCGCTTCTGCATCTATCTAAGTTTGGAGGTGAACGTTCTTGCTTTGGAACATCTTACTCGTATTTTCACTGATCGCACTTACCTCCTTCTTTGTGGCGACAGAATTCTCGATCGTCAAGATGCGTTCTTCCCGTGTGGATCAGCTGGTGCTGGAGGGGGTGCCTAACGCAATTGAAGTTCAGAGGATCGTTACCCAGATGAACAGCTATTTGTCTGCCTGTCAACTTGGCATTACTATTGCTTCACTTGGCCTGGGCTGGCTTGGCGAGCCCACTTTCGTACGACTGCTCCAGCCGTTGTTTGATTCCTTGGCCATACCAACCCCCGTTTCACGGGTCATCTCGTTTGCGGCGGGATTTACACTCGTCACCTACATATCGGTCGTATTAGGCGAACTGGCGCCAAAAACGATTGCTTTGTATGAAGCGGAAATTCTTGTACTTAAATTTGCCAAACCAATTATATGGTTTTACCGTGTGATGTATCCGTTTATTTGGATGCTGAACAGCTCGGCTAACGCAATCGTGCGCCTATTCGGATATAAATCAACCAACGAACATGAGGCTGCACATTCAGAGGAGGAGATTCGCATCATTCTCTCTGAGAGTCTGGAACGCGGGACCATCACCAAGACGGAATTTGGATACGTAAATCGCATTTTTAATTTTGATGATCTGTCTGCTAAAGAGATTATGATTCCGCGCACAGATATGGTATGCCTTTATAAAAATAAATCCATGCAGGAAAATGTCCGTGTCATCAAGCGCGAGCAGTATACCCGCTTCCCAGTGGCAGATGAAAACAAAGACCATATCATAGGTCTTGTGAATACGAAGCAATTGTTTCTGGAAGCCGATCATGATCTGAATTATCCATTTCATCGGTTAATAAGACCCATTATCAGTCTACCGGAATCAATACCAATTAAAATCGTGCTTCGTCGGATGCAGCAGGAGCATATTCATATGGCTATTTTACTGGATGAATATGGTGGCACAGCAGGGTTGATCACCATTGAAGACATCTTAGAGGAGATTGTTGGAGAAATTCGAGACGAATTTGATGACGAAGAAGTGCGAGAGATTGCTACTCTGCACGAAGGGCATTACTTGATCGAAGGGCGAACACCACTATCACATGTGAATCATACAACAGGTTTGCACCTGGAGAGTGAGGATGCAGATACGATCGGGGGCTGGCTATATAGTCGGAATCCGGAACTTCGATCAGGGCAATCCTATGTATATGAAGGTATGCAGTTTACGGTCAAACGGAAAGACCGGCATCGAATTAAAATGGTAGAACTTAAATTAGCAAGGCTCGATTCTACAAGTCAAGCGGAATAGAGATAGAAAAAGCCAGGAAGAGCGCCCCACGCAATCGTGTGGGAACATGCTCACCCCGGCTTCATGAAAATGCCGTCTGCTACGCACTTACCTGTTTCTCAGCGGCAGAGGCGGCAGCTTGAGAAGACTGCTTGCCGTCTGCGCGATCCTGCTCCTCAATACGATCCCACGGCACGATCCGATCAAATATCAACGTAATCATCATGCCCAGCAGCAAGCCGTTGGAAATCAAAGGACGGATCAAGGCAGGAAATTGTACCCATACTGTATTCGGCATCGTCATCCACGCCAATCCGATGAAGAGTGGCAGTGCTACACGGTAAATTGATCGACTCGTAAACGATATTCCCTCCAGCTGTTTAAGTGATGCACCTAACATGCTTAGATATGCAACAAATAGTACCGCATTGCCAACTGTGAGCGGTAACGCTGAGAACATCTCAGCCAACTGCGGTACAAAGCCGAACACCATCATCATGACAGCTCCGATGATATATGGAAGTCGGTTTAGTATCCGCGACGCTTGCAAAAATCCAATCGAAGACGCAAACGTCGAGTACGGGACAACGCCGAACAATCCTGCCAGCATATGCATAATCCCGGTGACAACAAAAGCTCCGCTGTATTGTCTTGGTGTCGCTTCTTTACGATAAATGACGGCCGCTCCTTTTAAGGTAGCCATTGAATTAGCCATATTCAGCAGACCCGTCACATAAGCTACGCCGATAACACCTAAGTTAAGACTATGTTCCGTCGGACTTCCCCATGTGAACAGCTTCCATAGGCTGCCACCCTCTTCCATCGGCTGCACACGTGCATCAAATAGTAAGGCATAGGCAATCCAGCCCACAATAATCCCAATTAAGACTGAGAAGTTACGCAGCTTTTTCGGTCCGAATAAATTAAATAACAGCAAAAACACGATAATCGCAAAACTGAGCAGTGCGATATTTGGTGAGATCTCTGGACTATCGTTTAGTCCGAGCATGCCTTTCGAGAAAATAATCATGAGCTGTGAACCAATAAGCAGCAAAATAACAAACATTACATTCGGGTTAAACCAAGGTCTTAATTTGTCAGCAACACCAAATAGACCAAGCAATATTATCGTGACACCCGCCAGCACGATCCCTACAGCCAAGCTGGCCCCTAACTCGGGCAGCGTTATACCCATCGTGGGTGCTGATGCGCACAAACTGATAATAACTCCCCACCACAAACCGGCCTGTCCTTCCATTAGCACCCATTTATGTCCCCACAGCACCTGCATTAAACAAGCAGCACCTGTTAAAATAAAGGAGCGCTGCATCATTAATGCTACATCAGCCGCACCGAGTTCAAATGCATGGCCAATGGTCAGTGGAATTACAATTGTGTTTGCAAACATAAAAAACAACCATTGAATGCCAGCGAGCGCCGTCTTCAAGGTTCCTTGCCGTTCCATTATGAATCACCCTTCCGCTTCTACCTAGACGTTACATCATTATGTCACAGGTAAAAATACGACACAACAAGGTTGAGAATCCATAATAGGCACTTAGAGGCTGATAATGTTCACTTATGAGCCTTTCTATCGTTTTCTCTGTGCCTTACGATAAGACTGGAACTTCATAAACAGGCAGTCGGGACTTTGCCGTCGCTGTACGGAACAGCCTATTTCAGAACACCGTCGACTATCTTGTCTTTATCTCTTACATAAACATCACATTAACTTCTGACAATACGCGATATAGAACAATTTGAGAATAACCTAGATATTTTTACTTTTTTTTAAATAACCACAGCACTTAAACGATTATTTTTATTATTGCAACCTTTTAAACGTTAGGGATTGGATAGGAGAATGCTGGGGATAAAGATTGTAATCATCTAGTAAGTGGTGGGGACTTACTTCTATTATGAAAAAACCAAGAGGCTGAACTGTGATGCTGCGCAACATGTCACCTGACCCTATGAGTGCATTGGGCGATGCCTAGTATCGCCTTTTCCTTATAAATGTCTACATCTAAAAAGGGGAATTTATACTTTGTGCAGATAACTTAATCATCACGGATGATAAATGTGAGGAAATTACTTCTGTGTTCAATAAAACTACGGATACCATTTCAAAGAGTTATGCTGCTTCAGTTCAGTTCCTGAGTAGTCGCATGTCACCATCATTACGCCTAGCTGCACAAGACCGGACGATTCATATGAGCCGGCCTGTGCGGACGCGTTATTCTATAAGTTGTCAGAGCGTATTATGTAACGGCAAATACCTGCACATTAAGTGAAATCGCAAGCTTAGATACAGCCCGCCACTTTAACTTGTAATAACTATATTCCGTTAGCGGCGGATCAAATGTGAAGTTGTACACCTGATAATCGTATACATCATCATCCTTCAAATATCGATCCGTTATTAATTGGCGTTCCTTGTCCGGAAGCCGTGATACAGCCTTCTCGACACGCTCGCAAAAAGCACGCATCTTCTCCGGTATATCAACGTTATCCGCGGCAATATCTCCTGTCTGATCGGAGATACGGTTCGTCTCTCCGTGAACACGAGCAGTATATGAAGATGTAAGTCTGGTCTCTCTCACCTCATAGCCAATCTGCTTGTACATACGATACTTCTCAAATACTGCTTCAACATTTCTACGTGTGGCTTCTTTGTCCATCTCAGGAAGGTCAAAAAATACGTCACATAGCATCAAAACACCGCCTTGTTCACTTCTTCTGTAATGTCCGCTGCTAACATTGATTAGCTGGTCTTGGAGCAGATCAGGTCATGCCTATCGCCTCTCCTTAATGAGAAGAAACAGTCAGCCTCTCTTCCGAGAGGCTGCAAAAAATGAGGAGAAGTAAGTCATGATAGTGGCCCTGTTCTTATTATATAGGAACATACGTTCTTATTCAAGAGGATTGTTTGGGATATTATTTATTTTTTCTTTTACTTTGTGGCTTATCACGTAGAAGGTTACGAGGATTGTCACCCTTTCCCTGTAAAATGGCGATAGCCTGTCTAATTGCCGGAGGAATGGGTGCCCCCATGCTGCCCCCATTTTCAACGATGGACAGCAGTTCGTTAGCGATATAAAAAAAAGCAATCATATCCCTGAACATATGGGCATCGCCCAGAATGCTATCTACTAGATGGCCGACGGATACCATAGCAAACATGTACGCTTTCCTTGCTATGCCTATCAAGCCAGTTCGACTCACCAGTTTCCCAGCAAATGCTGCGGCCCCTACTCCTGAGACATAATCTATACATGCAAGCGCTGCCAATACACCAATGACGGAAGACGTTTCGCCAAACAAATAAGCTATCGCACTGGATGCAGCCGCCACGATCCATTTTAGCAGAATATCGAAGCGCTCCATATTTCATGCCTCCTTAAATGAACATGAGCTTGAGAATGACATTGTCCATGCTCAAGCTCATATGTTCGAGTATGACAAGCTGTCTTGCTACTGCAGAATTATGTTTTGGCGGATTCGTTATTAAGCTTGCCTTGCAGTACCTCTTTGTGTAAACACCCCATCCATGTGAGTCTAACTACACCCCTTCAAATGTAATGCCTGTAATGTCAGCATATTGTTCCTGGGTAATCTCACCAGACGGATTTATATCCGTCTTCACTACCCGACGTAATATTTCCGCACTGATCCAGTTGAGGTTGTATGCATGTTTCCAAAATTCCATGAGTTTTGCTCCTTTCATATGGTTATGTGTTAATATGTTGCGAGCCCCTTTTGTACCTTTACAAAAGGGGTTCAAACTCCGTTTATAAATTACTGAAAACTACAGCCCTGCACAGGTAGTAACTCTTTTGTAAATCCTCCATCCCTAACCATTAGCCGTGCTTCACCTGTATCAGTTCTTGTTTAAGAGCTTGAATTTCGTTTTGCTGCTGTATGGCTTTCAGCTTTAATTGCACCAGCTCTCGTCCAATAACCTCTGTATCTGTTATTGTCGCTGCATTATTTTGCAGCGCATTAATTTCCTCCTGCTGCATACCTTCCATCCATACAGCAAGCTTAAAGTCCCAACGTGGTTTGTATAATCCCGCTGGCACTTCAACAGCAACGATATGACCGGTAAGCATCTGCTGTTCAGAACTCGCTGCTTCGGATCCCATGACAGGAAAAACGCCTGTCACGGAATCCGCAACAAGCGTTGGTTCGACGTAGAATCCGTCAATATTAACTTTTATCGCTTCTTTCATTAGGACTCCTCCTCAGCTAATGTCAAATGTAATCCCATCCAAACAGATTGAGTTTGAGGGACCCATTTCAATGATTACTGTTCCATCTGGGTGAACACAAATGTATCTGCTCGAAACAGTAAAATCGTTTACTGTGAGATAGGTTGAAGTCTTCGGGCGGTATCCCTCAGGTAATACAAACGCAGGTATATTGAGTCCCACACTCCCTGAGGCAAGGCGCCCTTTGAGCTTCACAACATCATGAATCTTTCTATATCCCACTGGCAGGTGTTCGAATGCTGTCCATCCATTTAACAATGTCGGTTTAACCCATTGCGGAGTATCTGTTACACTTGAATAGTTTTCAATTACAGTTAAACGCCGTTCCATGTCGCCCGTTTGTTGCACTAGATTAGACACTGTTCCTCGAAGACTGCTTGATAAAGCTGTTTCAATGATTGGAGTTACACTAGGTGTCAAGGACACATAGGTAGCCCAGTACGTTTTTTTAGGATTATAACCTTGTATTAATGTTCTAAACTTTTCTTGACCTGCAGGATTGATGGCAGAAGTATACCAGTTGAGATCTTGCTTTCCATTAACCGAGATATACAACGCTTTTTTGATATCCTGTTTCAAAGGTGAATTGATATCTCCAATCGCGGCGGCTGTATCCGTTGTTAATACGGAATAAACTCTTTCCGAGAGTACTAAACCAGAGCCTGCTTCTACCATGTTAGCACCCTTGAACAGAGTCGCCCCTATTTCGTAGTTCTTAATCTCTTCAATGGTTGGAACAAGTTTAAGATATTGAAGTTTATAGCCCCTATAATTGTAAGGATTAATTGATGTAGGGAGTGTTCCTACACCACTTCCACTAACTACTGTGCCATTGGCATACATAAAAGGTGTTCCTTTTCCACAATAAATAGCACTCCATCCCTTTGTTCCTTCTCCGTTAAAAGGTTCCAAAGTACTATTCCATGATTCTTGTGTTGTCATACGCCAGCCCATAAAATATGCTTTAACTTCGTCAACTGAAGGTGTGTAACTTTCCCCCCAACCGCTGTTGACGTTACTAATTCCTACATATAAATGTCCCGTTTCTGGTTGAAAGATAAACGTATCCGGGGTTATGACATGACCATCTGGTTTTAGTTGGCTGCCATCGTGCTTGACACCAAACATATGGTAGATTGATTCTGTACTAGAATGGATCGGAACATAATTTTTAATTCGCACCTGTTTTACACCTGCTGCAAAACTACTAAATTGCCATGGTTCCGAACCATCAAGCGTTACTTTTTCCCACTTCTCAAGCAGCTTAGGTGTCCCATCATCACTAATAAATAACTTATCTGCATTACTTCCATCTATCGGATGTGCAGCTAATTCACATTCTGCTGCCCATAAACTTTGTCCGTGTGGTGTAAATGAATTAGTTTCTGCATCAACTGCAAGCATAGGATTTGAATAACTGTAAGTCCCTATGCCACCAGCAGCCAATATAAACGATGCCCTGACAGCCCCTACTGGAGCTTTGACAGAAGATCTTATTACGCCATTACCTGATGGCTTCACATCGTTAAAACCAAGCGATGTACCTGAATGATCAAGAAATTCTAATGTCATATAAGGTGTAACACTTGCAGAAATATATCCACCAACTGTGCAAGAATAAGTATAGGTTTGATTGGCTAATACGGGAAACGTGTAATAACCCACCCTTGACCATTCTGCCTTCGTAGTTGCTTGAATAACATAGGAATCGTGTAAGATTGTAATGGGATCTAGAAACCATTGCGTAAATGCTGGGACCAAATTAGATCCCGTAATCTTTGCATACGGATTATTTATATTAGTCATTCCATTCACAAAAGGAAACCGCTCTTCAATCTCCTCTAGAGCTAAAGATCTAAATGCAGTATAAGTATTATCTGCCACCGCGTATACTCTAGCTTTTTTAATGAATACTTCGTCACCGCTCTTTCCTTGTACCACAACTGAAAAATGTACGGGGTTAGCACCAGACAGCTTACCTTTATCCACCATGATCACATGCGGCTTAAATGTAGAAGATACGACGCTCGTGAACACTTCATTTCCGTTTTCCTCAATTAATCTTATTCTGGCAGTACTAGTCGACTTCACTTCTGCAATAACTATATAGTTCCGAGTCGGATCATACGGTACTCTGTGAAATGCGTCTGTTACGGTTGCCCCCTGAGGGATCACTGAGCTAATTGATTCTCCATCAGTTGTTAATCCGTTTCCTGTCCATCTGTTTGTACAGATGCCCTCCCCGTCAAACCCCAATAAGTTTATGAGTGTACGTCCATTAATTGCCTTTACATTGAATGGAGTATCTCTTGGAACACTAACCTTTTGCAGTTTCTCTTTTAATTCAATGGCTATCACAGGAGTCTCTTCAAGCTCTGGTCTGATGACATCCATTACTTCTTTTCTAATATCATTGTTCACTGCACGAAGGGTACCAATCGCACTATCAATTGTCTCCCACTGCTCATTAAAATGTTCCCTACGAACATAGTCATTGGAATCAAATTTATTCAAACCGTTCGGTAATTTATGAACCATACTCAACCTCCTTACTGTTTAGCTAAAAATGAAATACCATCAAGCCCTAGATAACCGTTATATCCTTGCACAAAAGTCATTTTACCATCAGTACTAATTTCTACACGAGAGAGGTTCTGCATAGTCCCATTGCTGCTAGCTGGGAAGTAGTTCAATCTATTAGCTGGAGTGTATCCTTTTGGTAGAATGAATATTTCCGTACCTATTAGTCCACCCTTTACAAACCCACGTAAATATACAATCCCATTATCATCCGTACAATAAGCAGCATCAGAATAACCCTCGCCAAAATTTACCCAACCTGACAACAATGTAGCTTTTATCCACTGTGATATTCCTTTTGTAGATGTTTGATTCTCCAATACATTTATTCTGCGTTCAGCCCCACTCATCCAATCATGTACATCTGAAATAGAACCTCGTATATTAGCTGACAATGACCCATATATAGGTACTTGGAGAGCAGGTGACAGCGATAAGTAGGTTACTTGATACATAGCTGATGAATCAAAATGATGTTGAGCACATGAAGCATTTACAATACCATAATCAATGTTGACATCCGAAGCATACAAATTCCAAGAGTAGTCCTGAATCTGGTTTTTATATATAGCTACGATATTCTCAATCAAATCATCAGTTTTATTTCCCAGCCCTCGAGAATGCACATAATACTGATTCCATTCCCCTTTCATTGGGGTAATCTGTTCCCGTAGTTTGATCCCCGAACCTACTTCAATGAGATTAGCTCCCGAAGACAAGACTGATCCTGTCTCATAATTCTGTACAGCTTCAATAGTAGCTAGGATTTTCAAATACTGCATTTGGTAAGGTGTCCAGCTGCTAAACCTTGTGTAACTAAATTTCGATACAGGCTGTGTTGGAGTACTTTCCAAATAAAATGAGCCAGTATTTCCGTGAATACCGTCAAGCGGAACCCATGCTTTGGTCCCCGTTCCATCATACAAAGTATTGGGATTACCCGAACTGCCTTCACACATCTTCCACCCTAAGAAAAATGCGTTTATATCACTATCCGACGGTGTGTATTTGTCACCCCATCCACTATCTTTTGAGCTTATTCCTAGCCCTAGAAACGGAGCCTTCTCACCCCAATCCCTAATACTATAACAGTCCACGCTACCCGAAGGTGCTCCGCTTCTTAGCAATGTACCATTATGTTTTGTTATAAAGGGCAAGGTGGTGATGTCAGCATCTGTAAGTAAATAATTAACCCTTACACACTTTCCACCTGGGTACGAATTATAAAATGAGTACGTAAACTTATCGTCTAACCGTATTTTTTTCCATTTTTCCAGTACGCATGGTTTAAATTCATTGTTTACGTAGAGGATGTCAGCATGACTTCCGTCCATAGGATGTGAGGCTAGTTCACACTCTGCTGCCCACATATTAAATTGTGGGGGCTGAAAAGACGCTGCAACAGTTCCAAAGGTGAGCATTGGATTCTTATACGTAAAGTTTCCACTCTTATCATTGCTAATATAAACTATTACATATTTTGCATGTAGTGGTGCTATAAGGGTCTGGCTTTGCTCGGCTGTATACCCTGATGAGTGTATAATCTTATCCTTCTCATCCTGGAATGCCAGCTGTATCAGTCCATCATGTTCACATGTAAACGTATACGCTTGTCCTGCAACACAAGGTATTTTAGGCATTCCATGCCACATATCTTTTGATGGAGCCACATTTTTTAAAACAAACGGGCTTTCGATTCTAAATATACCTTCTCTTTTAGGGACCCAATCGTAAAAAGAAGGACAGAGATTCTTTGCTTTAACAAACACATAGGGATTGATGACATTAGTGATCCCATCCACATAAGGATAAACCGACTCTACTTGTTCTAACTCGAGATGCCGAACAGCATTATAATTTATTTCAGATAGTTCAAATAGTCGGAAGCTATTCACAAATCCGTATTCATCCTTTAATGAATGTGGTGCATAAGCATATATAAATGTTTTGGCATTCTCCTTGCTTGAAGTTCTAAAAACAACATGTTTTAATTGGAAGTCTGTTGATTTATTAAGCTCTGATTCCGCTACATATTCTCCTGAAGCAGCACGAACTCCCACACCATGTAATGAATTACCGTTTCTCACATTAGCAAGTGCGATATAATACTTCCCGGGCAATACAATAGCAGATATATCCGCGTAGACGCCCATTGCATCATCATTCCTGCTAGAGAGAAATTGGATAGATTTGCGGCCCATGTTGTTATACAGCGGTTCTACCGAAACAAGCGAGGAATAATAGGGCACCCAATCTTGCAACCCCTCAAAACGACCGGAATTTCCCAACAAATTAATTAATGTCCGGCCTTGAATGCCCGATAGCTTAAACAAAGAATCTTCCTCCGCCTCCACCACCTGAACGCCCGGCTTCAGCTCCAACAACACAGGCGGCTTTTCCACCAATGGAGTGCCACCCTGCAAGGGATACAAGCCCATCCTATCTCACCCCCACAACTTGAATCTTAGGTGTTCGCTCCGAGATAACATGCAGCTCCGCACCACGTACATTCAATGTATAGCCCATACCTTCCGGTACCATGATGCAATCCGCACCATCAACGGTTGCAGCGGCACCGATGTTGACGAAGATATCACCAACTCCAAAGTTGTGGATATCAAACGCTTCGCACGTCCCCGTAAACGTCAATCGTGTACTCACCCGTGCTTCCAGCTTTATTCGTTTCACTTCCTTGGCTTCGAATCCGGTAGACTGCGACGGGACTGTAAATCCGTTGGTGCCAAGCGACTTGACGGCCCCCGCCTTATTGTTGGAATCCACAGGGAATGTAAATGTCACCGCTATCCCTCCTTCACTTATCTTTCAAACTAATATCTAATAGAACCTCAGACCGCCTCACGCAGCATGCTTCTAGATCAGCACGAGATGACCAGTGCCAATCTCGTACCTATTTGTCCCTGTTCTGGTCTGATACTCTCGTTAGAGTAACCTAAAGCGCCTTAACCAACAGATTTATCACCTGCATCAAGGTTCACCCATCGTCAACCCCACACTGGATCTAACTATAGACTGACGATGATCCAGCACTTCGGCCTGCTCCCAATCCAGTTGAAGATCGTCGAAATCGTTCCAATTTAATTGCATTTGATCCAAGTTTCCCCATGTTAAATAAGTAAACTCATATTCGATGTCCAAATGCGCAGGAATGAGTGCCCGCAGACTTGCCTGTAAATCCGCCAGATTAGGCGGAATCCCCATTTTTCCAATAAAAGTAACGACCAGTTTGTACTCGGCAGCCAACTCACGAATGCTTACTTCGCCGTTTGAATAGGATTCTGCTACATTTTTGATCACGCCTGCTGTGACTGTACCGATCCCCCGCAGCTTCGACTTGATGACTGCACGCCGCTGGTCGATCGGTTTGACAGTACTTGCCGGGATACCGCAGAATCGTTCCCACAAGTCCAGACCATAAGTAGCGGTATCCACATAAAATTGGCGCAGCAGTTCTTCTATGTCGTAGTTCAATTTCCCGAAGCGCTCTGCCTCTGCTTTCAGCAGTTGACTGTACAACGGCGATTCCAACAGGAACTCAGGGACAGATTGTCGCATTTGTTCTAAAATAATGCTGCGCTTGTCCCCTAATGATTCTGGACTTGAGACAAGACTTGTTACTCGTCCACTGCTCATAACAACTTCACCGTCCCCAGTACGGCTACCTGATCTTCCTGCAGTACAAGATTGTGGTTACCGTCATTCATCATTAATTGGTCATAATCCAACACAGCAGGGGTATCCAGCAGCACATTGGCAATCCGAGCAATTCTTACGACACGGTCTTTAAATGCCAGCTTATGCAAGTATTCCTTAATCCCCTGCTCAATCTGGGCCCGTACTTGGTCCAAGCTTCCAGCTTCAGGCGTCAGAGAGATTTGAACCTCTACATGAACAGGCACTTCTATTGCCCCTGCAACGGTAACATCGGCGCCAATCGGTCTCATCGTCTCGATGTGCCGACGCACCTCTGCAATCACCTCTATGCCAGGAGCCTGCTTATCACTGCCCAGCGCTACGATCTTCACCGTTCCAGGCCCTTGCCAGATCGGGAATACCTTGGCGTCTCCAATACCTGGAACCTCTAGCGCCCATTGTAAATAATGATCCGCATTGCCGCTTGTTGCCGGATTGCGCACTTTAGCAAGCAGACGCTGCAGCAGTTCACTATCTGGTTCCCCATCATATCCCCCTAGGGTCGGCGCAGCATTAAACACCGACTGGACGCCTGGCAGTTCCGTAATAATTGTATTAATAATAGCCGCAGGTACATTACCGGAAGATCCGGCTTCTAGTGCCTTAACGGCTGCCGATACAACTCCTGTATCGGATACAATCGCAGCGGCCTGCGTGCGGTACATCGTGCCATCCGCCGTGGCCACTATTACGCCTTTAGGAACTGCTGCCCCCGCCTTGCCCTTAAATGTGACAAACCCTTGCGCAGCCTCTGAGGTCTTGCGCTTTAAGCCATGCTCGTCTGCACGCATGTCGAGGTAACGGCCATAACTCGTCTCCGCAAATCCAATCTGTAATACACGATTCAACTGCATATAAACTTGTTCCAATTGAAGCGCTGCTGGGGATAACACGTCATACACAAATGTACCCTCACGTTTAGCTACCTGCGGCAAATGAACTGCTGTTAATAGGTCATCCATCAACTGCTCCCACGTCTTATGTTCATACATCAACATTCACCTCCCCATAGATGGTATGGACGGTTACGTTAATCCGCAGCTCATCGCCAGCAAGCAGCACATCTGGCTGCTCAATGCTTACGATATATGGATTCACGAGCAGCGCCTCGCGAATATAACGTTCGGCTTCGCTCCGTTGAATTACGGATGTAAATGCACTGCCGATAAGCGCCTCAAATTCACTGCCATAATTCCAACTGTATGCCGGATATCGATAACGATCCGTCTTTAACGTTTTATAAATCCATACTCGCAATGCATCATTACCTGCCAGCAGCAGCGGTTCACCGTTATGCATCACAAAGTCGTTAAGCTCATAGTTCCAAGCATATTCTTGGAACAAAGGCAGTTCTGTATTTTCATTACCATCTAGCCTCTGTTCTCCATCAATAAACGGAAATATGGAACCCATTACGGCCTCACCACCTTACCTAGTACGATAAATCGCTGCGAATCCTTCATGGGCATAATAGCTACCTGCGCACCTGCTGGAATATTCCGATCCAAGAGCGATTCGGCCACCCACAGATCCTCCGTGCCAAGCACAATTCCCTCCACTCGAATCTGCAGCTTGGGCGAAGGTTCCAATACTTCACCCACCATCATATAAGGCGGATTGTACTTCGCCCCCTGCTCCCGAATGTAATCGACGAACCAGGACCATTGCGACATATGCCACCTCCTTATTCCGCTGTACGTTCGTCCATCATCTTATTAAATTGCAGCTCCAGTTGAATGAGATGCTGCCCACTTTCAAAGGTGTGTGTATCACCGCTCACAAAAAAGAGGCCAGTCCTCCCCAAGATGCCATGGTTCATCATGACCATGTGTCCCGTGATCATGTCCAGTGCATCGTGTCCGCCCAATACTTGCGCGGAGGCTGTCCTCTGTATGCCATTCTGATGTTCTTTTGCCAATGTGAGATTATCTTTCTGTTCTTCTTGCTGCACGGTTGCCTGCAGCTTCCCATATTTTTGTATCCAATCTTCTTGTACAATCTGCTTGATTAACGTACCGTTCTGATCCGTCACTCGGACCGAGTTAATCATACTTTCGATATCTTCATCATATTGGGCTTCTAGCAGATTAGATGCAGAGGACATAAGCCTGTCTGCAATCACATCTCCTGAAGTTACAACTACTACCTTCCCCTCTTGCATGCGGGGGATATAGAGCTTGCCTGTCTTCTTCGATAGCTGCGTATAGGCTACCATAATAGCCTCATAAGCACTTTTTCCCATATGCACAAAGCTAATTGGGAAATCCGATTCCGGCAAGACACCAACCTGTAGATTTAATTCTTTACAGATTAGCTTCACAATGCTGCCTGCTGTCAGCTTCTCGAACTTCATTGAAATCGTTGATTTTAACAAGTAGATTAGGCCATCGTAGGCATTATAAGAAATCTCAGTCCCCGTAAGCGACTTGCCCTTGCGAAAGACGTAGCCCCGAAACAGCTCACTGTCGTCCTCCGCGTAGAGTGTCACCATTTCGCCGAGATCGATCGGAGTATTAGCGATATAATAATCGTGATCGGATACTAGAACAGACCATTCCAGCTTGCGTGCTGCTTCACTCAAGGTACCGCTCCAAGTCATGCGGGTAATGAGCTCCGTTATATTCGTCCTGTTTCCATCGCGAGAGGTATGGATAAGCTTCATCTATTCACCCCCCTTTATTTCAAATAAATCTCTCTCCACTCATGAGTGGTTAGCCAAACGTCATCCAGCACCGTCGTATTCGTCTTCTTTCCTATCCCCTTCTTCTCATTCAGCTCCTGAAGAAACTTCGCCTTCGCACCGCTGCCCCATACTTTTCGAGCAATCCAGAACCAAGTATCTCCCGGCATGACTCTATATTTAAGTGGGATCTGTTTCTCGTTCGGACGAGTCTGGCCTTGCTTCTTTACTTGCCCTTTTTGAGCCGGCACAGCACTCACAGTCGTTAAGAAGCGGTATTCTTTCAGATCTAGTGTAAATTGGACATCTTCCGGACCATGCTTCTGTGAATAGTTAAAATTCTCAATCGCCATCGCTTCATTAATGTTTAATCCCTGTCCTTGAATGATCAAACGTATTGGCTTGCCGCTGTCGCGCCATTTCTCAATCATCCGTACACATCTCTGTGGTGTGGGAAAGCTGCTGTACTGACATAGGCCATCATTGACGATTGGAAAATACGAACTAAGTGATATCGCTTTTAATCGCCTCCTGCCAATTACGTTGGCTTCGCCCAAACTGTGAATATTGACAGCAGTTAAGGTGGCACCTGTTTGCATTTCAAATGTCTGCGGCGGAACCGGGAGCCTAAGATGCTCGGCTCCGTTCTGAAATGACAGCCAAAATTGGATCATGTTATCTCACCTCTTTTAGACCATGTTAATAACTGCACCTTCCAATTCAGCACGTAGCACTTGAGCCCACTTAGCAAAGTCCGCCTCATCGCGTGCTACCGGATGGTTCAAATTAATCGTAATGCCATGACTGCCGCCGCGACCGTTCCGATATTGATTTGCCTCTTGTGCAGTCAGCACCGCCTCGTTCTTATGCAGCAGTGCGGGATAGTTGTCCCGCGGAACCGTACGTAGGCCTGCCGCATGGGGTTTGGCTGGATTACCAGGAGAATCGGGAGGCTCCCCACCAATCATCCAATCAATCAGATTGCCAAACTTGTCGCCAACCCAGTTCACAATCTTTGAAATCCCATCCATGATAGGCTCTAATAGCGTCCACAAGGTTTCAAGCATCGGTCGGAAGCTTTGGTTAAAAACAAATACGACGAGTCTAAACACATCGACAATCCCATTAAAGATCGGCTCAAAGATTCCCCACGCCGTAGATAAAATATCTTGAATAATCGGCCAAGCTTCCTGCCACGTTTGCCATAAGGAATTAAACGTATCCAATACCGTATAGATGACCGGTTGTAGAAAATCAAATACCGCACCAATCGCTTCTTGAAAGATAGGCATATTTTCCTGAATCCATCCAAACACGCTTTGGAACAAGGTCATAATCGGTGGCAGCAATGGGGTAATAAATTGTACCGCTTGTTCCACGACCTGCTGGATAATGGCGATCACTGGCTGGATTAACGGCGTAATCCAATCGATAAAACGTTTCAGATGTGAAATGACAACGGGAATGGCTTTTGCCGCAGTTGTGCCAAAATTGGTCATGAAGTCAACCATATTCCCCATGAACGGTGTTAGTTTCTTCAGTTCAGGAGCTAAATTTTTAATAAATTCATTTCCCATGCCGGCTAAGCCCGACTTGAACTTATTTTTAATGACCGTGACCATCCCGCCAGCCGTTGCCCCTAGTTTGTCAGAACCGCCGCTAAACATTTCGGTCAATCCAATCCCCTGCTGCCCTTTTATTTTGCTCCAATCCCCATTTGCGCCAGCAAGCTGATTCGGATCAACTTCAAAGCCATAGTCTTTTATATCGTAAGCGACTTTCATGCCCGATTTGCCGATCTTTAATTCATTAAGCGCACCTAGTGCGTCCTCTAGTGACTTGGCCGGATTAACGGCTACCATATCTTTGGCCAAATTAAGCATCGTCATCGCTTGAGTCGAATCTCCAGCTGACATTTTTAAAGCAGAAGCTCCTGCCTTCAACATGTCGTCAGGGTCAAACGGAGAATTAGATATATTGCTATCAAGCATTCTAAGATAATCGTCAGCTTCATTCTGAACGGTTCCAGCTGATTTCCCCGGCTGACTCGATGCCATGATGTGATTTATGGACATCCCTTGCCTTTCCCAGTCAAAAGCACTGTTCAGGGCAAAGCCAATCCCGTCTGTCAGCATCTTGTCAAACTTAATATTTTTTAAGAGGGAGTGAATGCCTTTGCTAATGCTAGCGATAGCAGACGCAGTAAGGTCCACTGCTTTAAAAAATATCGTGATCGGCTTTACCGAAATTTGAGCAATTGCTTTAGATATTTTGGCAGTTTGCACAAAGAAAGGAGCAATTACCGCTTTAAAATAAATTTTCTTCGCATCCATCTGAAGGTCTAAATGTTCTTTTACCGACTGGAACGATTGAATCATTCGAAAAGCTGCTCTCGCAGAGCTGATTTTCAAAAATCCGAATACCCCTTGAAAGCTAGTTTTAAAGTCCTGAAGTATAGGATTCATTTCTTTCTCTAACCCCATAAAACTATAAAATAGATTTTGCACAAGAGGTGGAGCATCCATATCCATTTTCGAAATCTGCTGCAAATTTTTCGTCACAAGCGTCGCTTTTTGGGATATGGCATTCATTGCCGAAACACCCGCTTCTTTTAAAACTTCAAACGGTTTTTTCGCCTCTTCTTCTTTGCCTTGCATTTTTTTAAGCTCTGCTGTCATTGATCTTTGGGTCGAGAGAATTTGTTTACTAGCCCGCTCGAACGATTCGATCATGGAAGCTGACAGATCTTGGTACTGCTTCGCCGTATCCTTGCTGAATTGCTTTGTTTTTCTGACACTCACCTATATTCACCCCCTTATAAAGCAGGCATCGTAATCCACACCTGCCCCGTTTTAGCCATCTTCTCCCGATCTTCCTGCTCCATCTCATAGAAAGCTCGGATCAGATGTCGTTCTCCGGCAGGCATCGATTGAATTATAGAAGGCCGGATGCCTTTGCGGCTCCAATAATAATAGAGCATCTCGCCATAGCCATCCGACCTTAGTCGTTTTTTAACTCTTCCATGGAGCCCTCACCAAAGCCAGATAAGGAAGAAATCATGTTATAAATTTGAGTAATTTCACCAGGCAGGAGCAGCTTGGAGGATTCAAGCAATTGCTTCGGCGTGGATACCCCGAATGCTTCCAGAAGCTGAGGTTCCTTCAGGTTCGGTTCTACGACACCTTGCAGAACCGTAAACAACTGCACCCGACTGGCGCTAAAGTTTTCCAATTCACCCTTTTTACTAATCGACATCGAGATTTCCTGAATCTCCTCAAACTCGTCCATTGTTAAGGCCTGGCACTTAAACACAACCGGCTCGCCTGCTGATTGACTTAGGCGCTTTAGCTCCACTTCTTTAAAAGGCCGCTGCAGTTTTCCATTTCCCATTCCCAACAATAAGTCAAACGTTGATTTTCCCATAATCAAGCTCCTTTTTTCATTTGAATTGTAATAAGACGGCATACTTTGTACACCGCCTGTGTCTTGCTTGATAAATCTCCAATTAGTCCGCTTTCACTGAATCCTGTACCGTCCAATCCGTAAACGTAAAAGGAGCTTCGATCTCGCCTTTTTTCTTCAGTTCCCAGTTCACCAGGCTTAAGTCATTAAAGCAGGCATCTTTAATTGTGATGACTTCACCACCGTCGGCGGAGGGATCTTTTAATTTGGACATAATCATAAACCGTGGATTAATCCCTTTCTTGATCTGCTCGCTCAGTAGATTAATCATACGAGAATTCGCTTTGTGCATTTTCAAGGTGCCTGAACCCTTGTAGCCCATAAATTTAGAATCTGTTGCAAACTTGCCTGCCAACGGAACGTCTTCCTTTTCAATCTCAATTTTGGCTTCCATCGAAAGTGCTTCAGCCACTAATTTTCCATCCAGCCATACCTCCCCGAACGTACCGGACATTACTTTTTCTCCATGAAATGCAGTTGCCATATTAGCTTCCTCCCTTATTTTCACATGACTCCGCTGCCCACAGCAGTTGCCATATCCATTTTGATTACAAGCATGCTACTATACACAGCACTAAAAGTAGCTTTCTCCTACAAATAAACGGCAAGCTTCACATCTTCAATCGCATCAAGCGGACGCTGAGTTGCAGTGAGGAACACTTGATCATGCGTATTTGCTTCTTTAATGTCCTGCTCCTTCATTTTGGCTACTTCTTCTGCCCCTAACAGTGATTTCAAGTAAGTACGCTGTGCGGCCATGTCGATAGAGACTATATTTTTGCCCACATCAAGTACTCCCTCTTGCTCCAATACCTCGTAATAGGCATTAATAGCGGAAATCAGCAGCAGCTTATTCATGTATGAATTTTGTACTTTGCCGATATAGAGATCCTCAATCGTGTCTTTTATATCGTGATAGGTCTTATTTAATACACGCACCACCTTAATTTTCTTCCAGTCCGGCCCCATGGCCTCGGTCACCGTCTGGAACGAAGTTACGCCGCGCGCAATCTTCACTTTCTCGCCGTCATGGTAAAGAACGAGCTTACCCGCATTAACTGCTGCGTCAGCTTCCGCCTTCGTCAACTTTGGTACGTTGGTCACTTCGTTCAGCACTTGGAAGGTTGGTGCAACGGTCAGCGGCAGCCCCGCGATCAAGCCTGCAATGCGGGCCGTATACTGGCTTGCCGTATACTTCTTTGTACCAACTTCAATATGATCCGTTGCCAGGTTTACAACTGCCGGGTGATCCGCGGCTGCATTTGGCAGTACGGTCAGAATACGGCGCTCCTTATTGGCAAACATTGATTTGGACCATGTGGATAGTGCCGTCACATCGGCTTCCGCCACACCAGGAAAAGCGACTACGTTGAATTTCAACGTTTCCAGCAGATCCAATGCTTTATTGTAGTCAGTCGCTGCGGCTGGAATAACAACAAGCTTCACTTCCTTTGGCAGCCCCATAAGTCCCTGTTCTACATAGGCTCGGTTATCCGCACTTAACCCCGCTGGAATCTCTTCGATGCCAAACACTTTATACTCCTTTGCTTCCGTGACACTGGCATCCTTTAGTACAAGCGCCAACGTCCCAGCCGCTCCCTGCGTCACTGCTCCAGAAGCTTTCTGCTTAAATTCAATCGTTACACTAGGCAATCCCATCGATTATTCCTCCTCATAATGTACAGATACCCGCTTTACCTGATCGTATAGCTCCTGCGGCAATTCCTCTTCCGCAGCTAACGTTACCCGGACAAAAGTATCGTGTGACCGGGTCCCGCCCTTGACCGAGACGAGGTCAAACACGTCTCCTTCCATCCCACTCAGCTGCCTATGTCTGGACAGATCGCTGCGAATCAACTCTGCTGCCCGCAGCTGTGCCATACCGTCCGGCAATCCGTTTACAACAGCAGGCACATAAATAATTTGCCATGATGCAGCAGATGATAAGGTCCAAGCTCCTGTTCTCTCATCTTCTGCTTGCATAAGCTGCACCCATATGGCAGGACGTGCAGGTGATTCAGGACAGCTTCCCACATACCATGCAGAAACTTCTGGGAATAAGGCAGCCAACTTCACTTGTAAAGCTTGATAACTTCGCTCCCACATCGTGTTAAAAGATTCACCCCCGCTGCTAAACTCGCTTTTGAAACAAAAAAATCAAACCTAATCCGAAGCACACGCATCATAAGCGCTTAAGCGCAATCGTTCCATTGTGGAACCGGTGTGTCGTTTACGTTTGATTTTCCTAATACCAATTTATCATGTTATAGACCTAACGCTTGATGATAGGTCTATTAATAAAAT
Organism: Paenibacillus sp. UMB4589-SE434; assembly: GCF_030226685.1. Taxonomy (NCBI): domain Bacteria; kingdom Bacillati; phylum Bacillota; class Bacilli; order Caryophanales; family Paenibacillaceae; genus Paenibacillus; species Paenibacillus sp. UMB4589-SE434. The sequence goes on along the minus strand of NZ_JASOYK010000009.1, from coordinate 88,559 downwards.
ACGAACATACGTTCCTTTTATATTGTAGATCCATTGAGCCATCTCTGCACAGTCGTTGAATGATCGTTGAACATTCTGTTCTTTTAAGAAATAAATCAAGTTTGTGCTTATATAGGAATAGAAGTCACAGACGTTCTACGAAAAAAGAAGCCTTGCAAATACCGCAAGGCTTCTCCCTAGTTGATGTTAATATGTTTTATTTATGCTAAATCAGCGCCTAGCGTATCCACATCCAGTCGAATCTCGCGCCCTTCCTTGGCAGAGCGATACATCGCATCGAGAATTCGAATCATATCGATGCCCTGATCCGGCGTAAAGTCCGGCTCTACCACGCCGCGGACGACATCTACAAAATGATTCACGTTCTCTTGATGTCCCCAACCGCCCATCGGAACTTGCGGCATTTGATTCAGCGGTTCCCCCGCCATATCCGTAAACAGCTTGAACTCCTCGTTCTTCAAACTGAAGCCAGCCTTGGTCCCACGCATCTCCACGAACAGCTCGTCCTGCTCAATATGAGAGGCCCAGCTTACCTCTACCTGCAGCGTAGCACCATTATCAAAGCGAATAAAGCCCGTAGCCAGGTCCTCCACATCATACGTGTTGCCTTCGACTACACGGGTCTCACCTTTGATGTGTGCTTGACCGAAGTGGCTGTATGTCGCTCCAGTTACAGAAACCGGCTTCGGATTGCCCATCAACCATACGGCCAAGTCAATCATATGCACGCCAAGGTCAATTAGCGGGCCGCCGCCAGACATCGACTTTGTCGTAAACCAACCGCCTTTGCCCGGAATGCCCTTGCGCCGCAGCCAACCGCAGCGCCCTGTATAAAGCTCACCTGCACCACCGTCATTGATCCACTGCTTCAAAAAACGGGAACGCGGCCGAAAGCGATTGTTGCGCATAACCATAAGCACCTTGCCTGAACGTTCCGCCGCTTCCTGCATCTTTATCGCTTCTTCTGGCGAAATGGCATCAGGCTTCTCACAAAACACATGGAAGTCATGCTCCAATGCAGCAATCGCTACCGTCGCATGCAAATAGTTCGGTGAACATATATCAATAATATCCAAATCCTCACGTTCCAACATTTCCTGCCACTCCGTGTACACACGAACTTGGCCTAGTTCATCTGCCACCTCGCACGCAGATGGTTTATGCGGATCACATACAGCTACGATCTCTGTATAAGGATTAGCAACAAATGCTGGCATATGAGCGCCGCGAAATATACCGCCTGTAGATACGACCCCCACACGAAGTGGCTTCACTGTAAGTTGTTCTGTCATCGTCAGGTCACTTCCCGTCTCTTCATAGTAAAGACGGCTCAACTATGTTATTCACATGTGAGCCGTACGTTATATTCTTAATTATAGACCGTTTAGTTCAACGGCTCAATTGGCTGTGCATTGCCATAAGACGGATAAGGACGCGTAGATGGCTTCGTCCATTCAACCGCATTGCGGATGATGCGCTGTACGTTCTCATTGTAGTAAGTAGGATACGTTTCGTGTCCTGGACGGAAGTAGAATACTTTACCCATCCCCCGCTTGTAGCAGCAGCCGCTTCGGAACACCTCTCCACCAGTAAACCAGCTTACAAGCACCAGTTCATCTGGCTGTGGAATATCAAAATGCTCCCCGTACATTTCTTCTTCTGGAAGCTCGAAGTACTCGCCGATTCCCTCAACGATCGGATGACCCGGAGCTACAACCCACAGACGCTCCTTATCATTAGCTTCACGCCATTTCAAATCGCATGAAGTACCCATTAGCTTTTTGAATATTTTCGAGAAATGACCTGAGTGCAGTACGATTAAGCCCATACCGTGCATAACACGGTTATATACACGCTCGACTACCTCGTCGCTCACTTCACCGTGTGCCATATGGCCCCACCAGATCAGCACGTCCGTATCATTTAGCACCTGTTCAGATAGTCCATGCTCAGGCATGTCCAACGTAGCATACTGAACGCGATAGTTCGCTTCAAGCGGCTCGCCAATTGCACCGTGAATGCCTTTAGGATAAATGTTGGCAACTGTCGGGTTGCGGTGCTCGTGGCGATATTCGTTCCACACGGTTACAGTCAATGGTTGTGTCATGATGTCTTCTCTCCTTTAGTGTCCAATGTACATTTCCAATTATGTCGACTTAGGTTTGTTAATCCAATTAACTATCAGGGAGTTGGGGCAGCGCACATCAAGCTGCCGCCCCGTTGCCAAGTACGCAGGTTGAACAACAATAAAGCTGCTTACACCCACCACATCTCGCCTAACGGCTCTTTCATCAAGATCGGCTGCAAAGCTTGAACCGCCTTCGTAAATCCTTCATCAATCGACATAAGCCCGTCCTCATGCTCAATGCTAACAACATAGTCATAACCAACTAAACGAAGCGCACTAATAATATCCGCCCACGTCTTGGCATCATGACCGTAGCCTACCGTACGGAACTGCCATGCGCGATCCAGCATGTTGGTATACGGCTGCATGTCCGTAATCCCATGCATGTTTACGTTAACCGGATCAATCGTAGTATCCTTCGCATGGAAGTGATGGATCGCCTGCTCACGCCCCAGAATACGAATCGCCTGCACCGGATCAATCCCTTGCCACCACATGTGGCTCGGGTCCAGATTGGCCCCAATAACGTCACCCACTGCTTCACGCAAGCGCAGAAGCGTTCCTGGGGAATGGACAGAGAAGCCCCCATGCAATTCGAGGCCAATCTTAATGCCCCGCTCTGCGGCATACTGTCCAACTTCCTTCCAATAAGGAATCACTTTCTCGGACCACTGCCAATCAAGCACTTCCTTAAAATCATTTGGCCAAGGCGCAACTGGCCAGTTTGGATACTTTGCATCCTCATGATCGCCAGGACAGCCGGAGAAGCCATTTACGACTGACACACCCAGCTTGGCTGCCAAGTCAAGCGTTGCCATAAAATCATCATGGAACGACTTAGCAATATCTTTCTGCGGGTGAAGCGGGTTGCCATGGCAGCTGAGCGCACTAATAGTCAGCCCGCGAGAGTCAACTGCTGTACGGAAAGCTTCCAGCTTTGCAGCATCCGCCAACAACTCGTGCGGATTGCAATGTTTGTTACCTGGATAGCCGCCTGTACCGATCTCAACAGCTTCAATCCCTTTTGCTGCTACTGTATCCAATGCTTCTTCAAGCGATAATTGTCCATATAGAACTAAAAATACACCTAATTTCATTTTACATCCTCCTTACAATTGCAGATTTAGAGTTTGCTCACAACTTATCTATTACTTGAAGAACTGTGCATTTTATAAACCTTTTATTCAAAATAAACGGCTTTGCCTGTACGAGCCGACTCATAAATGGCCTCCAACAGCTCGGATACAACACATGCCTGCTTAGGCGTCACTACAGGGTCTTTATCTTGATCAATGGCTTCCAGCCACAAACGCATTTCCAAATCCGTATCTTTCTCCGTCTCGCCGTCATAGAAAGCAACACCGCCGGAATTCAATTCAATCTTCTGCTCATAAAGACGACTGTGCTTCTCCCCGTTAATGGAAAGGCCATCCCACATATCTGCCCCGCCTTCTGTACCGCTCAGCGTACACTTGGCTTCTCCTACTTGTGTTGTATTTAACGCCCAACTGGATTCAAGCACTATCGTCGCACCATTTTTCATCACAATCATACCAAAGGCAGAATCTTCAACTGTAAACTTTTGCGGGTCCCATGGCCCCCATGCGTTAGCTGCGTTCTCCTTCTGGCCCAACTTATGATATGAAGTGCCTAGCACAACCTTCGGCTCATAATTGTCCATCATCCATAGCGTCAGGTCGAGGGCGTGTGTGCCAATATCGATAAGCGGACCTCCGCCTTGCTTCTCTTCGTCAAGGAACACGCCCCAAGTTGGAACAGCACGTCGGCGAATTGCATGCGCCTTCGCATAATAAACCTCACCTAAAGTTCCGTCCTCACATACTTTTTTCAAGTATTGACTATCTGCACGGAAACGGTTGTTATAACCAATCGTCAGCTTCTTTCCTGTACGTTCTGCTGCTTCTACCATTCGGCGGGCGTCTTCTGATGTTTTGGCCATAGGCTTCTCACACATGACGTGCTTGTCGCTTTCCAATGCAGCGATTGTAATTTCCGCATGGGAGTCATTTGGCGTACAAACATGAACGATATCAATCGACTTGTCCGCTAGCACTTCCTGATAATCGGTGTATACTTTAGCGTCTTCTTTGCCGTACTTCGCCTTTGCCTCAACAGCGCGCTCTTCCACAACGTCGCAAAAGGCAACCATTTCAGCATTCGACTGCTTTGCCAGCGATGGCATATGTTTGCCGTTAGCAATGCCGCCACAGCCAATAATTGCGATGCGATATACTTTAGTCATAATAAATTCCTCCTCATCATTTACGGCTTCATATTTATTCAGAATTGTTGGTTAAAGCTAATTCAAGCCTTTCAAGTTAGCGGTAATCCAGCCCAAGCTTGCTTCTACGCTTTCCAATGAGCCGCGCTGCGTGACGTCTTGCTCCACGATTAACCATTCAGCACCTATATTACTGGCCGCCTTAGCAATTGCCGTAAGATCAAGCTCCCCTTTGCCAAGCTCAACCGTAATCGGAGCACCTTCAGGCGTGCGCGCCAAATCTTTAAAGTGAACGAGCGGCAGACGCTCGGCATATTTCTCCATCCACTCTACTGGTTTATTCCCGCTATATTGCACCCAGCACACGTCAAGTTCTTGTATTAATAGTGAAGCTGGCAGCGCATCAAAAATACGCTCAAATACCGTCTTCCCTTCCACCATTGTCGTAAACTCAAAGTCATGGTTGTGGTAACCGAGACGCAATCCGTATGACTGAAGCCGCTCCGCTGCTTGCTTCAGTTTGCCCATCGTAACATCCAATGCTTCCAAAGAATCATATTGTTCCTTCGGCAGCCAAGGACAAATCAGATAGGAACTGCCAATCGCCAGGTTCATCTTAATATGCTCATCTAAATTATCAGTAAGCTGCTCCAAGCTAATATGGCTGCCTACAGCTGCCAAGCCCAAGCGTGATAATGTATTTTTCATTTCGTCAGGCGATAAACCACCGTAACCCGCCAGTTCTACACCTTCATAGCCCATATCTGCAATACGTTCCAACGTGCCAACAAAATCGCGCTCTGTCTCATCACGGACTGTATACAATTGCAAACCAATACGCATAATGTCCACCTCGATACTCAATGTATTTGTGTTGGTCATTCCATAACCATGCTTTGAAAAGGTTTTCAATAGAACGGTTTCATTGTGTCATACCTGTAGGCATATGGGAATGAAGTATATCGCACTAACATGAACAATTCTGCTGTTTATGATATAATCCAGCTTAACCTATTGTAAAAAGGAGCTGCTGACTTTGAGCAAAAATGCACATAATCAAATGGAGCAGCAATTCCCCATTCTGCATGCTGGATACGCCCGTCATCGTAAACCGCTTAGCCTTGTTATTCCATCGCTGAAACATTACATTATTCGTATTCAGCTTGAGGGAAGCGCTCATATTCGAACACATGATCAGTATGTCCCGATATTGCCCGGACAGATGATTATGCTTGGCCCCAAGCAGCACTATGACCTCAAAATCGGATACAAAGATCCCGAAACCATGGAGACCATGACGAAGGTGCACAGCCTCGATTACTATATGATGGTTAATGGACCTTGGATAGAGAAATGGTGGTTGGACCATCAACCTCCTTGGTTATCCAATCACGCAATTGATGATCGAATGCTAGCCATATGGCGTGAGATTATGCAGGAGCAGCGCCTGCCAGAAAATCACATGAACGATATTGTCAGACATTTGACATTTGTACTATTTCTTATGTTCGAGCGTGCCTTACAGCACCCGCATATGAATAGCCTTGACGATCGGACCACACAACTTGCACATCGCATGAAGCAATATATTGAGATCAACGCAACGGAAAGCTTCAGCATACAAGATGTCGCCGAGTCTGTTCAGGTTAGTGCATCACGCGCTTCTCATTTATTCAAGGACGTCTTCCAACAATCTATTATGGACTACGCAATTGAAGTGCGGATAAGTATGGCGTGTGAACGTATTTTGCATGGCTACATGTCGTTAGAACAAATAGCCGAGATGTGCGGGTTTCAGAGCTATTCCTATTTCCACCGGACATTCCGCAATCGACTAGGCCTATCTCCCAAGCAATTCCGTGAGCAGCGTCAATTTCAAGATGGCCAGTAAAGTCTAGGAAAAATGGGATGCAGAGAAGCAGCCCATGACTGTTTTTACTTGTATGCGCAAGCTGTTTGTATGGGCGTGCATCCTTCTCACAATTGTGAGGATATGTAAAAGTAAACTTACAAAAACCAATCTATCACAACCTTTATATGGTGAAGTTCCTATGAACGGGTACCCTATATTTGACGGTTATGAAACAATGATGGAATTCACTTGCATGCACCTATTTTCTTCGCTATGATAGGGATATCCACTAAAATTTTTTTCATGACAAAGGATTAAATAATTAAAATTTTTTTCATGGCAATTAACCATTACACAATCCCTACATGATGAATGCACGACAGCTTGTATTAACACCCAAGCATTACGATTACATGAAGTGAGATGATTTACATTGTCGAGTATTCTCCATGCCATCCGGCAGCAGTTAGACCATTTTCATCAGCAGGAGCGCAAGCTTGCTGACTATATGCTTCAATTTCCGGGTAATGTGGTGACAATGGGCATTACGGAGTTGGCCGAGCAGTCCAGTACTTCCGCGGCCACGGTGACTCGATTTTGCAAATCGCTTCATTTTCGCGGATATCCTGACTTTAAGACGAAGTTGGCCGCAGACTTGGCCCAGCAGACTACACCCTTGACTTATCAAGATATTATCGCAGGCAACAAACTGGCGGATATCGTTACCGCAATTGAATCCAATCATCTCCGTTCTATCTCAGATACGACAAGATTGTTGGACATTCATGCGCTAGAACGTACGATTGCTGCGCTCCAACGCGCTCGGCACATCGATTTATACGGCGTTGCCACATCAGGCATCGTTGCAATGGACTTCTATCAGAAGCTCGTACGTATTGGTAAGCGTGCTACCGCCTTTGCTGATCCTCATATGCAGATCACATCGGCCGCCAATCTGGGCACTGATGATGTTGCTATCGCCATATCGTATTCGGGTGAAACACCCGAGACGATTGATTCCTTGCAGTGTGCCAAGGAGCGCGGAGCTACTACGATTTCGCTGTCTAAGGTCGGTAATAACCGTCTCGCTAACTTAGCCGACATTAACTTATTTGCCTCTTCCTTAGAAGAAGGCATGCGTCGCGGGGATATGGCATCACGAATTGCACAGCTGCATGTTATTGATATTATTTTTGCCGGCATGGTCAGCGAGCAGTTTGACGAACATATTCCGAAGCTCGAACAATCGTATCGCATGGTACGAAAGTACCGTAAAGATAAAGGGAGGTAATATACAAATGAACATTATGACATTTAATACCAACGAAGAACTAAACCAGATTGGTGCTGGCATCGTTGCAAGTCTGATTCAAACTAAGCCCAATGCAGTGCTTGGTCTTGCTACAGGCAGTTCCCCCATCGGTATTTACCAAGAACTGATTCGTCTTTATGAAAAAGGATATGTCAGCTTTAAAAATGTACAATCGTATAACTTGGACGAGTATGTAGGTTTGCCAGAAGGACACCCGGAAACGTACCGCTCCTTCATGAACACGCAGTTGTTTAACCATGTCGACATTAACAAAACTAATACTCGTGTGCCTGATGGCAATGCAGTTGACCTTAAAGCAGAATGCAAACAGTACGATGCAGCACTTGCCCAAGCATCTATTGATATCCAATTCCTTGGCATTGGCCATAATGGGCATATCGGCTTTAATGAGCCTGATCAGCAATTGCATGGTGGTACTCATGTCGTGCAATTAAAAGAAGAAACGCGTCAAGCCAACGCTCGATTTTTTGATTCGATTGATCAAGTGCCTACGCAAGCCGTAACCATGGGAGTCGGTTCCATTTTAAAAGCAAAAATGATTCTGCTGATCGGCCGTGGTGCGGAGAAAGCAGATATTATCCACCGCGCCCTTACTGGTCCAATAACAACGGAAGTTCCGGCTTCCCTGCTGCAAACTCATCCAAATGTTGTCGTATTGCTCGACAAGGAGGCGGCACAAAAGTTCAATGACTAACTCAACCTTTACGCTTAAAAATGCACGTCTCGTGACGCTGAACGGTCTTATCCATGACGGAATCGTTCGCGTAGAGGACGGCCGCATTGCCTATATTGGTACCCTGTCGCAGCTGACACCAGTGGAACAAGCATGGCTGACCGATGCCATCGACGCAGATAATGGCTATGTTATGCCTGGCTTTATCGACGTGCACGTGCATGGCGGCTTTGGTGCTGACTTTATGGATGCATCTCACACAGCCTACGACCAGATCACAAAGTTCCATATGGAACATGGAACGACAACCATGCTGGCGACGTCGATGACACAGTCACACGAAGCGCTGGACAAAGTTGTGGATGCTGTAGATGCCTACATGAAAAGCAACTCAAAATATGCACAGCTTGCAGGGCTGCATTTGGAAGGCCCCTTTGTGAACCCTAAATACAAGGGTGCCCAAAATGATGCCTTTATGATGGATGCACAAATTGACTGGCTGGAAGGCTGGCATGAACATCATCCAGGCGTAATGAAGCAATTAAGCCTTGCTCCTGAGCGCGATAATGCACTTAACGCTATTCGCTGGTGCCGAGCACACGGTATCAATGCGGCGGCCGCTCATACCGATGCTACGTATGAGCAGTTAACAGAAGCAGCAAATGCAGGATTGAACCAAGCCGTTCATACCTTTAACGCGATGACGCCTGTTCATCACCGCAATCCAGGCGTCGCTGGCGGCGTACTTACAGACGACCGTATTGCAGCGGAAGTAATAGCAGACGGACATCATGTCCATCCGGCGTGTATCAAGCTGCTAGTACGCTCTAAAGCGGCTGGCAAGCTGATTCTGATCACGGATGCGATGTCAGCAGCCGGCATGCCTAACGGTCAATACGACCTTGGTGGATTGCCAGTAACGGTTATAGACGGTGTGGCACGTCTGACGGAAGGCGGCTCGCTTGCGGGCAGCACCTTAACGATGATTGGCGCGATCCAATTTGTTACTCGTCACGTCGGTTTGTCCGTCGAAGAAGCGTCCAAGCTGGCGAGTATCAATCCCGCTAAGCAAATCGGAATTGATGATGTGACCGGCAGCATTGAAGTCGGTAAACAAGCAGACCTTGTCTGGACCGATGCAGAGCTCAACATTAAAAAAGTATGGGCAAAGGGCCGTACTCATATGTAATTGAGAAAATAGAAAAAGGCACTCCTTCGTCTGCTGAGCAGATAACAGGAGTGCCTTTTATAGATTGTCCATTCGTGCCAAAAAATAGAGACGTCTCGCCCTACACCTTCGAGATTACGAAGATAAGCAGGCGGGACGCCTTTCATCTATCCGACGCAAGCCGTCAGTGGTATACTGCAGCAGCCTGCTCATCAAAGAGCCTCCTATCCATACCGCTTCCCGGCATGGAGCCAGAAGTTTAAATGGTCAGGGCGATGGGCAATGTCAGATTTTCAGCTCCCCAAGCTTGATCAGCTCGACAACCGCTTGCGAACGACCCTTCACATTTAATTTCTGCATCACATTCGATATGTGATTTCGTACCGTCTTCTCGCTTATGAATAGTTGTTGTGCGATATCACGGGTCGTTTTGTCCTGAACAAGCAATTCAAAGACTTCGCGCTCACGGTTCGTCAGTAGGAATTTGCTTTTGTGATCGCTACCCTTCAAGTGTCACCCCTCCTTGCCCGAGTTTTTGTAATTTAACAAGGTTAAGGGATACAGTCAAATTTATACTATGAAGGGCGATTACACTTGGTGCGATCGAATAAAAAAATGGGCTGCGCGCACCCGCTTTGCAAGCTGCGGCAGCTTGTCGGCACGGAGTGTTTGAGCCCATTTTACATTGAAAGTGGTTATCTCATACCTGGAGCCATGTTTCGAGTATGGTTAGGTGCTTCGTTGGTTGGGAATATACGCCCAACAAGCTCTTGAAACTCGACATTTAAGCCATGGAGCGGATGACCTTGCTTCGCATAAGTGGCGTATTGGTTCATACGATCAACAAAGTTAGCGTCGGCAGACACGTATACGTTGTTACATTCAGGCGCCATCTTTTTAACTTCCTTGCCGATTATTGATTTTAAATCGTCGTTAAGAATTGCTGTCTTGGCATGATTCGTAGAGCGTGTATACGTTTTATCCAAGCTATAAGGATGCACTTTGTTAGTTCCTTGATTCATATGCGAATTCGAGTCTGTTGTTACAGCTACATAGGCATTGTTATCGGTTACAAACACGTTGGCCGTCTTGACTCCTGGAATAGCATTGATTTTGTCGGCAATCTTCTGGCTTGACTGCATACGTTTAAAACCGTGGCTATTGCCGTTGGTGTTGCCATTGGCGTTGTAGTTACGCCCCATGTTGGTCCCGTATCGGTTGTAATTGTTGGCATCATACGTATTACGCCCCATATCATAATCAGTTCCATACGTATTGTAGCCGCCTCGGTAACCATTGTTTACGTTATTACGCCCGGTGTTATAATTGGCATCATTATAAGGGTTAATTCCATTGTGACCGTCATAACGTACTGAATTGGTACGTATGCCCTTTGCCGTCATATCCTTGTTGCCAAAGCACCCTGTTAACCCTGTCATCATGACTACTGCCGCTGTCACCGCGAGCAAAGCTTTTCTCATTTGCATGTACGTGCCTCCTATGAGCAGTTAGTGGTTTGATGAGATCGTGATGTTGACATTCAGTATGGTGCGTCCTCCGTACCGAACTTATCCTGATACCTTACTCCCTGCTTTGCAGCTAATTTTCTTAGTAGTCATGGTTTGGTAAAGTGCAATACGAACGAACTTAAACGGGGTTCTCTTTAGTCATCTTACAAGTAATGTATAACAGCTCATGTCATATTGTATTGACAGGTCATGGTATGATTTGTATTATATTTAGTACCTAGTACTAATATCTAGTTCTAAATAATAATTTAATTATCTATAAGGAGGGCAACGCATGCCTACAGTCCAATTAAATACGACAGCACGCATTACTGCATTTGCCGCATATACACCCGAAGAGGTACTGACAAATGACTACTTTGCCTCTTTTTTAGATACTAACGATGAATGGATCGTACAACGAACTGGAATGAAGGAACGAAGAAAAGCTGCTGAACATCAATATGCCAGTGATCTGGCCTTTGAAGCAGTTATGCGTATGACTGATCGCTATCCATCCTGTCTACAAGGTGTCGATGCCATTCTGGTGGCCACTACGACGCCAGATACATTTTTTCCAAGTACAGCCGCAATTGTGCAAGCTCGCCTAAAACTGCCTGATTGCTTAGCGTTAGATATATCCAATGCATGTGCAGGCTTTGTCAGTGCAATGCAGATGGCGATAGGACTTATTGATTCAGGCATGAACAAAAAAGTAATCGTTATTGGCACCGAAGTTCTTACAAAGACGGTTGATTATTCTGATCGTTCAACGTGCATCCTATTTGGTGACGGTGCAGGTGCCGTTATCTTAGAGTCTGATCCACAGTCTCCAGCTTCTTGTCTCGCCGCAAGCTCCGTGACAGATGGTGATCTTAGCGGCACGTTATACCGCACAGCTGTAAGCTGCAAGCTTAATGGCCTTGAACTTGCAGAGGACGGCAAGCTGCATCAAAACGGACGGGAAGTATACAAGTGGGCGCTGCAGCAAATTCCTGCCCATATTCATAACCTGTTAAATAAGGTTAATCTGACTGCGAGCGACTTGGATATCTTTGTCCCGCATAGTGCCAACTTGCGGATGATTGAGAGCCTCTGTGACAGAACCGGCATTAAAATGGATCATACCCTAACAAGTGTGCAACGTTACGGGAATACATCAGCGGCAAGCATCCCGCTCGCAATAGAAGAAGGCATTCGAGACGGAAGATTAGCAGCGGGTAAGCTGATGCTGCTCTACGGCTTCGGCGGTGGATTATCACAAGCTGGACTGTTAATCCGTTGGACCTTATAAAAAGCATTAATATGCTGCGAGGTACTCGTATAGATTGCCCCGAAGATTGAAAATAACCAATCAGGCAGCACCGATCCGGTTCTGCCTGATTCTGCCTGATTCCCGTACCTAGCAACGTTGTTCGGATGAAGGTAAACACAATGTTTCACCCACACCAATCCATGCCTCTATACATACAGTGCTAACAACGAGAGCGTACAACCGCCATGCTGAGCGACAACAAGTGCTTGATTACTTCACTTGAAATGAGGCGGCAAGGAAAATGAAAGTGTTGTTTACTTTTTATGTGCCAAGTGGTGGACTTGAAACCTTAAATCGGCTGCGATGTCACACGCTGCTTCAAGGCGGTATACAAGGCCATTTGCTGTATACTCAACACGGTGCAGGCATTCAAAACAATGTTAACAACATCCCCACTTTAATAACCAATCTTGACGAACAGATTCAAGCACTACTTGATGAGCATCAATATACAGCTATATTCGTCTCATCCGACTACTTGATGCTGAGGCGAATTCGAACGTTAGGATATAGAGGCCCGCTTATTTTTGAAGCACAGGGCTTAGGTATGCATTCCACTGCAGAACAAACTATGCTAGAGGCACTGCCCTTCCTACGCGACTATGCAAACGGTGTGCTGCTGCCTGCTACTTCTCATCTAATTGAGATGTTTGAACATCACTGTCCATGGCTGCCCCGCTTTTCATTTCCCAATGTTATTAATGCTTCTACATTCCATTATCAAGCTCGCGCTCCACTCCCTTATCCTGTTCTTGCTTGGGTAGGGCGTCTGGAGAAAAATAAAAATTGGAAACATTTTCTCGAAATTGGCAGCAGTCTAACTAAATTAATTCCTGCTTTGCAGCTATGGATGTTTGCAGATCCAAACATATATATAGAGGAAGAGCGCAAACAATTCGAGCCGATGATTGACAAGCTTGGACTTCGCAACAAGCTGACCATCCGCAACAATGTGCCTCATGCAGATATGATGACCTATTTTTCAATGGTCGGTGATTCAGGGGGACTGCTTCTATCAACATCCATTCTGGAAGGATTCGGCTACGCCGTCGCGGAAGCTATGTGCTGCCGCTGCCCCGTCTTAAGTACCGACTCGGATGGTGTACGCGCATTTATTATACACAATCAGACTGGCATGTATTATCGACATGGCAATATTCAGCAAGCTGTCCAGGGGGGAATGAGGCTGATGACCGATCAGCGTTTACGTGCCTCGATAAGAGATGCTGGTGTCGCTCATATCCGCACTCACTTTTCACCTGACCTCTACCTGAAGCAATTTACCAAAATGCTGGCACAGCTCCCGCTGCACGTTGAGCCATAACAAAACAGACGGACGTTTGTTCGGGTAACCGACCATGCGTCCGTCTTAACCATGACTCCTCAATCCAGAGTCTCGTATATTCGTAACGATTCCCTACCTGTGATCGAGCTTTTTTCAATAATCGGCGTCTTTTCACACTATATCTACTTCTGTAAACATCTCCATTCCGATTGTTCGAATGACAGAACGCTGACCATCCTTGAATGCAGCTTGGATAACGAGCGGATGATGCCCTGTTGTAGTTGTGAATATTTGTATTCCAAATGCACCCGGCTGTAAACGCATCTCCTGAATTTTAAATGCGGATGCCGAGTTATTTTTAGCTTTTAGCCTGTTTAAGTGCTCTGCTACAACTACGCCATTACATATAAGTCGAATCAGCACGTTGGCTGCGCGGTGATGCTGGTTCGTAATATGCAGATCTAACACTTTGACTACTGGGCCTTCTTGTGTTTCCGGGTTATTAAATGTAGTTGAATAGTATACGCCCATCGCCTTCTCCCTTCACTATCAAGCCGACAACTATCGTGTTAACATATGCAGCAGCTTGATTTTAGGCAAGGGTATGCGCCTATCTCCTCTCACATGAAGCTTTTAACACTGATATTCCTGGGGGGAATGTGGGCCGCATGACAGATCTCCCTCAGAAAAATCACCTATACGCTTTATGAAGATATGCCATATACTGCAATATCCTGATATGGATGGGATCGTGATGGTGATGAAAATATTGTTAGCTACTTATTGGGAGCTTCCGCACTTGGGCGGTGTCTGGCCTTTAATGGAAAGACTGGCACAAGACTTAATTCGGCAGGGTCATCAAGTTGATATTTTGGGCAACAATCCTGAATACTATCATCTCGTTAATCGCCAGCTTAAATTTCATAAATCTTTGTATTTGCCGCTAATCGAATCCCATCTTCGACAAACTGACTTAGTGGCTGTACCCGTCATCTATAATACCGAGATCGATCGATATACACTGGAATGTGTCGCCTTAAGCCTCAGGCTGGAACAATACGATCTGATCCATACGCATGATGTAATTTCCGCACGTGCATTCGCACGAGTCAAGCCAGCGCAGCTGCCGTTAATCGTCAATCCCCATGGCTACTTGCCGGGGGAAATCCAGCTATTAATGGAGACCAATAAGGCGGCTGACCGTGATATGAAGCCTATCTTACAGTATTATCGTAGGATCGAGCATCAAGGCCTGCAGTCCGCTTCTCATGCTGCATCTTCTTCCAAATGGCTTAAAAAACGGTTTGTTGACGATTACGGCGTTGCCGCTCATCGCATATCCGTTTTTCCCTATGGTATTGATACGGCCAAATACACAAAACTTTTAAATACACGGAACGACATCAGTCGTCCTCCTCGTAAGAAAGTAATTACTTTCGCAGGACGACTCGTCCATTTAAAAGGAATTGAAGTACTTATTCGGGCCTTGGCTAAGTTGAAAACACAGCGCAATGATTGGATATGCTGGATTGTCGGCGATGGCCCTAAGCGTGAGGAATATATACGGTTTGCAGCAGCCTGTGATCTTCAGGAAGATATCACATTCTGGGGTGCACGTGCAGATGTGCCAAGCTTTATGGCAATGACAGATATCTATGTGCAGCCCAGTCTCCAAGATAATCAGCCTTTGTCAGTCATTGAAGCACAGCTTGCAGGAAATGCCGTTATCGTGTCCACTGCAGGAGGACTGTCTGAAATGGTTGAGCATCGATTGACAGGTCTTGTCGTTCCTAAAGATAATGAGCACGCCTTGTCAACACTGCTAAACGAACTGCTGCAATCTAAGGAAAAAAGACGTAAGCTTGGCGCTAAAGCTCGCCTATTCAGTCAGAAGCATTGGTCCATTGATCAATATAATAGAAATATGATGCGAATGTATGAGCAGGTAATGCATAAAAAATAACCCTTCAGCTTGGTTAACACGAAAATACGACTTCATACATTTACACGTAGGAGGTGCTATTAGTATGCAAGTGCCGGGCAGCTTGTACAGCAATCTATTTTTGCCCCCACCCTCTACAGACGGGATTATGGTCGAATCCCTCGTCTGGAATGTGATCATTGAGCGTGTGCCTGACCACTACGTCATTCCAGATCTTCAAGTGGCAGCCCCTTTTTTAGATTCGCAATCGTTACCGAAACAACGCTGACCCTTTGATCACCTTTTAAGCAAAGACTGAAGCTTCCTCTTAGGTTATAAACACAAAAAAAGGGGCATTTCTGCCCCCTTCTCACCGCTTGCTCATTTTATTTTACGATAAAAGGAAAAATAGTAGTGCCTACAGCCACTTCACGGATGTCCGAGGTGCTGATCTGTTCGCCCAGTTTTACCGTTATACGATAGGGTAATGCACCTGCAGTTTCTCCAGCGGCAGCATTCTTTCCAGCATTTTCTGATAATTTCGCTTCATCTTTGCTGTCCTTCTCTTTCCCATCAGCACTCGTATCTGCTGGCTTTGTTCCAGTATTACCGGACCCCGCGGCTGAATCATCACCTGTGGCAGAATCAGTTGAACCTTGTTTATCTTCACCTTGACTCACTGCTTCCTTATCTGGCAGGGCAGAGCCTAGCTGATCTTCGGCATTCGCCTTGCAGGTCGAGAGCGCCTTCCGATCCTTATATTCGATCTGCTTCCCGTCATTAAAGGTAACCTGTATTCGTTTTGTATCAAATGCAGCACATTCAGCTTCTGTTGCTACTTCAAATACGAGTTGTGTTGTCACCTTATCTACACCTTCGACTTTATCCGTAACGAGTTCGGCAAATACGAGAGGCTTATGCTCTTTTCCTGTCTGTGGTAAAGTATCTGTCTCCGATTTCTTCCCTTCCGACGGCTGCTCCACTGCTACAGGGGCCGGCGGCTCAAATACCCCCGCAGCTTGCAGTCCCAGCAGCGTACCCCCAACAACTACTAACATCGTAACAAGCATCAGACTTACTTTCTTGTTTCGCTTGAAGAACTTTACGAGCGGGGACGACAGCTCCATTCTCGCTTTTTCATAAACAGGCTTAAGTGCAGTTCCTGCCTGTTCAAAATAAGCCTTACGATTAGCTCTGTTCTTAAAAGCATCACGATCATGCTTCTTAAAGTAAGATACGATTGCAGCCGCGTATGCAGGTACAAGCTTGCGTGAGCGGACAAAATTCATTTGAGTCTCCGACCATCTCATAAATTGATACAGCGTCTCTTTATCCGGTGAGTTCAGCTGCAAATAATGAAGCAGTGCTCCGTAATCGACCGTGCCGCTTGGTGCTTCACAGTAGAAGGCCAGCACCAATCTGCCGAACTGGTCCGGTATGATATCCCGCTGCAGCCAGTTGCGTCCCAGCTTTTGTACCTGATCCAACTCAGATAAGGTAAGATCATCAAACACGGTTTCGTCCGGGTCCTGCTCAACAAACCATTGATAAGCTGCCAGCATAATGGCTGCTTTACTTTGAACCTGTTGGTTAAATCGAGCTGCCCAAGACTTTACTTCATCCGGATATTGTAAAAATCCGATTTTCAGCAGCTGCTCTTTCCGAACCTGCTCCAGATTCAGCTCCGTCAACAGGAAAAGGTCTGCCGAATAAGACAGCTTCTGCATTAGAGTACCGTTCCCGTAATCACGATTACGCTCCAGCAGCTCATCGATCAAATCATGTGTCGCGTTGACAGCTGCCACAGCATCAGATTCTGTGCGCAGCTTGCTCACTAACTGCTTTTCCGCCAGCTCCACAAAAAAAGCATTTTTGAGCGTCTGCGGATGTGTAGACGACCACTGGTACGCCAACTGCACGACATCCTCAGCTTTTATAGCTGTGAGAAATTGCTGCTGGATATACGGCTCAAACAATTCGCTTGCTTTACCCAAATTTAATACGGTATCAAAAAATGCGCGACTTAAGGACGGCTGGCTTCCAACTAATGTGTAAAATGCCTCCGACCGGTCTTTGCGTTTGTCCAACTGCGCATTATGGATCGCGCCTATCATGTAAGCGACCAACTGTTTATCCACATCTGTGTCTGGCAGTTCTGCATACTCTTTCAAACATTTAACCAGCTGCAATTCCGGGATTTGGCGCTGCTTGACAAGCTCGAATTCCCGTGTGAAACGCGACATAAACAGCTCGTTAAGCCGCTTTTTGCCCGTTATGGCTCCTACAGGCGTCAAATATTCTAGCATCGCACGCAGCACTGCATTTTTGTTGACATCGTATAGTGATTCGTTGCCCGCTTCAACCTGATAAAATACAGCGAGTTCATGGTAGCTCGTAATTGCTGTATGACGAACGGCATCCATATCTGCCAGCATCTGACCTGCAAACTGATAGAAATCTTCTGCTCGATCAAGCTGCGTCAAATTGGTCCACGCCAGGTCCAAGTAAGGCTGCTTGCTGAAATCCACATCCGCATTAGTTACCCGCTGCGATGCGAGATCAAACGTGTAGTCCTTATCTGTATTTCGATCGTTTGGTCTAAGACTGCCTTTCTCGACAAAAGTCAGGTGAATACCTTTACGGCTTTGCGGTTCCTTCGCATAGGTTATAAAGCCAAGCGTTTGACGGAATGCATACGGCAAACAGGTATAAAGTACGCCGAGTAATCGACATGCTGTCTCTGCTACCAGCTCAATTGGCACATCGAGCGCCACATATACTTTACGTTTCGAAGCAACAGACGACATAACCGCAAATAACAGCTGCTTAAACAGTTTTTCGCCAATACCGATGCTTTCCAACCACGCAATGGGATCAGAGGGTGCTCCTCCGCGTTGCTCCGCTGTTGGCAAGGTATCCAGTTCTGCAAGTTCCATTCCTTGCTCAATATCGTAGCTATCTATGTAAAGCACGTCCAGCCAAGAATGGGACTTGTTGACGATGTCCGCGATGCGGTCTGCCGGAATTACATAGTTGTGTGTAAAGAAGGTGCTGCGCAGGCCGGTAAAGTCAGTTGAACGATAGACGCTGCGCCCGAGCACCATCTGTCCTGTATCATTGTGAAACAAATGCATCGCCTTCGGATAGGCCGTATCTTCCTTCTCCCCTCGTGCAGACAATTCTGCGGGAGCATCGTATACACAGAACGGGTGCAGCGCTTTTTTAATCCAATTCGGATCTAGTCCCTTGGATTTAGCAATCGTATCGTACCCTTCCGTGGAGCGAAAGATACCGCGCCGTTCTCTCGTATACATCTGCTGCTGAATCTTGCTGGGATCGGATAACGTCAACGTTCTTCTCTCCCTTCAATGTAATTCAGCTTATACAACAGCCAAATAAAGGGCTCATCTACCCGTACCGGACTAACTACCCCTTGAAGCTTTTGATCAACAGGATTGCTGCCAAGCGCAGATACCGCAAAGTAGGCCGTGTTCGAGAAATAAACGTCCATCGTGCCTTTAAATGGGCGATCTACCTTTTCAATAAATCGACGGATTTCACCGTCTATATTTTCGAATTCAGCGACATCCATATATTTGCGGTGCACAACGTTGTTAAAAATGTTGCTGTTAGACTTAATATACTCGCCATCCTCATCCTTTAAGGAATGCAGCATATCACTCTTTGTCAGCACAACTGCAGTGGGGATATCTGTCTTGTTCTTCGCCTCATATGCGATGAAGTCACCAAACATCGTCAGCACCACATCACGCGGCTCATCATATTGCGGAACCCAATTATCCGATGTATCGCCGTATTTAATGCGAATCTTCTCTCGAATGGATCGAATCTGAAGTGGGTCCACCATAAACAGAATACCAGCAGAGTTCTTAATGTGCTGGCCGTGCAAGCCCAAGTAATCTTGATCCACCATACCCTCGCCTGCGACGTCAAAGAACACCAGTGTAAGCGGCGGCTTCGTCTCATCCTTAAATACAAATTGGAAAATAAACGGTTCCTGCATCTTCTCTTTTTGTGTGGAAGCAAGCAAGTCTCCCCGTTCGAACAGAGGCTCCTCGTACATCGTGCGAAATTTACGACTAATCTCGGCATTGAGCGGCATACATGCGGCGTCAAAATGATCGGCTGTCATATGCTGCAGCGTATGAATAAGCGACGTCATATACACCGATTTACCGACTTGGGAAGCACCAATGATCGATATAATGTTGCTTGGCACTTTTCCTGCTGTAACAGGCAGCTCATTGTGGCAGTTCGGGCATAATCGGCTTCTGGTCACAACACCGTAACGATCATTCAGACCGATCAGCACATGATCCGAGTACAAATGATGCTCCTCTGGAATATCATGCGGATCCAGCACAGCCTCCATGTCATACACGGTGTCCAACCCGAAGCGCTCCCGATATTTATTTAGCTTCTCATCTTCCTGCAACGCATAATTCTCATCATCCTCGCGGTGATGTGCTGCACGGAACACGACCTCTTCGGGAGTAAATTTACTAAAACAGTAAGGACAGACAATATCGTAATAGAGCGGCTTGGGCGCCGTCTGTGGTTTCTTTTTAAACAAATCAAAAATACCCATAGTGAACCCTCCTTATTCCGGTATCAATTCGTATAATTGCCCGTATAAGCGTCCGTCGGTAAAAAATAACCGAATATAGTCATCCTTGCCAATCTCGATGATTGGCAGCACGTTTTTGCCTGGGGCAAACGGCGCAACAAATGGATACACGGTTCCGTCTTCTTTATTCGCCGGGTAAGCCCCTTGCTTCTTCACATAACACAATACTTCCTTTGCAATAGGAACTTCCGCCGTCACCTGAATGTGAACCGATTTGAGTTTTTTGAACAACGTGCTTTTTTGACGAATCGAGAAGTAGATTTTAGCTTTACCCGTACTCATGACAACACGATTAGAACCGTCTGCCTGTAGAACGAGCTGCGCTGTACCACCCGTCATCACACAGGCAAATATCGTATATACGATTCGGCCAAAACCCTCTATCCGGTCATAATAGCCATTGTTTGCTTTATATTCATCCTTTGTGTACAACTTCAGACTGGCCGGGGCTGGCTGTAATTGTAGCTGTTCATCTGCGTTAGCCTTATGAATGTATACGACTTGAACACCTTCGGGCCATAACCAGCGTATCGTGCTGCGATCATTATCAACACTGTGGGTGATCCCCTTGATGACTGGAGTTGCCGTATCCGCTTGGATATACTGCATCACTTCTTGCCTCCTCCGCACTTGGCTCTCACGTTTAGAACCCTTTATTGCGGCTTTCCTGCTGACGAGCGGCAAAGCTGCCACCGGTACGCCCAGTTGATCCTGGACGTTGACGGCCTTCACGCAGCCGCTGGTTCTCCTGTACTGGCACAACCAGGGTAAACAACGTGATGACACACGCCAATATCAGATCGGCTAACAGTCTAATTACGGCATCGTTAAATGGCTGCCCAGTTAAGCCCACCTCCAGCAATATGCCGGACATCAAGCCTGCAAATGCACCTCCAATGGCAAAACTTCTCGCCAGGTGGCGATTGTCAAACACAAGTCCAAGTGCAAGCCCTAGCGCCGCCCCAATAAGTACCAGCGCTGCAACTCGAAGCGCCGTATAATACCCACTATCTTTTAGCGGCCCGGTGCGCTCCGTAATCAACGTACGCTCGCCAATCTTGTTATAAATTTGCTCAAATACAAAGGACAGCTCGTCAGCCTTTGACACATCATAGTACTGACCGCCTGACTGGTTGGCGATATCTTGCAGCAAGCCGGCACCCTTTGCATCTACTAGACTCAGGCCAATCGTATGAACGGCGATCCCCTGTCGTTGGTATTCCGCCAGCGCTTCGCCAGTGTTCATCTCGCTAAAACCGTCCGAAAGCAGCACAACCATTGTGCCGCGACCTGCCGTATCGTTATCTTTGATATGCTTCATCGCTTCGGACAGTGACAAGCCAATATCCGTACCGCCTTCCGTCGGTTTAAGCGCATCGATCTTATTGTATATACTTTCTTTAGCTGCTTGATCTTTCACTTGAATGTAAGGTTGAAGCAGGTCGGCTTTATCATTAAATACAATGACCGCTACCTTTTTGTCACTGTCCATTTCCCCGATCATCTGCTTGGCTGCCTTGTATCGATCATTATCAGGGTCCGTATCCCGCATGCTGCCGGAATTGTCGATGACAAGTGTGATATCTTTAACGGGCCTAGCCCCTCCCAAGTCCAGCTGATGGACAAACTCCAGCGCAAGTCCTGCCACAAAGAGCATAACTAACGTGGCTGGCACAAGGAACTTCCATGAATTCCCGACATAGCGTTGACGCCAGGACGCCCCGCTCAAACGCGGCGATATCATCTCTGCGATCAGACAGAACAAGCCAATAAAGAAAGCGACTGTCCCAAAATATAGTCCCACTACAATAACCCTCGGCCATTCTCCAAGCAGACTGTGCAACAGCCATTCGCCGACCGTAAAGCCGATCAGTCCTCCGATCAAGCTAAACAGCACCATCAGCATATTCACTTTACGCTGCATATTGATTGCATCCTCTCACATGAAATAGGAACATGACGCACCGTAGGCCTCGCATCGAGCGAAGCCTATCAGCAAACACGATCAGCGGATATCCGGCAAAAGGTCCGGGTTAATGCCGTGGAACTCGTATCCGTTTTGGGCGTAACTGTCGTAATACACTTTGCCGTTGCGGTAATACATCATATCCTCTACATGGAAACCGCCCATCAGGTTTAACTTCTCTACACCACTACTGCGTCTCTCATGCACACAACCCAGCTTATATATACGCGACGTTTCGTCCGTACTAAGCGCATACCGAATAAATTCACTTGAACGGTCGCCAAAAAAGTATTTTTCTTCATATCGGTGCTCATGCGTATAATCCAATAAACGAATATGAATAACCGCATGCTCTTCCAATGTTCGATACAGCTTTTTAAACAATTCATCCTTTGACAATACTTCGCGGTTGCTGTAATCAACGGTAACATTTGCGCGTCGCAGCAATTCTTCTTCGAATGTTTGATGGAACGGTGCCGCAGTTAAAATATGCTGCTTACAGACCGCCATTAGCTTGTCCGTAAGCGCCTCCGCTCCTGCTTCCGCAAGCTGGGAGAAATTCCCCATAAAGCGATCCTCAAAGAAGCTCCCCTCTCCGCGCTTGGCTTCAATGTCCTGCATAACAGCAGCTGTTACGAGTTGATAGTACTCTATAATGTTCTGACCAATATAATCATCAGCCTCTCTGATCATGCTCCGTGCTGCTTGATGAAGCTCATGTTCCACTTGCTTCATTACCCGGACTTGACGGGAACATGCAGCATGGAGCTGTCCAAGCGCCGTTTCATATTCACGGTACCATGCCAGTTCCATTTCCAATCGGAGCATCTCAAGCTTATAGCGATACACTTTGTCGAAGAAACAGCGGATAAAGCTGCGCACATTATGTTTGTCCATCAGCGGCAAGCGCTGAAAAGACTGCTCGTCTACGCTTTCTTGATACATTTGTTCAAGTTCTCCTCGAACCGACTCCAGCACTTTGGATTTGTCCCGAATCAGACCATGGAAGTCACGCCAAATGCTCTCTGCTTCATTTGCTTCATTCGTCCACTCATAAAGTTGAAACAAGCTGATATCTGGATGCTTGCTCAAAGTTTGCTGAACGTGCTGATGCAGCTGTTCTGCCGCACTGTGCTGGCTCATACGAAGCTCTGCAGCTCGTATGAAGTTATCCCGAAAGTAAGCCTCACAGCCATCACCAAACAAAGCCTGTTCTGCTTCTCGCAGCGTCATATGCTTTAGCTGAGAATAGCTTATCCCATGCGTCATAATACCGCTCATATCCTGAATGGCATGGTCATCTGGCACAATCCCCGCCGTGACACTGGCCACATCTGCCGGAGTTAATCCAAGCACTTCCAGTTTCTCAATGCTGCTCCGCATCTGTATGTCGCTCATCCTCACCACGAGTTCCCGGTATAATTGATACATTACAGTGAGCGCAATGGACTCGTTCGGACGTTTCACTCTGGAGAACCCTGCGGATACATAACCTTGTCTGCCATCTTCCGTCATGATGTTATTTTTAAAAGACGTATTGTTATAACGCTCACCTTGCTGCTCGTGCGAGACGTCCGTCAGCTTTCGATTTTTTAACAGACTCATATGGCAGATGATTTCACAGTTATCTTCCAGGTCATGAGTAGACGAGATGCCTCGTTCATTTTTGTCTGAGAGCAGGTACGCCAGATCAAACAAGGGTGCAGCGGAGTGGACGACCGGAATCGAGATGCCGTCTTCTGTCACATGCAAGGGTGCATGGAATGAATATTGAGAGCTCTGCATATAATCCAATTCTCGGAGAAACGCCACTCCGAGCGAACTGTCATAGCCAAATGACTCCATCTGCTCTTTCTCGCTTATTAAGGCGTACAGGTCCATCTGTACCGACTTAAACGATTGGTTGAAAATATCTTTGGCGAGCAAAGATATTTCGGGCACAAATACGTTCAGCGGATCATCCACCCGGGTTATGACCGCCACATGAATGCGATCAAAAGATGCATATAACCGCCCGTACTCTGCTATGCTGTAACTGATTTGGCGCAGCATTCGATTCAATTCCAACAAGTGACCTTCATCCTGATGTAATTGGGTGTATACATCCTTGCGCTGCGACATGCTCTTTCCCGTTGTGTGGACAGGCAGCTCCAGTCGTGTTACGCGCGTCTGCATCTTATTTTGTTCGTGAGCCTTCCCTGCTTCATCCCTATCGTCTTCTGAATGAGAAGGGACAGAACTTCCGGAATAGATCCCGGAAGTTCCCTGTTTAAGATCCGCAGAAGCGGCTGTCCAATCGCGAGACACCACATGTGCATACATGACGCCGGCATTGTTATCCCATTTACGCTCATTTATCTGAATGATAGGTGCAATGGCATCTGACACTTTAGTTCCTATAAACAGGAATACAGTTGGAAAATGGATGCTGCTCTGATCGTCTCCCTGATCGATCTGACGTTCTTCTGAACTCGCATAATCGAATGCGAACCTTCTTAGGTTGTTGTGTATCATCTTATTTCAACTTTCTAATCATCGCATGTAGTTTCGTGGTTAACTGCTTGTAGAACTGATATGCTTCTTCTCCGTTGGCCAATTCGATCTTCTCATGTTCCAGACGGTCACGCGCATCCTTGAATGTATCGTACATCTCCTCCAGCTTAATCAGCAGCGGAGACACGTCCTCAGATGAGGTCAGTTCTGCATCGCGACGTGATGCCTTGCGCAACAACGTCCCCCGACTCTTGTCGTCAAGCTTACGGAACTGACTGTATACTTCATACTCCGCATAATCACGAATACGCATCAAATTCGCAAGCGGCTCCCAAGCCTCCTCCTCTTCATCACGATCATAGACAAAAAGAGCGCCCTTCTTGACGATAGTTCCCGTATACAATGCTTCGATGAAATGATCCTGCCACTTCTCTTCATCCTGATATTGGCCTAGCAGCTGCTCGAATTCCGCCACTTTAGCAGCGATCGCCGCGTACTTGGCCAGTTCCTCGCGCGTCCGCTTAATCAGCTCCGGCGAACGAATTAGATTTTCCTTCGCCAGTTCTTCACTGATACTTCCGAAAATATCCTTTGCTGTTTCTTGTTCCAGGCCTTCGGTCAGCAAACGCTTCAATTCGATATAGGCTCGTTTCACTTCACCGAGATTTGGCTTGGCCGCTGTCAGCTGAAGATCATAACCTTGCAGTACTTGCGTCATGTCAAATGATTTCGTAAAGATGACTGCATAACGATTGCTCGTATTATGATCAATCCCCTTCTCCACGATAACCTTGTGCGTCTTAGCCTGGTCGAATTCGTTCCGAACACGTGCATTGTACTTCTGCACCCGTGTGTTCATATATGTCTCTCCCCAGGATTGCTCCGGTATCGGGGACGGTAAATAAGTCCAGTTCATCTTATCGGTCTGTACCAAATGGCGACCAATGCCTTCCTTGTCGAGAATCGTCCGCTCGTAACTCTCCTCGTATACCTTCAACGGCGTATAGACAAAGAGTGGTACACCGTTTCGTGTATTCAGCCAGAAGATACGGTTCTTCACTTCGCTTTCTTTTACAGTGAAGTGGGACTTGCCAACTGCATTGTTCTGATAATTACGAATTCCTTTCAGAATGCTTGGCGCCTTCACTGGCACCGATACGAATCCCCATGACGGGAAGTACAGATTGCCAGAACTGTTACTCAAATGGAATACTGGCACTGCCTCCTCATCCAATTTGCTCGCAATGTTCCGTTCCACAAATTTGTCGATCGATTCCTCGTGACCGAACTTCATGATCAGAAATTCTTCCATTGACTGTGTAATCAAATCGCCAAACTTCTCTGACAAGAAGTCTGAGATCGAGCTTACAATATCCAGCTCCTGTTCCTTGATCCACTGGTTCGAGTGGTTCAACAGCTCCATTGAGAAGTCGCGGATCAGATCATCCACTTCCTTTTGCTCCATAATGCTGCTGATTACCTTAGAAATGTCAGGTACACTGACCAGATTCCAATAATACGTGTGATTGCCCTTATGGTCGGTCTGTTCGTCACCGTTAATTAAGATATCGCCATTCTTCTCGAAGATGCCATTCAGCGCGTTCAGAATCTCTGTAAACACGTTATAAATTCGATTATTTTCACCGTTCAACAGCTCATATAGATCCTCATAGAACTCGATCATTTGCTCTGTACGTTCAATATCAGCATGCAGCCAATACTCGTTGATCTTGGCTTCAACATACATATTTTTCTTTTTATCCTTCGATATAAACGCACTTTTTGCGTCGCCCAACCGCTCATTCGCCTGATCCTGCGCCGCTTCGATTTCACGCGGAATACGATGCAGGTTCTCACGCAAGGTTTCAATGTAAGACAACAGCATTTTTAGCAGACAGAAGCCCTTCTCCGTATAAATAAGACGTGACACATAAAACGGCCCTTGTTCCGGATGCAGGAACATTCTACGCAATTGATCTGTGAATTGGCCCACAATCTCGCCAGGCAGCTGCTTCTTCGCTTTGATGTATTCTTCGCGTGCCCTGGCTAAGAAGCTCTGCTCCAGCTCTGTATCGAGATTTACGACCTGCATTTTAACCACATTGTTATAACTGAGACGCTCACTATTCTCATACCCTGGGAGCGGTTCTGGGACTCGGGATTCGAATGTCTTTACCATCGAATCGAGGTCCACACCAAGCTTACGCGCAAACTTCTCTACTTCCTCCTGACTTGGTGCTTTTTCAAACATTTTCTCCATCTTGTTAAATAAGCGATAGCCGAGATACGTTGTCATCTCTTCAATCGGCAGTACTGCAGAAGAAGCTCCGATAATGTTGTATTCGTAATTAGCCGGATACGCTTTGTTCATCTGCGCGATGTTGGTACGAATGTTGCTTATATAGTCATGAATGGCGAATTCCTCGCCTGATTGCTTCTCTTCACTCGCCATAAAGTTCGTAATGTTCTCAGCGGTGACGTTCATCGTATAATCGTACGCGCTTTCCAACAGCTTACCTTCCGTGTTGGTTGCGGAGATGAGATGACATAGGTTAAATGGCGGCAGCGGTGAATTAACAGTCAAAATATTGCCGTATTTCTGCTGGAATCTTTCACCACGGCTGTCCACGTTCATCCAGTAATCCAACTCTTTTAGTGCAGCATAACCGTTCTTCTTGATATATTCTCTTGTATGCTCACTCAAGCTCTTGTTGGACAAGTTCACGTCAGGCGTGAACAAATAACCAAGTGTATTGACACGGTCAATGCCTGCAGAACCGTGATCACGCTCGATAATACCGCGTACAATATATGAAATGTCTAGGAAACAGCCGCTTCCCGTTCCGCCAGACAAGCCCGACAACAGAAACACCATCAGCTTTTTGTTGGTGCCGACGGATAACGTCTTGATCTTCTTGTCTATTGCCTGCACAACCTGATTGATCTTCGTGAATAGCAACAGCCGCCCTGCCTGACGCACCCCTGCCGCACCGTTCATACCGTCCGTAATACTGAGCTCTGGTGACAGCCACTCCGTAATGTACGGTTCCAGAATACTGCGATTTTGGAGCAAGCCCCCAATCTCGGCATTGGACAGCAGCACAAATTCGTTCAGCGGATCTAGACCGATACCTTTATATTTTTTGCTGCGGTCCTGCTCATTCGTCTCAAAAGCTAGAAATTCAACATTGTCCGGCTTTTCGCGTTTCTTCTTGGACAAAGGATCTTCCGGCAGCTTAAATCTGCGATTAATTTGGTATTTCAAACGCAGCAGCGCATCAATGCCTGTACCTCCAAGTCCAATAATCAGAATCGGATTATCTATCGTTTCGACTCGAATCTTATCGCTGACGATTCCCCCGCCAAGCGATACGTCGAGCTGCTGAATATGTTCTCTAACTACCGGTTTCATGTAATTGCCCCCTATACGAGATATTCAATCAAAATAGTCTTATCAACACTTTGCAGCGGCACTGTAATGCGATCGCCGTTCTTTAATTCCATCCCACCGCTAGCATCTACCGCCCGGCCGGATTTCTCAATCGTGCCTGCAGATCCACTCTTTACCAGAATGCGGTCATTACGTGCAGGCACAAATATAAGTTTTTCTGTCTCCTTCAGTTCAGGCGCCAATTGAAGTACTTGATGCAGCGTGAACTTGCCTTTAAAGGCCGCAAGCTTCTTGTATTGCGGGTAAGACTTCTCGCCTGTATTTTCGTCGCGAATCTCGATGACCAGCTGCCCAACGAAGCCCTTATTAGCTTTTTTCACCGCTGCAACAATAAAGTAAGCGCCAGCCGCTGCTCCCAGCAGGGCAGCAATACCGAGGATAATCAACCAAATCGACAGCGGCTTCTCTTCGGCTGCATCCGGCTTGCTCCCGGACAATCCGTTCGACTTCGCATCGACGGTGACGGGCTTGGTTTCGCGGAAGAAACTTTTCTCCTCTGCTTTGACCTTCAGTTCATAAATATGCTTGTCCTCTATCTTGTAGCTGCCCTCAAAACGGTCTCCCTTATTTTGAAGCGGGATTTCTTTTACATTACCTGTATCGTGGTCGGTTACAGACAGCACTGCTTTCATGTTCTTGTATAAGGCGCTATTTTGGAGCTTCTGACCGTTGCTGACCAGATAAGCATTAATATCTACGGTGTCACCTTTTTCGTACTTTTTTGTTGCGATTGGGTCCAGCGCAAGTTCCAAATCGTAATTAAAAACTAGATTAATATCGATCTTGTCTTGAGCAACCCCCTTGACCTGCAGCTTCCAATCACCTTGAGCTGGCTGAAGCAGTTTCATTAAAGAGTAGCTCTTCGAACGGGATAATTGTACTTCGTCTGATGGAATCGCTACCTGATTGCCGGATGGATCGATCAGCTTCACATCGACCGGCTTGGCTGACATGATCGAGATATTAGCCTCCATGACGTTGGCATTAGGCACATTAACCGTTACATCTTGATAACTCCCGTTAGCTGTAATGGACTGGATCGGCACAATCTTCAGTTTCAGGTGGCTGGCAAAGATCTCGCTTAATATTTGCGGCAGATCATCTGCTGTCGATGTGACAAACGACTTGCCTCCGGTCTGCTTGGACAAAACCGCCAGCGCTTCCTTGTTCAGCTTGCCGTCCGCGTTTAAGCCAATCGTATAGATAGGAATCCCCTTTTTTGTTGCTTCCACAACGGCTTCGTTCAGTTCCTTGTCTGACTGAGCCTGCGTACGACTTCCTTTAGCATTCAAATAATTGTTACCGTCAGCCAACAAGACAATCATTGGCTCATGCCCTGGGTCCGCGCCATGCTGCAGCACTTTTACCGCTTCCTTGACGCCAACGGCAATATCCGTATAGGCGCCTCTATTTAACTGATCGATGAATTGCTTCAAATCCTGCTTGTCCGCATCGGACTGGATCTCAAGCAGCGCCTTCTCGCGCTCGATCTTATCGGTATATGCTACGATACCGACTTTATCTCCCGCAGTAGACAGCATATCGATAAATAGCTTCATCGCCTCATTGCCCACTTTATTAGCATCACTTGTACTCATCGAATTACTTACGTCTACGACAAGAACAGAGTCAAGCTTCGAGGATTGCTGGGCAGCGCTTGCCACAGGCAGATTGGCAGCAAGCGGCAGCAGTAGTAAACCTATCATAAGCCAGATTGTATAGTTCAGAACGTTTCTACGAAGCATAGTTGTACTCCTTTATGTTGAAGTGTTAGTTTAATAGTAGCATGCAAGCGTTAGCTGATGGTCTGGTTAAGCGACTGTATATATAATCGTTGTCTGCAATTTGTGCTCCCTTATCAAGTCATTTATCATTAGTCTCATAGGCATAAAGTCACATGAAGGACATGACTCTATAACGTTACCTCTTAATTCTTAAGATTATATGAAAATTGTCTGAAAAAAAGTTACCAGTCGTCTCAATCCTGTAGTATATGACAATTTATTTACTAATTCTACCACGTATCATACATTATGATATAATCAGGGACTATAAAGTTCAACCATATCTCTCATTCGCGTCCAAGTGGTAGAATATGATCGATATTTGCCGCTTCATCTTGTATCGTTGAACTATTTACTTAATATAAAAGGAATGATAGTTATATGTTAGCATACGGTTGTTTAGGCATTTTGTTTCTATATACAGCAATACGGGCCGGCCTCTATTGGTTCCGCCGCACCTCGGCCCCTACACAGCAAGACATAGACAACAGTCTCTTAACTATTTTAAATGGCGAAAGCGAACGATAACTATGAAAAAAATACCTGTACATTTTCGGCCACACAAACCTACAAGATATATTTATCAAAAGTTGACGATTTGCAAGCAATGCCGAACATTCACAGCCTTAGACGAGCAACAGTGCCCTGCTTGCGGCAAATCATCTCTTGTTCCCGTTGAGCAGTATGCTGTGTCAACGGCGAAGCGTTCCATGCTTACTTCGCTGCTGATTGCGGTCTTTATCGGATTAGTAGGCATATTTCTCAGCAACACGCTGCTGCAAATGGTGCTCTGCGGTGCAGCAGGCCTTCTGCTTGTCACGCTGCTCTGGTTCGTGCAGCGCCAAGTCATGACGCAGGAAATGAACCGCGCCTTGCTTGTTCTCTTGCAACAGGACCAGGACCGTCTCGGGCAAGATCTGTATCGCGACTGGGAAACAGCCTTTTCCAACTGGGATACCGATAAGCAGTTGACATATGAACTGCTGCGCGAGCTTAGTACACTGCTCCACAACGATACGATTCGCCTACAGCAGGTTGCGCTGCTTCATTATTTTGCGCTTCGCAAAGATATGGACCTGGTGCTGGAGCCGCTGCTGATTACCAATTACGACCCTTTACTTGCTGACTATATCGGTGAGTTAACCAAGATTAAGCGTGATCTAATCAAAGACAGTGCGTTTCAATATGTGTTAAATTACGAGCTTGAAATACTTGGGCTGGAGAACGGCCAAGACATTCTCGCGGGAGTCGCTGGTGCTGCTGTTCGTATGAAACGTTATGTGCTGTCCTACTCTGGCCTTGTGCGCAGATATGCTCATAAACTGCCAAAGGACCGGTTCTTGCGGCTGTATCGTATGATTCAACAAAATCCCCATGAAATGGGGGACAGACTAACGAGTGAAGTCCACCGCATTTATCAAGAAAAATACCAATGGGACCCTGACTTTCAGGAGTCGTCCATAAGAGGCTAACTGATATGACGTGGTTACGAGTCGTAAACCCTCGAAATTTGATGATATTTCTATGTTTAATTGTAGTGGTAATGATTGGATTCAAAGGTGTGTGGATCACTCAGAAAATAATGGCGTTTAACGAGGCAGAACGTTTATATGCCAGCAAGGATCTGGTCGCAGCAGAAGATTGGTATCAGAAAGCACGCGGGAATCATTCCCTTCAATATAAAGAGCTGGAGCTTGCTGCACGTTTACAGAAGCTGGCGCCGATTACCGAGATCAAACAGTCTTTGTCCATTATTGCTGAGGAAGCAGACAATGCTGGGCAAGCAAGGGATTTTGCCGTCTTCATGCAGGTATATGACAAGCTCCAACAGATTCGTGGACCCTATATGGCGCCAAAAAGTCAATATGCCAGCTTCTACCGGCAGATCTCAGGCACGTTGCAGCTGTCCGAACGGATGATTGCACATTTACAGCAGTTCAAGCTCAGCTTCTATGAACAAATGAAAGAAAACATGCAGCAGGGCCGCTTTGAGGAGGAAACGTTCCGAACCAACCTGCTGCGCATTCCAGCATTTATATACGGCAGCAGTGCTAAGAAAGAACAACAGCTCAGCACCAAGTTTCAACAATATGATGAAGCTAAGCTCGCCAGTCTGGCGAGTGCAGGAAAATTTCAAGGTATGTTGTCAGAGGCGCTTCATCTGATAAATGTCTATACAGAGCTTAATTTTACAAGTGACTGGGTGTACCCCAAAACAAAGAAGCTTGCTGCAACGATGATGGTGAAGGATGTAGAGCGGGATCAAGTATCTGCCTTCATCGTTCATGCCAAGGATTATACGTCTTTTATGACCTCCACCCGTAAAGATTCAGATATGGAAACGTACTTACAGAATCAAATCCGAGCATGGATGAGAAATGCAGGGAAACTCATCTCTAAAGGCAGCTACCAGCAAGGTATTGCTCTCTACAAAATGCTCGGGGATTATCAGGATACAAAAGCAGAGATCAAAGCGGCAGAGCTGGCCTGGGCCATTGCAGAGCCCGTACGTCTACTTCCCGCCCTCAGCGGCAATCAAAGGTATGCACATGTGATTAGCGGCCAGCATCAATTTGGTGCCAAGACGTACGTGATTGCCGTAGATCCGAGTAACCGTCTTACATATGCAAGGTGGGATAATGACGATCAAATCCAGTCGTGGAACATGGTGTTGCCAGAGGGACACGCATCCATTCGGCGCTTAAGCTTAGAGGAACATCTAAGTACAAACAGTCAGCCTGTACTACTGCTCGAATCCACATCGGAGACCAGAAAAGCCAAATATACTGCCTTCTTTGTAGGTGTAGATACCCAGATCCCGTTGTTTCAATTCGAGGCAGACGGCTATGAAGCAGCCGCTAACGGCACACTTCTCGTCTACAGTCCGAACGTTGCGAATGCCGAAGGCCGCACTGCTGTTTATGAACGACACGGTAACAGCTATCAATTGGCGAGTTTCCAATCCGATTATACGATGATTGCGGCACAGAATCTGCTGAACTACTACAACGTTAAAGTGCAGTTTACCTGTAACATCGTCCTCATTGAAGGAGGAGATGTGTACGGCGAGATGGGATCAAGCTACGTGAAGTTAACAGGCGCTTATCCGTTTCAGACCGGCCAGATCACGATAACAGGCTCATTTCATGAATATGCAGAACTTATCGTCAATAATGAGCTGCATAAGATTCCCGTTTTTCAGGTGGAATCAGTGGAGAAGGCTAATTGAAGAAATAAGTTAACAGGTGTAACAGGATGATCTAGTGCAACCATCTCTATTATAAAATGGAATATATATTTAACAATTAAAATAAGCTGACGCCATGTATTTGGGCGTCAGCTTTTAAGTTGCTTAAGATTGATAACCTTTAAGAAAGTTAACGATGGAGTTATCTACTTCAATTAATTTTAATGAATCGAGCTCTTCATTTTGAGAAACGATTGTTGTTTTCACTATTATATTTTTGTATGAAATAATAGAGTCTTTAAATCTGGAGTAAGTCTTTTCTTCCTTGAACTTCTCATCTGCCAATTTCCAATATACTAGATCATTACCTATATAATTGTTTAAGTAAATAACATCAAGAAAGACCAGATAATGATCCCTATCATTATTAAATGTAATCCGCTCTTGCGTTTTTTGCCCAGTCTCTATGCCATTAGTTGTTAAATAACTCCTTTTATCAAAAGAAAGTTCTTTTTCAACTGCAATAATCGTATTGTCGCCAAGGGTACTTCCATTTATTTTAAATCCAGGTATGATAAGATTTTTTTCTATACTCGCGGCAAGCTGCTGGAACTGAAAGATGCTCAGAATATCATTCTTAGGAGCTAATACTTGGTGGGGAGATGCATTAGAGGTACTCTTGTTGACACATCCACTACATATTAATACGATCGCTAGACAAAAGTAAAATAGTTTAGACCTTTTAGATATCATCTTTAAATTTTAACCTCGCGTACCTTGTAATTAACTTTATCTTTTACAACAGTCCAAGCATTTCCTGTCTCAGTATACAATCCGATATATGGATTTTCACCAACTCCACCTGCAAATTTGTATTTTTTCCATTCGCCTGAACCACCAGAATATGCCCCTGTTAAGTACTTTTCTATATATCCTTTATATCCTGGTCGAACGACCGTAGAAAATTCAACTGTAGAACTTTGATTAGAAATATGTTCACGCGATCCTTCTAACGATAAAGCCTCAACTCTGGAATTTTTCCACTCTTCTTGATATTTTTGTTGCTCCAAAATTGTTTCTGGGTATTCAGGAACAGTACTTGAGCGAACCTGCACGTCTTGGGCAAACGCCATACTCGTTAATGTTAGAGAAAATACAGCAAAAATAATAATAATTTTTTTAACCATATGAAAACCCTCCCAAAACAGAGTTTAATGAGGCACACTTATCAACACTCTCGCATAATTCAAAAACATATGATAGTTAAAAATTTCTTCCCTAAGTTGGCCAACTATGGTTAGCACAATACTATAATAACCCAAAAAAGTGATATAGTTCAAAGACTTAAGTTCTAAGAATATAGAAAAAATTCGACTAGGAGCAAAACATAATACTAAAAGAGAAAGCGTAACATTTGGAGGCCTCCCAAATGTTACGCTTTCTCTTTTAAATTCTATCCCCGATCTTTATTCCATTTCTGCTCTGCTCCGTATTTGCCAATCCCATCTCATCTGATATTCAGCTGTTTAATAAAAGCAGCCAATCGACCGTGATAACGACTATTCGTCGCCGCCACCTCTTGAATAATAGCCTCTCGATGCCGCATCGTACCCATCGCATCATGCCAACGATAAGCCGTTAATGACGTATCAATATAGTGGAACTCAAACCCGGTTAACATGGCCCGGTACCACAGGTCCAGGTCATGTGTAAATGGAAGTGCCTCGTCGAAGCAGCCAACCACATCCAACAGCCTGCGGCTCATCATGACCGTGCAGCCGTTAATGGGATTGCTATGAAAGAAACTTTCATAAAATTCGATCACGTTATGGAACGTTGTAGCCGCACGGTGCTTTGTCACGCCATTAAATGCATTAATGTAATCAAAGTTTGTAAAGCTGATATGTGCTCCCCGCTCTTCCATGTATTGAACCTGTTGCTTGATCTTATCAGGGTAAAAGAAATCATCGGAACTGAGCCACGCAATATATTTGCCTGTGGCATACTTAATACCATGATTCAAAGCGGTTGCCGTTCCTCCATTGGCCTTGCTTAAATAATATATACGTGGTTGATAACGAGTTGCCCGATCTGCATACCTCACAGATCCGTCATCCACCACAATAATTTCAACTTGAGCATAAGTCTGCAGCAAAGCGCTGTTGATCGCTTGATCCACATAAGGATCGTTATAAAATGGAATAACAACTGTGACTAGTGGCTGCATGCCGTCACCTCTCTTGCGCTCTATAATAATTTAGAATATCAGCAACAGTATGTTCAAATGAGCGCCTCGGCTGCCAGCCCCATGCTTTGAGCTCTGGGCTCGTCA
The DNA here is from genome assembly GCF_030226685.1 of Paenibacillus sp. UMB4589-SE434. Lineage (NCBI taxonomy): Bacteria > Bacillati > Bacillota > Bacilli > Caryophanales > Paenibacillaceae > Paenibacillus > Paenibacillus sp. UMB4589-SE434. Next base: position 53,273 of record NZ_JASOYK010000009.1, on the reverse strand, counting down.
TATCGAGACTGCCATCGGTATCACCTGATCCAGTCTGACAGGCTCCAGCTAAACTTCTAGAGCACGATGTCCCGTCTTCTCGCCAATGCAAGGGCAGATCTACCAATGCCAAGCGGCGATATAAGGTAGCTACTTCTTCTAGCGTCCGCTGTTGACCGCTTTCCACCCGATATGTTTTTCCTCGTTCCCCATGGCAGAGTATGGCTTCATAGGCCGCAATTGCATCTCTTACATCCAGGAAATCTCTCTTGTCGTGCTTAGCGCTCAGGCTGAATGCTGCATCAAGATGCCCCCGCTCTCGTTCCGCCGTGTATTTGCCGAGCAGCGAGCAGATGCCGGTTGATGGGCCAGGGCCAATTAAGTTTGAAGGTGCCGCAAGCATCACATCAAGACCATACATAGCTGACCACGCCAAAACGACAGACTCTTGCAGCGCCTTGCTATACGAGTATGGATGTGCGGGGGGAACGGTCGGGTCCAGTATGGCTTTGAGCTTTGAAGTAACAATAACGCTTCTCGCATCCGGCACCTGCCGAAGTGCATTCAGCAAATGTACGGTTCCCATCACATTAACGTGCAGCGCATGAGTCGGATACTGCCACGAAGCTGCTACGGCGTTCATACCTGCTAAGTGCAGTACATAATTTGGCTGGACTCTCTCTACGATGCGCTGCACCAGTTCTTCCTGCTGCATATCGCATATGAATACATCTGCTCCAACTGCTGTAAGCCCAGGAGCAGGCTTGCGAACCAACGCTGCCACCTCGATGCCTAAATCCACTAAGCGTTGGCACGCATGATAGCCAGTAAATCCAGATGCACCCGTGAGAAGCAGCTTTTTGCCGATCAAGGGGTGCCCATCCATTCTCCCAACTCCTTCAGCATCATGCCATAATCAGGCACTTGGTACAATGCATCTGATCTGCTAATGACTAACGTCCGATCGATTTCGGGCATTTTGTTAGGGACTATCGTCACGTCCTGCTTGTTAAACGTATGTTGGAACAGGCCGAGCAGGTCGTGCTTGTTAATGACGGTGGAATTGGCCAAATGAATAAGACCTGTGCATGTGCTATTCAAATAATATTGAATCGCTTTGGCGAGTTCTAATGTCGTCACACCGTTCCACCAGACACTCTTATAACCTGCAACTGTCCCCTTCTGGTGCATAAACCAGGACAGAAGGCCGATCCCATGCGGACGAATTTCAGGACCAATAATAGAAGTGCGCAGCGTCAGATGTGGAGGATAATCTCTTAATTCACCCAGCGCTTTGGTCACGGCATACATCGAGACTCCGTCAGGTTCGTCCGACTCCATATACCCTCCCTGCGCTCCAGAAAAGACGCAGTCCGTGCTTATATGCACGACCTTGGCGCCGATTCGGTCAGCTCTTTGCCGCAGACGATGCGGCAAGAAGCTATTGACCTGATAAGCTTCGATGGGATTTCGTTCTGCGGCTTCATTTAAAAGACCTACTGCATTAATGATAATATGAGGGCGGACCAGCTCAACCGCACGATCCACCTGCTCTATGTCAGTCACATCAAGCAACAGCGATTGTTCATCAGACGGATCACGAGAGGTGTAGAAGACGGTATACGCTTCAAGCTGACGGAAATAGCGGACCAGCATATGCCCCGCCATTCCATTTCCGCCGACTATTAACATTTTCATTACAGAAATCCTCCCCGCTCCAACATCTCCCGAATATCATCTTTGTTCATTACATTTCGTTCTGAGCTGAAGCTAGAGAATTGGACTTTGTCATACTGTGCATATTTTTCGTGTAATCCAACTATCTCAAGTGTAGGAAGGATTACAAAATACTGCTCATCATACACTACTGTTGTTAAGCTTTCGTAGTCGCTCATCAAAATTTCATGTATTTTCTCACCAGGTCGAATTCCTTTTTCCACAATACGAACTTGTTCTTCACCAGAAGCTTCTATTAATACCTCAGCCAGATCGATAATACGGCACGTCGGCATCGTCATAACATAGATTTCACCGCCATGACTGTTCGCGGTTGCTTTGAACAACAACTTAATAGCATCCTGCAAAGTCAAGAAGAAGCGTGTCATGTGTTTGTCTGTAATGCCAATCTCTCGCTTGGACTTGATCTGATCCTTGAACAAATGAACGACGCTTCCGTTCGTGCCGAGCACATTTCCACCACGTACGCATACGAACTGAGTGGAGGAACGAAGCAGATTGGCATATACGATCAGCTTCTCGCCAATCGCTTTCGTCATGCCATAGAAATTAGAAGGATTGGCAGCTTTGTCAGTGGAGATATAAATAACTTTGGAGACATTGTGTTCAATTGCCGCTTCAATGACATGCTGTGTACCGATCACATTGGTTTTCAGCGCCTCGTAGGGCTGTTCCTCACAAACGGGCACATGCTTAAGTGCGGCAAGATGAAATACATAATCCACTCCCCGGCAAGCCGCATGCAGTGCCTCCTTGTCCCGAATGTCACCGATACAGAAGCTGAGTCGTGTATCTTCAAATTCGCGGCTCATTGCGACCTGACTCGATTCATTGCGAGAGAAAACAATAATCTCCTGTGGTTGCTGCGGCAGCAACTGGCGGATTAATTCTTGCCCCCATGAACCGGTGCCCCCAGTCACGAGAATTCGCTTATGTTTAAACATCTATGTTCCCTCCAAGCAGAAATTTAACAACGGTGCGGGATACTTGGGGTACTGTATATCCAACCGGACATTCCCAAGATGCAGGCATAGAAACCGTTATTGCGACAGCCTCCATAATACGATCGGCCACTACTCCTGCTACGATATTACTCCCGCAATCAACCGTTTCAGGTCGCTCCGTCGTATGACGGATCGTTACAGTCGGGACTTGAAAGATGCAGCATTCCTCTTGCACAGTGCCGCTGTCAGTGATCGCACAACGTGTATGCTGTTCGAGGTGAACGAAATCAAAGAAGCCAAACGGTTCGTAAAATTCTACCAAGGGGTGCAAAGAGAGGTTGACCTGCTTATCCATTTTAGATCTGGTGCGTGGGTGAATGCTGCAAATGACACGTTGTTGATAGGTATCCGCTAACCGATTCAGACTGGTCAAAATTTGCAGAAGTGCTTCTGAATTATCTACATTTTCAGCTCGATGCGCCGTTACAAGAAAATATTGCTGTGGCTTCAACGCTAGGCGTTCTAACACATTGCTAGCATCGATGTGCGGCTTATAATGAAGCAATACTTCGTAGATAGGATTTCCGCTTAGTAAAATTCGCTCGCTTGGTATTCCTTCCTTGACTAAGTTTTTTTTGCTTTGCTCGGTGTAAGGCATATTAATAGAAGAGATCGTATCGATTACTCGCCGATTTTTCTCTTCCGGGACACGCAAATCAAAGCAGCGATTGCCCGCTTCCATATGCACAACCGGAATGCCAAGCCGCTCTACCACAATTGCACTTAACGCACTGTTCGTATCCCCTAGCAGAAGTACTCGGTCAGGACGTTCAGTAAGGCATAAGCGCTCAACTTCACTAAATATGGTCGCCAATTGGCTGCCTAAGGAGTGCTGCTGGTGGTGACACACATAATCCGGTTGTCTCAACTCCATCTCTTCAAAAAAAATATCATTTAGTGTACGCGTAAAATTTTGACCGGTATGGACAATCACATGTCGTTCCGCACATTCGTCTAGCCGCTTCATAATGAGGCTTAAGCGAATAATTTCGGGCCGCGTACCTAAAATCGTCATTATACGCATCAGGACAAGTCACCACCTGTCATTTATATAGGCTGGCTAGCGGCGGATTCGAAGCCGTCTTCGACCTTTCCGAACACGCATTCTCTGCTTGGTTCCGCGTTTACGTCTTTTCACCCGCAGCGTGGTCTTACGAGATAGACGCCGTTTTTTGCGTAACCTGCCTCGTAAATACCTCTTTAGTCTGCGTCTCACTTTGCGCTGCTTTGGCAGTGGATCGCCTTTAGGAAGATCGTGGAGCACCTCATCGGTAACTCGTCTGACCACACTTACTCCAAGCGACCTAAGCTGACTTGGGCTGATCGCACGGCGATATATCATTCCATCACGGATAAAAACATCGTGCGAGCTCCCTTGGATCGCATAGAACAGACTTGGTTGAGCCATTATCAACTGAACAAATAAGTGATGTAGTCTGGCTCGGCACTGCTCAATGCCATATACTTGCTGCACCGCCAGTGCATTGCTCTCGCCTACCCTTTTCATTTCTGCCGGATTATGCAGTAATCCAGTTACAATGTCCGTAATATGCGCCACACTGCCCGGTTCAGCAGCAAAGGCTGCATTACCAGTCGCCTCGGCAATTTCCGCAAGTCCACCTGATCGGTACACAACTACCGGTTTTCCAAAAATTAATCCTTCCAATGCTGTCATCCCGAATCCTTCAGGTATCAAGCTTGGTATGACTACGATATCCATGGCGGGATATATCCGCTGCACAATGGGCTCAAATCGAATGTGCTGAAATCGGCCTGCATAGGAAGATTCATGAATCTTACGCAAGCAATGCTCCATGTAGCCTTCGTCTACAGGATCACCCAGGATGACAAAGCGCACCCTTTCATCGATTGCGCACAGTCGCAGCGCCATTTCAACAAAATGTTCCAGTCCTTTGTTCCAATTAATAGATGAGGAGATATAGCCAATCAGGACCTCTCTGTCCGAAAGACCAAGTGTAGTACGCTGCTCACATCGATGGTGCAGCCATGTTAAAGGCTCTAACGCAGCCATATGCCAGGAAGGTGGAAGTACATAATGAGGAGGAAAAGGACCTTGTGGAAGAGCGGAATGCGGCAATGGATATAAAGTCGTATGTGATATGCCAATAACCATATCTGCATACGAATGGACAATCGCAGCGGCTTTGGAGGTAAATTCATTGTCTGTAATGACTTCTGTTATTTGCCATAATATAGGAATACCCAACGATTTCGCCGCCAAGGCAGGAACAACGTGTACACTTGTGTTTGTTAATACATAATCCGGTTGTATATCCTGCAATAAACGAACAAGCGCCCCATACTCAGCTTGATGCCTGAGTTCCTCCAGTTCGGCATCCATCGAGGGAGTGGGATGAACCATGGAGTAAAATAAAGGACAGGGCTGAACGCGATAAGCAATGCCAGCCTCCCAAGCTTCACGGGCAAGTATGCCCTCCTGTGGAACGATAAGCACGCAATTGTAGCGAGGAGATAATTCACGAAGCAGGAACAAGAGCAGCTTCTCAGCTCCTGTAATATAAGAGGTGTTGCACAAGTGGGAGAAACAAACGATCGTTGGTTTCATTTGTAAGTGCCTATTCTACCGACAGACGGGGAACAGGAGCAGGTTCACCTCCTTCGCCAGAGTACTACAGTATATTAGTCCTCCCCAGCTGCCGGCACGACTCATGAACCTCATACAAGCGTACATTTTATTAAATACAAAAATACACATATACTATGCTGCATTCATAGAAGAATCCCCTGCCTGTTTTGGCTTGCGTATTTTTTCCAACGGAATCATCACAAGCGGGATCACCATAAATAACACTAAACTTACACTTGGCCAAATACGAGAATCCCACCAGATCTGATAGGACGCACTAGAATACATAATAAACGACCACACCAAACATATAACCATCCAGGGCAGCGCATATATTTTCTCATCATCTACATTCATAACGTGCTTAAAAGCTTTAAGCCCAAAATAAAAGTAAATAAAGCTTTTAAAATAAAGCGTAGTCAGCCATAAAAAGGCCATAAACACTTCAATACGCGTAATAAAGTTGCCAATATTAATACGCTGTACCAGCATATAGCTTGGAAAACTGGATCTCGCTGTGTTCTCCCATCCCAACACAAAAATACAAGCCAACGTAATAATCGTTAACAAGCACCCACTAATAGCAGTACCAGCAATGATCGCACGACGCTTGCTCTTGTCGTCACCTTGAATACGAGGGTACAAGGTCCAAAATGCAAAAAATGTAAATACCGTGTACGCAACATAATGGAAGGCTGTTCGGGTATATGCTGCTACGTTGGCCTCCAGCAAGGGCAAAAGGTTATCTAAATCACCGTTAGGTACGGCAAACATGATCATGGCTACGTACATTGTAAATACAATTACAAAATATATTTCTCCCGCTCTGCATACGGCGCGCAGACCTAATCGTATCCCTAATAGAATGGGGATCGCAAATATAATTTGCAATATTTCACGGGGCGTCTCCGGCATAATCTGCGTCACAAGGAAGGAGCCTGAATAATAAACAAGCGAAGAGGTCCCGCAAAGGAAAGAGATAATTCCGTAAGCCATAACCAGCGTATTCCCAACATATTTGCCAAAAGCGTGCTCAAATCGCTCAAATACGGTCATATGGCTGTGGTTACCAATCCATCTTAAATACGCCCACGCCACAACAATACTTATTGCCACACCCATAATCGTTCCAATCCAACCATCCTGCTCAGCATGATAGGCCGCGGCGGAAGGCACAAACAATACGGATGAGCCTACTGTAAACAACACGACTAACCACATCATCTGTCTGACGCCGATCATATCCTTTTTCATTTTCGCTCCATCCTTTCAAGTGGGTCGACAACCATTTGGCTGATCGGATTAAATGCTCTGACAATCAAGTCATTCGGGTTAGCCAACGGAATATGTAAAGCGTATAAAGCCATGTACGCAAAGCTACACGCATACAATAACCAGAATACGACTTTTTCCTTACGTGGTTTGGGTGATAGCCGCGGCATCTCAATCCATATGAATATCAAAGCTGCGACCAACACGGCAATAATGTTTACATTCACGGCCTCATCTCCTTACTTTGGTAATTCATGTACGTATTACTCTGTGTACCCGTCTGATGGATCTGGATACGTGTGGTCAGCTTCACAGGAACAGTGGGAAAAATGTCCACCCATTGAGATCTAATCTTTTTCCAATACTTAGGATTACTCCGATGTATGGCTTCTCCAAAGCCGAATATATCGGATTTATATTTTTGCTGGACATGGGAGACAACATTTTTTAGCATGACTAACAGGCTCTGCTCCAGTTCCATTTCAAGTTCCTTCATATATTCAATGTTCGTAATGTCTTTATTACACGATACGTCTGAAATGTTGACGTCCAGCTTCACCTGCCCATAAATGACCGGTTGATTGTTTTCAAATTTTGCTTTAATATGGCTGCTGCTCTTCATTATCTCAATCCCAATGTTCCCTTCCTTCGAACAAGGGATGACACCGATCGAGCTTTTGACATTGCCTCTTATATAATTGTAGCCTTTACTATCCGATTCATTGAGCCACCCAATAAGCTTGTCGTTTCGAAATACCCCTAGAGTGGTATATGTATTCATCGTAAAATCCGAGGACTTGTTAATGTTTTCTACGCTGTTTTCTTTTGAATCAGGATGGGTGACCATCACCCCAGGGAGTACCGGGTTAATACCAGGTTTTAATGTTTGCTGAATGAAATCGTTCATCAACACCCCTTTGGTAGGTGCCCAGCTCACTTCCGATATCTCTAGGGAGGAGTACAGATTCTGCGCAGGCATCGGTTCCATTGGTGAAATAATTTCAAGCACATGCTTGGCTGTTGTATCCTTCGCAATAACTAAGTAGAAATCGCCTCGCATTTCATGATCACGCGATAAATCGAGCAATCTGCTTATGCCTTGCTTTGCCACTTCCTCACTTATAACAAGCATACGCATGTGAGATAAGTAAACTTTACGCGGCAGTTCTGTCGTCATTTTGCGTAATGCTTCTACAAGCGTGCGCCCCGTCTTTTGGATGACAATCACCGGAGCTGCGGTCCGATTCCCGCGTTTAGCTGCGATTGCACTTACGTTTGCAATTTGTGCACTTACTTTTACCGTTCCATCTGGTGAGCTATCAATGCCAAGAGCAAGCGCAATCCCAAGCGTATTCAGCTCTCTTCGGTTCCAACAAGATGTCAGCACCAAGGTCATAATGATGAGAACAATGGCTGCAGTCGTTCTTCTGCCCAGCGGAGCCACTTGCCGTGACATTGCAGAACCCTCCTTTTATTACTAACGATTGTCTTTCATTCTCTTATACCGCTCTGACTGTTTCGGAATCGTGTTTGACTCTGGTGGACGACGGTACTGATTCGTATTCATGCTCACCGGACGCTTACGCATCATCCAGATGGGGACACGAAACAATGCATCTTTCTGATCGGAACTATGAAACGGGGCAAATGGCGACATGTACGGCTTACCGAACGACTCCATATTGCACATGTAGAGCACAAGCACCATAATTCCGACAAACAAGCCGTAAAATCCAAACACGGCCGCTAGCCCCATAAATACAAAACGCAGCGTACGCAGAGACAGACCTATCTCTGCATTCGGAAAGATCATGCTAGTAATCGCAGTCACGGAGACGATAATCACCATTACGGGAGAGACTAGATCTGCATCGACCGCTGCTTGTCCAAGTACAAGCGCACCAACGATTGAAATCGCGGTTCCAAGAGCCCGCGGCATCCGCACTCCCGCCTCATACAGAAGCCGGAAAACAAACTCCATCACCATCGCCTCCACAAATGCAGGGAAGGGTACACCTTCTCGTTGAGCAGCAAGACTAATCAAAAGGGAGGTGGGAATCATCTCTTGATGAAATGTCGTCAGTGCAATATAGACGGCTGGTGTGAGCAGTGTCGCTACAAAGGAAACAAATCGCAGCAGTCTCGTCAATCCATAATCGTTACGATGATAGTAGTCCTCAGCGGACTGCATCATTTCTGAGAATAATGAAGGTACAATTAATACAAATGGTGATCCGTCAATAATGATAATGACCCGTCCCTCCAACAAAGCAGCAGATGCGGTATCCGGCCGTTCGGTATTGTTGACGGTAGGGAAAATGTTTAACACTCCATCTTGAATGAATTCTTCTACATAGTTGGATTCCAGCACACCGTCAATATCGATCTGCTTGACACGCTTAAACAGTTCCATTAGGACGTCCTGATCTACGATATGTTCAATGTACATAATCGCAATGGCAGTCTTGGTTACTTTACCCAGTTCCAATGACTCCAGCCGGAGATCGGGATGCTTGATACGTCTGCGCAGCAAAGCAGTGTTCACGCGCAGCGTCTCGGTAAATGCCTCCTGCGGACCTTTAATGACAGTCTGGGAAGTAGGCTCATTAACGGCACGATGTTCATAACCTAACGTGCATACGCTGATACCGTCAGCCAATCCGTCAATCAAGATGACCGTCTTGCCATCAATAAGGGCGCTCAAGAGCGCTGGGACATGATGGAACGTCTGCACATCACCAGTTGTTATACCTACGTAACGAATCCACGTGTCAAAGCCAATTTGTTTCGGATGCGGATAGTGCTCGACTGCAATCTCCATTCGTTCTACAAATGAATCCATCAAGTAATGGACCAATGTAGCGCTTATTAGACCATCTATAAAAATAAAAGAGATATCCCATTCACGTTTGCGTCCTACTTTCATCTCTCGCACAACCAGATCTGTACTGTCGCCAAGTGCTGCACGAATGCTGCGGATGTTGTCAGACAACTTATCGCCGAGCGGCTTGCCGCCTTGTGACGGTGTACCTCCCGCATTCTGATGAGGAGAGTAGACTTGCGAGCTGTCACCTGTGCCATCTATGGACCTATGTGTACCTGATTCATCTCGCATCTGAAGTCTTCACTCCTTGTTTATGAGGGCTGGTTTCCCTTATTTTTGTTTTGGTATTCCCCAATGAACATTCATTCATTCGCCGTAATACATATCTCCTGCTGAAAAGGTGAATAATTAGGCATTACACCGTCTTATTAATGGACAAAAAAACACCCTTTCACAACGATAAAAGAGTCTCTCTTTCATCGCGGTAAAAGGGTGCTCGGCACCGTATTAATACCCGCTCAACTATATAATGCTATTGCAACTCCTACCATCTCGTTACTGAAACGACACAAGAGATGTATGCTGGCAAGCTGTATGCAGATCACGCCAAATATGATTAAGCATCGAATGCTCCATAATCGCGCCCATACCCATGTATGGAAAAATACTGTCTACTGCCGCTCTGATCGATTGCGCCGCAGCCCTCGCTTGCAAACTAACTTCACGCTCCGACTCTTCCGTCACAGTTCCCAGTTCTTTAAGCTCTCTCCATGACATGTCCACATGAAACATGAATTTTCGTGCCGCTTCCTCGTAAGCGCAGCGTCCTTCCGCAATCAATTGCTCCGTAAAAGCAACACGTTCCGGCTTCGCCGCATGCCAAGCATCTCGGCTTCCAGCTGCCATACGCTCCGCCTCATCCAAAAAGTGCCGTCCAATACCAAGTGCAACAGCCGCAAAAGTAGCTGCTGCAAATGCAGGGAACGGATAACGATACGTAGGATGCTGATAAGCACCATATGGCTCCACTAGGCTAAATGTGCGCTCAACTGGAACAAATGCCTGCTCAACCCGAATCGTATGGCTATCTGTAGCCTTAAGCCCAAATGCATCCCAATCCGATTCGATCTGAACCTGATCAGGCATAAATGTAAAAGCCCTCATCACAGGCGAAGCATCTGCTGATTCCGTTTCATCCGATGCAACCTCAATAAGTGCATTTGCCGTAAACATCGTTGCATGCCTTGCTCCGCTGCAATACTTCCATGTACCGCTAACCCTATAACCGCCCTCGACTGCTGTGGCGCGGCCTGATGGATAGCCGCTCCCTGCAATGACCGCCGCAGGTTCACTGAACAACGATTGGCACACGCCCGGCTCCATAAAAGGCACAAAGAATCCACCACCTGCCCCAATCGTTACGGTCCATCCAAAGCTGCCATCTATCCATGCAGACTCTTCAAATATCCGCAGCGCCTCAGGCAGATCAGCCATCCTGCCGCCAAGCTGCTCTGGAACAAACATCTTAAACAAAACGCGGTCTCTAATCCAATCTAGAAATTGGTCATCAACCGTGCCGTTCTTTTCCATATGGATCGCTCGTTCGCGAATACAATCAATCTCATTCTTGCTCCATAGCTGTGCTGCTCTGTTCATGCTTCCACCTCTCAGTTGTAAATAGGCTCTATCCTAGAATGAATATCAAGGCTAATCTATGATTATTCTACCATTATTTCCACCTTGAATATAACCTTTTACAACTGCTGTATGGCCACTCCCGTAAACTGAAAACGATCCGTTTATCCTGGCTTCCCTTTCGCCCATTCGATCTCGTTCATGACGAGCACATCCATATGCCGAGACAGACGCATCAGCATTTTCATTTGTTGACGCTCCATTCTCCGCTGCTTTCTCCCTGGCAATCCAACGATAAGCTGTGTCGTAAGCTGTGCATCCGCAAGCTTTACGGCCGTACTCGCCCATTGTTTGCGTAATACAGGATGGTACATCTCAAATGTACCGCCTAGCCGCTCTGCCAGCGACTTAATCGATTTCATACCTTTTTCCTCGATCTTGCTTCGCCCCATAATAGGCAGGCAAGCAACAAACAATTCCGCCTTGAGCCGATGAGCAATACGGAATCCATGTCTTACGAGCCGCTCCGCTTGCGTATTTGGCTCAATACAGACGAAGATTACTTCCTGTCGGCGCCAGGGCCCCCGCAGCAATGCCCTTCGCTCCCATGATTCCAGTCGCTCGTCAACATCGTCCGCAACTTCGCGTAAGGCGAGCTCACGCAAGCCGATCAGATTAGACGTTCGAAAAAAATGATCTAACGCCTGATTCACTTTATCTGCGGAGTAGATCAAGCCGCTCCGCATTCGCTCCTGAATCGTATGAGGGGTGACGTCGATCAACTCCATCTCATCCGCAAGCCGTAATACGCCATCTGGCACCGTTTCCCTTACTCGCACGCCTGTTAATTGTTCCACGGCATCGTTCAGACTCTCAATATGCTGAATATTAATTGTTGTCATGACAGATATGCCTGCTTCAAGCAGCTGCAGGACATCTTCATAGCGCTTGTCGTGTTGACTACCTGGCATATTCGTGTGCGCCAGTTCATCTACCAGAACAAGTTCGGGCCTCAGCTGCAGCAATCGCTCTGTGTCCATTTCTTCCAGGAACCGTTCGTTATATGCGATCTTGCTTCTTGGTATAAGAGGTAACTGGTTAACCTGGGCCTTTGTCTCCTTCCGTCCATGCGTTTCCAGCAAGCCAATCACAACATCTACCCCTTGTTCGAGCAGACGATTGCCTTCCTGCAGCATCTTATACGTTTTCCCGACTCCTGGAGCGGCACCGATAATGATCTTAAATCGTCCACGTCGAAGTCCGTCAGCCTTCGCTAACAGTTCAGCCTGTGTCCAGCGTTTAAAAGGAGGATGGGAATGACTGGTTTCAGAGCGTACTGGAAGGATTCGCTCCCCCTCTTTCATCGAGCGGTCAGCGACAAAAAACAAATCCGTATGCTCAACCTCTTTCAGCAAGCCATTAATTAGAGAACCGTTCCAGAACTCCTGCCAGCGAGTTTGCCGCGAATGACCTAGTACAATCCGGGTCATGCCGTGCTCCCATGCGTATCGCGCAAGCAGTCGAGCCATGCCGCTTCTGGATGAGGAGGCTGTTTCCTCCCATGAAGCACCAAGCTTGGCTGCCAGCTTTTTGAGTGAACGCCTGAATGTCGTCTGTATAGGGGTAAGTGCTTTCTTCGGATGTACAAATGAAATAATAAACAGTTCTCCGTTCAATCGTTTGGATATCTGATGTCCTCTTCTGACATGAATAGATCCGTTCCATCCATACTGTGCCAGCACAAGAATACGTTCTGCAACACCGGAAGGACCACTTAATCCAAGCTCTTGCCGGTGCTGCTCCAATGATCCGTTGACATCACTTGCAAGCGTCCGCAGCGCCAATTCACGGAGGATGCTCAGCTGGCTTCGCTCAGATACAAGCTCTTTGCGTGTACTGGCACGTGTCTCTTTTCCTCTGCCTCGATGATGCTGCCGCCGTTCAATCAACGATTCTGCAGACACGTCAAGGAGGCGGACTTCGTCTGCCTCCTTGAGCACATCGCCGGGAATGGTCCAAATCGCATCGATTCCCGTCATTTTTTTCGCTTGTTCGCTTACACGTTCATCTTCATATGCGTTCATCGTAGCAATAACACTGATGCCCAGTTGAAGCAAATATCGGACGTCCTCCAGCCGTGTAGCACGCTCTGCCCCCGACCGATTCGGCTGAGCTAAGCCGTCCACAAGGACGATATCCGGTGAACCCGCTTGAATTTGAGTCATATCCAAATCTTCCATCCGCTGTCCATTCCATTCCCATTCTATAGAAGGAATACGGGAAATGAGAGATGACGCAGGCTCCTGCTCAGGCGAAGACGTTGCCCAGGCTACTTCCAGCCCCTGCTTGATTCGCTCTTGTCCCTCGCGTTCAAGCTGTGTTGTCTTGCCCGCACCGCTTGCTACCGCCACGAGAATACACAACCTGCCTCGCTGCATCTGTTCAATAAGCTGAAGCAGCACTTCTGGTGAGCGTCTACGATAAGCATCACTTTCTTTCATCCTCATCCCTCCCGAACCGCAGCCTGTACTATAACATTCCTTTATTCCAAAAGTATGAATGCGCTCCATATAAACCTTCAATTGAACCCCTACGTCTATACGCGCAAAGCATGACTATCTGTGCCTTTTTCATCTTGAATATCTTTTATATTTTCTATATGTTTTTTTATTCTATGTCACTTTCATGTTGCACTTCTATTTCTTCTAACCCTCTATGCGCACTGTATCGCCCTTCATTTCTCCTTGAACCGCCAAATTTAACAGCAGCACGTTCACACGCGGTTCACCGAAAATACCCAGATCAGCAGACTCGGTATACTTATCTACTAGGTGCTGTACCTCCTCTAAGGACAAGCCGGCAGCTTTTGCAACCCGTGGTAATTGAGCTTGCGCCGCCTCCGGGGAAATGTGCGGATCAAGACCGGAACCCGAATTCGTCACCAAATCAGCAGGCACCTTTGACAGCGGCACTTCAGGGTTGTTCTTACTCCAATCTGCTGCAAACTGTTCTACTCGTGCCTTCAAATCTGGATTGGAAGGCGCAAAGTTCGGTGACCCAGCCCCTACTCCGTTATAGTCAATGCTTGATACACGTCCATGGAAATACTGTGGTTCTGTAAAAGTCTGACCAATCAGCTCGGAACCAATCGCTTGCCCTTTGGCATTATAAATGAGGCTGCCGTTTGCTTCTTTCGGCAAAATAGCTTGTGCTATTCCCGTCATCAAGAGGGGATATATTAACCCGCATAACACAAGCAAGCCGACACTTGTACGGATGATGGTGCTGATGCCCCCGCCATTATCGGCGGGAGAATCTGTATGATCTGACTGTTGTAAATGTGAACTCATGTAAATACACCCTTTCTAAATGCCTAAAACTTTAATCTGATCGGCTGCTCAATTTGCCTGTTTTCTTATTCTTATTTGCTTATTAACGAACGTAACTATGCAGCTTGTTTGCCGAATCATGCTTAATCCGCTTAAGAACAGCTTGCTTGCCTATTGGCACATCCGTTAGCTGATTGAGAAGTTACATCCATATTCCAAGAACCATATCAATAGCTTTAATTCCTATAAACGGTGCAATCAGTCCGCCTAGTCCATAGATCAGCATATTGCGACCAAGCAGCTTCTCTGAGCTCATTGGCTTGTATGCTACCCCTTTCACGGCCAGTGGGATCAGGAGCGGGATAATGATCGCATTAAATACGAGCGCAGACAGTATCGCTGACATCGGCGAGTTTAATGCCATGATGTTCAAAGCAGAAAGCTGCGGGATCGCAAGCATAAATAAAGCAGGTATGATCGCAAAATATTTGGCTACGTCATTTGCGATACTAAATGTAGTCAAGGCACCACGTGTCATCAGCAGCTGCTTCCCAATAGCAACGACTTCGATAACTTTGGTCGGATCAGAATCCAGATCGACCATATTAGCAGCCTCTTTAGCAGCCGTTGTACCGCTGTTCATCGCAATCCCTACGTCTGCTTGTGCCAAGGCTGGCGCATCATTTGTGCCGTCACCCGTCATTGCAACCAGCTTGCCCGCCGCCTGCTCTTGACGAATAAGCGCCAACTTATCTTCTGGTTTGCTCTCTGCGATAAAATCATCTACACCTGCTTCCCGCGCAATCGTAGCAGCTGTCAGCGGGTTGTCGCCTGTACACATCACCGTACGAATCCCCATCTGACGAAGTTGCTCGAAACGCTCGCGCATGCCCGGCTTCACTGTATCCTTCAAATAAATCACACCATAAATATGATGATCGACTGCAACTGCCAACGGCGTTCCACCTGCTGCCGCAATCGCTTCGGTCTGTGCATCTAAATCAACAGGAATAGATCCGCCTTTCTCTTTCACCCATCGCTTCACTGAATCTACGGCGCCTTTGCGCACTTTGCGACCATCCGTCAGATCAATGCCGCTCATACGTGTCTCCGCCTTAAACGGAATAATCTCACCTTGTTCACTCAGCTGAGTGTCGTAGCTCCAACCCTGTTTATTTACCCATTCGACAACAGAACGTCCTTCCGGTGTCTCATCCAGATGAGAGGATACCGCTGCCCAGCGTCCAAGCTCTTCTTTCGAACCGCCCCCAACCGCATACATATCGGAAGCAAGACGATTTCCATAGGTGATCGTACCCGTTTTATCCAAAATAATAGTATGAATATCGCCGCAAGCCTCTACTGCCTTCCCTGAAGTCGCAATGACGTTAAAGCGTGTAACACGGTCCATACCCGCAATCCCAATCGCAGACAGCAGCCCCCCGATAGTTGTTGGAATCAAGCAAACTAGTAAGGCGATAAGTTCAGCTACATTTAGTTCAATGTTCAAGTACTGTCCAAAGAAAGGTAGTGTTACCACTACAATCAAGAAAATAAGGGTTAGACTAATCAGTACGGTGTGCAGCGCCAACTCATTTGGCGTCTTTTGCCGTTCAGCACCTTCAACAAGCGCGATCATTCGGTCAAGGAACGATTCGCCCGGATCGCTCGTGATACGAACACGAATCCAGTCACTTACGACCCGCGTGCCTGCTGTCACAGAGCAGAAGTCGCCTCCTGCTTCTTTTAACACTGGTGCCGACTCACCTGTAATTGCAGATTCGTCAACTGATGCCAAGCCTTGAATAACTTCCCCATCCCCCGCAATGGTCTCTCCTTCGCGGACAATAATAAGATCTCCTTTACGCAGCGTTGCAGAGGATACACGAACCGTGCCTGATTCTGTCACTTTGTTCGCCCACATATCTTTCTTGGTTTGCTTTAAGGAGTCCGCTTGAGCCTTACCCCGCCCTTCTGCCAGAGCTTCCGCAAAGTTGGCGAACCATACTGTAATAAACAATATAAAGCTCACTGATCCGTTGTACCACCGAGCGACAGGTGAACCAAACGCATCTGGAACTAAGGTTAAGAACAATGTGATGACAAATCCGATTTCTACAATAAACATCATTGGGTTTTTAACCATTTGCTTCGGATTAAACTTGCGCAGTGCGTCGATAGATGCCTTTTTGACTAATGCAGCTTGAAACATATCTTTTTGCGCTTTTATATGAGAACGTCCGCTTTCCGTGTCATACGGAACCGACGAATTCGTGGACTGAACCGTTTTCATGTCTTTCTTCCTCCTCTTAAGCCGTACACATTATTTCCACAACGTTAGATGCTCCGCCACAGGTCCAAGCACAATGACCGGGAAGAACGTTAATGCCCCTACGATAAGAACCGTTCCGACGAATATCGCTCCAAACATCGCTGTATTGGTTCTAAATGTACCGCTTGTTGCGGGAACAGGCCGTTTTCTTGCCATAGACCCCGCGACAGCAAGCAATGTAATCATCGAAATATAACGGCCGAAGAACATTACAATCCCTGTGGCAATGTTCCAAAACAACGTGTTATCGCCAAGTCCCTCGAAGCCTGAGCCGTTGTTGGCAGCAGACGATGTAAACTCATACAAAGCTTGTGACAAACCATGATAACCTGGATTCGATATCGTCTCAGGATAAGCAATGAGCGCAATCGCAGTTGGTACAAGAATGAGCAATGGATGCACGATCAACGTGACTGCGATTAGCTTCATTTCCCTACTTTCAAGCTTCCGTCCCAGAAACTCCGGTGTACGCCCAACCATCAGGCCGGACAAAAATACGGCAATCATGGCGTACATCAACACATTGACAAATCCGACACCGATACCGCCAAACACCGTGTTCAGCATCATGTTAGCCATCGGTATAAGTCCACCGAGCGGTGTAAGCGTATCATGCATGGTCGCAACCGCTCCCGTCTCGGAAGCTGTCGTGACGACGGAATACAAAGAAGACTGCACCATGCCAAGCCGCTGTTCTTTGCCTTCCATGCTCGGGCCATTTATGCCAAGTTGATGCATCATCGGATTACCCACATGCTCAGAAGTAAGGGAGAGGCCCAGCATCGTGATAAACATGACGGACATCGCCACAAACAATACCCTGCCTTGCTTCGCATTTCCGACCATTTTTCCGTATGCAAACGGCAAGGAAGTCGTTACCAGCATCATTAGAATCATTTGCAGCGTGTTACTGAGTGCATTTGGATTCTCGAATGGATGCGTCGAGTTCGGACCGAAGAAACCACCCCCGTTGTTGCCCAGCTCTTTAATGGACAATAATGAAGCGACAGGCCCCCGTGCGATCTGCTGCTCTGCACCTTGTACTGTTGTTACCGTCTCCGTCGGGCTGAGCGTCTGCGGAACACCCATCGCAACGAATATAATGCCTGCCACTACCGCAATCGGAAGCAGGATACGCGTAATCGAGCGAACTAGATCCACAAAAAAGTTGCCAAGTGGCTTGCCTGCCAGACCTCTCATAAAAGCAAATACAATGGCGAGACCAGTTGCCGGCGAGGTAAACATCAAGAAAATAATGCCGATCATTTGTGAGAGATAGGATAACCCTGTTTCTCCGCTGTAGTGCTGTAAATTCGTATTTGCCATAAAGCTGATCGCTGTATTAAACGCAACCGAAGGTTCCATGCCTGCAATGCCGCTCGGATTTAGCGGCAGCACTCCTTGCAGCCGGAATATTGCATAAGTGATCACAATCATGACCACGTTGCTTAGCACCAACGAACCTGCATAGGCTTTCCAGCTCTGGTTGGTCTCTCGGATGCCAAACAATTTGAATAAACCTTTGTCAATTGGACCAAGCACTCGATCCATCGGCAGCGGCTTTCCACCGCTATCAAATACACGAGATAAATAGATGCCGACCGGACGTGCCAACACCAATACAATAAGTAATGTAATGCCAATAGACAACCAACCTAAACCTGTCATTTTTGTGTTCCACCTTTCAACTATTTACAAGGAAGTCGTATCCCTAGAATTTCTCTGGCTTTACAAGTGCGTATCCCAGATAGAGAAACAGTGCCCCTACCAGTACGCCAAGCACGATAATCATCTTTGTTCACCTCTATATGCACGAGTCAGCCCGTGCGATGTTCATGGCATTAGCCATGACTAATGATCAACTTCTGTGGAGCACCAGGACAGCACCCCATACGTTACGACGCCTAACAATACAATTAATACAAGCATAATGACATCGAACATATGCCAACTCCTCCTTTGAGCCTTGGTGCTAAGATGTGCTCACCCTTCAGAGACGGTGCTTTACCTTGCAGCATGTTAAAAGACAACACAAAAAGCCGCACGGAAAGAGGATCCCTTTCCGTGCGGCTTCTAAACACGCAGCTAAATAAAACGCAAGCTGCGAATCGCCACAACGAAATAAGGCTGCCTCTATGGACGCTTACGAGGTTAGCTGACGGATTCGGGCGCATGAGTCGCCCTACTGGCCAAAGGCCAAGATTCACCCCTCGCACAGCAGCTTCTCCACTTTCGAAGCACTGTGCTCTAACATTGGGTCCCCCGTTCCCTTCTCAGGGATTCAGCGATGAGCATTGCCCAAAGCTTATCAATTAGTCGAGCCGTTCGAACTGATCGCACCAGAACCTGCTGTAAATAAGTTACTGGTGCAGCTATACGGTTGAACGCTGCTCGCTGTAAATCAATTCGGTCAGCAGAAAGGATACTTGATCCGACTGCGTGTACACAACCATATCCGCGCCTAGCAGGCGGTAAATGGAACGTGGATAATGCTGCTTAGTTATGACCGTAATCGGGTCGTACGTCCATGCTCGGCATTGCTGCAGCAGACGACAAGTCAGCGCAAAGCTTTGCTCGAATACGTATATACGTCCAACTGGTAATAACGGAATCTCGGCTGGTTTGGTCCGAGATGTGTTTACGTGCCAAATGTGCTTGACACCAAGTTTCTCCATTCTTGCCGAACATCTCACATTGTTACTGATGGCTGCCACTGGCAAGCCTGCGCCGCGCAGTTGGCGGACAAAGTCAGCCCCCATCGTGTTCGGAGCGAATACGGTAACGATTCGGTCCGTGTCTTGCATTTCACCATACCTCCTGAAGTCCGTTACTTTCATCATTCGGGTAGAGGTTGGTCAGTATGCGCAAATCGGTCTAGCGCGCCTCTCCTCGGACGCTTACGAGGTTAGCTGTCGGGTTCGGAATCGAAGAGTCGCCCTACCGGTTGCAAAGTGACATCCCCTAACATTTAGCATGGATATAACCTTTACCGGATTCACCCCCTGAACGCAAATCAATCTAATTCAGCCGCAATCGGTTGTTATGACGGATTTGCCTTCTCATTGTGGTTCCCCCGCTCCCGCCTTCCGGCGGAACTCAGCGATGAAGACGCAACGGATATTGTTGTCGTCGATGAACTGAATCTTACGCCTTTTCATGTATGTATGTAAATCAATTCGAACGTTCATATTGTTCCAAGCATGACCAAATGCTGGATATAATCATAATCAATCATCGAAAATCCTATCATTTACTCGTCATATCTTTAATTATCTTCATTCGATTGGATAACAGTAGCATTTTAAAGTAATTTCGATAACAATATGGATTTAATCGCTTTCTTGGCAAAATTTCTGTCATGATTAATCTATTACTCGTGTCCTGTTCAAGCTTCCATTTACAGCTCATAGCTCGCTTTGATGCGTTTGCATAAGGCATGCATAGGCGGGATTTAGACTACACTGCCTTTTCGTATGGCTATATCAGCGCATACACTAAAGCCGCCTGAATCGAGTACGTTCAAGCGGCTGTCTCATGTCATTTTTTGGGATCCGCGGGAACATCAGTAGCCAAAAAGAGTACCCAAAAGCTGATTCATCCGATTGGCATACGTATGCTCACGCAGCGTTCTTTCAAGCCCGCGCAGCGCAATCTCACGCCGTTCTCCTTCATGGTGCAAATAATGCTCCATCTTTGCAAGCAGCTCATCAGGCGATTGGTAGGTCACAATCTCGATACCAGGGGTATAAAAGCTAGCTAGATCACTGCGAATGTCTGTCAATTGCAGTGTGCCGCAGCAAGCAATTTCAAACGTCCTTGGGTTCGGAGAGGAGGCAATAATCTGACTGGAATTGCTGTTCACCGTCTCGTCATCGTGAGATCTGTGCATATTGATGACAATTTTGGTCATGTTGTACATATCAGCTGTTTCTTGCGGAGTCATCCAACGACCAAGATCAATCTTGCCCGTATAGGAGCTAAACTGTGGCAGTCGATCCCACCACAAGCCTGAAAAGTATGCGTTATACTGCATCATTCGATCTATAATCGATTCGAAAAAACGTACTCTGTTCCAGTAGGCTGAACCTATAAAACAAACATCGCGGCGCCCCGGTGTAGGTGTTGTCTTCGGCAAAAAATGGCCTGGATACACCGCAAACGGCAAGTAATGAACACTGGGACAGCCAATAGATTGATAATAGCTGACACTGTTGATTTCTAACGTAAACACATCGCTGTAATGCGGCACGATAGCAGACATCATATCCGTATAATACGGATCGTCCGTCAGCCATACGGCTGTGCGAATGCCTGCTGCCCGCAGTTCATCAAGCTGGCCGATTGGAAGCTCCATGCCATCCAAGGCGATGATAATATCCGGCCTTAAGGAGGCCGCCGAAGCTGCAACGGCATCTCTCGGCCCGATGACCGTCACCTTCCCCACCATCTCCTGAAGCGTGCTGACTAACGCATCATCAATTGGAGAGTATGGGAAGCCCTTGCCTGAGGTAACGTACATGACATGTATAGGTCGATGAGGAATTTGCGGGCGTATGGTCTTCACCAGCATATCCGCACGGCCACGAAGGTATCCATCCTGGTATCCTTCATGCAGACCGCGTAATCGTCCACGCCTGCGAGCAACGGTTATCGATGTCACGCGTCTGTGTCGATATGATTTCCTCCGTGAGCGTGAACCGGGCATCTCCTCACTCCTTTGTTGTTACTGTCGACCGTGAGCCAACCAAACTTTGGCTGTATCGAGGCCAACACCATACTTATTCAACCACCAATCTTTCATAAATCATAACGATCATCATCTATCTACTCATTTGTCATCCAATCAAACCAAGTTAGTCTGTTCCTTGCCTTCATAACGACAGGTGATTGTTCCTGAAACCTCAGTGCTTGACATTAGCGACACCCGCCTGTACCAATCATGAGCAGCAACTAGCAACGAATCACAACTGGTGCCGAATAATGTGTGCAGTCAAATCACTATATGCCGCTAGACCGACTGTCTTATGGACTTTTGTCGATATCGATAGAAATAAGGCTGTTGCCTTATGCACAGCCTTCCATAAAAACAGCCTGATATCGCACGAGGCACATATCAGGCTATTTTCCCACTATACTTGCCCGGCATAAGCTAACTGGTGTCCATCCTCATATCCTTTTGCAAAGCCGCTGTTAAAGCCCTCGTTGTATGCTGCATCATAACCTTGTTTAAAGATGATCCCAGATGATCCCATTCTTCTTCTGCCTCGCTTACTCTTTGCCTTAATACCACCCCTACGCTTGATTAGTCGGCTTTTCCCTGCTCGTCTGACGCGCAAGCGGCTTGACGCTGCTCTGCCAGACTTACTTCTCGTTCTCTTCGAAACGGACTTACGCTTTCGGCTGCGGCTGTCTTTCTTCAATGTGCTTCTCCTCCTGCGCTCCCTTGGGGGCCATATATTTCAACATGACAAACTGGATTTAGCCATGGTATTTCGGGGGTTCCTTTATTTAGGCTGCGCGGCCTCCAGCCAGTCACCATATGGCATAAAGCATGCTGATGCTGCGACAGCAAATGAATGTTGTCGTACATTAGTTTTACTTGCACCTCCGAATGTGCAGACACATCTGCCAACTGCTCAAGCAGCCGCGCCAATGCAATCTGACTCCTTGTGATCGCTTCAACCATCGCAACTTTGGCTTCATTTTCACGATGATCATGTGCTGTCGACATCACATGATAGGCAGCATTGCTTCCTGGAGTAGCTTGATTTGTTTTATTGTTCATTGCAGCCTATCCCCAAGTTCAAATTCTCCGAACGCTCCATCGGAAATACCATCGCCGTGTCCTCCGCTACCCGCACGATGAAATATCGTCTTCATATTTCTAGCCAAGCCCTGCTGCAGTTTGGTTAGTCCTTCTAATACTTCAATGACTTGCTCATGGATTTCAAGAGCTTCTTCTATCTGTTCATGAGGTGTCGCTGCTGGCTGGTGAGTGAAGTGATTAAGCATCCAATTGCGGGATTTCTCAGCTTCCATTGCTTTTGCTTCGAGAATCATCGATATGCTCCACTGCATGTCAGCCATAGCCTCCAGCATTTTTGTCATCGCACGTTCCCGACTCACCCATCAATCCCTCCTCACCTCATCGAGACACCGTTTATAAGACGCACAAGTGTCTACTCAAGCCTCTCCCTGCGCGTTCTCATTTTGCAGCTCGATCATAATCTGCTCCAATTGGTCAGCAAGAGCATGCTCTAGCTCCGCAATGCCATTCAAATAGGCAATCAAATTGCGGGATAATGCCATCGATTGCTCTTTAATGTCCCTTACTCCGTGAAGTAATTCCTGTGTATCGGGCAAGACATGAATGACCTGCGAATTGCGAACGGCTACATGACGCTCCGCATCCAGAACTCGCGCCATCTGCTGCTGCGTATGTGACAAGTGCTGCATCGTATGATTAACGGCATGATTAACGGATTCATTATTAGGATGCATGTTTGTCCCTCCTTTTCTCTCAGACCAGTTTATTTATGGCAATAGTACCTGGTGCACAAACAACGTCAGAACTTCCTCATACACAACATATGCCGTTTGATACGGCTTCGCATACGGCTGATTCGCCCAATTCATAGCATCACCAGCATGTACAGTATAATTTCCTCAACAGCAGCGCAAAGAAGCATAACCAGCGCATTGACACCGGTATGCTCCTTCACCTTATATATGATAAGCATGAATAACTGGCGCAGCGATAATAGGGATGCCCTCATGAAGCTGCAGGCGTTCAACCTCTGTTCGATGCGTTAATCGACCTTCGAGCTGCCAGCGACTCAGCGCATGTCCGCTAACGACCTCGCGGTACGTATCCCCTTGACGTTGATACCATCTGCCTGTCTCGGTTGTAAACATACCGCCATCGGGAATCGTTCCATCTACTGCTACTCGTTCATGCCACTTCGCCTCTGCAGCGGAAGCATCCATCACGTCACCAGTAGGCCAACCGAATAAGTCAACTTGTGACAATTTGACTACAGGTACACCCACATGTCCCCGCAGTGGATGCTTTGCCCCTTGTTCCACCCAATATACCGTCTCGCTAAGTCCAGTCACCGCCACATGCGACGGATAAAATGATTGGGATCTAAAATGCTGAACAATGCTTCCTTGTCCGTCATATATTCGTGGCTGCATCTTTCGAACCCAATCGCGGGGGTCAGCCCACTTAGCGCTAAAAAATGCGGCGTTCTTATCATTTACAACCTGAAACTGATCGCCGAGTGCCCTCATACTCTGACTGCCGTAGTGATGAATAAATGTATCTCTTGCAACCACCAGCTTGCGGCCGTTTATGAGCGCTCGTACAACGTAATCCTCATCTTCAAAATTTCCGATCTCGAAACCTTCATCAAAGTAGCCATTTGCATCAAAAAACGCACGATTAAATAAGAAACAAAAACCAACGATTCGATCAGTATGCTGCCACAGTTCCGGATTCGAGACGTTATGTTTGGCTGCAAATGCTTGCATATCTTCCACACGAGTATATGGAACCTCTATTTGTTGTTCTCCGCTAATATAGTTCGTAACAGGCCCTACAATCCCGATGTTCGGGTCACTATTTAGACATAGCAGCAAATTACTCAACCAATTGGGCGTCACGACAATATCATTGTTTAACACACATATTGTCTGTCCTTTTGCCATCATCAACCCTGTGTTGACAGCACCTGCAAAACCTTTGTTGCTCTCGTGAACATAGTATCGAAGCTTTCCTGCCATTGAATCGAGGTAAGAAGCGGCACCGTCCGTTGACGCGTTGTCAACAACGATGATTTCATGGGGAGTTGGCGTATACGCTTGAATGCTGGAGATGCATTGCTGGAGGAGATCTAACTTATTAAAATTCGGAATAATAATACTCGTGCCTTCCAACCGGGCTTCATACTGCTCTTGACCAGCACGAAGCCCTTCAGCATATCCATACGCAAACCCTCGCTCATAGCGCACCCGCCTTCCATGCACGGACTTGCGTCTAAAGCCCCTTGCTTGACGCTTGACCGCACGCGGTTGGCGATCCGTATTGATGCGAGTTGTTCGTCGAAGATTAGCCATCTTCTTCACACCTCCGGTGTAGTCTGGAATAACATGGGCAACTCATAGAGGATGTTCTCTACTTGCAATTTTATTAGCCAGATGACCGAAGTCTATGGCAACTTTGCCATACTGCGAGGCAATGCGCTCTGCAAGGATCACCGCTGGAATTCCTGCCGCTACCAAGGCAAAATCATATTGGTGAGAGCCAGCTTCCTGCATCACTCTAGGAATATCCCTCACACCTATCACGGGTGCAATAAGCCCCGTTACCGTAATACCATGCTGTTGGAGCACTTGCGAAAGCTCTTCTGCTACATTGCCGATCACGAGTACGCGTCGTCCCTGCATCAACCGCAGCAAAGAGCCCTGCTGCGCCAACATGTAGTTAACAGTTGAATAAGTTAACCGCATAGCACCAATAGACATGCCATACGAGCGGAATAACGGATGTACCAGACCTTGAAAATTGGGAGATTTGGCTGTAGGAATGCCAACAAAAGTTGCCTTGCGCACAGATTCGGCCAATTGCTCTCTATACTCATGGTCTGGCACTTCTATTCCAGAGTAAGGCAGAAAAGGTCCTTCTCTTTGCACCAAGGCGGAAGAAAGCACACGGTCATGCGCTAGAGCAAGCAGTTCGCCATCACCAAGCCGGACCAACGACATTGGCCGCCGTTCATCTAATGCTTGGATCATTTCCGCTAAAATCGTCTGTGGATCGACCAATGGCTTCAACAAATGCTTCACTTGTTCGAAGCCAAGTGCAATAACATGTTCTACCGGAATGTCAGGAAGAATGTGATCTTCTGGTACGAGGCCAGCAAGTACGGCCTCTCCACCTTCGTATTTCCCTTTACGGAACCCGTCCTCATAAGCGATGCTTCGCTCTGCTTCAACGATATCTGGCGCAGTAACAGGCTGAAGTGGAACTTGCTTGCGAGGTCGCATAGCGCGACGCCACTTCTTCTTGCCGCGCTTGAGCCTACGCTTGCTCCTGAGTGGACGCGCGCCAGGTTTAAGGCGCGCATCCGAAGCTCCTTGGGGGTGGTTACGAGTACTCTGCTTTCTGCGGTGAGCATGAACAAGGACTTCATCGCTTGGATGACTTGCAGATGTGTTCGCTTGAGAATTCCTCCTCATCACATCATCTCCCTTTCCGATAGGAGCCAGATTGAATTCGTTCCCACCAAACCCGATTGTCAACATACCATTGAACCGTTTCCGCAAGCCCTGTCTCCAGCGTTTGCTCCGGCACCCATCCCAGCTCCTGTTTTGTCTTTGCTGGATCAATGGCATACCTGCGGTCATGACCACTCCGATCGGCCACAAAGGTGATTAAGGATTCCGGCTTGCCCAGCAATTGCAATACAGATCGTACGATGTCGATGTTCGTTCGTTCTTGATGGCCTCCAATATTGTACACTTCGCCTACTGCGCCACGCTCCCATACTGCAGCAATGGCCGCACAATGATCACGCACATACAGCCAATCACGAACATTTAAGCCATCACCATACACCGGTATTGGCTGATTATGAAGTGCCTTGACAATAATGGTTGGGATCAACTTTTCTGGGAACTGATAAGGACCATAGTTATTGGAACACCTCGTGATAATAATCGGCGTTCCGTATGTGTGTACATAGGACCTGGCCAGTAGGTCAGAGCTTGCTTTGCTTGCAGAATAAGGGCTGTTCGGTTGAAGCGGTGTGTCTTCCGTAAAATACCCTGTTGCTCCGAGAGTGCCATATACTTCATCTGTGGAAATATGAATTATTCGGGCTACACCGCTTGCCTTGGCAGCTTCAAGCAGGTGAAAGGTTCCCAGCACATTGGTGCGCACGAACTGCTCAGGCCCTGTAATACTGCGATCAACATGTGATTCTGCCGCAAAATGAAACATAGCTTCATAGGTCTCGCTTTGAAAGAGACTACGGACTTGCTCTGCATCCGTAATATCCGTTCTAACAAACCGATATCGATCCGAACTGCTCCATTTTTCCACATTATCAGGATTACCAGCATACGTAAGAGCATCCGCGTTCGTAATATGAATATCAGCATAATGCTCAAACATGTATCCGATAAAATTACTCCCGATAAATCCCATTCCCCCTGTGACTAAAAACTTCCTCATAACTGTACCCCACGCAGCTTCATCGCTGCTTCATTAAAGGAGTCAAAGGTTCCGGCATCTGTCCACCATCCCCTTAACACATCATATTTAAGACTATCAGCCTGTGCGTACACATTGTTAACGTCCGTAATTTCAAGCTCACCACGCGCTGAAGGCGCAATACTGTGAATATGTCGAAACACTTCAGTATCATACATATAAATACCTGTTACGCAATAATAGGACTTGGGCTGCTTCGGCTTTTCCTCAATCCGTATAATGTAATCTTGTTTTACCTCGTCAAATACGGGTACACCGTATCTTCTGGGATCAGACACCTTCTTCAGAAGTACACGGGCTTCACCTGAGCCCTGCTCCAGATACGACTGCACATAAGGAGTGATGTCATCTTGAAATAAATTGTCGCCAAGCAGCACAACAAATTTCTCTCCCGGAGCAAGAAAAGGCTCAGCCAACGATAATGCTTGTGCAATGCCACCGGCTTCTTCTTGGATAGAAAAGGTAACACGAACCCCGAATTGCTGCCCGCTTCCGATATATTCGGTGAACAAAGCTGCGGACATTTTTCCTGTAACGATAATTAAATCGGTCACTCCGGCAAAGCGAAGCCGCTCAATGCCATAACTAATCATCGGATACTTGCCGACGGGAAGCAAATGTTTGTTCACCAGCTTCGTTAACGGATATAGTCGTGTTCCAGTGCCTCCCGCCAGAATAATTCCCTTCACATCTCTTCCTCCTCACATAAAATGGTGGGGATCGATATTCCATTTGCGCTTGAACAACTCATAATTACGCTGCACCAGTTGTCGAAGATGAGTCTCCCCGAGTTGTTTGAAGCTATGGCTGCCATAATGGTGAACGAACACATCCCCGCACATCATAATTCCGTAACCGCTCATACGTGCTCTTAGACAAAAATCATCATCCTCATAGTGTCCTGGATTAAATTGCTCATCCAGCAGGCCTATCGTATCCAAAACCTTACGTTTCAAGGCAAAACAAAGCCCAACTACACGCTGCACACGCTCACGCTTGAAACGATCGGGTTGATTAAGTTGTGCTGCTAATCGGTGAAACTGCTCTAGATCTTCATAAGGATGATTCACTTGTTGACGCCCGCTTGCGTAATTGGTAGTTGGTCCAACGATGCCAACTTCTTCATGCTCCATCAGAGCTTGACTTAAGTTGCGCAGCCAATAATGAGATACGACTACATCATTGTTAAGCAGCACGATTGTATCGCCTGAACTAATCAGCATCCCTGCATTGCATGCTGCGGGGAACCCCCTGTTCTCCGGCAGCGAAACATAAGTGAGCCTTTCCGCAATACAATAATGGCGTGTACCGTCTGAGGAATGATTATCGACCACAATGATCTCATACGGTACATCCGTATACTTGCGTATGGATGAGACGCAGTGCCGCAACAGTTCGCAGCGATTATACGTAGGAATAATGATGCTGGACAATGGCGCCGCTACATGGGCAAGTGTCATGTTCCATTCCTCCTGAGCGCGATCTGGTCACGACTACGCTGGGGCTCGTGAAGACGGTCACCGTACCATTTCCATATTTCCTGAATAGCTTCCACATGGTCCCCTAGTATAAGCTGAGCCACAGGATTGTGATCTCCAACGTTCGTGGCACGCATTCGATTATGTGTAATGACATCTACTACGTGAACTCGCTGCACGTTTAATCCATGCAGCAGTGCTAATGTATGCGCCCGCGGTGGGACACTAAGCGCATCAACACCGATGGTATCCACCGTACGCCGACTTAATGCGTGTGGCACTGCAGTCAGCGAATTCACATCCAGATCTTCTCTGCCCAGAGTGTGGTTAAGCCATAACTTGCAATGACTGATGGTATCCTGGTTGTCAAACGTACCCATAAAAGGACTAATATCGTTTAACGCGACATCTATACCACTTTCTACCGCCCAAATAAATGCACCCAAGTCCTCTGCTGGGACTTGGAGATCACTATCTGTAAACAGCATCACGTCTGCTCTAGCCAGCTTAGCACCTATGGAACGACCTACATCGTGCCCTATAGCATCCGGGTAATGGACAATCGTTGATGCAGGCGATGCTTCTCTTGCCAATTGTAAAGTCATATCCGTTGACCCGTTAACGATTATGATCAGTTCATCTAACACAAGACGTTCCAGTTCTTGCAGCACCGAGCTAATTCGTTCTTGTTCATTCATCGCGCTTATAATAACGGCATGACGCTTTGTCGCCGGAATCAGTACAACCGAAGGCAGCGCCAGTTCTGGCCCTGCTTCGCGGGAATACCCGGCCTGATAAGCTTTTCCTAGTGCCAATATCGCCTCGTACGATACAATATGCGAGAAGGCGTTGGCATAACATGCACTAAATGATCTCTTTAATGACTTTAAACGCGAATTCAGGTCCAGCAGCTGGTATTGGGCATCTCGTGCCAATTGTCCATCATGCATACCCGCCTCTTCCGAGCTCCGTATTACGGCAGCTGATACTAACGGTTCAGACAGCGGAGAATGCCGCTTCATTTGTTTGTCTTGCATCGATCCTGCAACTGTCTGCGCTGAACGCAATCGCCTCTTCTTGTGCCGCGGCCGTTGAAGTGGTCTTTGGCTTCTGTGAACAGCAGCTGCACGTCTGGATCGCTTCGCCTTACGTTGATATCTTCCTCGCCTCATTACCTTACGCTTCAACGATTTCACCTCACAAGATGGCGTTGTCGGTTTAAATCCGTGTAACCTCCCCGATTGCCCGCATGTTCAATGAGCCAGCGTACAGATTGAAGATGGTCATTGTCAATCAGAGATGTAAGTGGATCTTGCTCATACTGCTTCGTCCGTATCGGATTTAAACTGCCAACATCGATGCCGACCGTTCGTTCGACCCGAAGCCCCTGATGAACTGCCCTTGCATGAGCGAGCGGCGGGATCGATAATGCATCGGCGCCAATGGTATCCAAGGCTCTTCGGCTTAGGGCATGCGGAACAGCAGTCATGGACGTCCCTTTTAGATCAGATCGGGACAACAGTGCATTTAGCGTATGCTTGGCCAAGACGACACGATGTACATAACGCCTGTTGGTCGGTCCTGAATAATCATTTAAGGCCACATCTACACCTGCAGCAACGGCCCTAATAAAAGGTTTTAATCGCTCTGCTGGTATGACCATATCCCCGTCGATAAAGAGTAGAATCTCACCTTTCGCTGCCTCTGCACCTATGGTCCGGCCTACATCGTGACCCAGCGGATTGGCATGCCGAATGACATGCGCCCCGGCTCTTTCTGCTAGTAGACCTGAGCCATCAGATGTCCCATTGGACACCACAATGATCTCTGTTTCCGGATGAACTCTACGTGCCTCATGGATTACCTCCACGATCGTGCGACGTTCATTCATTACCGGGATAATGACCGACACGATTGGATGAGGATGCGATGTCCACTGCTTCCTCATCCTTTTCACGGCTTTCCGCCTACGCATACCCGTCTTTGTAAGACTCAGAGAGCTGAGGCGACGTATCGGCCTTTTCCCTCTGCGCAGCGATAATGCTGCTGTTCGTTTACCTGATCGTGCACCCGTCCGACTGCGATCCGAGCGATGTATCCGCTTAAGTCGACGCATGTATTCACCCCCTGCCACAAATAGGCCTGCTGCACCTGCTGCTACAACACATAGTATGAGCAGGGATAAATGTGGTAACGGCAAATGTACGTGTTGGCTGACTTTAGCCTTTCATTGCTGCCAAAAAAACGGTAGACCGGGACAGCTTTCTCCCGGTCTATTCCTTACAGGAATGGAACCTTTCCCATAATACATCCTCTAACAAAGCCGCGATTTTCCACTTTTGCCTCTTCATCACGATCTCTCGTATACGCCAGCTACGAGATGACGATCCACGACAGATGCCCTTGTAATGTGCCCCCTTTAAGTCGACGGACGATTGAGATGTCAGCACTATCCTTCCATCTTTGTGCTAATACGGCATAACATTCTTCATGATTGGTCATAGCGACAAGTACGTAATCAGGGGTATCGTATGGCTCTTGAAAATAAACCGTAAGTGTCATCCGATCTTCCACTTCGTTAAGTTCAAACGGTGTTGTGCCAAACTGCTGTAAAGCCGTACGTTTTGTAGCTGCGGTGCGAACTGGGGAATAGTTGCAGTGTTCTGCTGTTACTGCATATTTTTGTAGATGCTGTCCTTGAATTGCTCCTTCTTGCACATGTTCTGACTTGATGGCTCCATCCCGTATCGTCCGTGTAGATATCGAAGCCGTTGCAAGATGTTCCGTCATCACGGATTCGTTGCGAAGGTGTATGGAATGGATAGATTCCGCTGCCAGCTTCTGACCTGTCACTGCGTCATTTACCAGCTTATCATTTGTGATGCTATCATTCTGAATCATCGAAGTTATAATCGCTTCATCCTGAATATGATCACGGCCGATTGACTGCGGCAAGATCTTACTTCCAGATACAGCCCCATCTAACAGCTTCTCCTCCGTGATAGCCCCATCTTCTAGATGTTCTCTCCTGACAGCAGCAATCTGCAGCTGTAGAGGCCCGATCGCATGGGCTTGGATATGCGCGCCATTAATTTCGCAAGATCCAATATGCTGTGCGCCTACGGCGTTTTCCGCCAACTGCAGCTTACCGATTGCACCTGGCTCCAGATGGTCACACTTTACAGCCTCGAGACCGATCTGATCACTCGTCACACATCCTTGGGCGAGCTTCCCCGTTGTGACGCTTCGATCTGCTAGCTTATTTGACGTTACAACCTCATGCGCCAAGAGTTCAGTGGTTATTGCCTCTACTTGAATGTGTGACGCTTCGATCGCATGTATCGCTATCTTGGCGCTTGTAATACACCCGTCAGCTAATTTCTCGTTCGTAACGGCTTCATTCCGCAGATGCTCGCTGTGAATCACTTCCTGCTTTAAGTGGGCGCTATCCACAGCCTCTTCTGCCAGATGCTCTCCCTCTACCACTCCCTGGCCAATATGCTGTGCGCATACGGAACGATCAGCGATGTGTCGCGCCTCAATAGCTGCACTATCGATCAATTCCGCTTGAATGGAGTGTGCTATCAAATGCGCCCCTGTAATGGTTCTCATAGCCAGCTTTGTACCTGTCACACTTCCGTCCGCTAGCTTTTCATTTACAATAATATTGTCCTGCAGCATGAAGGACGCGATTGTATGCGGCTCAATATGTTCTCCTCGAACAGCATTAGATGCAATCTTATCACTCGTAACGGCTCCCTCTGCCAACTGTTCTTTTCCAACAGAAAGTTCTGCCAAATGATCCGTCCTGATCGAATGCACCGCAATTTGTCTGGACCCAACAGACATCGGCAATAAATGTTCCCCGCCTATTTCTGAATATGCAATGTGCTGCCCTTTAATGACACCGTCTCCCACATGACAGCTAAGAATCGCTTGATCAGCGAGGTGATTCGCTTGAACCGCCGCTGCTGACAAATTATCACTCTTCACTGCTCCCTCTGCCAGTCGTGACGTATCCACGGAGCGTTCCTTCAGCATATCAGTGCGAATAGAATCGGCTGCGATATGGCTCTCATTAATAATTTGCTCTCTTAAATGATGCGGAAGCAAAAAACCCTCTGTTAAATGGTGTGATGAAATAATAGCATGCTTTAAGTGTCTTCCATCTATGGCTTCCGCTTGGATATGCTTCGAACCAATCGTCTCGCTATGAATGTGATGCCCCCCAACAGCTGCATGCTGTATATGTTCCGCGGCAACGGCTCCATTCGCGAGATGCTCCTGTCCTACTGCATGCAAGGATAATTGGGTATGGCCTACAGCACCATCCGCAATTGCATCCATCCCTACAGATTGACGGGCCAGATGATCCGCTTGCACACTCCCTGCCATCAGATGCTGGCTCTCGATCGCTTCCGATTGGATATGAGCAGATGCAATAATATCTGATTGCAAATGCCCTCCATGTATAGCTCCCTGATCTATATGCCCTGAATGAATAGCTGCATGCTGTATATGACCAGACTGAATGGAATCCAACTCCAGATGCTCTTGTAGAACAGCACCTCGCTGGATGTGCTCTGCTGAAATTGCACCATAGGTTATATGCGTGCTCCCAATCGAGTGATCCTGTAATTTCACACCGTCTAGGCTGCCGTCCGCTATAAATTCTCCGGATAATATGTCCGGCCCGAGGTGATGGACATAAATACTGCCCTTTTTGACGTGATACCCCTGAATGGCCTCCACTCGGATATGCTTACCCGAAATCGTCTCCAGTGCAATGTGTTTGCCAGTAATCGCATTTGTATTTATCTTATCTTGCGTAATGCTGTTATCCACCAGCATTCCCGACGTGATGGACTGCTCCTGGATGTGACAGGCACCGATAATACCATCGTTAAGATGCTGTGTTTGAATAGCCCCATCAGCTAGATGCAAGGAGGAAATAGCCATTGCTCCCACTTTTGCGCTTGTAATACTGTTATCTTCTAAATGCCGTTCGCTGACGCTGCATGCCTGCAGTTGAGCAGCACCCACGCTGCCTTCGCCAAGCTTTGATTGTGATATTGCCCCATCCTGCAGATGCTCCGAATGTATGCTATCTTTGCTTATATGCGAAGCACTGATCGTCTCATTCGCTACATGCTCAGCATGAACGCTGTCAGCAGCAAGCAGCTTCGACACGATGCTATGGGGCGCTATTTTCTCTGTTGTGACAGCACCTGCTTGGATGGCTCCCTGATCAACAGCATTCAAGGACAG
The DNA here is from genome assembly GCF_030226685.1 of Paenibacillus sp. UMB4589-SE434. Classification (NCBI taxonomy): domain Bacteria; kingdom Bacillati; phylum Bacillota; class Bacilli; order Caryophanales; family Paenibacillaceae; genus Paenibacillus; species Paenibacillus sp. UMB4589-SE434. The sequence goes on along the minus strand of NZ_JASOYK010000009.1, from coordinate 19,531 downwards.
ATGCTTGGTTTCGATCAATTCGTCGGTCAAGTGTCGAGACAAAATCGACTCCTCGTGAATTAATTCTTGTGTGATAGCCCCTTCGATAATATGAACGGTCTCCACACTGTCTGGAGCCAGCTTATCAGCAGTTACACTCTTATTAGCAAGCTTGCTGGTCGACACCGCCAAATCACTTAACTTATCGCTCGATACACTTTCCGGAGACAGCTTCAACGAGGTTACAATATGATCAGCTAGATGATGGGAATATATAGCTCCCATTCCCACATGGTAGTCGCGAATGGCTTGCGGCATAATCTTGTCGCTTGTAATAGTATCATTCTTCAGCATTTCCGACTTGATGGATTGCGCTCTTATGTGTTCGCTTCCGATCATATTTGGCGCAATATGATCATCCAGCACCACACCGTGGCCAATTGCAACCGAAGTAACAGCACCACTTTGCAGGTGGCGGGGGGCAATGCTGCCGTCAGCCACTTTTTCAGACGTTACACTCCAACTTGCCAGCTTCTCGACTGTCACAGCAGCGTCAGCAAGTACATCTGTAACTACACAGCCGCTGCCTAATTTCTCCGCTGTGATTGTACAGTCCTGAATATGGGCAGCCGATACACTTTGAAGATCAAGATGCCCGCTCTGCACTGCCTGCTGCGCCAAAATAGAAGAAGTGACTGCACCATTACGCAAATGTCGCTCTTCCACCGCAGCTGCAAGAATATGCTCCTTCCCAACGGATTGAGGCACTATATGCTCCGCATTTATAGCCATGTTCGCGATGTGCTGTGCATTTACGGCATGTTTCGCAATATGGCGCTCCTCAACAGCTTCGTCGGCCAGTTTGCCCGGTAGGATGCTTTGATCAGCTATCTTGGATGAGGTTACAGCATGGTCTACCAATTTAACTGTCGAGATAGACTGATCTCCGAGTTTTCCTACAGTAATGGCCTGCTCCTTCACGTGCCAACCATGAACTTCTCCCTGACCGATATGCTCCTGATGGATCGATTGTTCCACAAGGTGATAAGAATGAACAGCTGCGGGCATTAGCTGCTTGCCTGATATCGATTCCATCTTGATATGGTCGCCAGCGATGGCCTCGGGGGCAATATGTTCGCTGTCAATCTGCGAAGGCATAATGTGTCGAGACTCAATTGAGTAATCTGACAAATGATATCGGGTTACGCTGTGCTCTGCCAACTTATCACTTTGAACACTCTCTTGTGCCAGCTTATCAGAGGTTATTGCTCCCATACGGATTTTTGAGGATGTTATCGCTTCTTCAGCCAGCTTGGAAGTATCAACACTTTCGTTCGCTAGATTCTCTGTATGAATCGCACCACTGCGAATTTTGTCCGATGTAACGGCTTGTTCTTGAAGTAGTTCATTCGAGATAATCAGCGCACGTAAATGCTTCGTCTCAATCGAGCCTTCTGCGATCTTCGATGCGTCTATCGTCTTATCTGCCAGCTTCGCAGAAGTGATGCTGCCATCCTTTATTTTCTCGGATGTAATAGATCGATCCCTAATCTTGCTCCCAGAAATAGCATTACTGATAAGATGCTCGCCAGATATCGATTCCGCAGCAATCTTTGCGCCTGTAACGGCCCCATTCACTATTTTAATACCTGTAATGGCATGATCCCGCAAAGAGTCGGCGTTCACACTATCCCGCTTCAGCTTTGATCCATCGATGGAGTACGGAGCAATTTTCTCATTTGTGATCGCTTCATCCACAATGTCATCTGTGTAGATAAAAGCTTTAACGCGTTTGTGTTGTTTTTCCGTTAACAAATGCTCCCGTTGTTCTTCACTGACAACGTGCTGAGCTGCCTTGGAAAGTGGCAATTCCCCTGCTGCCCTTATTGGTTCGTTTACAATGAACTGGGTGTCGGTGTTCATGTTTACCACCGAATCATCTGTTTTTATTAATGATTCAGATGATTGAGATGGTTCAGAATTTTTCTCGAGCACAATTGGGCTCTCGCTACTTGGGGATATTAATGATTTAGCATGATGCTGCTGCGGAAGTTGAACAGACCTAGCCCCGATAATGGCCGTGCCTGCAATCTCTGCAGCCCCCCTTGTGCTTCCCGCTGCTCCCTCTGGGGCAGTTAATGCTTGTTCCGCTAACGCACTTAATGTGGCCTCTTTTTTGCTAGACATATTTGCTGTACTGTTCCTAGGAGATCGATCCAGCCATTTCAGTTCAGACGTATTCGGATTATCGACAATATATAGTGGTTTCTTCACTTTGGATGTCGAACGCGTATGCCTTTTCTTTTGCACGAACTTACTCCTTTCCGACTAACTGCAGTCTTAACCTAATTGATGTAACATCATATGCGTTAGGCTATCATCACGTCACTTACAGACCAGAAGGTCCAAGCATTAAAAAAGACCGTTCCCGTCCATTAACGAGAAGCGGTCGCACATAAGCTGATTTCATCTGCCCAACGTTCTGCTGTACGCCGCCAAGTATACAGCGACTCTACATGTTCTACACCCGCTTGGCCAAGCTGCTCACATAATGCCCTGTCTGATAAAAGGCGCTCCAATGCTATACTCAGCTGTGCCTCCATCCGGTGAGGAGGTACCAACAATCCTGTCTTTTCATCGACTACAACCTCTTGTATTCCGCCAACCCTGGAAGCTATCACGGGCACGCCAGAAGCCATCGCCTCCACGTTCACAAGACCAAAAGCTTCTCTCCTTACTGAAGGGACAACAACTACGTCTGCCATCGCATACCACGAGGGCACTTCTTCGTGAGACACATAGGGAACAAAACGAACATGCTCCCGATGTCGTCGCCCGATTCTCTCCAGTCTTCTGACATACTTCGTCTTGCGCTTGGAACCATAGAAAGCACTACCCACGATCACAAGCAATACCTCGGGGTGAGACTTCTTTAACCTAGGAACGGCTTGCAGCAAATGGTGTACTCCTTTTAAAGGAATGAGACGTCCTACATACAGCACGACTTTACGCTCTTCCCAGCCATGACTACTTTTGCCGGCGGTATATCGTTCTCTTCCCTCTTCGCTCCAGCGCGTCCTAAAACGTGCTCCATCCACACCAAGCGGGTTAATTACGATTCTGGCTTCGCAATCCGGCACCTTACGCCGAACCTCCTCATACAAATAGCGGCTGTTGACAAAAATCCGATCCGCAGACCGGAAGGCTGTGCGCAAAAGCTTCACTGAAATATGTTTACGGCTCATAAAAGTAGTGGAATGAAGGTTCAGCCAGACCTTAGTATTGGGAAACGAACGTTTTAATTCCAACACAAAGCGCGGCCTGTTTTCCACTTGCACAATATCAGGATTAAACGCTGCCAGACCATGAATGACGTCGCGGATATAGCTGCGTGTCGTTGATGATCGGATACGCTCACAAGGAACCCCACGAACAAGTCCATACTGTGCTTGCCCCGGCCACAATCTGCCGTATATACGTGCTTCCATACGTTCAGCAGCCATACTGACGACATATTCGACGACTCTTTCGACTGAGCTGCTGGCACCTGAAGGAATAGGGAATGTTCCGGGTGTGATGACAGCTACTCGGGGAAGCCGCATGCAATCCACCTCTTATTCTGTAAAATTAGACATTCGGCATTCTGCACTCGTCCATGCGAATGCTCGCGGACATACATACGATATTGTACAAACCGCTTGCAAAGCGTACATAGCGCTTTGACATAGAGGGAGGTACATCCATTGTTAGACAACCGTATAGGTATTCTGTTTAACGCCAGCATGCTGCGAGGGCTCACGCGCGGCAGAACCCGTCACGAGGCGATTGTGTATTATGAGGAAGCTGCTAAACGTCACGGCGTTGTCCCCGTATATTTCCGCTTGGAAGACGTGGATGTTCGTTCCCTGCAAGTAACGGCCTACATTCGCCGTCATGGCATGTATACGCGGAAACGAATGACCGTTCCGACCGTCATTCATAATCGGGCGATTTACTTTCGTTCTGATTTACACGCGAAAGTTCGAGCACTCGTCAATCGGGGCATTCAGTTGTTCAACCAAGTGAATCGATACAGCAAGCTGACGATTCATGAACTGCTGCAGCGTGATCCGGCGCTCGTCCCCTACCTACCGGATACAGTCCAGGCCGCGCACGGTACCCTCTTTAAGATGATGGAAAGACATCACTCCCTCATCTTAAAGCCTGCTAGTGGCAGCGTGGGTAAAGGCATCATGAAGCTTGATCGCACATCCCGAGGCTGGCAAGCCATGTTCTCCGTACACACGGCTGCCAAAGGCAACCGTTGGCGTACGATTGAGAGCCTTAATCAAGCTTTGCCTGGGCTCATAAGGACCCGCATAAGCCGTGGATCTTACTTGGTACAGCAAACACTGCCGCTTGCTACGTTTCGCGGCAGACCTTTCGATCTTCGTGTTTCGGTACAACGAGATGCAAGTCGCAATTGGCAAATTACCGGCATTGTAGGAAAAGTAGCGCCCTCATACACCTTCTTAACCAATGTAGCGCAGGGGGGGACTGTGCATACCTTTGAAGAGATTGCAGCCAACTCTTTACCATCGTTCCCCTTCCATAGACTGCGACAGCGTGTCTCCAGCTTATCGCTGCTAATCGCAAATAATTTATCACAACAACTCCCGCATCTCGCAGACCTAGGTCTTGATATTGGTCTATCCCCGGATGGTACGCCTCTATTCATCGAATGTAATGGCCGCGATCAACGTTATAGCTTTCGTGAAGCCAATCTAATTACAGAATGGAAATTAACTTATGAGAACCCGATTGCATATGGCGCAAGTCTGATTTATCAGCCTCAATATGCCCCGCTTACAAACTAACGTTAACGCGTTCCCTTACGCTCCAACTTATGATGTTATTGAAAAATGAGGCGTTCTGTGTCAAGATAGTCCAAAGGAACCACTGTATTTTCAGGTATCCTTAAACTACGCAGGACGCCTCTATAAAGGCGGACCGACAAATAGGTGATTACGTAATTATGATGAAGCGATTGTTGCGATTATTAACGGAGCTGTCCTCTCGCAAATGGGTATCCCGGATCGCAGGTACGGTGGCAAGTTCACGATTTAGCCGCAAACTTATCCCGACATTTGCCAAGTCTTATGGCATTCATATTGAGGAGGCGGAAAAAGCGTTACAGGAGTACGAGACACTTAACGACTTTTTCACACGTCGATTAAAGCCCGGTCTACGACCGCTGGCTGAAGGACAGGACAAACTGCTAAGCCCTGTTGACAGTATGATTACGGGGATGGGCCAGATTGAAGATGGTACGATTCTGAATGTAAAAGGGCAGGATTACACGCTCGATGAACTGTTGAATCGCTCGCCACATCGACAAAAGTATAAGCACGGTTTTTATTTTGTGCTGTATCTCAGCCCAACAGACTACCATCGCATCCATTCACCAGTTACCGGACACACTGTAGAAAGTGAATATGTTCCTGGAAAAGTGTATCCAGTAAATGATTTTGGATTAAAGCATATGCGGCGTGTGCTCAGTCGCAATGAACGATTGATTACGTACATCCGCCATGATCATGGCGAAGTATCCGTAGTGAAGGTTGGAGCCCTTAATGTTAGTAGCATACGCTACGTGGATGATAAGGTGAATGCTAATTATGAAAGAGGCGGGGAATTGGCGTACTTCGAGTTTGGCTCTACCGTTGTACTGCTGACAGATACCGGAACTTTTACACCACGTGGGAATCTCAAATTAGGCGATAAGGTGAAGATGGGCGAGGAACTCGGACAGCTTCATACCAAAACAGCCAAATCATAAATTATTAAATGACAAAACCGTCTGAACCGCGCTCCCACTTCAGAGTGCCGTCAGACGGTTTGTTGTCGTTATAGTCAGCAGTATCTGCTACGCTCACGGCACGTCGCAAGTCTTACAGCACTGCGACAATTGCGAGGTCACATTTACTCAAATAATATCACCTTCGGCTCGCGAACATGTTCTGTCATCATCATATGCAGTTGTGCACGGTGATGGTAAACGTGGCCTACCATCTCCACCAGCCATTCATATCGGGAGTAACTTACTCCCCAATACGATGTAGTCTTCTCCATAAGCTCCACCTCGGAATATCCCTTATAAAGGTATTCCAATTGATGCAGTCCTGCCAATGCTACTTCTTTCGCACGCTGCAGCGTGTGAGGTTCGTGCTCCTTGTAGAACACACGCATCTCTTCTTCACTCGCTCCCTCGACGATACGCCTATCCGCCATACAGATCATGGACAAGTGTACGAGTAATTCCCGCAATGAACGCTTATTTGCTATCGGTGATATGTCCAACTCTGAATCTGTTAACTGGTCCATCATCTTGACCACCGATTGTACTGCCACTTTCAGTTGGTGTAATGAAGCCTCTACATATAAGTTCAATATAGTCCTCTCCTTTATTCCCCGCCAACAATCATATGTTCAGTTAACCGTTTGCATGTTTCTTCATGTACTTTCGGTCGCTGTGGGTCTAGTATCGCTAGGAACTGCTGGTATAACGATTCCAGCTCTATGTTACGATTCAAGATGTCCATGGCAGCTTCATATACCTGCTCATTTTCATACATCTGAATCTCAACAAACTTTGTCGGCTCCTCTTCACAGCGGACATGAAGCATCGTATAGTCGACCACAGTCTTATAAATCTGATCGGAGCGATCCACAATAGTCAGGCACTTATTAAGTTGATTAGGTTGAACATAATAGCGATAAATTTTAATAAACACGGTCCTTTTTCCTCCACAAATTCCTTACTTGTTGTCCGTAATAGCCGCTTTATAGCATCTTCTTAAATCCCTTAACATCAACGGTATAACCTAATGCCTCATAGAATCGATGCGCTTCTGTCCGCTGCGCACCTGAGATCAGCATTGTACAAGTACATTCATAACTGCGTGCAATATGCTCCGCATGCTCCATCAGCCTGTTGCCAATACCAAGTCTTCTGAAGCGAGAGGAAACAACAACATTCTCAATCAGCATAAATGGCCGGCAATCTCCAACAAGATCCCAACATAAAATACAAGTAATCGAACCTGCCAGTTCCCCGTCACACTTAGCGCCGAGCAGTCTGTATTGAGAGTTGGCAGCTATATGATCATACACCGTATTCATACGGCTCAAACTACCAGAAACCCCCATCAATTCTTCGTATAGTCCATTTAAGGCCATTAGGTCCTCATGGCTAATGGGTTCAATCGTAATCATGCTGTTACCTTCTTTCTGGATGATACCTCTTTTAATGTCTTTCACTTACAAAATACCTCATGAATACTACTGATCCTTACTGCTGTATGTGCTAAAGATGAATTCACTAATTATGAATTCACTAATTATTTTATATAAATAATAATACGGCGTAGGCGTGATAAAAACCACTTAACAACTGATTTCAGAGCATAGAAATAAACTCCTAAGAATAGGATGAAACTGACATTGATGATAAAGGAGGTTAAGCATGTCATTTAAGAAATATATAGCCGAGTTCTTAGGAACACTCGTTCTTGTCCTATTCGGGTGTGGCAGTGCAGCAACAGCAGGCGGTGAGCTTGGCTATCTTGGAATCGCATTTGCTTTTGGTTTATCTATCGTAGCTATGGCTTACGTAATTGGACCAATCTCTGGATGTCACATTAATCCTGCAGTTTCATTGGCTATGCTGCTTACCAAGAAATGTTCAGGTGGTGATTTCATAGGTTACGTCATTGCACAACTCCTCGGAGCTGTGTCCGCATCGGGAATCCTCTATGCCATCATTAGCTCTACAGGCACAACGACTGTGTCCAATCTCGGACAGAATGGCTTCGGCACAGGCTATGGGATCGGAATTACGATGGGAATGGCGTTTATTGTTGAGATTATTCTAACCTTTGTGTTTATTTACACCATACTCGGAGTAACCTCCGGTTCCAGTAACAGCAGCGTTGCCGGGTTAGTCATAGGACTTACGCTCGCATTCGTTCACATTCTTGGAATCGGGCTTACTGGTACCTCAGTTAATCCAGCAAGAAGCTTTGGGCCTGCTATTCTGCTAGGTGGAGAGGTCCTCTCCGAGCTGTGGGTATTCATCCTTGCTCCACTTATCGGTGCGATTCTAGCCGCTCTAGCCTATAAAACGATTAATCAACGGAGTCAGCAGGCATAATCAAATAACCATCACCCAATGGGAAGAAGATCCTGAATTGCATGGAAATGAGTCATCGAACGTGTGACCATTTCACTAACGTTCCCGTCTGATCTAGTGGCCTCATCCGATACAAAGCGACGCAATCACGCGGTCAGGTTATGCTCAGGCAGTCAAGCGGTATAACTACCATTATGAGGAGTGCAGCTGCTGCACTCCTCATACCTGTATCACATCCATATTGTCAACAGACATCGTCTCCTGCCCTTCATTAGTACATATAGCACGTGTTAAGTCTGTCCACTTGGTTATGCTTGAATGACGTTATGACTTGACTTCGCTTCCAAAAATCGCTTGATCTGATCCATATGATGATGGTCATGATACTTAAAGTCTTCTATGTAACTATCTACTGAAAGCTTGCCGCTTCCATGCTCGATCGGATATTCCTCATCAGGGATACGATGGAGCGCTGCTATAATATCCGCTCTATTTTGGATCGTCAATTCGAGTAATGCATCCTTGGATACGGTTTTGCTGTATTCACTCGCCTCGCGATTAAACTGTTCAAAATCAACCTTTTTAAGTGTTAATGGTTCATGTTGAGCTATACGTAATATTGCACCTTCGTAAAAAAATCGGTCCCATAACGCTATATGGCCTATAATTTCGCATGGAGACCATTTTCCTTCTTGCCAAGGAGTAGACCAAGTCGTTTCGTCTAGAGGCTTTAATGATTCCACAAATGAAATGAGTTCCTTCATAATAGAAATCTTCTCTTGTTTCGTAGTCATCGTATTCATCCCCCCATGTTGGCTTACTCTTTCTCGCTGTTAGACTTCTATGTATAGGAATTCGATAAACCTCCATACCTTCCTTGTCTTACAACTCTACCACTTCTCACTTCTTTCTATTTTATACTTCCCTAGGATCTGACATCAATGACTAAACAAATACCACTAATTATCGGATCTCGGAAGGACTGCGTCCAGTATACTGCTTGAATTGACGACTGAAGAAAAAAATATCGCGATAACCGAGCGCATCCGCCACCTCTGTCACATTCATTCCAGCATGATGCAGCAAATGTTCTGCTCGTTCAATTCGCGAACGAATAATATAACTTTGGACAGACATACCAATCAACTCTTTAAATTTCACTGAAAAATAACGCGGCGACAAATGTGCCCGCGCCGATAAATCTTCAATTCGATGGGTCATGCTCGGATTTTGGCGAATAAAATTGGCGATTTCATGAATGGAAACTGCTAATTGATGGCTTGTATTACGTTCACTTGGCTCCTCCTGATCAGCTCGGAGCAGATAGATCATCATCTGCTTCAGAACAAGCTGTATCTCAATGTCATAGCCATAGGGCTTAGTCATATACAACCGGACAAAGCGAGCAAGCAAATGCTCAAAATCAACCGTCTCGCTTAACTCCCGATAGGCAACAGGCACAAGAGCAACCGGCTCCTCTACATCAAAGTGAATATACGTTAATGTAAGCGGCTTCTGCGGATTATGCGTCGCACTTGTATGATCGCCTGCCCGGAACATAAAGCAGCTCCCTTTACTCACTTGATAGGGCACGTCATTTAAAATTACTTCCCCTTCGCCACTCCACACGTAAAACAAATCATAATTGGCCATCGGCTTTTCCCGCTTCTGCCACCTCCAATTCGGCTCACATGTAATTTTGGCAATTGCAGGCTTCCAGACGTAAGAAGTCGGCGCGGCATTCAACATGTCGTTGCCTCCTTTATTTATCCATTAACATATTTTTCTGTTGAGACACTGCCTCCCACGCTAAGCGCATACGTTGGCATGCGATTGTCCATGCTTCCTCATCCACATAGGACAACCCAAATATAGCGCTGACAGGAGCAGCATCACCCTGTATATCGTAGTGTCTCCCATCTTGCCAAACAACACCCCTGCGTGCTGCTTCTTCACAAAAGGCCTGATACATCGCTGACGGCTGCATCCACCGTGCATACAGATGAAGACCTACATCCTCAGCATACCATTTAAACAAATGACTTACATTTTCCTGCATAATCCGGCAATATATTTGTACTTTTCGACGATGTTCCCGATTAATCCGCCTCAGATGACGCTCGTATTCACCACTGTTCATAAAACGTGCAAGCGCAGCGTATTCCACACGTTCATACTCATTATAACTATACAGGCGAAGTGCCGAATGTACAGGTGTCAACAGGACGTCAGGCACAACCATGTAACCTATACGAAGCTTGGCGCTCAAGGTACGAGTGAAAGAACCCACGTAAATGACTCGACTATGTCGATCCATCGACTGCAGAGGTTCGTAACGTTTGCCGCCAAATCCAAACTCGCTATCATAATCATCCTCGATAATCCACTTTTGCCCGGCCTGGGCCCAACTCAACAGTTCGCCACGAGCATTAACACTCATCGTACGCCCCGTTGGGAAATGTCGATTGGGGGTCACGATTGCTAATCGTACCTCAGAACCATGGAGCAATTCGCTAAGTTGCGATTCCATCTCGACTGCAAAATAAAGAGGATCGCCGCCCGCCGCTCGGACGGCTTCATGAATGCCTCTGTAGCCTGGCGTCTCAATAAGCACAGCGTCACCTTGGCCCGCAAGCAGTTGAACCAGCAGCGTTAAAGCATGCTTGGAGCCATGTGTCAGCACGATACGATCAGGTGACGCAGACACGCCACGGTGACGCATCAGATGAGCGGCAATGGCTTGCTGCAGCGGATGAAGTCCAGCACTGCCCAATTGGGCCAGTGGTTGCTGCCAATCCATTTCACGGATAGCCAGTCGCAAACATCGCTGCCAGTCCTCCACTGGAAAGCCGTGACTTGAGCTCCAGCCAAGACTAAGATCAATCGTATTCGGTGCAGGAGGATTAAATAAACGATTAGGTACGCTGCCTTCCGCTTGAACAACTCTTTCTGCCCATTCGGACAGCATGACTTCCGGAGTGGCTTGCCCGCTCAACGAAGGCAGCGGCAGCTTCAACATGCGAGCCACTCTAGTATGGCTGCCCTGGGCCGCTTCTGCGTAGCCTTCCGATATAAGGCGATCATACGCCGAGAGGACTGTTCCTCTCGACAATGATAGTTGTTTTGCCACTTCACGGGTTGAAGCTAAAGGAACACCGCTTGTCAATTTGCCTTCTAAGATGTGCTGCCTGATGGAGCGATATAAAGCCTCACCCTTGCCGTATCCGCTTTCTAACCATGTCGTGTATGCAGCTAGGCCGTTCATGAGTTTATCTCCTTCGTACTTGGTCATCATGTAACTGGTACATTCATATTAATCCAAATTGGATCTTATTGCATGATCACTTTTTGCGATATGCTCATAAGCATAAATAAGGTTATAACAATGAAGGAATCAGGGAGGCGGACAAATTGAGACGGGCAGAGTTCGAAGTAGAGGGACAAGAATTAATTAACGATTTTTTGAAAGAGCAGCCTTATGGCGTTCTTGGAACGATGGGAGACGACAGTTATCCACGGCTGACGCCAATTATGTACATCCACATGCCAGAGCAGCATGCGTTGTACTTCCATAGCAGTCGTAAAGGAGAGAAAATCGAGCAGTTAAAGAAGCACCCACAGGCTTCCTTTAATGTCTCGGAAATGCACGCTCTCATTCCTTCCCATTTTGTAGACCCCGTATTTGCATGTCCAGCCACCACTTATTTTAGATCTGTGCATATTAGAGGCACGATGTCGATCGTCTCGGATTCGGCTGAGAAAACAAAATTTTTCACAGCATTTATGGAGAAATTGCAGCCTGAAGGCGGTTATGAGCCATTTGACTGGTCCATGTCTGGATATGCCAAACAAGATGCTGCCCTCTTTATTTACAAACTAAATATTGAGGATCTTACAGCCAAATTTAAGTTTGGCCAAAACTTGCCTGAAAAGAAACACCAAATGGTCAAACAAGGATTGGCGGATAGACAGGCTCCTGGCGATGCAGAAACCATCGCATGGATGGAAAAGCTGGACGTTCGACGTTGTCCTTTCTCTTAATACACCTGTAAACACCCGTAAGACAAAAAGAGTTCCTAACCAAGGAACAGATTCCCAAATCACAATGACGAATGATTAAGCTTAATGGTATAATAGGGTGATTAGTTCAATTCAGAATGAAGTTGGAAGGATGGAAAAGATGAACCCACTCGCTCACCAGTTAAACGAAACGATTCGTCAGGAAAATGAACAAATCTTCAGCATGTTGTCCCGCTTGGGTCAACTCATTTACTTTCCTAAGGAAGGCATATTAAGCCAATCCGCGGAGGCAGCAAGCAAAGCCAAGCTGTTTAATGCCACGATTGGTATTGCAATCGAAGACAAAGCTCCGATGCACCTGAAGGTCATCCAAGATCAACTGTCTGCGTTTAACCCGAAGGACATCTATCCATATGCACCTCCTGCAGGCAAGCCTGAGCTCCGGAAGCTGTGGCGAGAGAAAATGTTGAAGGAGAACCCTTCCCTTGTTGGCAAAAATATTAGCAATCCGATCGTAACCAATGCCTTGACACATGGCTTAAGTATTGTGGCAGACCTGTTCGCGGATGATGGTGATGTTGTTATTATGCCAGACAAAAACTGGGAAAATTACGAATTGACGTTTAACATTCGTCGGGGAGCAGAAATGGTTTACTACCCGCTCTACAATGACGAGTGGAAATTCAACAGTGAGGCTTTGCGCGCATCTCTACTGGCAAACCGCGATAAGGGCAAGGCCATTGTCGTGCTGAACTTCCCGAACAATCCGACGGGATATACGCCAGGCAGAGAAGAAGGGGAGAAGATCGTAGCCGTCATCCAGGAAGCAGCAGAAGCCGGCATGAAACTGGTTGTCGTTACAGATGACGCTTACTTCGGATTATTCTTTGAGGACTCCGTCCACGAATCACTCTTTGGCGCGTTGGCCTCCATTCATCCAAATGTGCTGGCTGTTAAAGTTGACGGTGCAACGAAGGAAGAATACGTATGGGGCTTCCGTGTAGGTTTTATCACCTACGCCTCAACATCCGATTCACTGCTTGCCGCATTGGAGCAGAAGACGATGGGAATTATCCGTTCTACAATCTCAAGCGGCCCGCACCCATCCCAGACATTTGTGCTGCATGCACTGCAATCGCCTGACTTTGAGCCCCAGAAGCAAGAAAAGTTTAACATTATGAAAGGCCGCGCCAATAAAGTGAAGTCCCTGCTTGATAGCGGTAAATACTCAGGCGTATGGACCTACTATCCATTTAACTCCGGATATTTCATGTGTTTGAAGCTGGATCATGTGAATGCTGAGACTCTTCGCCTTCATCTGCTTGACAATTACGGAATCGGCACTATAGCGCTTGGGGATACCGACCTGCGAGTTGCATTCTCCTGTATTGAGGAAGAGAACCTCGAAGAGCTATTTGACAAGATTTATCAGGGTGTACTGGATCTGCAATCCTAAAACTATTCATATATGCATGCCGCGAGGGCCAAAGTTGTCGGATTGAGATCCGCTTCTGAGGCCCTTGGCGCTTTATTCTACATGTCAGTTTGGAGATAAGTTATGACTACGCTCATGTTGCCGCAGGAATCCGCTCACTTACCGATGTATAAGCGGATTTTCGATTATATGAAGTCTGAAATAAGGAATGGACACTGGAAAGCGGGCAGCACGCTGCCGTCCATTCGGAAGTGCGCACTGGAATTACATGTTAATAAAAACACAGTTGATGCAGCATATCAGCTCCTATTGTCAGAGGGGTACATTTATAGCGTTGCAAAAAAGGGATACATTGTCGCTTCCATAGTCGAGACGGTATTGTCGGACAGTGACAAACCACTATCCGCTTCGAGCGTCACAGCCCAAGAAATAATAGATTTTAAGTATGGCAATATTGAGCTGCGTCACTTCCCAATCTCCGTCTGGAATCGCCTGAGAAACCGGCTTTTCAAACAATTTTCCGAGCAATATGAGGTTGTGGGCGATCCTTACGGTGAAGCGGCTTTGCGAAGCGAGATTATAAAATTAGTACACAGTGGAAGAGGTATCCACGTCCGTGAAGATCAGGTCATTATTGGATCGACTCCGCAACAGCTAGTGACGGTTTTGGCTCAATTGCTCGACAAGGAACAAATTCGACTAGGTGTCGAGAACCCAGGGTATGATGGGGCACGACTTGTATTTCATAATATGGGCTACGATGTTACAGGCATCCCGCTGTTAGAGGACGGAATTGATCTGGTTCATGTTGAACGCTCAGGTGTTAATGCACTTTACGTAAGCTCATCGCAGCAGTTTACCAGCAAGCTGGTTCTGCCGCTCCACAAGCGCATGCAATTAGCAGAATGGGCATCCGCTCACGAAGACCGTTGGCTAATCGAAGACGATTATGAATGGGAGTATCGGTATTCGGAAACGCCGCTTCCTTCCATTTGCAGCATGGGGAGCTCTCACCATATCATCTACATCGGCTCCTTATCCAAATCTATTATACCGCTATGTCACATCAGTTATATGATCGTCCCAGACTCAGTCATCGAGCTCATGGATAACAGACTCTCAGAATACGATCAACCCGTATCAAGACTGGATCAGCTGACATTAGCAGCATTTCTGGCAGAAGGGTGCTGGCACAAACATGTTGCTCGGTTGCGAAAATATTACGAGCGGAAGATGAATCATCTGCAGCAAGCCATTCTCACTTATATGGGAGATTCCGTCTCTATTCAAGGCAAGGATATGGGTATGCACGTTTTTTTGGAAGTTCATCTCGATTGTACAGAAGAAGAGTTGCTCGCACAGGCACATGCCGCAGGCGTACGTGTGTATGGGACATCCAGATACTGGACAGATACAACTAAGCGCTGGCCTGTAGTGCTGCTTGGTGTTGGTTCTTTAGATGAAGAGCAGATGGTTGCTGGTGTAAAGCTGCTCGCGTACAGCTGGTTCTCTTCACATTAAGCACATCCTGTCTTGTCCCATTTCATTGAAGAAGATCTGTACCTTTCTGACTTACGATAAAAGTCCTACACTAGAGAGGTACACATCAAACACGAGGTGAGCACTTTGAATTTCATTTTTGATATCGACGGTACGATCTGCTTTAAAGGCGAGCCTGTCTCCCAGCTAATACAAGAGGAGCTGCTTAAGCTGAGAGAACAAGGTCACGTTGTCGGCTTTGCATCAGCTAGGCCTTGCCGAGACATGCTGCCTGTACTAGACAAACGATTACATGATTGCTTAATGATCGGTGCTAATGGTGCAATGACTTATTATAATCACGAGTTAGTACAGCTTAATTTTATTCCACAATCCATCTTAGAGCAGCTGATCAGCATGAGCAGCAAGCATAAAGCTTCTTACTTGATTGATTTGGCGTGGGACTACCATTATGCGGGTGATCGAAGCCATCCCTTTTTAGCCAAAGTAGATCCAAGCGGCCTCGCTGCCAGTGTTAACTTAACTACAGAGACCAAAGCTGCTAAGTTCCTCGTTACAAGCTGTATGGATGCAGCAGCGCTTCAGCAAGATCTTGCAGCGTTACCGATTACTATTCATCACCATTCAGATGAGGAGATCGTAGATATTACTGCTGAGGCTGTAGACAAGATGGTTGCACTACGACAATTTGGCATACAGGAAGGTCAATTCATATGCTTTGGTAACGATACGAATGATCTCCCCATGTTCTGCCACGCCGCGTACTCCGTCATGATTGGCGATCACCTTGGGCTCCAGAAAATCGCATCGGAACAAATTAGAATGGGATCAGACACCGAGGATCAGATCCTCACCGCGTTGTCCAGATTCAGCACGGAAGCAGCTACTTCGCACTAAGCGAACTAGCTGCTTTTCTTTTCCATGCCACATGCGTAAGTAGTTTTATGAAATAGCTGTATAGTGCTTAATTGTTCGATCCAACGTCAGTTGCTTCTGCTCGCTCCAGACTGAGCTAATCTCAAATGTGCCTGGTTCAAAAAATAACAAAAACCTGCTTTTAAACCAATCCTGCATAGGAAGTTCTAGTGCTTGTTCGCGATCAATCCATATTAATTCGCCTTCTGGCGGATGCTCTAGCAGCTCGCCTTCATGGGATGTGGACAAATAATTAAAAACCATATATCGAAGCCCTGTATCCGGATCACAAAATTCCGCTAGCCCTTTATATTGAATCTGCTTGACGATAAGCCCCGTCTCCTCATACACTTCGCGAATCGCACCATTCACGATGCTTTCGGGAAAATCTACCTTGCCACCTGGAGCAATGTAACCTGGAAAACCTCGCTTGTCCGGCCTGTTCAGTAGCAGTACTTTGTCTCCGTCTGCTATCATGCACATCGTGTAAAGTTGGTGTGTAATATCTGTTGACATGTCATTCATCTCCATATTTAACTCATACTCTCTATATCCATGTGGTCTTTCTATCAATATCATACTTTACCGCGAAATGACCCCCATATTCCATTATTATCTTAGAATTAAAAAGCTGCGTTTGCAATCGTTCTAATCACTCTTTGCAGCACTTGTGTCCTAGTTGAGCGAGGCAGAGATAGTCGTCCATGCTGCGCACAGCCCTACCTATGAATACATAGAATATTGCTGTAATCGGTATTGCAGGTTTGTTAGGCTAACGTACCTGTTGTTTAAAAATAAACACAAAATTTACAATCCATGACGAAAGGAAGGATGCTCATGCAGCATGATAGGCCACAATGTTACTCGATATTTCCGCCTCAAAGCTGCAATTCCATATTTCCTCCACCACCTCACCCACCACCAATTATAGGGCCAACTGGCCCTACTGGGCCTACAGGAGCAACGGGGATTACAGGAAATACAGGGGCTACTGGGGTAACAGGACCAGTTGGTCCTGCAGGTCCAAGGGGAGTTACTGGAGCTACCGGTGACACTGGCGCTACTGGAGTCACTGGAGCTACCGGGGCTACTGGAACCACCGGCGCTACTGGCGTGACCGGAGCTACCGGTGCCACGGGCGCTACTGGTGCTGCCGGCGCTACTGGAGCCACCGGGGCTACTGGAGCTACTGGAGCTACTGGAGCTACCGGCCCTACTGGGGCTACCGGGAACACGGGTGCTGCTGGAGCCACTGGCGCTACTGGGGCCACCGGTGCTACTGGGGATGCTGGAGCCACCGGCGCTACCGGCGCTACCGGGGCTACTGGCGTTACTGGTGCTACTGGCAACACGGGCGCTACTGGCGTGACCGGAGCTACTGGGGCCACGGGCGTTACCGGTGCCACTGGCGCTACTGGTGCTACTGGGGCTACTGGTGCTACTGGGGCTACTGGGGCTACTGGGGCTACTGGGGCTACTGGTGCCACTGGTGCTACTGGAGCTACTGGGGCCACCGGTGCTACCGGTGCTACTGGCGCTACTGGTGCCACTGGTGCTACCGGAAACACTGGCGCTACCGGTGCTGCTGGCGCTACGGGTGCTACTGGTGCTACCGGAGCCACGGGTACCACTGGGGCCACGGGCGCTACTGGGGCTACGGGCGGTAACGGAGCCACTGGAGCCACCGGCGCTACCGGTGCCACGGGTACCACTGGAGTCACTGGGGCCACTGGCGCTACTGGCCCTACTGGGGCCACCGGTGCTACGGGTGTTACTGGAGCCACCGGAGTTACTGGAGCCACTGGCGCTACTGGAGCCACCGGCGCTACTGGCGCTACGGGTGCTACCGGCGCTACTGGGGCCACCGGCGATACTGGAGCTACGGGTGCCACCGGGGCTACTGGAGTCACTGGAGCCACGGGCGACACTGGCGCTACCGGTTCTACCGGCTCCACTGGGGCTACCGGTGCCACGGGTGCTACTGGAGCCACGGGCGACACTGGCGCTACCGGTTCTACTGGTGCCACTGGGGCTACCGGGGCTACTGGCGCTACCGGAGCCACTGGGGCTACTGGAAACACCGGGGCTACTGGCGAGACTGGTGCCACTGGAGCCACTGGAGCCACTGGAGCCACTGGAGCCACTGGGGCCACCGGCGATACTGGTGCCACCGGCGCTTCCGGGGCTACTGGAGCCACGGGCGCTACCGGCGCTACCGGTGCTACTGGGGCTACTGGGGCCACCGGCTCTACTGGCGCTACCGGTGCCACGGGCGCTACTGGCCCTACTGGGGCCACGGGCGACACCGGAGCCACGGGCGCTACTGGGGCTACCGGAGCTACCGGTGCCACCGGGGCTACCGGCGACACTGGTGCTACTGGTGTGACGGGCGACACTGGAGCCACTGGTGCCACGGGCGCTACCGGAGCTACTGGTGCTACTGGGGCCACTGGCGCCACCGGAGCTACTGGCGCTACTGGGGCTACTGGGGCTACTGGAGCCACCGGAGCTACTGGCGCTACTGGCGCTACTGGTGCTACTGGTGCTACTGGTGCTACTGGTGCTACCGGGGCTACGGGTGTTACTGGAGCCACCGGAGTTACTGGAGCCACTGGCGCTACTGGAGCCACCGGCGCTACTGGTGCTACCGGCGCTACTGGTGCTACCGGCGCTACCGGTGCTACTGGGGCCACCGGCGATACTGGAGCTACTGGGGCCACCGGGGCTACCGGCGACACGGGTGCTACTGGGGCTACTGGGGCTACTGGGGCTACGGGCGCCACCGGAGCTACTGGGGCTACTGGGGCCACTGGCGCCACCGGAGCTACTGGCGCTACTGGGGCTACTGGTGCTACTGGAGCCACCGGAGCTACTGGCGCTACTGGCGCTACTGGCGCTACTGGTGCTACTGGTGCTACCGGGGCTACGGGTGTTACTGGAGCCACCGGAGTTACTGGAGCCACTGGCGCTACTGGAGCCACCGGCGCTACTGGTGCTACCGGCGCTACTGGTGCTACCGGCGCTACCGGTGCTACTGGGGCCACCGGCGATACTGGAGCTACTGGGGCCACCGGGGCTACCGGCGACACGGGTGCTACTGGGGCTACTGGGGCTACTGGGGCTACGGGCGCCACCGGAGCTACTGGGGCTACTGGGGCTACTGGGGCCACCGGCGATACTGGAGCTACTGGGGCCACCGGGGCTACCGGCGACACGGGTGCTACTGGTGTGACGGGCGACACTGGAGCCACTGGGGCCACGGGCGCTACCGGAGCTACTGGGGCTACTGGGGCTACTGGGGCCACCGGGGCGACCGGTGCTACTGGCGCTACTGGAGTCACTGGAGCTACCGGGGCTACTGGAACCAGCGGTGACACTGGAGCTACCGGTGCCACGGGCGCTACTGGTGCTGCCGGCGCTACTGGAGCCACCGGGGCTACTGGGGCTACTGGGGCTACTGGGGCCACCGGGGCGACCGGTGCTACTGGCGCTACTGGAGTCACTGGAGCTAC
>NZ_JASOYK010000008.1:0-244076 GCF_030226685.1 Paenibacillus sp. UMB4589-SE434 | reverse complement strand
CATTAGCTCAGTTGGTAGAGCACCTGACTTTTAATCAGGGTGTCGAAGGTTCGAGTCCTTCATGGCTCACCAGTTATGAACTTACAAGCTTCAAGGGAAACCTTGAGGCTTTTTTATTTTCTTCCACAATTTCTGAGATGGTACGCATATGGATTATGGATCTTCGACAATTCATATATGTATCTTATACATATTATTTATAGAATTATATGTTCATATAAAACTGATTATGTTACGATACATATTGTATAGTTTACATTTTACACATAACATTCACCAAGATGCCTCTTTGCGATTACTCCTATCAAAATAACGATAAAGGAGAATTGACAATGACCACTTACTTCTCAAGCCGCTATGTAGCAATTACTACCTCAATATGTTTGCTTCTCACACTGTTATTTCCCTTCTTTAGTCTTGATGCTTACGCGGCATCAACAAGCAATTCTAGAAATGTGTTTGAATGGGTCCGAGACTATTCATTTCAGGATTCCATAAAGTTTATTTCATCAGGTGAACTGAACAATCAGGGTGAACAGGACTATGCGGTTGTAACCAATAATTTTGCGATCATTCTGTATAAGAGTCAGGCCAATGGTACGCTTACTCGAGAACCTTTTACGGCCAAAAGTCCAGATCCTATGCTGGTGTCTGTACGGATAAAGGACCTGGATGGTGATGGTACCTCAGAGGTGATCGCGATAGGTAAGAAAGAGGTTCAGATATATCAGCTAACATCAGCAGGGACCTATACTTTTAAAAGTAAAATTTTGTTCCAGGATGTAACTCACATAGAAGCAGGAGACTTTGACAACGATGGGATTCTAGATTTGGTTGTGGTAGCCCCAAAGCGTATAAACTATTATAAAGGGGCCTCTAACTTCACTTATACAGAAGTGGGTCATCAGGATTATAATGCAGCCGGGAATGCACCTATCACTAAATTGGTAAGTGGAGATTGGAACAAGGATGGCAAACGAGATATAGCTTATCAAGGATTGTCTGCTGGTGCAGTTGTATTACACGGTAACGCAAACCTCACCTTCACGCAAGTAAAGAGCTTTCCTGCTGCAGACAGCACTACATTTATGTTTGCTATTGGCGACGTTAATGCGGATGGTTACGCAGATGTTGTTGCTCCTAAGCCTAACAGCTCCTATCCCTATGAAAAGATGGCTATATATTATGGGGATGCAGCAGGGCAGTTTGGCCAATACATTGAACTTGATATTGGACAATTATTTAACTCGAGCTATCTACCCAAGCAAGTTGAGCTTGTGGACCTAAATGGCGATGCTTATCCCGAATTATTATATACTCCATTTGGCGGTGACTGGTATTATAGATGGAACCAAAAGGGAACTGGCTTGGATGTCAAGGGGTCCTTATATGTTTCCATTCCAACGGGCACACAACTTTTTGAAGATGTTAATCATGATGGAAAACCAGATATTATAGATTATAATTTGACTTCTAATAAGATCAGTATTTATGAGAATCAGTCCGCGGAAGGTAGTATTCATTTTATACAAGCGCAGCAGGACGTTTTTGAAAATGAAAAGTCGCTCTTGGTCAAAATATCGAGAAGTAACGGGAGTAATGGGTATGGCTATATAAATTATACAACTGTTGACGGTACAGCTAAAGCTGGGAAAGATTATACCCGATCGACCGGTATGCTTAAATTTGATCATGGTGAAACGGCGAAGTGGTTGACGGTTCCTATTCTTGATAATAACGCAGCAGACGTATCGCGGTCCTTTTCCATCAGACTCGGAAATCCAGACCGTGGTATTAAAATTGGCGACCCGGTAACGGCAACAATCCAGATTAAAGATGATGAATCTGTACCTGTGGGGGACATTCCTGTCTGGCCTCAAGATGCATTTCTTGGGATTGGGGATGTCAGTACAACTTCTATGACGTTGACCTGGCCTGCTATTAGCAATGGAAGCTCTGTACAAAGCTATGAAATTCATGAGCTCAATCAAAAACTTCTGCCTGTTACTGTGTCTGGTGACGTATACCAATATAAATGGAATACAGCACTTACCGTGGGGCAAACGTATCAGTTGGAGGTTACAGCGAACAGTGCTAACGGGAAGTCAAGCAAAGTGCTGAGGGGGAACGTAACCCTTTCAAACCCTTCTGAAATTCCGGCCAATGTTCCTCTTTATGAGAAAATGGACTATGTAGATCATATGATGGATACATACCTTTATAAAGGTGACTTTGACGGCAATCAGGTTGTGGATTTTCTGAGATCTGGAGACCAATACAACCCGATACGAATGTATAAGAACTTTGGCAAAGGTTTGTATACTCATCAAGATATTGATCTTCAAAATTTTGATCGTATCATCGATCTGGATAACGACCATAGGGACGAAATAATCAATAGTGGAACGAATAAACTCCTTGTAGGGGGCGAAGATAACGAAGGCAACTTTGTTATAGAAGCTAATATTTCAGTTCCTAACAAGCGCGCTTATGAGCTGGCCGATGTGACGAATGATGGAATAATTGATATCTTATATGTGGATAACACGAATCACATTATTCTGCTGCAGGGCAGTGCAAACTATGTCTACACAGAGGTAATGAGGGAGGATCTAGTGTCTGATCCCATAGAGCATGCATACGGTGGAGATTGGAATGGCGATGGAAAGATGGATTTAGCCCTCGTCACGCGTGATCCCCTAGGTAAACGATCGCTTGTTATCTTTAACAAACAAGCTGACGGTACATTCTCGTATGAAAAGCAAATCTTAGGTTGTGATGAAGCTTATGTTAATGACTACAACAAAGATGGATATGGTGATCTTCTCACGACCAGCAGTTCTCTTGGCTCAAGGCTTTATTACGGAAGCTCTGTAGGCATAAATGACACTTCGCCAGAACAGCTTTCTTTATTTAGATCTCTTTCTAACTTGGTTGATCTCAATCAGGATGGTTATTTAGATATAATAAATATTTCGGGTGATTATATAGTCGTAAAATACTTTATTCCTGGTGAAGGCTACGGTCCAGCAACGGCTATTATTGAAGACAATGCAGGGACAAAATTAAACTTATTGGCTGGGGACTTCACGGGAGACGGAAAGGTAGACATCAGTTTCTTTCCATTCTTCTTAGAGTCTAAACAAGCAATCTACGTTAATACGCAAACCAGTGGGATGTTCCAGTTCGCAGATTCAACAATAGTTTCCAATGAAGGTGCATATGTCGAGTTACGAGTTCAAAGGACTGGTGACCGTCAGGGGGTTACGAGCGTAGTCTATGGCACACAGGACGGAACTGCGGTTGCGGGGGTACACTATGCGGCTTCCTCAGGCGTGCTGAAGTTCGCCGACGGTGAAACGGAGAAGACGGTCAAGATTCCCATTATAACGCATACACATAGCGGAGGAGAAGGAGATCTACGATTCTCGGTCAAATTAAGCGAGCCTACACGTGGTGCAAAGTTGGGTAGTGCAAGTGCGGCGGAGATCACACTGCGCACCAGTACAGTAAGGCTGCTGCAATGGCCGATGGCAGATTCGGTCTTGTCAGTAGAAGGCCTGAATAGCAACAGATTGACGTTAACCCGACCTCTGCAGACGGCCTCTATGGCATTGCAGCATTATAAGAATTTAGCGAGGAAAGCGGTAGAGGTATCTTCCCATTAACGATGACAGGTATTGTATATATTTGTAGTAATGGTTTGGCCTAGAGTGGCCAGCTAAGTAACTAAAACAGGCAACCTATGCTTCCGATAAGGGGCACTGGTTGCCTGTTTTAGTTGCAAGCTGACTTATGACTCGATGTAGGGGTACTGCCTTGCCTGAGATGATACACGACGGTCCGTATGTTACAATTAAGGCAGTATGACTAGAAAGTTGAGGAAATGGGCTGAGGAAGAAGATGGACAAGCAGAATCTGCGTGAGCAAATCGAACGGATCATCAATGTACCCTTAGATAAGACGACAATATCCACAGCAACCTGGAAAAATTGGGTGAAGTCTGCCCAAGCAACTGGTCAACCGACTCATGTAATGCCACCGACTCTAATCGAACACGAAGATCGATGTTATATGCTATGGAAGCAAGGATCATCCCAGACCGACTTGCTGCATTGTGCAGCTAACTTGTTATCTGAGCGCGAGCGCCAATGGTTGGAGACATTGTTATGGCTTGATTTGAGCAGTCGGAAGAGCTCGTCATCAACTACTGGAGGAGATGAGCAGCAGGCTGTGCAATTCGGGCAATGGATTGTGGAACGCCTTCAGGCAAAGGATGCGCAAGCGGAGGTGCCGGATTCATTTTCATGGAAAACAAAAATGTTTGCCCCGGTCATTCCCTTCCTGCTTGTTGCTGAGCATTCACATCGTGAAGGCCCAAGCTATGCGCACCTTTACAAACTGTTGAAGTCTTATTTTGGCGGAGATCTTGTTATTTTCCCGTTGTCAGATAAAGAATGGTGTATATTAGTGCCTGAAAGTCTTGCTGGCTCTGGGGAGCAAGAAGAGGACCCTGACAATAAAGAAACGATGGAAGAGATGCTGACCTCCTTCTGCTTGGGGTTATGTGAGCTGTTGGCCGCGGAATGGGTTGGAGAGTCCAATCTTACTGTAGCTTACCCGTTTACTCCAGTGAAGGGAATACCAGGCATTGTATCGCGTATGCGGGAGACGATCTATCTCGGACGTACATTCCACATCACGGAAAATATCCATTTGCCGTGGGAACTTCATCTAGAGCAGCTTGTATACAGTATACCGGATGACGTCCGTAAGCAGTTTATGAAAAGAGTTGTAACTAAGACGGAACAATTCGGCGATTCGGAGACGATGGGCACGTTACAGACGTTCTTTCAATACGATTGCAGTGTCAGTGAGACAGCTAAGCGTTTGTATATTCACCGCAATACGCTGCTGTATCGGCTTGATAAGATCAAGCAAGAAACGGGGCTTGATGTACGTTCTTTCTCGGATGCTGTATTGATTAAACTGATATTACTATTGTACAAAGTAACAAAATAGGTAAGCGCTTTTTTGTGAGGTTTGTGTATAGTCAATTGTACAGGGTTTAGGTAATATAAGAATATAAGAAGTAACCGATTTCAAGAAGACAACGTTAAGGGGGAAATACTCATGGCAGGCGTACGCTTAGAACATGTATATAAGAAATATCCAGGATCCGATAAGGCAACTGTTGTTGATATCAATCTTGACATTCAAGACAAGGAATTCCTCGTGCTTGTAGGTCCGTCCGGTTGTGGTAAGTCAACGACTTTGCGTATGATCGCAGGTCTTGAAGAAATTTCTGAAGGTAAATTGTTTATCGGCGACCGCATAGTGAACGATGTTGCTCCTAAGGACCGCGACATTGCGATGGTATTCCAATCTTACGCGTTGTATCCACATATGAACGTGTATCAAAATATGGCGTTTGGTCTTAAATTGCGTAAGTTCAAAAAAGAAGATATCGACAAACGTGTACGTGAAGCTGCGCGCATTCTCGATATCGAGCATTTGTTGGATCGTAAACCTAAGGCTCTGTCTGGTGGACAACGTCAGCGTGTTGCACTCGGCCGTGCGATCGTTCGTGAGCCACAAGTATTCTTGATGGATGAGCCGCTTTCCAACTTGGACGCGAAGCTTCGCGGACAGATGCGCTCGGAGATCACGAAGCTTGCTAAGCGTCTTCAAACAACTGTTATCTACGTAACGCATGACCAGATTGAAGCGATGACGATGGGTGACCGTATCGTCGTTATGAAAGACGGCTATATTCAACAAGCCGCTGCTCCAGACCAATTGTACAATCATCCAGTTAATATGTTCGTGGCAGGATTTATTGGTTCTCCTACGATGAACTTTATCACTGGAACATTAACAGAAGCAGGCGGCGATCTACATTTCAAAGGCAGCAATTTGGATGTTATCGTGCCAGCTGGCAAAGCCCAAGCATTGAAAGAAAAGGGCTATGTAGGCAAAGAAGTGATTCTCGGCGTGCGTCCAGAAGATATTCATGAGGAGCCTGTGTTCTTGGAAGCATCTCCTAACAGCATCTTCACAGCTTCTATTGAAGTTACGGAGAACATGGGTCATGAAATGTTCCTATACTTGGGTGGCATGGGCAATGCGAATGTTATCGCTCGTGTAGATGGCCGTTCTAACTCTAAAGATGGTCAAAACGTTAAACTAGCGATCGACATGAACAAAGTTCATGTATTCGATAAAGAGTCCGAATTAAACGTATTCGAACTGTAATCCTGATACGAAAAGGGCCTGGTGCATATGCACTAGGCCCTTTTTTTGTTTAATTAGTATGGATATAGGCTGATTTAATGTATTAAAAAACAACAGGGCATACATATTTACATGAGTTCACAGCAAATCGTCATTAATGCAGGGTGTAGCAGGTTATAACAGGTATAGGCCAGCTCGGGCTTCAAATCTCTGGGAAGGGTTGAATGGGAGCTGCTATTTTAAAGCATCGAGGGTCGAACGAACCGGGTTAGAAAAGCTAAGATTCGACTTTTTATCCCAGTTAATGGACCAGGTCATGACACCACGGAAGTTAAGATAACCGCCTGGTTTCAACAATTGATAAGTGCCTCCATATCCGATGCCTTTGCTTAAATATTTTACGGCCTTGTCGATATCTGCCGCTGCAGTAAAGCCCCCGCTTGCTGCATTTGGTGTGGAAGGAAGTCCAATCGCAACTTGGTCTTCACGGAGCGCAGGGAACTTATTGTTTGCATTGCCTGCAATAGGGAAGCCCTGCAGCAGCATCTCCGCCATAGCGGCTTGGAAGTCAGCTGTGCCTTGGCTGTATGAACGACCGTCGAGGGCCGTCATGGCACCTGTGTTGTAATGTTGAACATGGATAAAGTTCATTCGGTCCTTAAAGGCATAAATAACGGGCAAGTACGCCCCCCATGGACCGCCATATCCAGTAATTCCACCCTGCACATAAGCGGTTTCTGGCGCCATGGTCAGCATAAAATTAGGGCCTTGTGCAGTAAGGATCGACTGTATAGCGGCGATCAGATTTACTATCTTAGGAGTGGTTGGATTCCTAAAGTCAGTATCGCCTCCGTTTAAGGACAAGGAGCTTCCTTCTAAGTCGATATCGATCCCGTTAAAACCGTATTCAGTAATAATATTGTTCATCGTAGTAATAAAGCTTTGTTTCGCAGCAGCAGTGGTGAGCTCGACAGTGCCGTTAGCCCCGCCCAGCGAGATATTTACCTTCTTACCTTTGCCCTGCAGCTCCAGGATGTCAGCTTTGAACTGTTCCTTAGTAGAGTTGTAGGGAGTGAAGGCCATCGTAGCATAGTCACCGACAGGCTCTGCAAAGGAAACGTTGATGACGTCATAGTTAGGCGATATGTCACGCAGTCGAATATTGGTTGAGCCATTGTCGAAATTATGCCAGTACCCAACCAATACTTTCGCTGCTGTGAGTGGCGGGTTTGTCGATAAAGTAGTAACGCTTAAACTCGTGCTGTCGGCTGAACGATTGCCAGCAGCATCAAGTGCGCGTACTACAAAGGTATAAGCGGTGTTGGCGGTTAAGCCTGCTGCTGTCCAAGCAGTTGCTGTGCTTGTGGAGGCAACTTGCCCGTTGACAACGATCTCGTACTGGGTGACACCTACGTTGTCAGTGCTTGCATTCCAAGCCAACGCAATTGTGTTGGCTGTTATTGATGTGCTCCGAACGTTAGTAGGAACGGTAGGAGCAACAGCATCCGGCGGAGCTGCATCAGTTCGAACATCAAGGCTGGCGCTTGGCGCGGATACATTACCAGCGGCATCAAATGCAGCTACTTTAAAGGTGTAAAGTGTATCGCCCGCCAACCCACTCACTTGATAGTTGAGGTTAGTGGTAGTGCCTACGACAGCGGAGCCGTTGTATACATTGTATCCAGCCACGGCAACATTATCGGTAGAAGCTTGCCAAGTAAGGGATACAGAGTTGGATGTGTGAGCAGGTGATAGCAGTGCAGCGGGAACAGAAGGTGCGATGGTGTCTGAGGGTTGTGTGCTTACTTTCCATAATGCCTGAACTGCAGGTGGTTCCCAGCCTGTAAGTGAGGTATGCGGCTGAATACACTCATAGTTAACAGCTTGATATGTGACAATGTCTCCTTTCTTGTAAAGGGTGTTTGGCGCCCATTGAGCTGCCCCAAATGCTGAAATGGGGATAAGCAGGAAGACCAGTACCCCAATAAGCAGCGCAGATAAAGAGCGAACTGAAGGGCGATATGCGGTTCTGTACATAAATTAATTACCTCCTTTGTCATATGAATATTGCTCCGATGGCTCCATCATGCATCTGATTGATGAAGCGGAGTCTGTTTTATATTGTTCTGGCAGCAGCTTAGAGCGCAGCCATTCTTGCTATCACCTCCTGTATGGATCAGCCATAGAAATCAATTCGGTAGAACAGGACTGGATTCCTGCTCTATTTGCAGACAATATCAATAAAATGTAAAAAATAATTTTAGTGCCTATAATAAGTAAAAAAATATTTGATGGATCGTGATTTTGGAAAAAGAGCACACATTGATTTCAATCTAAATTTCATTTACGATGGTTACATTGAGATAGAACTGCATGCTTACTGTCATTTACAACAAATATACATAGCAATCCGGTAATATGCAGATGAGAAGGAGTGAACGAAGATGGCCAAGAAGGTGAAGGTGTCCGAACTTGTCGAGCAATTTCATCTGGAAATACTCGCAGGGGAACAAGGCATGAAACGTGTCATTACTGTCGATGATTTGCATCGGCCAGGCCTGGAGATGGCGGGATACTTCGACTATCATCCAACTGAGCGTGTACAGATGTTGGGCAAGACGGAATTAACGTTTTTTGAGACGTTACCTGTAGAAGAACGATTGGATCGGATGCGCCACTTTGTAGCTGATGAGATACCATGTATTGTCATAACACGTGGAATTGAAGTGCCTGAAGAACTGATTCAGATTTGCCAGGAGCATGAGGTTCCATTACTTCGCTCACCTCTTGCAACAACAACATTATCGAGTAGAATTACTAATTTTCTCGAAAAAAAGCTTGCGCCTACAGCCACAATTCATGGTGTACTCGTTGATGTATACGGTGTTGGCATGCTTATTACAGGCGGCAGCGGCATCGGGAAGAGTGAAACAGCACTGGAACTGGTCAAGCGCGGCCATCGTCTGGTAGCAGATGATGCGGTTGAGATTCGTCAGACATCGGACAATCAATTGCATGCATCGGCCCCTGAGCTGATTCGTCACTTGCTCGAAATTCGCGGAATAGGCATTATTAATGTCATGACCTTGTTTGGGGCAGGAGCAATCCGCAACAACAAGCGTATTAGCGTAGTTATTCGCTTGGAGAACTGGCAGCAGGATAAACAGTATGATCGATTGGGACTGGATGAGGAGACCACTCGAATTATTGATACCGACATCCCATTGGTTACGATCCCTGTTCGTCCTGGGCGGAACTTGGCTGTTATTATCGAGGTTGCGGCGATGAACTTCCGCTTGAAGCGTATGGGATATAATGCGGCGTTACAATTTACGAATAAGTTGACCGAACAAATCAATGAGGACACGGAAGATTTTGATTAAGGATATCCCTGTACATTCTAACTAGCTTTGCGCAGCCTGAGTAATTGCTTTTATTTAGTTTGCATTTCGTCGAAATTGATAAACACAGTAGGCATGTGTGAACCGTGCAGGATGTCCTATAATCGCGTATTTTCTACATTATATTGTCATCTCATTGTAGTTCGTTAAAAAGGAGAGAACAACTTCATGGCAACCCTGTTGCTTGATCCGATTGCTATTCAGCTGGGTCCAATAAGTGTGCATTGGTATGGTCTGATTTTAGGGACCGCTGCTCTTGTTGGATTGCTGTTCGCAATGCGGGAAGGAAAGCGTTTTGGTATTTCGCAAGATTTCTTTATGGATCTGCTCTTGATAGGCGTGCCGTCTGCACTTGTGGGTGCGCGGGCGTATTATGTCGCATTTAAGTGGGATGAGTACAAGGATAATCCACTTGAGGTCTTTGCAATATGGCACGGTGGTATTGCGATATACGGTGCTTTAATAGCTGCTGTTATTTTTGCACTCATTTTTGTCAAATATAAAGGTTACACGTTCTGGCGGATCGCAGATATTTGTGGGCCTTCGCTATTAATCGGCCAAGCGATTGGACGCTGGGGCAATTTTGTCAATCAGGAAGCTTATGGCGGACCAGTCTCAGAAGCGTTTCTAAGAAACACGCTGCATCTGCCTGACTTTATCGTAAATCAGATGAATGTGAGTGGGACGTTCCATCATCCTACATTTTTATATGAATCATTATGGAATTTTGTTGGGATATTGCTGCTGTTCGGCATACGGCGATTGCGTCAGATACGTGCGGGCGAGATCTTTATCAGCTATTTGATCTGGTACTCACTTGGCCGCTTCTTTATCGAAGGCCTTCGTACGGATAGCTTGGCTTACCAAGGATCAAGTGCAGTCCAATCGTTTGTTGATGCGCTCTGGTCCCCTATGACAGTGCTCTTTGAACCTGGATTCTTAAGCCCTGAATACGGCAATGTTCGTATTTCACAATTGCTTGCTATCGTATTGGTCATTGCAGGTATCATCCTCATTGTGGTGCGCCGACTGACAGGCAAAGCAAACGTTCGTTACAGCGATCCGATCGTCTGTACGCGTGTGGCGAAAGCTACTGCGGTTCATGATGGAGGAGCAGAAGCGCCTCAGCAACCAAGTGCTGCTACCCATACGACTGCAGCAGAAAGTGTACAAACAGAAGCGTCAACAGATACATCGGGTGAAATTGACAGCAAGGATAAGAAGGAGAATAAGCAATCATGATTCGAACGGTATTGTTTGACTTGGATGGCACTATTATTGATACGAACGAGTTAATCATCGAGACATTTCTCCATGTTCTGCAGGATATCGTGCCGTCCCCGTTCACACGCGAGCATATCATCCCCAGCATGGGCTTAACGCTGCAGGAGCAGTTCAGAATATTTACGAAGCGGGACAATGTAGACGATTTGGCAGCTGCTTATCGTGCTTACAACTTGACGCGACATGACGAGCTTGTACAGCCTTTTCCTTATGTAAAAGAGGTCGTCAATCGATTTGCGACAGCGGGTATTCAATTGGGAGTCGTAACCACCAAAGTGAGAAAGTCGACTGAACGTGCGCTGGGTATGTTCGAATTGTTCGAACAGATGGGTGTGATTGTCACGGTTGACGATGTGACACATGCGAAGCCCCATCCGGAGCCGGTGTTAATGGCAGTTGAAGCTTTAAATGCAGACCCTGCGACAACCTTAATGGTTGGAGATAGTCCAGCGGATATACAGTCTGCTAACGCAGCAGGCGTGATCTCCTGTGGTGTCGCTTGGTCGCTTAAGGGTGAGCAGGTGCTGCGCCAGTACAACCCACGCCATATTATCTATGACATGCGTGATCTATACGCGATTGTCGGATTGGAGTGCAACGAAGGTGCGTAATACGCAGCGGTACCCAGTTGAGGGGCCGAATAGTTTATGGCACATCTATCGCACGGTTAGTCCCTGGAAAGGGATTCGAAACTTTATTTTTATCCAGCTTGCGCGGTACTGCCCCTATCTGCCGCTCAAAAATTGGATATACCGCCGAGTATTAAAAATGAAGGTTGGGAAACATACGGCCTTTGGGCTTATGGTTATGGTGGATGTCTTTTTCCCCGAGCGAATCCATGTGGGCAACAATTCGATTATTGGTTACAATACCACGATATTGGCACATGAGTACTTAATCAAGGAGTACAGACTGGGAGACGTTCGAATTGGAGACGAAGTCATGATTGGAGCTAATTGCACTATTCTCCCTGGGGTTACGATAGGGGATGGCGCTATCGTGGCTGCAGGTTCCGTTGTTCACAAGGACGTGTTCCCAGGGCAGATGGTAGGGGGGAATCCGCTGCAAGTCATTCGTGATGTGGACCAAGGAGCGAAGCTGAATTCCAGGCATTTGCATTAAGACATGTAAAAGGAGTTTGGTGTGTAAGATTTAGGCCTATTTTGTAGTTATATATGTAAGAGGACCGACATTTGAATGATCCTTTTGGCGATTTGTGATTGTATTGCCAGAAGGATTATTTTATTGTAAACAGAACATTATGGGAGTACCAAAAATTATGAATGACAACTATAGGAAATTATGCTAATTTCAATATGGGATGAACTTCATAAGTCAAAAGAGGGTTAAGGATGAAAAAGCGTCATGTATTATTAAGCTTGGTATTGGTCTTATTACTATCAACAATTGGCTTTACGCCTTCAGATGCTAAGGGAGTGGAATATGCGATCTCATGGGGTAAAGAACAGTGGCAGGATGGAAAGGCTGTAAAACGCAACAATGAGTGGTACATACCTGTTACAGCGTTAGGGCAAGCCTATGGAATTAAAGCTCAAACTTCGAATAAAGGAAAGGTGCTCGACCTCTCCAGTACGGTGCAAATGAATCCAATGTTTCGTTTTAAACCGAAATATTATGAGAATGAAGTAATTACCATTATGTATCATAATATTGAACAAAATCCCAAAGATGTAACGTTTATCTCTCCTCAGCAACTGGAGGATCAGATTACTAGCCTGTTGGCGAATGGGTTTAATGTTATAAGCATGAATGATTATATGCAATATATGTTGAATGGGAAGCCAGTACCAGATAACGCGGTACTACTTACATTTGACGATGGGTACGAGACGTTTTATTCGTATGTGTATCCCTTATTCAGAAAGTATAATTTGACAGCAACCAACTTTGTTATCGCCTCGACGATAGATAATCGGGCACATGTCGGAAGACGTAAGCTGACATGGGAACAGATGCGTGAGATGAAGCAAGCAGGTTTCAGCTTCTTCAGCCACACGTACAATTCGCATGCCTATGCACCGATTAATAGTCGTGGTGTCATGAAGCCGATGTTAACGCGTTATCTTTACAACAATAAGACGAAGCAGACAGAATCCCGAGATCAGTATTTAACTCGTGTTCGTGGGGATCTGGCGATGGCTGAGCGACGGTTAAAGGAAGAACTGCAAAATTCCTATAGTGTGCTTGCCTTTCCATATGGTGCGTTTAATAAAGACGTGCTTCGTATTTGCAAAGAACTTGGAATTAACGTTACTTTTACAGTCAAACGAGGCATCAATAATAAAAATACACGGAACGGTTTCCGGATTAACGGGGGCAATCAGAATATTAAGACTCAAGACCTGATGGAGCAGCTGCGCAATCGCGGCGTTAAATCAAAGCAACGATCATCTTATCAGGTGACATGGAATGGGGTTGGGGTTGCGTTTAAGCAAAATCCATTCCAACAATCAGGGAGATGGTATTTGCCATTGAGGGATCTGCAACAAACATTTGGTGTGCATTATCAGGTTGATAATGTAAAACGTACCGTCCAACTGTTTCCCGGGAAATATGATACTGCTCATAAAATAGAACCACATTAAACCCATGACCAATGATAGTGATTCCAATCTTATAATCAGATTCCGAGTTTACAGCCTAGAATCGACATCCAGTAGTCCTCGGACCAGGGGGGCTTCACATTGAGTAAGAAAGAGACAATTACATCGTTGTCTATCTATCGCGCACTAGCAATGTTAGCGGTATTGTTTATTCATAGTACATCAGAGGCTGTTGCCAAAGCGCAGCAGTCTGATTTGTATTATGTGTACACCTTCTTCAATATTTTCAGTAAATTTGCCGTCCCTGCCTTTATTGCTCTAACCAGCTTTGTATTGTTCTATAACTATGCTTCTGATCATATCAATTGGGCTAGAATAGGAACCTTCTATCGCAAGCGGCTCAAACTAATTTTGCTCCCTTATTTAGTTAGCTCCATTTGTTACTTTGCTGTTGTGCATATGATGGCTTACCGAGGAAGAGGACTTTGGGATACATTGGAATCTTTTGTCCTGAAGTTAGCGACAGGCTCGGCATATACGCATTTATATTATGTATTCCTACTTCTTCAATTTTATTTGCTGTTTCCGCTGCTGTTAGTTGCATTTCGTTCCAAGCTGGTTGTGAAATATGCCATACTGATTGGTCTACTCCTCCAGTGGGGATTTGTCATTTGGAACAAATACGATTTGATGCTTCCTCAAAAGGGAAGTGTCATGTTCTCTTATATGAGTTATTGGATGCTTGGCGCTTACTTAGGGTTAAAAGCGGAGGTACTTAAAGGGTGGTTTAATTCTCTGGGCAATAAGGGGAATCCAACCTCTCATCATTGGTGGAATCGCTTGTTGTGGTTAAGCTGGTTCCTTATGGCCATGCTGCAAGTTCAGATTTGGTACTGGACCAATCTGGGTGAATGGAGGATGAACACACTGTGGTATGAGGCGATATGGAATGTGCATGCGCTCTTATCATGTTTGGTGCTGATTCAGGCCGCTTCTTATATTGAGCGGAAGTGGAAGTCAGGTGTCGTAACGGTTATTCATCGCTTTGGTGAAGTTACATTTGGTGTGTACCTGCTGCATCCTTTCATTCTATTGTTATATCGAAAGTGGCCCTGGCATCATGGGCAAGCTTGGGCATATCCTCTATATATAGGAGGAGGCTTTGTGCTGGCACTTGGGCTTTCATGGTACATTGTCGCATTTGCTTTTCGCAGGTTCGGTTGGTCATGGATCTTATTTGGATCACTACCGAAGCCATTGACTGCTCAGGTATCTCAGAATAAGAAGTCTTCTTCCCATCCTATACAAGGTTAACATTTTTAAAAGTGTTGGAAGAGAAGACACAGGTTTATAATGTGATGTTATTATTTTAATACTTATGTAGCTGAGGCTGTGCATCTTGTACATGCTGTTGACTTGCCTTGGTGTTAGGAGGCCCCATTGGATACCAAATGGATTGCTGCACTCCCAATTGTAAGGGCTATGGCTATATTAGGGGTTATTTTGGTTCATGCCACTTCCTTTGCATCTATTGAAATGACACAATCGCCTTTCTTTTACGGTTATACGTGGTTTAATATCTTCTTTAAGTTCGGTACTCCTGTTTTTATTATGTTGAGCAGCCTTGTTCTCTTCTATAACTATGGGAAGAAGGAGATGGGGGCAGGCAAGCTTATTGTCTTTTACCGCAATCGATTAAAATATATATTGTTACCCTATGCGGTTGCTTCTGTCTGTTATTTCTTGCTTGTGCAAGTAACGGTCAGACACGACCGTGATTGGACGGAGGCATGGGGGTCTTTTGGCAAAGAGCTGATAACCGGTTCTGCCTATACACATTTGTATTTTGTGTTTATCAGCTTGCAATTTTATGTGTTGTTTCCGCTGCTGCTGAAAATATGTCAAAGGCCAGCTGTAAGCCCTTGGATCATACCAGCAGGTTTCCTGATTCAATGGGTATTTGTACTAGGGAATAAATATGAATTCCATATTGTAGAAAAGGGGAGCATTTCTCTGTCCTACATGGGGATGTATGCGCTCGGGGCTTATATCGGCTTACATTATGGGCGGATCCAGCCGTGGCTAGATTCAGTATGCAACCCTGGTATTGATCGTTATAGAGTCTATCGTCGCTGGAATGCTCTGCTCTGGTCAGGCTGGGTGCTGGCTAGTTTATCCCACGTTCAGATCTGGTACATCACACGCTCAACAGGGTATGAATTTAATTCGCTCGGTTACGAAGCGTTGTGGTGTGTGCACACAGCCTTGTCGGCTGTCGTACTGTTGCAGACTGGACATTTGTTCGTTCGCAAGCTGCCTCAACGAAGTCTCAATGTCTTGAATCGATTAGGACAGTTGTCCTTTGGGATCTATTTGCTCCACCCGTTATGGCTTGCGGGCTATCGTAAGCTGGCATGGCATCAGGGGAATGAGCTTTTGTATGCACTATATATTGCAAGCGGTTACGTATTAGCATTAGCTCTGTCTTGGGTTGTCGTGTCCTGGTCCTTCAAGCACATTTCATGGGCTTGGATAGCACTTGGCTCGCCTCCAACTAATAGCAAGAAGACTGAGAAAGCACACCAGACAGGGTCAAGTAAGCAAACATTGGAACGGTAGAGGATATGGCGGTATACGTTTAACTATGATCGAGCTATAGTCCGTTCATCAAGGGAATAACTCTGTTCATGAGCTAAACATATATGACCCATCTTATAGTGAGGCACGGACAAGAGTATAGAAGCTGTAGACACCTGTGTAAACAGGTGTCTTTTTTACATTAGTTTGGATAGTTATAAGCATACACAGCATGGCAATAAGGGTACTTCATAGGTGAAGCGATAAAGAAAGAATGAGGATTGACGGCAATTGTTGGTCGTGGTAAGATAACTTCTAATTTCTTTCATTTGCTAATAAGGTAATTTGGTAGTACGTTAATATAATAAAGAATGATGGACGTATATAAGGAGAGAGCGGCATGTCTAAACCCAAAATGTTCGAGAAGCCCTCGGGTGTACGAGATTACTTGCCGGAGGCGGTCAGCAAATTGCGATATATCGAGCGGCAAGCGCTGAATTGTATGTCGCGATGGGGCTATGAGCAGATTGTGACACCAACTATGGAGTTTTATGATACCGTCGGAATGGCCAGCTCCACCTCCGATCATAAATTATTCAAGCTGTTGAACCAACGGGGCACCGCGATGGTGCTGCGTTCGGACATGACAGCTCCGATAGCTCGTGTCGTGTCATCACTGCTTTATGAAGAACCGCTTCCGATACGTTTGTCCTACCATGCAAATGTATTTCGTTCGATGGAAGAGGAGGCTGGTCGTGAGGCCGAATTTTATCAGACAGGCGCTGAGCTTGTCGGTGATGCTTCTCCAGAGGCCGATGCTGAAGTGATTGCTTTATCGATAGCTTGTTTACAATCAACGGGCATAGAGCGGTTCAAGGTAGCTGTAGGCCACCATGGCTTTTTGCAAGGCCTTTTTGGATACACGCTGCCGGATCGTGAAGCGGATCAGCAGCGTTTAATGCAGCTGCTCGTAGCACGGGATGTTGTGGGCTACCGTGAGATGATACGTACTCTGCCCATAGAGCAGGAGCAGATCGAACGCCTTGAGGCCGTTCTTCAGCTGCAAGGTGGACGACGTATCGTTGAAGAGGCAAGAGGGATTGTTGATGAGCCGCACGCTCGAATGTCATTGTTCCATTTGGAGCGGGTGTGGGAGGTGCTTGAAGCTTACGGTGTATCCGAGCATTTGATGCTCGACTTGACATTGGTCGGTGATTTTTCTTATTACACAGGGACGATATTTGAAGGGTACTCGGCGGAACTTGGCTTCCCTGTCATGAGTGGCGGCCGATATGATAATCTCCTGCAGCAATTCGGCAGGCCAGCACCAGCGACAGGCTTTGCCTTAAAAACAACAAGGATGCTGGATGCGATTCGCGTGCACGAACAAGTGGGCGTGCAGCCATCCATTCTGATCCAGTATGATGCTGTACGGAGGCGAGAAGCACTGGCAGAGGCTACAAGGCTCCGTGCTGCGGGTGAGCGGGTTGTAACACGGCGGGTGGATGATGTGTCGCAGCTTGTTGAAGTCCATAGGTTGGAGGACGAAATGATGTTAAGGAGCGGTCAAGTGTTCAAAGATGTACTTACATTTGTACAGTTTGTAACGGAACATGGATGAGGAGAAGGTGACATCAATGCAGGATTGGCACAATTATCTGAAAGTAGCCATGCCTAAAGGGCGAATCTATAAGCAGGCGTCGGCGTTGTTCCGCGCGGCGGGTCTTTCTGTTCCTGAAGATGAGGATCAATCCCGAAAGCTGATTATCGATATTCCGGAGGCACGAATGCAGTTTATTATGGCTAAGCCAGTGGATGTACCTACCTATGTGGAGTATGGAGTAGCTGACATTGGCATTGTTGGTAAGGACGTACTAATGGAAGAGAATAAAGATGTATACGAGCTCCTGGATCTTGGCATCGCTCGCTGCCGAATGTCCGTTATTGGCTTGCCTGAATGGAAACCGGCAACGCACCCTCGGGTAGCGACCAAATATCCGAATGTGGCGTCACAATACTTTCGTGAACGTGGTCAGCAGGTAGAGGTAATCAAGCTGAATGGTTCTATTGAGCTTGCTCCACTAATCGGATTAGCTGATCGTATTGTAGATATGGTAGAGACCGGAACGACGCTAAGGGAGAACGGTTTGGTGGAGCTGCAAGAGATGTTTGGTATCACAAGCCGACTTATTGCGAACCGTGTCAGCTATCGGATGAAAAACGATACCATTCAGCAGCTCTGCGATCAACTGCAAACTTATATTGCAATCAAGCAATGAAATTGAAATAAGAGCGGTCCAACCATATATATAGATAACTCAAATGGCGAAGAGGAGGAGAGCATGATGCGAATCGTAAGGGCGGTGGACTTCAAGCTGCATCGTGAAGTGGATTACGGATCACCTGATCAAATTGCAACCGTGAAGCGTATTTTGAATGCTGTACGCAATGAAGGAGACGAAGCCCTGCTTCGTTATACATTGGAATTTGATCGAGTCTCGCTTGCTGCTAACGTTCTGCGGGTAGAAGAGCGTGAAATGACGGCAGCATATGAAGAGGTGGAGCCATCTTTTGTGACCGCGATCCGTGAAGCTGCTGCCAATATTCGCGCTTTCCACGAAAAGCAGAAACGTAGCTCGTGGATGGATGTGCAGCCTGACGGAACCCTGCTTGGTCAGCTTATTCGCCCGTTGAAGCGAGTTGGCGTGTATGTTCCGGGAGGCAAGGCAGCCTACCCTTCTTCGGTGTTAATGAATGTGATTCCGGCGCAGGTGGCGGGCGTGGACGAGATTGTGATGGTAACTCCTCCGGCCACTAGCGGTCGTGCCGGTATTGATCCTTACATACGGGTTGCGGCAGCGGAGGCTGGAGTAAAGGAAATGTACCGTGTCGGGGGAGCACAGGCGATTGCGGCGCTGGCCTACGGGACGGACAGTATAAAGCCGGTGGATAAAATATGCGGGCCGGGCAACATTTACGTGGCGCTAGCAAAACGTGAAGTGTACGGGGTGGTCGATATTGACAGTATAGCCGGACCTTCCGAGATCGTAGTGTTAGCTGATGAGACCGCCAACCCTGCATATGTGGCAGCCGATTTGCTCTCTCAAGCTGAACACGATGAGATGGCTTCAGCTGTACTAATCACCAATTCGAGCGAGCTTGCTTTTCAGGTGCAGGCGGAGGTAGAGCAGCAGCTTGCGAGTCTGCCGCGGCGAGAGATTGCTCAGCAATCTCTCGAGCAATATGGAGCTATTATTATCGTAGAGCACATGGCAGAAGGTATTGCCTTAGTGAATCGTATGGCACCGGAGCATTTGGAGATTGTTACTACGGAGCCAATGAACGAGTTGGCAGGTATTGAAAACGCAGGGGCGATCTTCCTAGGAAGCTACAGTTCAGAACCTGTAGGCGATTATTTTGCGGGACCGAACCATATTATTCCTACAAACGGTACGGCGCGGTTTTCCTCGCCGGTGGATGTCGATATGTTTACGAAGAAATCAAGCCTGATTCGTTACAGCAAGGAGGCGCTGCTGAGGCATGGCGATACGATTATTGCGCTTGCCCGTCATGAGGGGCTTGAGGCCCATGCCAGAGCCATCGAGATAAGATTGGATCAGGAGCGAATGTAGGGGATGAACAGCTTTCACAGCTGCAAGTACTGAGATTTGACATATGAGCACGAACGTAATTGGAATTCAACTGACTAGAACGAGAGGTGGCAGGACGATGGCAGCGACAACCGACGGTAAGATAGTACGCGAGGCAGCAATCACGCGCAAGACAAATGAAACAGATATTCAGCTTTCCTTTGTGGTAGATGGACAAGGAAAGAGCAATTTGGATACAGGAGTTCCTTTCCTGAACCATATGCTGGATCTGTTTACGAAGCACGGTCATTTTAATCTAGCGGTGGAAGCGGATGGAGATATCGATATTGATGACCACCACACCGTTGAGGATATCGGCATTTGTCTTGGGCATGCTTTGCGCGAGGCGCTGGGTGACAAAGCCGGAATTAAGAGATACGCCTCCGTGTTTGTTCCAATGGATGAAGCGCTTGCTCAAGTCGTCATTGATATTAGCAATCGTCCGCATTTTGAGCATAAGGCGCAGTATCCGTCTACGCAGGTTGGTGCTTTTCAAACGGAGCTTGTGCATGAATTTCTATGGAAGCTGGCGTTAGAGGCTAGAATGACGCTGCATGTCATTGTCCATTATGGTCAAAATACGCACCACATGATTGAGGCAGTGTTTAAGGCACTTGGCCGAGCGTTAGATGAGGCCACTTCCATTGATCCACGTGTACAAGGGGTCCCTTCAACGAAGGGAGTGCTGTAACTTATGATAGCGATCGTTGATTACGGAATGGGAAATCTGCATAGCGTGTCCAAGGCGGTAGAACGACTCGGATCAACTGCTGTCATTACAGCCGATCGCGATGTACTGGGTGCGGCGGATGCTATCTTGTTACCAGGTGTCGGAGCTTTTGGCGATGCCATGGATGCGTTGCGTATGACAGGCCTTGATGTTGTATTAAAGGAATTAGTGTCGTCGGGCAAGCCTTTGCTGGGAATATGCTTAGGAATGCAGTTGTTATTTGACCGCAGTGAAGAGCACGGAGATCACGAGGGACTAGGGCTTCTAAAGGGAACGGTAGTACGTTTTGAAGAGGGAATTGCTAAAGTGCCTCATATGGGATGGAATGAGCTGAAATGGAAGCAGTCCCAGCATGCATTGGTTAATAGACTCACAGCAGGACATGTGTATTTTGTTCATTCTTATCATGTACTGCCAAGTGATCCTGCGGACCTCATAGCTGTATGTGACTATGCTGATCGTGAAGTGACAGCTATTGTAGCGCGCGAATCTATATATGGCATGCAGTTTCATCCTGAGAAAAGCGGGGAACTGGGACTTCAATTGCTGCAGCAATTTCTGAGAATGGTAACACATCGTTTATCTAATAGTTAGACAAGAACGTCAATCACAATAGTTCCATATGGCTGCAAACCATGCAAACAGATCGCCAATATACGTTGTATGGAATAGTGGGTTTCACATATACAGAGTCAGGAATCGGGAACGACGAATGAAAAAAGGACAAAATATGAGCTGCAAACTCATCGCTCACAAGGGGGAAGGAAGCAATGACGGCATCATTTATCGTATATCCAGCCATCGATATACGCGGTGGAAAGTGTGTCCGCCTTATTCAAGGTGACTATGATCAGGAGACGGTATACCATGACAGCCCGGTTGAAGCCGCTCAACAATGGGAGGCAGGCGGTGCCGATTGGATCCATTTGGTTGACCTTGACGGAGCAAAAGAAGGTCGTCCTGTAAATGATCAGGTCATTGGTCAAATTGCTGCCAGCGTTAAGGTGCCAGTTCAAGTCGGAGGCGGCTTACGCTCGGAGGCTGATGTAGATAGATTGCTTGAGCTTGGCGTGGCCCGTGTTATTTTGGGGACCGCTGCGATTGAAGATCGTGCCTTCGTAGAGCGTGTGTTGGCTCGCTATGGGTCTAGGATTGCCATAGGCATTGATGCCCGTGATGGTTATGTGGCTACTCGCGGGTGGCTGGAGACGTCAACAGTTCAGGCAGATGTAGTAGTCCGTGAACTGGCGGATAAAGGAGCAGAGACGTTTATATTTACCGATATTTCTCGTGATGGCATGATGAAAGGGCCTAATGTGGAAGCCATTGTACAGCTTGCTGCTGCATCGGGACGTACAGTCATTGCTTCGGGCGGTGTGAGTACTTTGGATGATTTGGCGGCATTGTCTGCTTACGTTAGCTCAGGTGTTGGCGGTGCAATTGTGGGTAAGGCACTTTATACGGGGGCTATTGACTTAGTGGAAGCGCTGCAGTTGGCTGAA
This sequence comes from Paenibacillus sp. UMB4589-SE434, assembly GCF_030226685.1. Taxonomy (NCBI): domain Bacteria; kingdom Bacillati; phylum Bacillota; class Bacilli; order Caryophanales; family Paenibacillaceae; genus Paenibacillus; species Paenibacillus sp. UMB4589-SE434. Next base: position 222,134 of record NZ_JASOYK010000008.1, on the reverse strand, counting down.
AGCATTTAAGACCACACGGTTCACCATATATTATTCGGGGACATTTATGCAGACGACAGAATAGTGTAAGCGGCACGGACGGCAACTCATTTGCAGCGAGCAAGGATTGGGGAGTGACTTATGTTAGCCAAACGGATTATTCCTTGCCTTGATGTCAAGGACGGTCGGGTTGTAAAGGGTGTTAACTTTGTTCAATTGCGGGATGCGGGTGATCCTGTAGAACTCGCGGCGCTATATGATCGTGAAGGCGCAGATGAGCTTGTTTTTCTTGATATATCTGCTTCTATTGAAGGAAGAGCTACAATGGTGGAAGTTGTACGTGAAACAGCAGGAAATATTTCGATTCCCTTTACTGTGGGCGGAGGAATTAGTCATGTTGATGATATGCGTCATTTGCTTCGAGCAGGGGCTGACAAGATTGGTATCAATACAGCAGCTGTCAGACAGCCGGAGTTGATTGTAGAGGGAGCAAGACGATTTGGAAGCCAGTGTATCGTGGTAGCGATTGATGCCAGATACAATGCAGATTGGCAGACATGGGAAGTATACACCCACGGTGGGCGTACATCGACAGGCATAAAGGCAGTGGAGTGGGCTGAACGAGCTGCAGCTTTGGGTGCAGGCGAGATCCTGCTTACAAGTATGGATGCTGATGGAACAAAGGATGGGTTTGATGTAGCTTTAACACGTGCGGTTACAGATGCGGTGTCAATTCCGGTCATTGCATCCGGTGGAGCGGGTAAGGTAGAGCATTTCGCAGAAGCGTTTTTTGAAGGAAATGCAGATGCAGCGCTCGCAGCTTCGATATTCCATTACAAAGAAATATCCATAGATGAGGTGAAGCAAGACCTGCGTTTGAAAGGAGTTGCGATACGATGAGTGAAAGGGCAACACAGTCTGCTCCATGGGGGAATTGGCCAGATACAAAGGTGCAGCAAATAGCAGATTCATTAAATTGGAATAATCAAGGACTTATTCCGACTATAGTGCAGGATGCGTCTAATCAAAAGGTATTGATGATGGCTTATATGAATCGAGAGTCACTGAAGCTCACTTGTGAGTTGGGCGAGACCGTATTCTGGAGCCGCTCTCGTCAGTCGATATGGCATAAAGGAGCGACCTCAGGGCATACGCAGCGTGTCGTTGCAATGACCACGGACTGTGACAAGGATACGCTGCTTGTTCAGGTGGTTCCGAACGGTCCAGCTTGCCATACAGGGAGCGAGACGTGCTTCTTTGAGAACATCGCTGGGGAACAACCAGAGCATGGAGGGCGCTTTGATGTGTTGGCTGCGCTTGAGTTCACGATTGCCGAACGCGAACGGGAGCGACCTGCTGATGCGTATACGACTTATCTATTTGATAAAGGAATAGATAAAATATTAAAAAAAATAGGCGAAGAATCAGCCGAAGTTATCATTGCGGCTAAGAACAATGATCTTCAAGAGCTTACAGGCGAGCTCGGCGATTTGCTGTTCCATATGCTTGTACTGATGCGGGCTAGCGGATTGCCATTTGATCAAGTGCTAGGAGAGCTGCAGCGTCGTCACCAATCAGCTCGTCGCGATAGGTATACAGAGGTTGGAAAAATAAAATAACAGCACAAAAAGAGGCAGGATGCTTTGAAGCTGTTGCGCAGGGTAGAGCAGCGCGCAGCAGCGAAGTACTGCTTTTTTTGCTATAAGTGCCAGCGATAAGATTTATATGTCATATTTGTGCCTTAGGCAGCATTCTATCATTACTTCTGCATATGCTATTTAGGGGCTGGTCCTGCTGTAGTAGCTAATGGGAGGACTGCTTAACTCTTTAATTTTTATGCGAAATCGGGATTTAATAGATGAAAAGGTCTGGAGAATTGCCTGCAAGGATACGTAGTGGCATGCACCTATTCATCAAGATTGAAGGATTGCTAGAATTGAATGCACGAGTTATAATAATATAAGAATTATTATTATTTGAAAACATTTTTCATTGCGTTAAGCTTCACTATCGATTGTCTCATTGATAAGGGGGAACCGTAACGTATGCAGAGCAGTAGATTACGCATGTTCTCGGGTTCATCGAATCCAAGACTGGCTCTTCAGATTTGCCAGGAGTTAGGCGTGCCTCTCGGTCATGTCACACTGTCTAAATTCAAGAGCGGCGAAATTTATGTGCATTACGAGGAGACGCTTCGCAATTGCGACGTCTTTATCGTCCAATCGTTCTCACATCCGATCAACGAGCATTTTGTTGAACTGCTTGTGATGATTGACGCGGCCAAACGAGCCTCAGCCCGCACCGTTAATATCATTGTTCCATATTACGGATACGCCCGCCAAGAACGCAAAGCCGCGCCACGAGAGCCAATCTCGGCTAAAATGGTAGCGGATGTACTCACTACAGCTGGGGCCAGCCGTGTCATTACGATTGATTTGCATGCGCCTGCTATTCAAGGTTTTTTTAATATCCCGGTAGATCACTTGACTGCTTTAGACCTCATTAGCGAGTATTTGAGTGCAAAGCGAATCGTGAACCCTGTTATCGTATCCCCAGACGCTGGAAGGGCCTCAACGGCGGAGAAGCTGGCCAATCAATTGGACTCTCCATTTGCCATTATGATTAAGAAGCGTCCAGCGCACAATGAATCTGTCATTACACACGTTATCGGTGACGTTGAAGGGTGTACGCCAATCATTATTGAGGATTTGATCGATACAGGCACTACCATTGTGAATGTGGTGGACAGTTTAAAGGAACGTGGAACGAAGGATGTGTACGTCTGCGCGACGCATCCCTTGTTCAGTGCGGATGCCTTGATCAAGCTGGATCACGCTCATATCAAAGAAGTGGTCGTAACTGACTCCATTCTTCTTCCAGAGGATTGTCCGCAGCACCTCAGAGTGTTATCCGTTGCGCCAATGCTGGCAGAGGCTACCCGAATTATTACGAATGGCGGGTCTATCAGCACGTTGTTTAAGTATAAAGGTGTATAGGCGAGTGTTCTGAGTGGTCTGCTGCAGAGGGACATTGTCCCTTTAACAGCGCTTTGTGGAAAGGGTTGAGGGATTTGCACGTCATTATGTTATACTTGAGGGTATGTGTATAACGAAGATGTGTAAGGAGGTGCCTTGGCGATGGCAGAACAGAAGTCTGAATCAGCCGGACCTATACTGAATACTCAATCTGCAATCATTGCATTTCCGGTGGATGCTGCAGCCTATGCCGATCGCGCCATGAAGGCTTTGGAGCGGTTGCATTACGACAAGGCATTAAAATATTTCCGGAGAGCGGCAGACAGTGAGCCCGCAAACCCCGTACACCAATGTAATTTGGCCGGTGCGCTTGCCGAGACCGGGCAATTCGAACAATCGAATCGCATTCTGGAGCATGTGATCGAACAACTGGATCCTGACATGACCGAATGCTACTACTATATGGCGAACAACTGGGCCTATCTGGACAACTTTAACACCGCAGAGGTACTGCTGGAGCGATACTTGACGCTTGAGCCTTATGGAATGTATGCGGAAGAAGCAGAAGAGATGCTGGAAATGCTCCGTTTTGAAATGAGAAGTTCTCATTCATTCCCTCGAGGTCGTACCGGCTCTGCGCACAAAGCGGGTATGAATCTCGGAGACAATGCGGAGAGCCCGACAGAGGACCTCAAGCAAGCTGACCCAAGTTCGATAACGCAGGTTGGCAATTGGAATTCACTTCAAGGGAACCAAGCAGAGGGCCTGATGTCGGCATCAGCACATACGACTGAGCAGGAACAGACGGACTTGAATGGGGAGTCCCCTTTGTCAGAAGAAGACAACGATATGGATGAACAAGAACGAGACCACTCTATGGCACGTGTGCTGTTGGAGGAAGGACGGTTTGCAGAGGCTGAGCAGTTGCTGCTTCATATTTTGCAAGGCGACCCGGAGTTCCTTGCGGCACGCAACAACTTGGCATTAGCGTATTATTATATGGGACGTTTTGATGAAGCACGCAGCGAACTTGAAGGGGTACTGGATCGCGACGGCGGCAACCTGCACGCCTTATGTAACTTGGCCATATTCGAACGCCATGCAGGGCATGAAGATAAAGTACAGCTGTTAATAGGTATGCTGACAAAGACAGAGCCTTTCCATCGTGAACATGCGTTTAAGCTGGCGACTACGATGGGAATACTCGGTGAACACGCAGAAGCATACCGTCACTTAAAGCGTATCGTGACGAAGAGCAGTATGCGCGAGCCGAGCGTATATCATTATGCGGCAGTTGCTGCGTGTCATGTGGAACGTTATGATGAGGCTGCGAGATGGTGGGCTTCATGTCGACGATTGGATCCTCAATCTGGAATTGCAACGTATTATCTGGAACAGCTCCAGCAAGCTCGTCCTGGGGAGGCTTGGCAAGTCATGCCAAGCTATCATTATCGACTACCTTACGATGAAGCGAGTCGGAGACACCGGCACGCTGCTCAAGTATCCGACACAACCTCAACATGGAATGAGGATACGGAAGGTGGTACAGAAGCAGGATGGGAACAGCAAGTGAAGACTGATCCGCTTGTTCGTTCTTCCTTGTTCTGGGCGCTGCGCTTCGGAGAACTGGAGATTAAGCTGCAAGCACTGGAAGCCATGAGTCTCCTTGGGGATGATGAGGCAAAGGGCGCACTGCGAGCGCTCTTGACCGATCGCGAACAGGAGACATACGTGAAGCAGTTATGCTTGTATGTATTGCGACGAATGGGTGTGCAGGAAAGTCTAGACGTGCTGATCGGTGATGAAACAATTCATGTGAGCTCAGCTTATCTGTCGCAAGGACCACCAGAATGGCAGCCAGAATGGCAATTAGTCATTAATATGCTGCGAGATCAGATGGGCGATCATTACGAATTATTTATCATACATGATGCTGAAGTGTTATGGGTCCAATTTATTGATGCAATGTATCCCGATACACCTCGAATGTTGAAGCCAGATGCTTGGGCTGCTGCAATTGAATATGTGACAGGCAAGCTTCATGACAAAAAGGTTTCGTTCCAGGATGTGGCGAATCGTTATGGAGTAACGGCCGCTACCGTAAGCAAGTATGTAAAGCGTATTGAAGAGCTGTGCCCTGCACATCATAATTGGAAAAAGATACATTCATTAAGTGGTCACAAGCCATTGCAATAAAGCAGATTAACAGGGGTCATTCTTGGTTATTTAACGCTTAGAATTGAATAGACGAAGCAGTGCATACATCACGGTTACAGGAACCGTCAAGGAGGCGTATATATGGAACATAAAGTTTATAAATCAGTTGTCATCGGAACTGGACCTGCCGGATATACAGCAGCTATTTACTTGGCACGTGCCAATCTGAATCCGCTCGTTATTGAAGGACCACAACCAGGCGGCCAACTGACAACTACAACGGACGTAGAGAACTTCCCAGGCTTCCCAGAGGGCATCACAGGTCCTGAATTGATGGATAGCATGCGTAAGCAAGCGGAACGTTTTGGCACCACATTTAAGACAGGAATGGTGCAAAGCGTGGACTTGTCGGAGCGTCCATTTAAGCTGCAAGTGGATGGTCTTGGTGAAGTGGTTACAGAGACGCTGATTATTGCAACGGGTGCATCTGCCAGATACTTGAACATTCCTGGCGAGCAAGACAACTTGGGCAAAGGAGTAAGTGCTTGCGCAACATGTGACGGCTTCTTCTTCCGCAATAAGAAGATCGTTGTTGTTGGTGGCGGGGATTCGGCCCTTGAAGAAGCTAACTTCTTAACACGCTTTGCTTCTGAGCTGACATTGGTTCACCGTCGCGACGAGCTGCGGGCTTCCAAGATTATGCAGGACCGTGCGAAGTCCAATGAGAAAATCAAGTGGGCGTTGAATCGTACGCCAATTAACGTAGAATCTACAGGTATGGGTGTTACAGGCCTGAAAGTGTTGAATAACGAGACGGGCGAAGAAGAAGTCATCACAACAGACGGCCTGTTTGTAGCTATCGGTCATACGCCTAACACAGGCTTCCTTGGTGGACAAGTGACCTTAACCGATAACGGTTATATTCAAGTGAAGCCAGGAACGACGGAAACGAACGTGCCAGGTGTATTTGCAGCAGGCGATGTACAAGACCAGAAGTACCGCCAAGCCATTACGGCAGCAGGTTCTGGTTGCCAAGCAGCGCTCGATGCGGAGAAATTCCTTGAGGGTAGCGCAGTACATGACTGGAGCGGCAATTAAATTCATATGGAATTGCACTAGCCCCTGTTGGCGTTACCGAATTCATATAAGTTTCACAGTATATTAATAACGTTTAAGACACGTCAGAAACGGAGCCCTGGGGCTCCGTTTCTGCTTAAAGAGTAGGCAAAAACGCTGTATTTAGGCAGTGACCACTTCTCTTGACCTGACTAGTGGGTTCGCGTATAGTGGGTACTGAAGTACCATACGATTATGAATAAAGGTGGATGACGCATGTCTGAGCAAATCTACGTAGGTGTCGATTTGGGAGGTACGGCTATTAAAGTCGGTATAGTGGATGCAGCAGGGAATTTGGTGCAAACCTATGAAGGACCGACAGAAGTGCCCAAAGGTCCCGAAACGGTAATCGATAACATCGAGAAGTACGTTCGTCATATCGTAGAGGAATCTCCTTATGATTGGAGTCAGGTGGCTGGAGTCGGCACTGGTGTAGCTGGATTCACGAATGTAAAGGAAGGCGTTATCGTTCTTGCCCCTAACGTAGGGTTTAAGGATGTGCCGATTCGTTCCATATTAGAAGAACGACTAGGCAAGCCAATCAAAATAGACAATGACGCCAACGTTGCTGCACTAGGAGAAGCTTGGAGCGGAGCAGGTAAAGGAATAGATCATTGTGTATGTTATACGCTCGGTACGGGTGTCGGAGGCGGCATCATTATCGGAGGTAGAATTGTGCAAGGATTCTCGGGATTAGCAGGGGAACTTGGACATATGGCGGTCATTCCTGACCTCGAAGCTATTCAATGTGGCTGCGGCAAAATGGGATGCCTGGAGACGGTGTCTTCGGCAACCGGTATTATCCGCATGGCGAATGATGCGGTAGAACGTGGAGATCGTACATCTCTTTCTTTGCTGGAGAGCGGAATTACGGCAAAAGATGTTATCGATGCAGCTAAGTCTGGTGACGAGGTGGCTATTCGTATCGTCAGCCGTGCCGCTTTTTATTTGGGTAAGTCGATGGCAGCAGTTGCTGTGTCGCTTAATCCAGAACGCTTTATTATCGGAGGCGGCGTATCGAAGGCGGGCGAATTTTTATTTGAGCAAATTCGAGAGACGTTCTTGAAATTAACACCAGAACCGGTTACGCGCGGCGTATCAATTGTTGCGGCGGAACTTGGCAATGATGCCGGCATGATCGGAGCGGCAGGCTTGTTCTTGCGTTCGTAATCGGCTCGTATAAGGAGAGGACGAATCGATGATGGAATCGACGGAAACGGCAGCAGTCTCGAAGCTGGTTATTATTACGGGAATGTCTGGCGCTGGGAAGACGATTGCTGTACAGAGCTTGGAGGACCTTGGGTTTTTCTGTGTAGATAATCTGCCTCCTGTTCTTATCCCTAAGTTTGCGGAATTGATAGAGCAGTCCAAAGGGAAGATCGCTAAAGTTGCACTTGTGATTGACTTGCGCGGCCGTGAATTTTTCACGGCGCTGTCCGAGTCTCTTAATTATATTCGGGAACATTTTACTATTAGTTATGAAATCTTGTTTTTAGATGCAACGGATGGCGTGCTGGTGCAGCGCTATAAGGAAAGCAGACGCCGCCATCCCTTGGCTCCTGACGGAATGCCGCTGGACGGAATCGGAATGGAGCGCAAACTGCTAGAGGACTTAAAGGGATGGGCGACACAAGTGATCGACACGAGCAATTTGAAGCCTGCACAGTTAAAGGAACGTATTATTTCCCGGTTTATGCATGCCAATCAGCATCTGATGTCAGTCAACGTCACTTCCTTTGGTTTTAAATATGGTGTGCCAATTGATGCAGATTTAATCTTTGATGTACGCTTTTTGCCGAACCCACATTATGTGGAACAACTTCGTCCGCGGACGGGGCAGGATGCAGATGTGTACGATTATGTGATGAAGTGGCCGGAGACACAACAATTTCTGACCAAGCTGCTTGATATGCTGAACTTTCTCCTTCCTCAGTATTATAAGGAAGGCAAGAGTCAGGTTGTCATTGGTATCGGATGTACGGGCGGCAAGCATCGATCAGTGGCAGTAGCTGAGTATATAGGTCGTATGATTGGCGCAAGCGATACGGAAAATGTGCGTGTCAGTCACCGCGATGCGGAGAGAGATCGACACTAGCGGGAGGTCGCTATGGGGCATAAGTTAAAAGAGCGGGAGCGTCCGCGTATCGTAGTTATGGGAGGCGGCACCGGGCTGTCTGTCATGCTGCGCGGGCTAAAAGAGAAACCGCTTGATATTACGGCTATTGTGACGGTTGCAGATGATGGCGGTAGCTCAGGTATTCTACGCAGTGAGCTGAATATGCCGCCGCCAGGAGACATCCGCAGTGTACTGACAGCTTTGGCAGATGTAGAACCTTCTCTGTCCGAGATGTTGAAGTATCGTTTTAACGCGGGCACCGGGCTTGCTGGCCATAGTCTAGGTAATCTAATTTTGGCAGCGATGACCGATATTACAGGTGACTTCGTGGCAGGTGTCCGAGAATTAAGTCGAGTACTTGCCGTACGAGGCAAAGTGCTCCCTGCCGCTGAGCAGGCGGTAGTGCTGAAGGCGGAGATGGTGGACGGCACGATTGTAGAGGGTGAGTCCAACATTCCGAAGTACGGTCAACGCATTAAGCGCGTGTTCCTGGAGCCTGAAGATGTAGAGGCCTTGCCAGAAGCGGTGGAAGCACTCCGTGAGGCTGATGCGATTCTGATCGGACCAGGCAGCTTATATACTAGTATTATCCCCAATCTGCTTGTGCCTGATTTAGCCAAGGCAGTTGTAGAGTCGAATGCGGTGAAGCTTTTCGTATGTAATGTAATGACCCAGCCAGGAGAAACAGACGATTATACAGTGGGTGATCACCTTCAGGCTGTTCAAGAGCACGTTGGACATCAGTTATTTGATTATGTCATCGTCAATGATGGTGAGATCCCTCCACAAGTACAGGATAAGTACGCTGAGATGGGGGCCAAAGCGGTCCAACTTGATTTGGACGAAGTAACACGACACGGTTACAAGGTCATTGCGGATTCATTGGTGTTGTTCCGTACCTATTTAAGACACGATGCGGACAAATTAAGCTATCATATTTATCAATTAGTTGAAGATTGGATGTTACGAAAGAGGTGAATGACCCATGTCTTTTGCGGCACAGACCAAGAAGGAATTAACGCTGATTGAATCGGATACGTGCTGTGAAAAGGCAGAATTGTCTGCGCTTATGCGTATGAACGGTTCGGTTCAGATCTCCTCTAATCGCAAAGTCATATTGGATATCTCGACGGAGAACGCGGCTATCGCCCGTCGTATTTATACACTCGTCAAGAAGCATTTTCAGGTGCATACGGAACTGCTTGTACGTAAGAAGATGCGCCTAAAGAAGAATAATGTATATATTGTACGGATTCCAACTCAGGTACAGGAGATGCTCTCGGAGCTTCACATCGTATCTGAGGGCTTTTTGTTCACTGAAGGAATAGATAAAGGCTCAGTAGCAAACAATTGCTGTAAGCGGGCTTATTTGCGTGGTGCTTTTATGGCGGGTGGTTCAGTGAACAACCCTGAGGGGTCCTCTTATCATTTGGAGATTTCCTCGATGTATGAGGAGCATTGCAAGGCGTTAGCGGATCTTGCCAATGAATTTGCCTTAAACGCGCGCTGTATTGAACGCAAAAAAGGCTTTGTGTTCTACATTAAAGAGGGCGAGAAAATTATTGAGTTTCTCAATATTATCGGAGCCCATCAGGCATTATTTAAGTTCGAAGACGTACGAATTATGCGTGATATGCGGAATTCGGTCAACCGAATCGTGAACTGTGAGACGGCTAACTTAAATAAAACGATTGGTGCTGCTGTTCGCCAGATCGATAACATTAGGCTCATTCAGAAGGAGATAGGTCTGGATACACTTCCTGACAAATTAAAGGAGGTTGCCGAGGTCAGACTGGCACATCCAGATATCAATCTGAAAGAAGTTGGCGAGCTCTTAAAGGGTAAAGTGAGCAAGTCTGGTGTTAACCATCGCTTGCGCAAATTGGATGAGATGGCGGAACGAATTCGTAACAGCTAGTACTTTTTTGCTAGTTTAATATCGGTTATAATGCTATAATATGATGAGAAAAAGCTGGATCGAAGTCGTTCGTTGTAGATTAGGCCGGAAGTAGGAAGACAGTTGGGTCTTGTGTAATTTCGGTTAGGATGGTTAGATCTTATTTTTTCATTCATAAGCAGATGAATTTGTTATTCTCATATCGTAAATTGCACTGCACTCACGTAAAATGGATGTAAGCACAACTAATGAAACAAGGATTAAATATAGGGGGTATGATTCGCATGGCTCAACAACCAGTTGTCGTACGTTTGAAGACAGGACTGCATGCACGTCCAGCAGCGCTGTTCGTTCAAGAGGCAAATAAATATTCCTCGGATATCTTCGTGGAGAAGGAAGATAAGAAAGTAAACGCGAAGAGCATCATGGGAATCATGAGTCTCGCAATCAGCTCTGGAACTACAATTAGCATTACGGCTGAAGGCGCAGACGCAGAACAGGCTGTAAGCGCTTTAGTGACGCTTGTCAGCAAAGAAGAGTTAGAGAACTAAGACGCGGTTTATTACCGCGCTACATAGCACTGCATGATGTAAAAAGGAACCGTTCTCCGGTTCCTTTTTTCTATATAGGGGCGTTGGGTCTAGAGCAATGGTGATAATAATCGTGTGAGCGACTCGACGATTCGTTTACTTACTTTGCGATGGACGAATTCACGCGGATTAATCGGGGTTGAGCATTTGAAGTCTTCGTAGAAGCTGTAAAGAATATCGTCTATGACAGGCATGTCGTATAGGATCGCGGTTACTTCATAGTTCAGACGGAAGCTGCGTATATCCATGTTCGCAGTGCCAACGGAGGAAATTTTGCCGTCTATAAGCATCATTTTTGCATGCGTAAAGTTCTCTTTGTATCGATAGATCTGCACACCATGCGCCAACAGCACAGCGAAGTAAGACTGGGATGCCTGGTCGCTGAGCAGGCTGTCGCTCTTGCCTGGGTACAAGATGCGGACATCAATGCCCGAGGAAGCTGCTAATTGCAGGAATGTTAGTGTTTCCTGATCGGGTACGAAGTAAGGCGTCGTGATCCAGATCGACTCTTTGGCACCAGCCATTAAGGACAGAAAGACGTCACGCATTTTGGCGTCTTTATAATTAGGCCCACCAGGAATGATCTGAATGCCTCCTTTGCTTCCCTTGTAATCTGCAAGGTGATTGGGGAAGTAATCTTCATTGTGCATAAACTGCTTCCACGTTTCCTTGTAGGTCCGACTTGCAGCATAGATCCAGTCCTGAAGAAATATGCGATGGAGATCATGCACAGCATAGCCTTCGATACGAAGGTGGCTGTCTCTCCAGAAGCCCATTTTGGACTGCCCCATATATTCATCCCCAACGTTAAGACCACCCGTAAAGGCAACCTGTCCGTCCACAACGACGATTTTGCGGTGATTCCGATAATTGGCCGACTGGGTCAGCGAATACGCAAATATCGGATCAAATGCCGCTACTTTAATACCGGCTTCCTTCATTGGTACTAAAAATCTGTCTCTTAAGGCGTGACTGCCAAGTCCGTCATACATAAAGCGAACTTGAACGCCTTGTTTTGCCTTCTCTATAAGCAAATCGCGTAGTTCTGTTCCGAGACGATCGGAACGATAAATATAATATTGAACATGGATGTGATGAGCAGCTTCAGCGATGGCTGTTCGAATCGCATTAAATGTCTCATCCCCGTTCGTCAGCAAGTCAGCCGAGCTGCCTCCTACACAGTTATCGCCGCCAATTAGACGTATCCGATCAGCTACAACTTCCGAATGCGAAACGAGTTCCGGTTTCTCAGGAGTCTGCGTTCCTATATGATCCATATGTATCAGAGATGCGGCCTTCTTCACTTCAGTGTCCACTCCAGCATCCAGTCTAGCCTGCTTGGCGATGTTGATATAGGTCTGAACATGCTTGCGCTTCCGGCTATTACGCCCGAACAGCAGGTACAGGATAATGCCTAAAGTGGGGTACGAGAATAAAACAAACAACCAAGACAGCGTTGTCTGGGGAGAACGATTCTCCATGAGAACAACAACAACAATTGTGGCCATTATCCCGTATACGCTCCATTTTAGTACGGTGTAGAGTGAGCCTACCGTTGAATTTAAAAGTAACGTGAGTGCTATGGCAATGGCAGTCCCTAGCAGGAATCGTGCAAATTTATTTTTCATATCGTCTCCTCATGCTGCTATTTAACAGCTAGCTGTTATCATGGTTCCCACGATTCCAGCCAGCATCATCATTCATCCCACAACTGTAAATCGAGCTGTAGTTAACCTCGACTCAACAGGATGCCTTTGTACTTCATCATAACGAATGGAAGTGACAGTGAGAAGGCGAACAGCGAAAATTGTGCAAAAGTAATTTCCAAGAATGGCGGGCAGATGAGCCTTCTGCTTGTGGAGTCGGATCGTTGCGTTTCGTTTGATAATCTGTTCATTCCAGTGCTGAATACATACTGTAAATCAGTGTGTCAAATGGACAGGTTGCTTCTTTGGTAATCTGCCCAACAAGTAGGGAGACCATTTAAAAAGAGAAATAAAAAAAGTGTCGAAAGTCACGTTCAATAGGCCTAATGGCATTCAAATCGTATGAACCTTGCTAGTGTAATGTATGAGTCTTAAGGAGGGATGCATGAACATTTCTAAAATGTATGCGGTTACATTTATGTGTTTTATACACCATTTCTTTAATTAGTACACTATGATGTTGATCATAATGGAGTTACGTTAAAGGTATAGACGCGTCTAGCATTAAATTTTTCCAAATTCACGATTATCATTATACGAACCCCACTAGAGAGGTGTTAACATGACCACACACACGTTACAGAAAAAATCCCTCGTTCGTAAAGCATCCAAAGCGGTATCTTTGTGTACAATAACCGCACTATTAGCCACCATGATGATCTGGCCAAATCCTGCTTCAGCGCAGGAGACGCCGCGCGGGCCGCAGCAGCCTTTTTTGCATGGCTACAATGCTAAGCAGATGAAGGAGTGGACACCGGAAAGTGATCCATATGCAAAATATATGCGCTCCCGTGTTCCGTTGGCTCAACGGATTCAGCCATTCCAGCCCACTCAGGCACATCCGGAATTGACGACTACAGCGCAAGTGATGAATTTGTCCGCTGATTATGATAAAGAAGAATGGTTCGAAGGCTATCGCTATAATGACAGCTTCAGCCGCAACGTATTAAAGAATTGGCAGTACCAGGATATATATGCTTCCTGGCATGGTCTTCCGATAGCAGGATCACCTACTGAGGAAGGCAGACGAGACTACGGCGTCGTTAACATCCCGAACCCGGCCTATACGGATGCAGCTCACCGTAACGGTGTCATTAGCCTCGGCGGCTGGTTCTGGCCCCGTAATATTAATTTTGCCGAGCTAGTGGAGAAGACGCCGGACGGCAAGTTCCCTGTCGCCGACAAGATGATCGAGATGGCGAAGTATTTTGGCTTTGACGGTTATTTTATTAACCAAGAGGCAACCATTAGCAAGGCCCATGCGGATTTACTGATGGAGATGCTTAAATATATGCGCGCACAGGGCATGTACTTAAGCTGGTACGACAGCTTGACGATTGACGGCAAAATTTCTTATGTTAATGGATTTAACGAGAAGAATTCGCCGTGGCTAAAGGATGAACGCGATGGCAAGCGCGCCAATGACAGCATCTTTATGAACTATGCTTACACGCCGGAAGGTCTGGAAAGCAGCGCTGATCATGCCCGCAAGCTGGGCATTGACCCTTATGCGTCGGTATTTGCCGGCATTGAGAACGACAAGTTCCGTTTTGACCGCGGACTGGAGCTAGAGGCGATCTTCCGTAATGACGCAGCGCGTAGTGCGCGCACAAGTGTTGCGTTGTTTGGAACGGATATGGTGTGGAACAAAGGCCCGAATCCATTTGACCTGAATACACAGTCTTATGTAGAACAGCGGGAGCAGGCGTACTGGTCTGGGCCTCTTGGCAATCCAGCAGAGAGCGGCAGAGCAGTAGGTACGGAATACGAGAGCTGGCCAGGCATTGCGCACTACATATCGGAACGGTCCGTTGTGGGATCGTATCCTTTTGTGACACGATTTAATAACGGTCATGGTCTTGATTTCTTTATGAACGGTCAGAAGTCGAGTGATGCCGAGTGGAACAACATGGCTGCGCAGGATATACTGCCAACTTGGCAGTGGTGGACGAAATCTGCTGGTAAGGCACTTGCTGCAGGTTATGATTACACGACCGCATGGAACGGAGGATCTTCACTTAAAATTGAAGGTACGTTAAATAAAAATAATGCTACCGACATTCATTTATACAAGACGGATCTGCCTGTCACCAAAGACGTTCAGTTGTCTGTGACGTATAAAGCGAACGGCAATGTGCAGCAAGGTGCTGCTATTCAAGCGCTGTTATCCTTTAAAGATGATCCGAAACATCCAGTGGCAGTGAACCTGAACGGTGGGTTAAGCGAGCAATGGAGCACTGCAACAGCAGATCTGAAGTCGTTCGAGGGCAGAACAATTGCGGCAATCAGCCTTCGTGTATCGTCACAATCAAACGAAGATGCATTGTTTAAGGCTAATATTGGCGAGTTAAAGCTGACGAACAAGAAGACCGCGCAAGCTCCGGCGGCCCCAACAGGATTCCAGGTTGAAAAAGCGATGTTTGATGATCAGCAAGCGGCGATGTATGTGAAATGGGCCTTTAACGATAAGCAGCAGGATGTATGGTATTACGATCTTATGCGTGTTGTGAACGGCAAACGGGAATCGATTGGCCGTATCTATGACGAAGTGTACTACTTGAAATCATTGCCTCGCAGCAACGAGACCGATGTGAAGTTGGAGTTGTCTGCTGTTGGCAAGGATGGTACAGCAAGTGCACCACAAACTATTAGCTGGAAGTGGGGAAGTGGAGAGCGTGTTAACTTCACGCAGGGTCCGATTGCTGCTACTTCCATTGAAGCTATGCATTTGACTGGCGACAAGCTGAATATGGAGACAGGCTGGACGGATACCATTAATATCCGTGTCATGCCTTCGACAGCGGCTAATGTGAATGTAACGTGGACATCAAGCAATGAAGCAGTAGCTAAAGTGGATGCTCGCGGCAAGGTTACTGCCGTTGGCGCGGGTGATGCGATCTTGACCGCTCAGACGGGGGCAGTTAATGGCCAGCCGGGAATTAAGCGTAATATTACGGTCAAAGTCGTAGAGTCTGTTAAGGCGCAGGGCGGTGTTGTGCTAGAAGCTGAGAAGTACAATGATTCTAACGGGCTCTTTAAAAAGAGCGGTTATGTGAATGTTCGCGACTTAAACTTTGCGGATTGGATGTCATTTAAGGACGTTGACTTCGGTGACAAAGGCGCTACGAAATTAACAGTCCGTGCAGCTGTGTTAGCGAAGGACACCCGGATGGAAGTCCGCCTAGGCGGCGCAACGGGCCAACTAGTAGCAGATGTGGCTTTGCCTGTAAGTACACGCCAATTGGCGCCGTTCTACAAAAATTATACGGTTGATCTGTCTGCGGCAGTAAGTGGCCAGCAGCAAGTGCATATTACGTTCAAGAACCCTAACTATCGTAGTTGGACTGTGCGTGATACAGGAATAGTAGATGTAGATTGGTTGCAGTTTCAATAATTAAAATTAAAGACCCTTTACAATTAGAAAGAGTGCCGATCAGTTCTGAGAACTTTTCGGTGCTCTTTTTTTGTTTTTATTTATCAAAGTGGCATTAAAATCGCTACATTTTTTGGTAAATGACGTAATCAAGTAAAGGGGGTTAGGTGAATGAATCAAAAGGGATATCGAATTGCGCTGTTAGCATTTGTATTGCTGCTAACGGGTACAACTGTTAATGCATCAAATGCATGGCAACTCAAGCTATATTCAGGCAAAGTATTTTGGATGGGAAAAGAACTTGAACAAAATCCAAGTATGCCATTTCTGCAAAAAGAAGAGGTTACGTATATACCTGTGCGCTCGCTTGAAAAATCAGGTATCGGCTTCACGAGATATGATGCAAAAACTAAAAATATTTATATCGATCCTTATGATACGTTCAAGCCTACATCTGTTTCTAAGGCATACGCTCAAAAGGAAGATGATTTCTTTAAATTACGAATCAATAGTAGTAAAACAAACTACAAGGGGGGAGAGAATCTTGACATTTGGTCATCATTGGATGTAAAAAGCACAGCAAGTATCACAATAAAGCATGGAAATCCTTTAGTTAGTTATTTTCTTATAGATGAGGATGGCTTGTTTGTTTCGGAAACTAGAGCCGCATCGCTCCATACAAGTACCTTGCATTTTGACGATCAAATGATTTCAGTCTGGCGAGGTATGCTGGCTCACCATTATATAGGGGATAAATATGGATATTTTGACAAGCCAAATGGAGAACAATTATTCCATCAGGAGGTTGCCAGACCTTTGCGCCTGCCAGCTGGTGATTATACGATTGGCGCTTTTGCTGAGTATAGTGTCTCTAATGAAATACAGAAACATATAGAGAACAACGAAGTTAAAAGAAAGCGTTTAGAAGCAACAATTAAAATTAAAATTGAGTAGGGATTCATATTGAAGCTTACAACGATTTCATCTGATCTTGTTTACCCGATAATTATTTGCGGTTATCCTTATCCCGTTCTAAAGCTTCTTTTGCAAGATCACGGGGTGGAATCTTATAGTTAATATTCAATAACAATCCTATAATTATTAATAAAAGAATAATTATCAGTATTGTCACATTACATCAACTCCAGTTTGAATAGCTTCATCTTTTGAGACACTTGCAGATATAGAGAAGCTATTGGATTTATTGAGGTATACTTATCAGTGCTAACTTTAAGATACTCACTATTTTGCACAGGTGTCAAGCTGGTATGATGAGCAACCCCCATAGCATCAGTATAAGTATAGTAAGGTTCTTTTAACCATTTGAAGCTTGATCGCGTCAGCAATGCCCCTTAAGCCATCTGAAATGAAAAAAATAGATCAATATAACAATATATGATTGTATTTTTTTGAATTAAATATAAGCATTATTCCCCGTAATTATTTTAGGAAGCATATCCTATTAACAGAGGTTGAAAGAAGAACAGCCACAATTGCAGAATTAACAAACAATTCTTTTGCTGTGATCAAGATAGTGTTAGTGATAGGTATTATCTTGACGCAATACAAATGGCTTCTGAACTAAAAATAAAAAAGTTATCCCTACCTGCAACAATAATTGTCCAGCTACCGTTTAGAAGAGAAGATAATAACCAAACTATAACTTAAACGGAGGTATGGATGATGCATAATTGGTTAAAACGTACGGGAGTGGCGATGGTAGTTAGTGGCGCTTTAGTATTTGGAGTGTTAGGAGTTGGTAATGTGACACAATCATCTATCGCTTATGCAGCGAGTGAACAACAGCGTGATCTGATTTCGGTAACTGGTGTTGGCAAGCTGGAGGTGGAGCCTGATATTGCTTACGTAAACTTAGGTGTTGTGACGAAAGCGGTAGAAGCTAGCGCGGCGCAAGAACTGAATGCAACTGCATTTGACAAGGTGAAGAAGGCTTTGGAGTCGTACGGTGTGCAGGCTAAAGATCTAAAGACAGTTGAATTTTCTGTTCAGCCGCAATATCAATATAAAGACAACGAAGAACCTAAGATCGTGAGCTATCAAGCTACACATAACGTATTAGTTAATTACCGCGATCTGACAAAGCTTGGAAAGATGGTGGACGCTGCTTCTAAGGCTGGTGCTAACCGAATCAATCAAATTAGCTTTGACGTGGAGAACAAAGATAGTGTTGAAACAACGGTGTTGGAGAAAGCTGTAGCACATGCGAAGAAGAAAGCCGAAGCGCTTGCCAAAGCTTCAGGTCGGACGCTTGATGTTGTCGTAAATATTACGGAGTCAGGTTACGATTATTCACCAATTCGCTATCAGGCAGAGATGATGAAGATGGATTCTGCACCATCATCGGCGCCGCAAGGTGGGCAAGTGAAGCTGCAATCGACAGTACAAGTCGTATATGCTTTAAAATAAAACACTCGTATTGAATACTGAATATGGAAGTGACATAAGAGGTTCCCGGATGTCAAATTCGGGGACCTTTAATTTTGCTGATAATTGCGTTAAAATAGTGGATAGTGATCCTTTACATGGAACAAATGCGTTGATTCCGTGAATTAGCAGGTATGTATCTGTCGAAATTACGCAAAACTAGTTGTATCGCCTCGCAAAACAATGTATATTGAATATGCAAAATTAATCTACGAATGATCAGGCCATACCAATGGATATGGCTTTTTTTAATGACAATATCGGAGGTTCTCTCATATCACTCCGCTAGTCGTCAATAATATGCCTCTATACGCGGTCGCTCTCGTTGATTAACGGACCTCGATAGAGGTTTATCTCATTATAATGACGTTGTCCACGGATAACGGGAAGGGGTTGATGCTTATGATTCGTCTGGAGAATGTAGAAAAGCATTTCGCTGGACAACCCGTAGTGCATCCCTTGTCTCTGACAATCGATGAGGGGGAGTTTCTAACACTGCTCGGACCGAGTGGTTGCGGAAAGACTACCATACTGCGTATGATCGCAGGATTTGAACAACCGACGACCGGAATCATTCGTCTTGATGGCGAAGATGTTACACAATTGCCGCCAAACAAGCGGAATTTGAATCTTGTATTCCAACACTATGCTTTGTTCCCCCATATGACGGTGGAGCAGAACATTCAATTCGGCTTAAAAATGAAAAAAATACCGGTCAAGGAGCAGCGGGAACGCATTGATGAAGCGATCCGACTGACGCAGCTCACGGCACTCGCCAAGCGTTATCCGCATCAATTGTCAGGCGGACAACAGCAGCGTGTCGCAATCGCAAGGGCGATTGCAAATAAACCTAAGGTACTGCTGCTGGACGAGCCGCTTGGTGCATTGGATCTGCAGCTTCGCAAGAACTTGCAGGCTGAGCTGAAGCAGCTTCAACGCAGCCTAGGCATTACATTTGTATATGTTACTCATGATCAGGAAGAAGCTATGATGATGTCTGATCGGATTGTCATTATGAACACGGGTAAAGTCGAACAAATTGGATCTCCGCGGGATGTGTACGAACGCCCGGAGACGTTGTTTGCAGCGACGTTTATCGGCGAAAATAACATTTTCCATGATGAGCGATTGTTTACGGTACGTCCTGAGAAGGTTCGAGTAACACCAGAGCTGGCAGACACACGCAAAACCGGAATTATACAGGATATCGTTTATCTCGGGAATGTGCATAAGCTGATCATTCATCTTGAAGATGAGCCGACGTCAGTTACCAGTGTGCTGGACTTTACAGACCAGAGGGACTGGAGTATCGGGCAAAAGGTTGGTGTTCATTGGAACTTGCAGGATGAGGTGACGGTCGGACGATGAATAAACGTTTCTTCGGTGTCTTGACACCTGTCGTCTTGTGGCTGTCATTCTTTATGGTTATCCCGATGCTTGCGGTTATATTTGTATCCTTTATGCAGCGAGATAACTTGGGTAACATCGTGTGGGCGTTTAGCTTGGACAATTATGCGCGTTTTTTTGAGCCGTTATACTTGGGCATTTATTGGGATACGATCTGGCTATCTGTATTGACTACCGTGTTCTGTCTTTTGTTGAGCTATCCGCTCGCTTATTATATGACGACGTTGGGACCGAAAGCGCAGAAGTTCTGGTTAATCGGGATTACCGTCCCATTCTGGATTAATTTCTTAATTCGGACCTATGCTTGGATTATTTTACTGCGGACGCAAGGTGTAGTGAATTCACTGTTGATGGATATCGGGCTAATCTCAGAGCCGCTTCAAATGCTGTATACGCAGGGAGCTGTATTGCTAGGAATGGTATATACGTTCATCCCGTATATGGTGCTGCCGATCTATGTATCGTTAGAGCAGATGGATAAGCGACTGCTTGAGGCTTCCAGCGATCTTGGTGCTTCTCGTTGGCGTTCATTCTGGCACATTACGCTGCCGCAGACCAAATCAGGCATGATGACGGGAAGCGTGCTTGTATTTGTGACAACGACGGGGATGTTTGTAGTTGCAGATATATTGGGTGGGGCCAAGTCACAGATGATTAGCAACATCATCCAGAATCAGTTTCTGGGAGCAAGGGATTGGCCGTTCGGTTCTGCATTGTCAGTTATTTTTGTTATCAGCTCGCTTGTGATTATCGGATTGTTCAACCGTGCACTTCGCTCGAATTACGATTCATCTAAGGAGGCGAAAGCATGAAGACAGTACAAGCAAGCAAGCGACATCCATGGCTTTCTATACACTCCTTTTTGTTGATGGCGTTTATTTATATCCCGGTACTGCTTATTATCGTGTTCTCGTTTAACGATTCACGAATGAGTACCAGTTGGAGCGGGTTTACATGGAGATGGTATAGCTCCTTATTTGATAATCGTACGGTTATGGAGGCGCTCAGCAACAGCTTAACGATTGCCTTTACTTCTACGATTATTTCTACCGTGCTAGGAACAATGGCTGCACTTGCGATTCGCAAGATGCAGAATCGAGGCAAGCAGGGTGTGATTGGGCTGCTGTATATGCCAATCGTAGTGCCAGACATTATTATGGGCTTGTCCTTACTTATTTTGTTCAGTCAGTTGAAGATTGACTTGGGCAAAATGACGGTAATTATTGCACATATTACGTTTAGTATCTCGTATGTTTACGTTATCGTATCGTCTAGGCTTGCCAACATGGGCAAGCAGTTGGAAGAAGCGGCTAACGATCTGGGAGCGAATCCGTGGCAAACCTTCCGCTTTGTCACGCTGCCATCGATCTGGCCGGGCGTAATTGCAGGTGCCTTGATTGCGTTTACGTTATCGATAGACGACTTTATGATTAGTTTCTTTGTATCGGGTCCGAGCTCGACAACGTTGCCTATCTACATTTACGGGTCTGTCAAACGTGGCATCTCGCCAGAAATTAATGCACTTTGTACCATTATGATCGTGGTCAGCGTTATGCTTATTATCTTGGCACAGTGGCTGCTCGGACGTGGTAAGTCAGACAAGGAAAAGGGCGGCTCGCTGCTGCCATTCTAATATTTTATTGAAGAAGGATCAGAGAGGGGTAGGAAATTGAAAAAAATGAAATGGTACGCGGTCGTATTGGCCGGTTTGTTGGCAGTAACAGCACTTGCAGGTTGTTCTTCTAAGTCACAGGAGACGCTTAACTTATATAGCTGGGCGGATAACTTTGACATGGATGTCATCAAGAAGTTTGAAGATGAGAACAATGTAAAAGTGAACTATGCCATATTTGCCAACAACGAGGAGTTGCTGGCCAAGATTAAAGCTGGCGGTTCGGAATATGATTTGATTCAGCCATCCGACTATATGATTGCAAGTATGATTAAGCAAGACTTATTGGCGGAGTTGGATCTGAAAAATATACCGAATTTCAAAAACGTAGCGGACCGTTTCAAGAACCCTGAGTTTGATCCAGGCAATAAGCATTCTATTATTTATACGTCGGGAGTTACCGGCATTGCTTACAACACGAAGTATGTCAAAGAGCCAATTACAAGCTGGGCAGACTTGTGGAGTGAGAAATATAAAGGCAAGGTCCTATTGCTTGAAGATAACCGTGAAGTAATTGGGATGGCTTTAAAGAAAGCTGGCAAATCCAACAGCACAACCAGTGAAGCGGATATTAAAGCGGCTGTAGACGACTTGCGTAAGCTTGTACCTAATGTGCTTGCATTTGACACGGACAGTATCAAACAGAAAATGATGCAAGAAGAAGGTTGGATCGGTGCATTATGGTCTGGGGATGCAGCTTATGTCAAAGCTGAAAATCCTGACGTGGAGTACGTTGTACCTAAAGAAGGTGGTACGATTTGGTCTGATAACTACGCCATTCCTAAAGATGCGAAGAACAAGGCGCTGGCTGAGAAATTTATTAACTTTATGCTGGACCCTGAGAACAGCGCAAAGAACTATGAATCGATCGGTTACAGCGATCCAAATACGGCTGCTAAATCATTTCACAGTAAAGAGTATAACGATAACAAGATGATTAACTTGTCTGAAGATGAATTAAGCCGCACGGAATGGCTGCTTGACGTAGGTGACAAGATTCAATTATACGACCGTCTCTGGACCGAGTTGAAGAGCGGCCGATAAGCCAATAGATAACATGCACGCATAAGATCCCTTACCAAAGGTCCTCATGTTCATGGAGGATGGGTAAGGGATTTTTGTATAGTTGTAGCATGATGTATTCAGTGCAGGCTGATTAACCACGTATTTCGCCATATTAATGATGTTGAACTGATACCGAATACTTTTTGATAGCGGAAGGGCAAGATTGTAGATAAGGTGTGAGAATGGTGTAGGTTCAGCACGTGGAGGCGGGCTGAGTTGTGTAAGCTTTTGTACAGACGCATAGCTGGCAAACGCGTAAACTGGCAAATAAATATGAGAGCGTGGAATTTGCGCATAATTTTACAGGATTGTCTGGAGAGGAAGTGACTTCAAGAGGATGTATACGTATAAAGGAGACAATCGACTAATATTAGGTATTTGCTTAGCGGTATCAACATTCTGGCTCTTTACAATGTCCATGATGGTCGTGACTCCGGTAATGAATCAGACGTTAGCACTGCCGATGGCGACATTAAATATGGCGGTAAGCATGGCGGCCTTAATTGCAGGTGTATCCATCGTTGTAGCTGGAGGAATAGCCGATAAGATCGGACGCGTAAAAATGACAAAAATCGGTATCATACTGAGCATTGTTGGATGTGTGTGTTGTGCGTTGACTACAACAGATACTTCGTCGCTGCTTATGTTCGGTCGTGTGCTGCAAGGACTGTCGGCAGCTTTTATCATGCCTTCGTCGTTGGCACTTATCAACGAGTACTATGAAGGGGCTGAGCGCCAGCGCGCACTTAGCTTTTGGTCAATTTCCTCATGGGGCGGCGGTGGAATTGCCAGCTTTTTCGGAGGTGCTGTTGCTTCTCTGTTAGGCTGGCAGTGGATTTTCTGGTTGAGCATCCCAGTGGCGATCGCAGCCATATTCCTCATTCAAGGCACACCTGAGAGCAAGGTGGCGGTTAGTAATGGGAAGCAGCGGGTGGATTATGTCGGGCTTGTCATCTTTATAGCAGGCCTGCTGATGTTAAATTTGTTTATTACAAGAGGTGCGGAATGGGGTTGGACAAGCCTGTTAACGTTAGGAATGGCAGCGGGATTTGTTATTCTCTTCATCCTATTTTTATTGGTTGAAAAAAGAGTCAGTCAGCCGCTTATTGATTTGAGCCTTTTTAAAAATTCAGCCTATAACGGTGCGGCAATATCCAATTTTATGTTAAATTTTTGTGCAGTGGGTGCTATTTTTGTCATGTCGTCCTTTGTGCAGGAGTCAAAAGGGATCTCATCTTTTCATGCGGGTCTGCTTACAATGGGGTACTTGGTCACAACGTTGATCATGATTCGTGTAGGTGAGCTTATTCTTAAGAAAAAAGGACCGCGACCACCGATGGCGTTAGGCTGCTTCCTAACGACGATAGGCATTGCGCTGCCGATGTTAACCTTTTTACCGGATGTACTTTATCTTGTGCTGACGGTGGTTGGGTTTGCTATTATGGGCTTGGGGCTTGGTGTTTCAGCCACTCCATCCACAGATACGGCCGTATCCGGTGCACCAAAAGATAAGGTAGGTGTGGCATCAGGCTTGTATAAGATGGCCAGTTCCTTAGGGGGCAGCTTCGGAACAGCAGTGTCGGGTGCTATCTACTCCGCTATATTGTTGGCCGATCCATCAGCATACACGCAAGCTGGGTTCTGGGGCATATTTGCCAATGTGTTAATTGCGTTCTTGGCGCTAATCATCGTGTTGATCTGTGTGCCTCAACAAGTCGCAAGAGCTTCATGAGCAGGCGTGCTCGATCAGAAGTGTGAAGGTACGGCGGCAGGCGCTAGATACAGTACGATAGAGATGGCTGCATCTGAAGTAGATTAGTGTCTGCTGAGGGTGCAGTCTTTTTTATGATCGTTTCAAATTCGTGGTATAATCATCCAAAGCGGGAATGATCCATTTTATATGCTTGCTGTTCATACGAAGCAAATTAAGGAGTGAATTATGATGAATAATATCTTATTAATTTCGGGAAGCCCCCGTGCTAACTCTAATTCCAAACGTGTCATTGCATATTTGAAGCAGCAGTTAGAAGCATCAGGAGCGGATTGTCACGTATTTGATTTGCGAGAAGACTTGCTCCCTCTTTATCTGAATGAAGGCAGTCAATATGAAGATGTAAACGTGAGCAAGCTTGTTCAGCTAGTAGAGCAAGCCGACGGTTACATGGTCTGTACGCCCGAATATCATGGTGCAATGAGCGGTGCTTTGAAAAATGCACTTGATTTCTTGAACAGCAAAAACTTCAATGGCAAACCGTGCGGCATAGCGGCGACTGCTGGAGGCGGAAAAGGAGGCATTAATGCGCTCAACAACTTGCGGACGGTAATGCGCTCCTTGTATGTCAATGTGGTACCTATGCAAGTAATTGCCGATCCGCATATCTTTAACGACGAAGGACAAATTATCGATGAACGTGTGAAGACGAATCTATCCTTGTTAAGTGATAGTTTGCTAGATTCGGTCAAACGACTGAAGAGCTAAACTAAATAACTAGGACATTTTATGTTATTTTAAGGTTGTGCTCAGTTTCGCTTAATGTAGGGGCCTTATTCTGATTATGGACCGAATGACAGATGACTATTTCGAGGAGGGTTGCCACACAACTTCATGACCTTGGACAGCCGGAATCATCCGAATGCACAAGGGATCCGTTTCATCTTTCTCATGGTTTACAGTTTACCCCTAGAACATATATAGACCACATCGTCTCGTGAAACGATGTGGTCCTTTTTTTGTGCTTAGCTCTATGTGCGCTTAGTTGGATTCTAACATACCAACAGGATTGATTACCCCGAATGGTTGTCAGTTCGATCACGTCAGCATCTTCCTAAGGATTATACCAGCTACATTCTGATATAGTGTCAAAATAAAAAAGGCTCTTGATGAGATCAAGAGAGCCTTCTTCTTAGCTAATTTCTTTGCGCTGCTTAAGGGATAAGCGGCGATTTTTCCAATACTTTATCGACAAGTCCGTAAGCTTGTGCTTCATGCGCTGTCATAAAGTTGTCGCGGTCTGTATCTTTCTCGATCTGTTCGAGCGGTTGACCTGTACGTTCTGATAAGATCAGATTCAGCTTGTCGCGCATTTTCAAAATACGACGAGCACGAATCTCGATGTCGCTTGCTTGACCTTCAGCGCCGCCTAGCGGCTGGTGAATCATTACTTCGCTGTTAGGCAGAGCAAATCGTTTTCCCTTTGCTCCTGCGTTCAAGAGGAACGCACCCATCGAAGCTGCCATACCAACACAGATAGTGGATACGTCAGGCTTAATGTGCTGCATCGTATCAAATATAGCCATACCCGCCGTAATCGATCCGCCTGGGCTGTTAATGTATAAATGGATATCTTTGTCCGGGTCATCCGCAGCCAAGAACAGCAGCTGAGCGATAATGGAATTTGCTACAATGTCATTAACTCCTGAACCTAAGAAAATAATTCGATCCTTTAACAGACGAGAATAAATATCATAAGCACGTTCGCCGCGATTCGTCTGCTCGACAACCATAGGTACATAACTCACGTATAACCCCTCCTAATCCTCAATAGCTAAAATATAAACCAAATGATGTATCCTTAAACGTGTAAACGTCATAAGGCGCTTGAAGTTGTAGCCATATCATATCTAATTTTTCGCCAAAAGTCAAAGATGGTCAAACAAGCTGATCAACGCATAATAATGTGCTTGTTTATAGTTGTATATGCGGCATAAATAGTAAAAGGAGTCAAATGTAATATAGAAAATAAATGAACAGCGGGCTGATCGATATCGAGTATATTAGGTACTGAAGTACTGCTGCGCAGGACAGGCAGGGTGGAGATGGGGTGATATAGAAAAAACACCCGTCTTCAACTCCCTATGCGAGAAGGAGAGAACTCGGATGTCTTTGAATTCAAGTAGCCTATTCATATGTACGTAAACTTCATTATCAGGCATCATCAAGGTATTTATGGCGCGCCCGCAAGGAATCGAACCTTGATCTCAGGCTCCGGAGGCCTACGTCATATCCATTGGACCACGGGCGCATTAAAAAAATGATGCAAGATGTATTATAAAGTATTTTGACACAAAGTGCAACAAAAAGTGGGATTTCATTAATGGATTAGAAACGCTAGGCTTGAGACACCACATTGTTAAGATGTTGGTGTCTTTGTTCTATCAATGATGCAAGTTGTTTATGAAGAGGAAAGAAAGGGTAAGTGGTTGGGACTAGTTAGTACTTATTTGTACAACTAATGGGATAACAAAAAATAGGTACACAAACCTTTATGCAGGAGTTTATATGCTGCAAAACAAGTCCTTAACGAATTTTTCAAAAATTTAAAATCTTTTATTTGTTCTAAATAAGAACAATTATATGTACAGAATACGCTTTCATTGTTGATATAGAGCCAAATGAATAAGATATGCGACAATTGCCCATTATAGATGCGGGATACTTGCAACTTTACGGAAATTTCGGTAGAATGATGGTGGGACATAAAATGTGTCATTGGGACACATTGAGTCCAGCGTTATATTCGAATACAGTTTCTGAGGAGTGCAGGAGTGGAGAGAAATGCGTGAATGGCTAGAGATAAATAAGCGTCTTCTGCCCGACCTCTTGGAACTGTTAAAGAAGCGCTATACGATCCTGCATGAGATTATGGTGTCCGATATTATCGGCCGGAGAACGCTGGCATCATCATTACAGATGACAGAGCGTGTACTGAGAGCCGAGACCGATCTGTTGAAAGCACAAGGTCTTATCGAGACAGAAACAGCAGGCATGCGGATCAGTGAAGAGGGACGGAAGCTTGTCACGCAATTGGAACCGCTGATGCGGGAACTGCTCGGCATGCGTCACCTCGAGGATGCAATTCGCGAAGAGTTCAGCTTGAAGCAAGTGATCGTCGTACCTGGCGATTCGGAGCTCTCAAGTGCCGTGAAGCAGGAGTTGGGCAAGGCAGCATGCGAAGTGCTGGATCGCGTGATGGGCAAGGATGACGTCATTGCGGTTACCGGCGGATCTACGTTGGCTGCGGTTGCCGATCAATTAACAAGCTCCGTATCACGCAAGGGCAACTGGTTCGTTCCCGCAAGGGGAGGACTGGGTGAGAGTCTCGAATATCAGGCCAATACGATAGCCTCGATGATGGCGAAGCGCGTTGGCGCCCAGTATCGATTGCTCCATGTGCCTGATCTTATTAGTGAAGATGCGTACCAGTCACTGAAGCAAGAGCCGAACATCAAGGATATTCTGCGAGTGATTCGGCAGGCACGTATTGTCGTGCATGGCATCGGAGATGCACTTGTGATGGCAAGACGTCGTCATGTGGATCAGGCGACCGTGCAGCAGCTTCGGGACGTTGAGGCAATAGCCGAAGCTTACAGTTATTACTTTGACCGCCAGGGTCAAGTCGTACATACGATGCTTACTTTAGGTTTACGTATGGAAGACATCTCCCAAGCGGAGGCTGTCATCGCCGTTGCTGGTGGTAAGGGCAAGGGTGAAGCGATTACGGCAGTACTTCGATTCGGTCATGAGGATATTCTTGTGACGGATGAAGTAGCAGCGTATGAGATCGTACAAATCTGTGGTCTAGATGTGCCTATGGGCCGTCTTGAGCAATAAATTAAAAAAATTCTCTATTTAGGAAATGGGAGGAATCATCAATGGTTAAAGTTGGTATTAACGGTTTTGGACGTATTGGACGTAACGTATTCCGTGCAGCTTTGAGCAACTCTGAGGTTGAAATCGTAGCAATCAACGACTTGACTGACGTTAAAACGCTCGCTCACCTGTTGAAATATGACACAACTCACGGCGTTTTGGACGCTACTGTAGAAGCTAAAGAAGGCGCGCTTATCGTTAACGGCAAAGAAGTTAAAGTATTTGCAGAGCGTAACCCTGAGAACTTGCCATGGGGCGCTAACGGCGTAGAAATCGTTGTTGAGTCCACTGGTATCTTCACAGCTAAAGACAAAGCTGAAATGCACTTGAAAGGCGGCGCGAAGAAAGTTATTATCTCCGCACCAGCTACTAACGAAGACATCACAATCGTTATGGGCGTTAACGAAGATAAGTATGATGCAGCTAGCCATACAATCATCTCCAACGCTTCTTGCACAACGAACTGCTTGGCGCCATTCGCTAAAGTATTGAACGACAAATTCGGTATCGTTAAAGGTATGATGAACACAATTCACTCCTACACTAACGACCAAAACGTTCTTGACTTGCCGCACAAAGACCTTCGTCGTGCTCGTGCAGCAGCTCAAAACATCATTCCTACAACGACTGGTGCTGCTAAAGCAGTATCTCTTGTATTGCCTGAATTGAATGGCAAATTGAATGGTATGTCCATGCGTGTTCCTACTCCTAACGTGTCTGTTACAGACTTGGTAGTAGAACTTGAGAAAAACGTTACTGTTGAAGAAGTTAACGCAGCTTTGAAAGAAGCAGCTGAAGGTCCTTTGAAAGGCATCTTGAACTACTCCGAAGAGCCATTGGTATCCAGTGACTACAACGGCGACCCAGCTTCCTCTACAATCGACGCTTTGACGACGATGGTAATCGGTGGCAACATGGTTAAAGTTGTTTCCTGGTACGATAACGAGTGGGGCTACTCCAACCGTGTTGTTGACTTGGCAGCTTTCATCGCTAAAAAAGGTCTGTAATTATATAGCATGACAATCAAAGAGGAGAAACCGCAAGGGTCTCCTCTTTGCCTGATTGCAGACGATAAATGGACGGATGAGTTATAGATATAGAGAACCATACAACCAATAGAGAACAAGACAATGTTGATTCCATCACCATTTCATATATAGAATATCTATAGAACCTAGAGCGTTATTTTTTGCTATATGAGTCTTATTCGGATTCATATATACAGAGATATAAATAAAGCGGCGCAACAGCGCTGTAGAACCCGACAGAACATCGAACAGACACAGAATGACACAGAATGTTAACCGATTACATCAGAATTCAACGGAACTGAATGGTTTCCATATTCGATAGGAGGAACATGGGGATGAACAAGAAGAGTGTACGAGACATTGAGGTTAACGGAAAACGCGTATTTGTGCGTGTAGATTTTAACGTGCCATTGGAAAATGGTCAAATTACAGATGACACGCGTATTCAAGAAACGCTGCCAACTATCAAGTTTTTGATGGAAAAGGGCGCTAAAGTGATTTTGGCGAGCCATATGGGACGTCCTAAAGGTGAAGTGGTTGATTCCATGCGCCTTACACCAGCTGCGGCACGCCTTGGTGAATTGCTTGGCAAGCCAGTTAAGAAGCTTGACGAGTCCATCGGCGAAAGCGTGCAAGCGGAAATTGCCAACATGAACAACGGTGACGTTGTCGTTTTGGAAAATGTACGTTTCCACAAAGGCGAAGAGAAAAACGATGCAGAACTTGCGAAGCAATTTGCAGCGCTTGCTGACGTATTTGTTAACGACGCATTCGGTGCAGCTCACCGTGCACATGCTTCTACAGAAGGCATCGCTCATCACTTGCCAGCAGTTGCAGGCTTGTTGATGGAGAAAGAGCTGGATGTATTGGGCAGAGCCCTTTCCAACCCAGAGCGTCCATTCACTGCCATCGTTGGTGGCTCCAAAGTTAAGGACAAGATCGATGTTATTAACAAAATGCTTGAGATCGCAGACAACGTAATTATTGGCGGCGGCTTGGCATACACGTTCTTCAAGGCACAAGGCCACGAGATTGGTCAATCTTTGTTGGACGAGAGCAAATTGCAAGAATCCCTTGGCTTTATTGAGAAAGCGAAGGAACTTGGCAAAAATCTTTATCTTCCAGTGGACATCGTAGTATCTGATGATTTCAGTGCTACAGCTAACACACAGAACGTGGATATTGACGGCATTCCTGCTGACTGGGAAGGTATCGACATCGGACCGAAAACACGTGAGATTTATGCTGATGTTATTAAGAACTCGAAGCTTGTTGTATGGAACGGACCTATGGGCGTATTCGAGATCGAGCCTTTCTCCCACGGAACTCGTGCGGTAGCTAATGCTTGTGCGGAAACAGCAGCTTACACGATCATCGGCGGCGGCGACTCTGCAGCAGCAGTTGAGAAGTTTAACTTGAAAGACAAAATGGACCACATCTCTACAGGCGGCGGCGCTTCCCTTGAGTTCATGGAAGGCAAAGTATTGCCAGGCGTAGTGGCATTAAACGATAAGTAAGGTCGACAGCATGAAGCTGTCCCCATGCTAAGGAGTGAATCAGGTGAGACAACCGATCATCGCAGGTAACTGGAAAATGTTCAAAACTGTGCCGGAAGCACTTGAGTTCGCAGCAGCAATCAAAGGTAATGCGGAAGTGGAAGGCGTAGAAAGTGTAATCTGCGCACCTTTCACAAACCTGCCTGCACTTGTTGAAGCGTTCAAAGGCACATCCATTAAAGTTGGCGCACAAAACTTGCACTTTGAAGATAACGGTGCCTTCACTGGTGAGATTAGCGGCGTTATGTTAAAAGACTTGGGCGTTCATTACGTGATCATTGGTCACTCAGAGCGCCGCGCTTACTTCGCAGAGTCGGATGAGATTGTGAACAAGAAAGTTCACGCTGCATTCCGTCACGGCATTACGCCGATCGTCTGCGTAGGCGAATCGCTCGAAGAGCGTGAGTCCGGCAAGACAAATGATGTATGCAAAGTTCAGACAGAAGGCGCATTCCAAGGCGTTTCCGCTGAGCAAGCACGCGAAGTTGTTATTGCTTATGAGCCAATCTGGGCTATCGGAACAGGCAAATCTTCTACAGCTAAGGATGCAAATGAGACCATCAGCTACATCCGCAGCGTAGTAGCTGGCCTTTACAACGAAGAAGTTGCACAAGCTGTTCGCATTCAATACGGCGGCAGTGTTAAACCTGAAAATGTGCGTGAATATATGTCAGAAAGTGATATTGACGGCGCATTGGTAGGCGGCGCAAGCTTGCAACCGGCTTCCTACATCTCCTTGGTGGAAGGAGCGAAGTAAGATGTCCGCACCTAGACCTGTAGCACTTATCATCATGGACGGATTCGGACTTCGCGATACTGTGGTCGGCAATGCTGTTGCACAGGCGAATAAGCCAAACTACGACCGTTATATGAGCACGTTTCCTCATACAACTTTAACTGCTTGCGGTGAAGCAGTAGGTTTGCCGCAAGGGCAAATGGGGAACTCTGAGGTTGGACACTTAAATATTGGTGCCGGCCGCATTGTATACCAAGACTTGACTCGGATTACCAAGTCGATTCGCGAAGGGGATTTCTTCTCTAACGAAACGCTTCTTGGTGCCGTTAAGTATGCAAAAGAAAACAACAAGGCGCTGCACATTTACGGCTTGTTGTCTGATGGCGGGGTTCACAGCCATATTGATCATGCGCTCGCAATGTTGGATCTGTGTGCGCGCGAAGAGCTGAAAGAAGTATACATTCACGCCTTCCTAGATGGCCGTGACGTTGCACCTGATAGCTCCCGCGGTTACATTGAGAAATTGCAAGCGAAGATCGCTGAAGTTGGCGTGGGTCAGATTGCAACGGTTCAAGGCCGTTATTATGCAATGGACCGCGACAAACGATGGGAACGCGTCGAGAAATCTTATCGTGCCATGGTGTACGGTGATGGACCTAAATACCGCGATCCAATCGCAGCGGTAGAAGAATCCTATCAACGCTCGGTATACGATGAATTCGTAATGCCGACTGTTATTGTTGGTGAGGATGATCAACCGGTTGGTTTGGTGCAAGACGGCGACTCCGTCGTGTTCTTGAACTTCCGCCCGGACCGCGCAATTCAATTGGGGCAAGTATTTACGAACGAAGACTTCCGCGGATTCGACCGTGGACCTAAGTTCCCTAGAAACTTGCACTTTGTAGCCTTGACCCTCTTCTCGGAGACAGTTGGCGGATATGTAGCATATTCTCCGAAAGAACTCGATAATACGCTTGGCGAAGTCCTTGTCCAACATGGCAAGAAACAACTGCGTATTGCTGAGACTGAGAAGTACCCGCACGTTACATTCTTCTTCAGCGGCGGTCGTGATGTGGAGCTTCCAGGAGAGAAACGTGTCTTGATTAACTCGCCTAAAGTGGCTACTTATGATCTGCAGCCCGAAATGAGTGCATATGAAGTTGCGGAAGCAGCAGTGAACGAGATCAACTCTGACCAGTTCGATACGATTATCCTGAACTTTGCGAACCCTGATATGGTGGGTCATTCCGGCATGCTGGAACCAACCATTAAGGCGGTTGAAGCGACGGATGAATGTATGGGCAAAGTTGTTGAAGCGGTATTGGCGAAAGGTGGCGTCTGCTTGATTACGGCGGACCACGGCAACGCTGATATGGTATTCGACGAGCAAGGTCGCCCGTTCACGGCACATACGACGAACCCTGTACCATTTATCGTAACTTCGAATGACTTCGAGTTGCGTGAAGATGGCATTCTGGCTGACATTGCACCAACGATTCTAGATCTGATGCAATTGCCGCAGCCAACTGAGATGACAGGTAAGTCGATGTTGAAAAAGTAACAGACATGTCCACCCGACATGTGGGATAATAGATTACATTAGCATAAAAGGAGATGTATCGATCATGACAATGATTATGGACGTATACGCTCGCGAAGTCCTGGACTCTCGCGGCAACCCTACAGTAGAAGTTGAAGTTAAATTGGAATCCGGCGGCTTTGGCCGTGCAATCGTACCTTCCGGCGCATCCACTGGCGCTCATGAAGCTGTAGAGCTTCGTGATGGCGACAAAGGCCGTTACGTGGGCAAAGGTGTTGAGAACGCAGTTAAAAACGTTAACGACATCATTGCACCAGAAGTAATCGGTATGGACGCTTTGGATCAAGTAGCAATTGACCGTCTGATGATCGAATTGGATGGCACACATAACAAAGGCAAATTGGGTGCTAACGCAATTCTTGCGGTATCCATGGCTGTAGCTCGTGCTGCTGCACATGCATTGGATGTACCTTTGTACACTTACCTGGGTGGATTCAACGCAAAACAATTGCCAGTTCCAATGATGAACATCATCAACGGTGGCGAACATGCCGACAACAACATCGACGTACAAGAGTTCATGGTACTTCCTGTAGGTGCTCCTAACTTCAAAGAAGCACTGCGTATGGGCGCTGAAATCTTCCATAACTTGAAATCTGTATTGCAATCCAAAGGCTTGAACACAGCTGTAGGTGACGAAGGCGGCTTCGCTCCGAACTTGAACTCTAACGAAGAAGCGATCACTACGATCATCGAAGCGATCGAAAAAGCTGGTTACAAACCAGGTGTAGACGTATTCTTGGGTATGGACGTTGCGTCCACTGAGTTCTACAAAGACGGTAAATACACACTTGCTGGTGAAGGCAAATCCTACACTTCCGCTGAGTATGTTGACCTTCTTGCTTCTTGGGTTGATAAATATCCAATCATCACAATCGAAGACGGTATGTCCGAAGATGACTGGGATGGTTGGAAATTGCTCACTGAGAAATTGGGCGACAAAGTTCAATTGGTTGGTGACGACTTGTTCGTTACAAACACAGAACGTCTTGCTACAGGTATCGAAAAAGGAATCGGTAACTCCATCTTGGTTAAAGTTAACCAAATCGGTACACTTACTGAAACATTCGATGCTATCGAAATGGCTAAGCGCGCTGGTTACACAGCAGTTATCTCCCACCGCTCTGGTGAGTCCGAAGATAGCACAATTGCTGACATCGCAGTTGCAACAAATGCAGGCCAAATCAAAACAGGTGCTCCGTCCCGTACGGACCGTGTTGCGAAATACAACCAATTGCTTCGTATCGAAGACGAGTTGGGTAAAGTTGCTCGCTATGACGGCTTGAAATCTTTCTACAACTTGAGAAAGTAATTCGCTGAACAAGCGAGTGTTATACACAGCAAGGGATATCCTTAAGTAGTTATTTACTTAGGGGTATCCCTTTTTTTATTTTAAAGGATAAGAATACGATACGAAGATGGATTAGCACAAGGCAGTTTTAGCCTTCAGCTGTTTAATATACACAGTTATCTAAGCAAGCCGATTAAATTAAGCCACATGGTAGTCAGGATACTTTAAAGCGGGTACATACGATTCACATTGAAATAACAGATACAAAAGTTTTTATGGTATACATAACGGGAATCATTTCAAATCATGAAAAAAGAACGATTTGGGAAGGTCAATCCTATACCCAGCAATTTATAGGTTACCAAGACGAAACACAATCTTGGATCGTGTATGAAAAGGATGCTTTTACTTCAGCTATCAAGAACAAAGAGATGCTCTTTCATCCTGTTGTGAAACAAGTAGATAAGCATGGAACCATTAGATACGTAGGTATGATCGACAACAAGCTTTTCTTAGAGAAAACCGAATTTTCAACAGGGCAGCAACAACTGGTATGTTACGTATAAAAAAATTGTGTGGCAGTCGGATTATTTTTGCAAATGATGAGATCGTAATTACGGAAGGCGAGGAAATTTCGTCGGGTACTGCCATAAGAACTACAAAAATCTA
Source organism: Paenibacillus sp. UMB4589-SE434 (assembly GCF_030226685.1). Taxonomy (NCBI): domain Bacteria; kingdom Bacillati; phylum Bacillota; class Bacilli; order Caryophanales; family Paenibacillaceae; genus Paenibacillus; species Paenibacillus sp. UMB4589-SE434. Next base: position 187,103 of record NZ_JASOYK010000008.1, on the reverse strand, counting down.
CGATTATCAGTCCTTAGAGGAGGTATTCACTTTTGTAAATAGGATTTTAATATATGAACCATATTATCGACTTTGTCTATTAGTTTAATGCTTAGTTTTTTAAATGGGATAAAATGGATGATCTATTTCTTTGATGTGTTCTAAAGACTGTAATTTTATAAAAAACATTCTCATTTTTACCCATACATTAGAGAAAAAACCCAAATTTTAGCGCTTTATTCATTTAGTTATCTACCAATTATAAGTTGCAGGTGCTACACTATTTCTGCTTGGCATTTGTATACATATAGGAGGTCAATTCACACATGAAAAAAACACGCAAGCAAATGCTGACTGCTTTTCTGCTCAGTACCTCTTTGGTGATTGGGGCCTTGTCTTTCCCCCTTACATCGGTAAAAGCCGAGGACAGTTCGATCCTGAAGCTCCGTCTGCTTGAAACGACAGATCTTCACACCAACATCGTTAACTATGACTACTACCAGGACAAAGTGACCGACGAATTCGGCCTAGCGAAAACCGCTACATTAATTAAGAAAGCAAGAGATGAAGCAACAAACAGCATCCTTATTGATAACGGAGACTTGCTACAAGGCAACCCACTTGGTGATTATGTTGCCAAGATCGATCCGTTAAAAGATGGTGAGACTCACCCTGTCTATAAAGCGATGAACCTGCTGAACTATGATGTGGGGAATATCGGTAACCACGAATTTAACTTTGGTCTGGACCATCTGAACCGCAGCCTGAAAGGTGCTAAGTTCCCTTATATTAACGCAAACGTCTATGCAGACGATAAGGATAAAAATCCGGACAATGACAAAAACCTGTTTACACCTTATCAAATCCTTGAACGCAAATTTAAAGATGAGAGTGGTAAAGAGGTTACTTTGAAAGTAGGCGTCATCGGCTTTGTTCCTCCGCAAATTATGATGTGGGACAAGTCTAATCTGGAAGGCAAGGTTATAGCTAAAGACATTCTAGAAACCGCTAACAAATTCATTCCTGAAATGAAACAAAAGGGTGCCGATATTATCGTTGCGGTTCCTCACTCCGGTCTAGGCCCTGTAGAGACGGCTGCAAACTTGGAAAATGCTAGTTACCAGTTGAGTAAGATTGATGGCATCGATGCTATCCTGTTTGGACATTCCCATCTTGTGTTCCCGGGACCTGGTTTTGATAGTATCCCAGGTGTTGATGCAAGCAAGGGAACCATTAACGGTAAACCTGCGGTTATGCCTGGTTACTGGGGCAACAATCTGGGCGTAATTGACCTGACATTAACACAAGTGAATGGAAAATGGAAAGTGGCTGAGTCCGCTACCAAAGCAGTTCCTATTTATGATAAAGCGAAGAAAGCGTCGCTTGCTGATGCAGACCCATCTATTTTGGATGCGGTAAAAGATGAACACGATCATACTGTAAAATGGGTGCGTTCTGCGGTAGGGAAAACAACTTCTCCTATTTACAGCTACTTTGCACTTGTTCAAGATGACCCATCTATTCAAATCGTAACCAATGCACAAACATGGTTTGTAGAGAAAAATATTAAAGGTACGGAATATGACGGAATTCCTGTGCTGTCTGCAGGCGCGCCATTCAAAGCAGGCGGTCGTAATGGTGTAAGCTACTACTCCAACATCCCTGCAGGAACGATTGCTATCAAGAACGTGTCTGATCTTTACATTTATCCGAACACGCTCAAAGCGGTGCTGATCAACGGGTCCCAGGTAAAAGAGTGGCTGGAGCGTTCTGCTGGCCAGTTCAACCAGATCGATGTGAAGAAAAAAGAAGAACAGCCGCTTGTAAACGAAATGTTCCCTACTTATAACTTTGACGTGATCGATGGTGTTACTTATCAAATCGATGTTACACAACCGAATAAATATGCCATTGATGGTACAGTAGCCAACAAAAATGCCAATCGTATTAAAAACTTGGCGTATAAAGGCAAGCCTGTTAAAGCGACAGACAAGTATATTGTCGTAACAAATAACTATCGTGCAAGCGGTGGCGGTGCTTTCCCTGGTCTGGATGGCAAAAACATTATCATCGATTCCCCAGATGAAAACCGTCAAGTAGTGATTGATTACATTCTAAGCCAAAAAAATATCAATCCAGCAGCAGATAACAACTGGACATTTGCACCTATAAATGGAAAAGCTAATGTCACCTTTACTTCTGCTCCGGAAGCTAAGCAGTTTGTTAAGAACACATCAAAAATCAAATTTATTAACGTGCTTGAAAGTGGCTTTGCTAAATATTCCATAGATTTGTCCAAGCCAGTACAAGCTGAGAAGCCAGTTAAGCCAACAACGCCTGCTAAACCAGCAATACCAGCTAAGCCAACAACACCAGGTAAATCAGATAAACCAGGCAAACCAGCAACACCAGCTAAGCCAGCAACGCCAGGTAAATCAGATAAATCGGGTAAACCAGCAACACCAGCTAAGCCAGCAGCGCCAGGTAAATCAGATAAATCGGGTAAACCAGCAACACCAGCTAAGCCAGCAGCACCAGGCAAATCAGATAAATCAGATAAATCAGGTAAACCAGCAACACCGGCTAAGCCTGTGAAGCCAGCTACGAAATAAGCTGCTTTAGCATAAGAAGCCATTCTCTATGTCATCGAAGACTAGGGAATGGCTTCTTTTTGCTATACAAAAAAGCTGTCCACTAAGCTATATTTCTGCTTAGTGGACAGCCATTTATGTGCACATAGAGAATGCTCTAAGATCAAGGTTAAGTAATTCTCCTATTATGCTGCCTAGCCTTCCAGCAGCAATGATTCAGGATCTTCAAGCAATTCTTTAACTTTGACTAGGAAGCTGACCGCTTCCGCACCATCTACGATGCGGTGATCGTAAGAGAGTGCAATGTACATCATCGGACGGTTCTCCATACGCTCTTGATCAATAGCAACTGGACGCAATTGGATTTTGTGCATACCCAGAATACCAACTTGAGGAGCGTTTAGGATTGGTGTCGACAGCAGGGAGCCGAATACGCCTCCGTTGGTGATGGTGAACGTGCCGCCTTGCAGATCAGAGATCGCTAGCGTGTTGGCGCGTGCTTTGCCGGCCAGATCGATAATCTGCTTCTCGATATCAGCGAAGCCTAGGCGATCTGCATCACGAACGACAGGGACAACCAAGCCTTCCTTCGCGGATACAGCAATGCCGATATCATAATATTTCTTCACGAGCAGTTCGTCGCCAGCAATCTCGGCATTAAGGAGCGGATATGCCTTTAACGCACCAATTACCGCTTTGGTGAAGAAGGACATAAAGCCTAAGTTCACATCATGTTTTTCTTTGAACTTATCTTTGCGGCGCTTGCGCACATCCATAATTGCTGTCATATCGACTTCGTTAAATGTTGTCAGCATCGCAGCGGACTGCTGCGCTTCTACGAGCCGCTTGGCAATTGTTTGGCGGCGACGCGACATTTTGCGAACTTCGACCGGTTTGCCCGCTTGTGCAGCCGCTTCCGATGCGGAGCTAGCTGCTTGTGGAACTGCAGCCGGACGAGGTGCTGCCACTGCACTTGCAGGTACGCTGTTCAAGCGAGCTTGTGCCTGAACATCCTCCTGCTTGATCCGTCCGAGCGGATCGCGTGTTTGCACTTCTCGCAAGTCAATGCCCTGTTCACGAGCGAGCTTGCGTGCATGCGGAGTCGCGTAAGTGTCACTATTGTCAGCAGCAGGTACCACCGGTGTCGGTACTGCAGCAGGGACAGCAGCACTTGGTGCAGAGGCTTCGGTTGGTTGTGGAGCCACAGCTGCAGCCGCCTCAACTGGTGCGCTTGCACTACCTCCAGCACGGATAACCCCAATGACTTCACCAACTTGAACATTTTCGCCGTCTGGACGAAGAATTTGCTCTAGAACGCCGTCTTCCTCTGCGCTAATCTCCAAATTGACCTTATCGGTTTCAAGTTCGGCAAGTACATCGCCTTGTTTCACGGCCTCACCTTGCTTCACGTGCCATTTATGCAAAGTTCCTTCTGTTATGGACTCGCCTAGTTCAGGTACTTTAATTTCTGCCACGATGGCTACCCCCTTGAGTTCAATGCGCGTATGATTAAGCTTGCTGCAGCTTTAATGCTTTATGGACGATCTGACGTTGTTCGTGGCTGTGCACATCCGCGTAGCCGCTAGCAGGGCTAGAACGCTCGCCTCGTCCGATATAATCAAGTGATGCTGCTTTAGGCAGCAGTGCACGCAGTCTAGATTCCATAAACGTCCAAGCGCCCATGTTTTGAGGCTCCTCTTGTACCCACATCACTTCTTTTAAAGACTTGAGACGGCCAATAACTTCCGTGATTTCTTCTTCTGGGAACGGATAGAGCTGCTCTACACGAATGATATGAAGCCAGCTCCAGTCTTGGTCTGGGTAATTCTCCAATTCAGCTTCAAGATCGAGCGCCACTTTACCTGAGCATAGGAGCAGACGCTGCACCTTAGCAGGCTTGCTGCCGAGCAGCGGTTCTTCCAGAATCGGACGGAAGGTTCCTTCCGTCAAAGCGGCAACAGGTGTCGCGCTGCGAGCGTTACGCAGCAGGCTCTTCGGTGACATGACAACAAGCGGACGTGCTTGCAGGGTTCCACCGATCGCAGCTTGGCGACGAAGCAGGTGGAAGTACTGCGCTGCACTCGTCAAGTTGGCAACCATCCAGTTGCCATTAGCGGACAACTGCAAGTAACGTTCCAGTCTTGCGCTGGAGTGTTCTGGTCCCTGACCCTCATAGCCGTGCGGGAGCAGCATGACCAGATTGGAATACTGGTGCCACTTCGCTTGGCCAGCGGCAATGAATTGATCGAATATGACCTGCGCTACGTTGGCAAAGTCCCCATATTGAGCTTCCCAGATCACAAGTGTCTCAGGTGCAAAGACGTTATAACCATATTCAAAGCCGAGTACTGCCGCTTCAGTCAGCGGGCTGTTGTGTATAGCAAATGAAGCTTTTGTCTGCGGAATGGAGTGCAGCGGGCAATACTTGCTGCCATTCGTTGGATCGTGCAGCATCAGGTGGCGCTGCGCGAATGTTCCGCGTTCCACATCTTGGCCGCTCAGGCGAATTGGCTGGCCTTCTGCAAGGATGGAAGCGAAGGCGAGTGTTTCCGCCAAAGCCCAGTCTACCTTGTCTTCTTCCACAAAGGCTGCCGCGCGGCGCTTCAAGATACGGTCAAGCTTTGGATAAGGCGTAAATGACTCGGGATGCTGAATCAAAGCCTCATTTAGCTCACGTAATTGCTCTACGGCTATGCCCGTATCTGTCGGAATTGGAGCATTTGCACGTGGAAGCTTATCGCTCTGATTGCGATATTCTGTTGCTGTCCGTTCCCGCATCTTCTCATATGCTTGCTGAAATGTAGCTTCAACGTCGTCCTTCATCTGTTGAACGTCTGCTTCTGTTAGAACGCCCGATTGCTTCAGCTTCTCCGCATATATTTGATGAGCGATCAGGTGCTTGTTGACTTTCTCATATACAAGCGGCTGCGTTGAGCTTGGGTCATCCATCTCATTATGACCATGACGGCGATAGCCGATCAGGTCTATCAAGAAGTCTTTCTTAAACGTATCACGATATTCAAATGCCATTCTCACGGCTGCAATACAAGCTTCAGGATCATCTGCGTTCACATGCAGAATCGGAATTTCATATCCTTTGGCTAGGTCGCTTGCATATAGGGTGGAACGTGAATCCGAGCTTTCCGTCGTAAAGCCAATCCGGTTGTTGACAATAAAATGGATGGTGCCTCCATTCTGGAATCCACGCAACTTATCAAAGTTCAGTGTCTCGGCAACGATACCTTCGCCAGGGAATGCTGCATCGCCGTGCATAAGGACAGCTAATGCTCGATCGGTATCTTGAACCGGATATCCTTGGCTGCTGCGTTCTTCCTGTGCAGCACGGGCAAAGCCTTCAACTACCGAGTTTACATATTCGAGATGGCTCGGGTTATTCGCAAGTGTTATGGTAGTTCGCAATTGATCTTGCTCGAAATCGTGATCTGCACCGAGATGATACTTAACGTCGCCCGTCCAGCCGAAGTTAATGCCTGTGGAACCCTCAGATGGGTACAAGTCTTTGTTCGGTGAATGGTGGAATTCCGAGAAGATGGCGCCGTAAGGCTTGCCAAGCACGTGAGCCAGTACGTTCAAGCGTCCGCGGTGCGCCATTCCCATCAAGATGTGCTTTCCGCCGTCTTTAGCGAAGGACAGTACAATCTCGTCAAGCATTGGCACAAGCGCATCGTTTCCTTCAATGGAAAAGCGCTTCTGGCCAACGAAGGTCTTGTGCATATACTTTTCAAACAGATCGACTTGAATCATACGTTTGAGCAGCTTCTTCTTCTCATCAATTGTCAGCTCAATCGAATCGGTTTCCGCTTGTGCACGCAGCCAGCGTTTCTCATTAACGTCATGAACATGGCCAAAATCGTAAGCAATTGTACGCGTGTAGCACTTCTTTAACTGCTCGATGGCGTCCCATGCGGTACGGACGTTTGCCGGAGGCTCATTCCAGACCAATGATGCCGGGAGCGACTGCAGCTGTTCGCGTGTCAGACCGTAGGACTCGGGCTCGAAACGCTGCAGCAACGGCATTGAATCAGCACCAAGTGGATCAATGTCTGCAGCCAAATGGCCAAAATGACGAATATGATCAGCAAGCTTTGAGACGGCTACTGCTTGCTGAAGCTGGGCCTCCCCGATAGGAGACGTGCTGCTATTTACAGCTGCAGTCGATGCAGCTGAATGAGCTGGCTCACTATACGAATCCATTGGAGGCGGACCATACTGTTCAAACAGCTCCCGATATTGTGCGTCTACCGCCTCAGGATTGATTACATACTCTTCGTATTGTTCTTGCACGTATCCAAGGTTCGGGCCATAATACTGCTCCCAAGCCCACCCCCGGTTAGACGTTCCAACCGACATGGATCATGACCTCCTCATGTTATCTATCCTGTTGTTAGGGATAAAATTGTAGTTCCCTATATGTTCATCCATCCAATTATTGTGCTTTCATGTGTTTGTTAGTGAATACTGGAAACGGCTCTATTATACTAAACATTTGAACGAATTTATCAAAAAGTTCGATTTATTTAAGATAGCTTTTTCAGATGATAACCATATCAAAAGGAGATAGGTGTAGAAAGAGACTAGCGCAATATGAGAAGGAATAAGATTATATGGAGTAAAGTGTTCAATTACACTGCGGTAATATGATGTCAGGAACAATAACAAATGACGAGACTGAAGTCGCAAATACACTGGACCTGAGGCTAGTTTTGTGGAAAACCACTTGTTGGAAAAGTGAAGTCCCGATATAATCAATATTAGCTACTGTACAATATACAATACTGAATGATAAATACAACATTCGATTACTTTTTTTGGACGCATATCTTGTTACAACGACAGCTTAACAGGTGCGAAATGTCATTGTCATTGTGCTGAAAGTAAAGGAGGGGAAGCTAATTGAAGGAGATCATTCAATTTAAGAAAGGCGTGCTTGGTCTGTGTGTAATGGTACTAATTAACCAACGAGATCGTTACGGCTTTGAACTAGCCCAACAAATATCCAAACATGTGGAAGTAGCAGAAGGGGCGCTGTATCCGGTTCTGCGGCGGATGGTCGCAGATGGCCATTGTACGACCTATCTGCAAGAATCTACGGAAGGCCCGCCACGTAAATATTATACATTGACTCCTGAGGGCAAGGCCTATATGAATGAGCTTGTGACGGAGTGGCAGAGCTTTGTCAGTGGAGTGACAACTTTGTTAGAGAAATCGGGCAGCGAGAATGAACAAGAACAAGAACGAAGTGAAGAATCCAGTGGAATAGGATAAGGATTTAGATTATGGAAGTACACGAGAATATCGAGCACATATCTGTTCTGAACGTAATGATGTTCAATTTAATAGATTTAGGGGTGAAGTCAGGTGCATAAAGAATACTTTATGTTAAAGCTCAAGCTTGGACTGATATCCATGCCGGAGAAGGATAGAAATGAAATATTGGATGAATACGATGCACACTTTGAATTTGGCAAACAACAAGGCAGAACAGATGAGGAGATTGCCAAGGAACTAGGTGACCCCGAGGAATTGGCCGTTGAGCTTATGGGAGAATCAGATATAAAGCCGTTCAACCAGCAAGCACACAATCAGGCACCACCGTTTTATGGGGATTCTAATTATGGCCCGCCGCATGCTGCGCCTCCGATGCATGAAATGCCTCCTTACTACCCACAGAAAGAACGATCAGGCGTGGTTTCACGTCGAGTGTTTGGCGTAATCGGAGCATTTTTTGTGAGTATTATTGTTATTCCGTTGTTAATCAGCGGTTGGGGTGTATGTATTGGATTGATCGGAGCTTCGTTAGGGTTTTTGCTAGCGCCGTTTGCCTATATATTAAAGCTTAGCTTTGGTGCTACTTTCTTTGGAGCGGAATTAAGCATGTATATAGTTGGATTTGGTATCGGTATTCTATTAGCTCAGGCAATAGCCGCGATATGCCGCTTATATGGAAAGCTGAATCTCGCTTATTTACATTGGATCGCAAACGTGGGAAGGGAGAGAAGATAAGTGAAGAGAGTACTGCTTAATATTTTTGCAATAGGCTGCATCGTGGTTGGCATGGGCGGCATGTTATTTTTCGGCATGGATAAGATATTTAAGTCTCAGCTACCAAGCTATCAGCACAGTATAGAGATCGGAGCTGACCTTAAGCGAATAGAGATTATGGCGAACGAGGGAGCAGTTGACGTCACTTGGAAGCTGGACGGTCAGAACAAGATTGAGTTATCAGGTCAAGCTCCTGAAGAGACGATCAAGAAGATCACTCATACGTCGGTACAGAATCAGACACTTGAACTTAATTATAAGCATAATGATGACTTGCAATGGATACGATTGATGAATCTGGGGACGTATGATCGCAAGCATAGTATTGTGATACATGCTTCTAAGGAGTTTATATTGGAACAAATGAACGGCAAAGTATCGGCTGGAACGTTTACCATGCAGGGCGGGAAAATTAATGACCTTACGGTGAAAAGCGAACTGGGAAGTGTGATTGTTAAAGAAGTGCAGGGTCAACAAGCTACATTAAGCTCAGATGCAGGAAAAGTAGTTGCAGATAACGTAGATGCCAAGCTGGATGCCAGCTCTGCATTTGGGACTATCGATCTGATTGATACGACGCAGCCGGTTACGGTAAAGGCCGATGCGGGCAGCATTTTTATGGAGCAGAAACTGCCACATTCCGCTAAAGTGAGCAGCAATTTCGGAAGTATCGAGATTATAGTTTCACCACAGTATGAAGGTTCTTATATTGCAAGCTCTAATTTTGGCAGCGTGGAAGTCCCCCTTTCGAAAGGGAAAAGCGATCAAGTGATTCAGGTGCGTGCAGATGCGGGAAGCATCAACATTGTAGAAAAATAATTGGTTACTGCAGGAATTGGCATTATAATCGGTTATAATGGGAAGATATGATGCAATAAAGGGGTATCGATCAAATGAAACCGATTAATAAAGTACTCACACTTGCAGGCTCGGATTCCAGCGGCGGCGCAGGTATTCAAGCCGATCTGAAGACTTTTCAGGAGCGCGGCGTATACGGGATGACTGCGCTTACGACCATTGTTGCGATGGATCCAGACGATCAGTGGGCACATCGCGTGTTCCCGATCGCGTTGTCTACTGTGGAAGAGCAATTAAAGACGATCTTGTCTGTTGGCATTCAAGGGATGAAGACGGGGATGCTGGGTTCGATTGACATTATTGAACTGGCAGCACGTACAATTGAGAAGCATAAGATAACAAACGTTGTCGTAGATCCGGTGATGATCTGTAAAGGCGCCGATGAAGCTTTGCACCCAGAGACAAATGAGGCGCTTCGTGACGTGCTTGTGCCAAAGGCAACGGTAGTGACACCGAATCTGTTTGAGGCAGCGCAATTGGCTGGTACTGCTCCGATTCATACGTTAGAGGATATGAAGCAGGCAGCTGTTCGCATTCATGAACAAGGCGCTAAGTATGTGCTTGTGAAAGGCGGTTCCAAGATCGGCCTCCCGACTTCAATTGACGTACTGTACGACGGTCGTGTATTTGAGATTCTGGAAGCGGACCTTATTGATACAACGTATACACATGGGGCAGGCTGCACGTATTCCGCAGCGATTGCGGCAGAACTGGCTAAGGGCTATGATGTGGTAGCAAGCATCCGCACAGCTAAGCGCTTTATTACAGAGGCGATTCGTTATTCGTTCCCTCTGAATCAATACGTAGGCCCATTGCGCCACAATGGACTTCGTCTCGTGGAATCAGGTTCCGAAGAGTAAGCTTCAATCTGAGGATAAAATATAGGGTTACTGCACATAGGTGAAGTTTCATGTTGTGGCTTGGATAAGGACTTGAACAAGCACAGCAATAGGCTGTGGATCATCTAAATTGTGTTCGTTTGCTATCATGTTCAATACTTGTGTGACAGGCGTTCCTATGTTACAATAATAATGCTGTTTTTAAGCTTATAGCTTTTCGTGAACGTTCTTATGAGGCAACCATTAGGAGGTGGAATCGTGGTAATTTTCTTCAAAATATTGCTCATTATTTTTTCGGTCGGCTTGATTAGCGTGGTACTTCTGCAAAAGGGTAAAAGTGCTGGTCTTTCAGGCGCCATCTCCGGCGGTGCGGAACATTTATTTGGAAAGCAAAAAGCACGCGGTATGGATTTGGTATTACAACGATTAACAGTTGGATTGGCATCTGGATTCTTTATCGTAGCTTTGATCGTGGCTTATTTCGTTAAAGCATAGTTGCGAATAGAATAATTATGGATAACAAGAAGCGGGAACCACAGGTTTCCGTTTTTTTTGTGTTTTTAAGATGTGGAATAGCGGATGTTTTTATTTACAGCAATGTGGGGAATTAGACTAAGGGGAATGTGGTATGAGCCCTTTTACGGTAAGCTGTTCATTCGCACGGATGTCAGCAAATAATTTCGTGTATACTAAGATATATATTGGTATACTGTGCAGGTGGGTGAAGAGGCAGGGTGCGAGGTGAAGGAATGATAACAGAACAGCAGATACTGGACTTTATGCGAGAAACGGCTTACAAGCCGATGACTTATCGGGAATTAGAGCAGCATTTTGACATATCGGATGCGGCGGCGTTTAAGGAACTGCTGAAAACATTAACAGGGCTTGAAGAGTCCGGTCATATTATTAGAAACCGTTCAGACCGCTACGGGGTACCTGAACGGATGAATTTATTGCGCGGCAGGCTGCAGGCGCATGCGAAGGGATTTGCCTTCCTAATCCCGGATGAGGAAGGGCATCCTGATGTGTACATTCACGCGAATGATTTGAAGACGGGGATGCATGGGGATATCGTGTTGGTGCGAGTTACAAGCAAGGCAGCCGACAGTAACCGCATGGAGGGCGAAGTGATTCGTGTCGTCAAGCGGGCCATTGAGCAGGTTGTTGGCGTATTTCAAAATCTAGACTCTTATGGATTCGTTATTCCTGATGATCGTCGAATTAATCGGGACGTGTTTATTCCGAAGGATAAATTTCTAGGTGCGGTTACGGGGCAGAAAGTTGTTGTTCGAATCGTCAATTATCCGGAAGGACGTGCAGCGGCAGAAGGGGAAGTAACCGAGATTCTCGGGCATAAGGATGACCCAGGCGTTGATATATTGTCCATTATCCGCAAGCACCAACTCCCGGAAGCGTTTCCCGGTGAAGTGATGGAGGCAGCGGAGTCGGTGCCGGATGCCATTAGTGAAGAAGAAATTATTAGCCAGGGCAGACGCGACCTGCGGGGATTAACAATCGTAACGATTGATGGCGAGGATGCAAAAGATTTAGATGATGCCGTAAACGTTGAGAAGCTTCCTAACGGTAACTACAAGCTAGGGGTTCATATCGCAGATGTCGGCTATTATGTACCGGATGGTTCAGTACTGGATCGAGAGGCTTATGCTCGCGGATGCAGTGTTTATTTGGTTGACAGAGTTATCCCAATGCTGCCGCATCGTCTATCTAATGGGATATGTTCCTTAAATCCGCGAGTGGACCGGTTGACGCTGTCTTGTGAGATGGAATTTGATGAAAAGGCCAAGCTGGTAAAGCACGATATTTTCCCAAGTGTGATTCGTACGGTAGAGCGGATGACATATACCAATGTCCGCAAGATCGTGGAGGACGAAGACCCGGATGTTCGCGCGCAGTACGCTTATTTGGTCGACAACTTTATGTTGATGAAAGAGCTTGCCATAAAGCTGCGTGATAAGCGGATGCACCGCGGTGCAATTGACTTTGACTTCGAAGAATCGAAAGTTATTGTAGATGAAGAGGGCAAAGCTGTTGATATCGTGAAGCGTGAACGTTCAATTGCAGAGAAGATGATTGAGGAATTCATGCTGGCCGCCAATGAAACGGTGGCAGAGCACTTCCATTGGCTGCGCGTACCTTTCATTTATCGTATTCATGAAGAGCCGGACAGCGAGAAGTTGTTTAGCTTTATGACCTTTACTGCCAATTTTGGTTATGTTGTAAAGGGCAAAGGGAATTCGGTTCATCCGCGGGCTCTGCAATCTCTATTGGAAGAGATTGAGGGAACACGGGAGCAGACTGTCATTAGCACGATGATGCTGCGTTCGATGCGACAAGCGAAATATGATGCAGAGAGCACAGGCCATTTCGGATTGGCTGCGGAGTACTATACGCACTTCACATCGCCGATCCGCCGTTACCCTGACTTAGTCATTCACCGAGTCATGCGTGAGGTAATCGACAACGGTGGTGCACTGCCTGAGAAGCGGCATGAGCAGCTGCAGGCACGTATGGCAGATATAGCCAAGCAATCATCGGAGCGTGAACGTGTCGCGGTAGACGCCGAACGTGATGTGGAGCAGATGAAGAAAGCAGAATACATGCTGGATAAAGTCGGAGAAGAATTTGACGGCATTATTAGCAGTGTGACCAGCTTTGGAATGTTTATTGAGCTTGAGAATACGGTAGAGGGTCTAATCCGGTTGAGCGAAATGTCGGATGACTACTATCATTTCCATGAGCAGCATATGATGCTCCTTGGCGAGCGTACGTCCAATATGTTCAGGATTGGCGACGCTGTTCGGATTCGTGTGGCACGTGTAAGCATGGATGACCATACGATTGACTTTGAGCTTGCTGACAGTTCGCCGCGCAATCGGGGCGCAGGACGCGAATTCGGCTTTGAGCGCCGTAAGCGTGGCCGGAGTGAGTCCCGTGACGGTGGTCGAGATGGACGCAATCAAAGCGGCGCAGGTCGTGGACGTGATGGCCACAACAGCGGCGGCCAGTCCGGTCGTGTAGGTCGAGGTGGCGGAAATGGCGGGCCGGGCGGACGACCAGCCCGAGGCGGCAGTGCAGCTGGCCAAGGGGGCCGCGGTGCTCGTGACGGCCAAGGCAGTGCAGGCGGTCGCGGACGTGATAGCCGCGGTCAAGGCAGCGGAGGCCAGTTTGGCCAAGGTAACCGTGGGACCGGCAATGGTGGGCCAGGCGGACGTTCAGGCCGAGGCGGGCAAAGCGATGCTGGATTCCGTCGCGACCACAGCGGACAAGGGCGACAAGCCGAAGGTATACGCGCTGATCGCAGAGGTCGAGATGGCCGTGAGCTTCAGGGTGAGGACGCAAGCCTACCGTCCCAGTTTCCTGCAGATGCATATCCAGAGCGACACCAGGACAATGCAGGCGAGGAATGGTTGAATAGATCCGGTCACCGTGAACGTCAGGGCAGCGGCCGTACAGGCGGCAGACACCGGGATCATCAAGGATCCGTTAATCCTTATGAGAAGCGTTCCGGAGGCCATAAACCTGCTAAGGGCAAGAACGGCATTCAATTTGGCCAAGGTGGAGGTCAACGGGATGAATCATCCCGTTCAGCTTCCCCATCTGATGATGCCAATTGGGTGGATAACTTGATCGACAACGCGGAGCGAGAAGCTAAACGTGCGCAGGGCGCTTTTGATTTTGGTTCCGGTCGCGGAGGTTATGGCCGAAGAGGCGGACCAGGCGGCTTTGGCGGTGCGTCAGATAACAGTCGAGGCGGCGATTATCGCTCAGGTCGTGGTAAGATGACGGGCGGCAAGAAGGGACGCAAGACCACTTCGGAGAGCGGCATCTTTATCGGCGAGCCGAACGCGCAAGCGCGTAAGCAGGCTAAATCCGCAGATAAAGCGGCGCGGAAGAAGGGCAAGTCCAACAGCGGAACGGCTAAATTTGTACGTAAAAATCGCTAAATGCAAGAGACTGTTTCATGAATAAGTGAGTGCCAAAGCTTACTTAGGGGTGTCTTACATTGGTGGATTTACTATAATTCAATTGTTTGTGAGCCTTCAGAGCCGCGTTTTACAGCGGCTTTGGAGGCTCTTTTGCATACGAGAAGACACTGTCTACTTGATTAGCCCAATAGCAAGAAGAACTTTGTCGTGCGTTATACTTTTTTATGAATTAGATGTGATGAAGAGATGAGATACTGGGAAATGTATATTCTTTAAAAAAGGACGAGAGATGGAAAGATGAATCAAGTCACATCACGATCAGTACGAATTGAAATGAAGGTGATGGCAGACAGTATGACATCTTTATAGGCTTGCTGCCTAGTCACTGTTGAAAATGGAAGGTGTACGCGATGTGCATATTGTGGCCTAGATAAGCTGGTTGTTTAAATAACTATGTCCAACTGCGGGAATAGCTTGAGTGAGTAGTGCTTTATTTGGTACAATATAAGTCTAGTCGTTGTTCTGAGGTGTGTAATGTTTAGATGCACTATATGATTCATTTTCATCATATGAAAGAACAATGGTTAGAACGAATTACTTTTTTTAAAAGTATGGATAGGTCGTAACGTTGGAGGGTACAATCATGGGTAAGAAAAGTGAAAATAAAGTGCTGGCCCAGAATAAAAAAGCGTCCCATGATTATTTTATCGAGGACACATATGAAGCGGGTATGGTGCTGACAGGTACGGAGATCAAGTCTTTGCGTCTGGGTAAAGCCAACATTGGAGACTCATTTGCGACGATCCGTAAAGGTGAAGTGTTCATTCACAACATGCATATCAGTCCGTTTGAGCAGGGGAATCGATTTAATCCGACGGACCCGACACGTGCACGCAAGCTGCTGCTTCACAAATCGCAGATTAGCAAGCTGATAGGTCAGACCAAGCAAGAGGGGTACACGCTTGTACCGCTTAAGATATATGTTCGCAATGGCTTTGCTAAGCTGTTGATCGGACTTGGTCGAGGTAAGAAAAATTACGACAAGCGCGAGACGGCTGCGAAACGTGACGCGGATCGCCAGATTCAGCGAGCGCTGCGGGAGAAGCAGAAGTATTAATGTTAGTTCATGGAGCATAAGGCGAGCCAAGTGCGAGCAGTGCAGCTAATAGCTAATACACGGTCTAAGTCATACTTTTAGGGACAGAGAGGCCTCGTGGCATGCTAGAGCATGATGTGGCAGCACTCTCAAATGGTTCCAAGGAAAAGGAATGTAGCGCTGGCAACAAGTTGGCTAACACCATTACCGGATCTGTGTTATAATAAGTTTGTCGGTAACGATAACAAGCTTTACTGTTGAACGCTGCTGACATTCATGATATACACTTTGACAATTGCATAGTGTGGAAGGAAATACACTATCGTGTCTTACTTTTCTCTTTAATTCAAGACCCAACTCCCCAGATGGGCGAGATGTGTCGCTTATCATTATGGGGGCGTTCTTGGATTCGACGGGGATAGTTCGGGCGCGGGTAGCGGGTAGTGGGGCTGCGTCCACTTCAACAACGCGAACGCCTATTTAAACGGCAAACAACAAACAAACTACGCTTTAGCAGCTTAATAACCTGTTAGCGTGCTTCTACTCTCCATCGCCCATGTGGCGGGATAGGGGCTCAACTTTAGTGGGATACGCTGTCACATCTCCGCCTGGGGTGTGCTGAAGAAGACAATCAGGCTGACCCAAAGCATAGCCGGTTACGGGGCGCTGCTCGGGTGACATCAAAACTGTAGCTACACCCGTAGAAGCCTGTGTTGCGTTATCTTCGGACAGGGGTTCGACTCCCCTCGCCTCCACCATGTAAAACCACATCCGCATGAGGATGTGGTTTTTGCTGTTTTCTCTTAATAAAAACGTAGAGAACTCTAGATTATTACATATAGATTTTTGAAAAACAAATAATATCTTATGTGGTGTTTTTATTTTATGACAGACTAACTGTCAGATTTTTTATTTGTTATGTTACTTAATAACTGTTAATATTAAATTAAGTAACATTATTCGGAGGGATTTTCTGTGGAATTTGTTAATCCGATTCGGGACGTCAAAACTATACAAGCGATGAAAGAGGAGTTGAGAAAACACTCTGTAAGGGATCTACTGCTTTTTGTATTAGGAATTAACACCGGGATTAGTCTTCTGGATTTGCTCAATCTAACTGTACAGGACGTTTGGGATGGCGAGCATGCTAAACAGTTTCTTTATATTAAGGATGAAAAGACAGGAGAAGAAAAGGATTATTACTTAAACAACAAGGTCGGGGAGATACTAAGCGAGTATTTATCGAACGCCGATTGGAAATTTGAGGATTACTTGTTTAAATCCAAGAAGGATAGTCGCCCGATTACCCGTCAGCAGGCGTACCGAATTATTAACCACTCAGCAAGGGAGGTAGGAATATCTGAGAAAATCGGGACGCATACGCTTAGAAAGACTTTTGGTTACCATGCGTACTATAGGGGAGTTTCCATCTCCATCTTAAAGTCGATCCTGCATCATCATTCCACCGCAGAAACGTTAAAGTATCTGGGAATCGACAGGACTGAGAAGCGTACAATTAAAGTGGATGTTAATTTATAAATGACCTGTGTTTTGAAAAAAATCTCCGCATGTTCCATGCGGAGAAGGTTAGTTAAACTTTTATTTAACAGAGTCGTCCAGACCCAATGCTGTATTAATATCTACGTTTGTTAGTTCATTGACAATCCCGTCAGTTACGAGGACATGTAAAGTTGAAGCATCTTTCATAAAACGGAAAATTCCGTTATCGAAATCGGTATCCACTTCTTTAAAGAAAATGCCTTCATATACTGTTTCTTTTCCGTGACTGAAGCTTAGCTGGTATCGTTCCCCATCTTTGATCAAATAAGCACGAATTCCCTTTTGATAATTGCCTTCTTCATCCCGAATGTAACGGGCAACGGAAACGATATGCAGGTCGACAAAGGGGATCTCGCGGACCAAAGAATTAATGATAGATCCCTTCGTAATTTGTTCCCAGCGGCTGTGCGCTGTCTGACCAAGAATGATCTGTGTAATGTTGTTATCTCTGGCTACTTCTGCAATGACCTTGTAGACAGGACGGCTTTCATTATCCTTCATGATAAATTGGGCCGTAGCGTGAGCGTGGGCATATTCTTTCCATTGTTCGATATAGAGTAATTTTTCGGCATCCAATTCGTCGAATGGCTTCGGATCAATGGTCAATATATACAGTGGAGCTTTCATTATATTAGCGATTGCACAGCCACGTTTGATTAGTCTTTCGCTATTGGGACCATAATAAACGCAAACAAGAATGCTCTCATTATATACGCTAATCATTTTCAGTATTTCACCTCAATGCTAGTATTAGGACTCGATAAACTATGTAAGACTATAGTTGATGTTGCGACAAGAGTCAACATGTAGATACGGAAGCAGAAGTCATGAATAAGGAGGAGTACGCTTGGCTATGTTCTATACCTGTATTTTTCTCCCGTTGATCAGTGCAATGCTTGTTCCCTTGCTATATAAGTATTTCAATCGCTTAGTGCATACGGGATGGTTCGTTTTACTTGTACCTATGTCTATTTTTGTCTATTTGCTACAGTATATACCTGGTGTAGCGGCGGGTGACACCTATAAATACACATTATCTTGGATTCCGTCCCTTGATGTGAATTTGATCTCCTATGTGGATGGGCTTAGTCTGTTATTTGGTTTGCTTATCAGTGGTGTTGGTAGCTTGGTCATTATTTATTCTATATTTTATATGTCTAAGGCCAGAGAGGCTCTTCATAATTTCTATATTTATTTGCTCATGTTCATGGGTGCTATGCTGGGGGTAGTATTCTCTGATAACCTCTTAGTCCTGTATGGATTCTGGGAGTTAACCAGCGTGTCTTCCTTCTTATTGATCTCCTATTGGTACGAGCGCAAGAGCTCCCGCCAGGGTGCCTTAAAGGCGCTATTGATTACGGTTCTTGGAGGATTCGGCATGTTAGCCGGGTTCATTATGCTGATCATGATGGGAGATACGTACAGCATTCGGGAATTGTTCGCTAACCTGGAAGCCATACAAAGCCATGTATTGTTTATTCCTGCGATGCTATGCATTTTGCTCGGGGCATTTACGAAATCCGCGCAATTTCCGTTCGGTATTTGGTTACCGGATGCGATGGAGGCACCAACTCCCGTGAGTAGTTACCTCCACTCGGCAACAATGGTCAAGGCTGGCATTTATTTAGTGGCGCGTATGACTCCGCTTTTTGGGGGTAGCTCCGTGTGGTTCTGGCTTGTGGCCGGCATTGGTATCATTACGCTGCTGTATGGTTCTTTGACGGCGCTGAGACAGACCGATCTTAAGGCGATGTTAGCGTATTCTACGATTAGCCAATTGGGGTTGATCATGTGTCTGCTTGGGGTCGGTTCTTTAGCCGTCTATTTTGGACCTAGCGAGAGCGGCACGATCTTTACAGTAGCTACATTTGCTGCCCTATTCCATTTGTTTAATCATTCGACCTTTAAAGGCAGCTTGTTTATGGTTGTTGGTATTATTGACCATGAGACTGGCCGGCGGGATATTCGCTATTTAGGCGGTTTGATGCAAGTCATGCCGGTTACGTTCACAATCGCTTTGATTGGCGGCTTATCCATGGCGGGATTACCGCCGTTTAACGGCTTTTTGAGTAAGGAGATGTTTTTTGCAGCGGTGAATGATGTATCCGGGGCCGGTATTTTCGGTTTGGGCAGCATAGGTCTCCTGTTTCCGGTCATTGCTTGGATAGCCAGCATATTTACTTTTGTTTATTGCATGATATTTGTATTCAAGACCTTTGGCGGACAATATCGTCCTGAAAAACTGACACGAAAAGTGCATGAAGCGCCTTGGGGGATGCTGTTTTCACCGGCCATTTTGGCATTACTCGTGATATTCATTTTCTTCTTCCCCAATGTATTGGGTAAGTATATTCTCACCCCGGCGTTAACCGCGATTTTGCCGATGATGCCGCTATCTCCATACGACCTGAAAATCAGTGCATGGCATGGGCTCAATATGGAGCTCGTGATGACGATCGGTGTCATTGTTGTCGGTCTCCTTCTCTTCAGAACAAAGAAGCGGTGGATCCAGGTCATGCGAAATTATCCGCAGGGATTAACATTGAATCATTGGTACAATCAGGGCTTATCCGGTACGGAGAGGCTCTCGGCATCCCTGACCAACCGGTATATGACAGGCTCGCTGAGACAGTATCTGATCTACGTTTTTTCTTTCTTTGTCATTGTATTGATAAGTTCGCTTCTGCTGCTCCATGGTCTCCAGTTCGATTTCACAAGTAATGCAGCTATCAGCATTTTTGATGTGGGACTTGTGCTTGGCATGATCATCTCCGCATGTACTGTCTTATTTGCCGGCAATCGGATCCTGGCTATTGTTGCATTAGGCGCTTTAGGTTATATGGTATCTATGTTCTTTGTTATCTTTAGGGCTCCTGACCTGGCATTGACGCAGATGGTGGTGGAGACGGTGACAACGGTTCTGTTCTTGCTGTGCTTCTATCATTTACCGAAGCTTACGAAAAGCATCGAGCGGATTCCTTTCAAACTGACGAATTTGGTCATATCCATCGCGATGGGTCTAACGGTGGCACTGCTCGCCTTGTCCGCGAATGGGCATAAATTATTTGAACCCATATCCTCATTTTTTGAAAATGCCTTTGAACTGGCGGGCGCCAAAAATATTGTCAATGCTATATTAGTGGACTTCCGCGGATTTGATACGATGCTGGAAATATCCGTGCTGGTCATTGCCGGGCTAGGTGTATATATATTCGTTCATCAGCGTTCCAAAAGGAGGGAACAGAATGAAATCGAATGATGTGATATTGCAAAGTGTAACCCGAGTGGCTGCCGTGATCATATTGACCTTTTCGATCTATTTATTTATGAACGGTCACCATGATCCGGGAGGAGGATTCATTGGGGGGCTGAGTATGGCATCCTCCATTGTCCTGCTGTATCTTTCTTTTGGAGTCGAGAAGGTAAGGGAAAATATTCGGGTTGATTTCAAAAAGCTTTCAGCGGTAGGTGTGTTGATTGCCGTTGCGACCGGAATGGCGAGCACCGTATTTGGTAAGCCTTTTTTAACCCAGACCTTCGGTCATGTGGACTTACCGATCTTTGGAGATACTGAGCTCGCGTCCGCTTTGATTTTTGATACCGGAGTCGCTTTGGCTGTCATAGGTACCGCAGTCAATATTATTCTAAGCATAAGTGAGGATCGTTAATATGGAGACACTAATGGTCATACTGGTCGGTATTTTAATATCCATTGGAACCTATTTGATTCTATCTAAGCAACTACTGCGAATTGTGCTCGGGTCATCGATTGTGGGCCATGCGGTTAATTTGTTGCTTATCACTTCTGGTGGGCTGAAGACGGGGAGTGCTCCTCTGCTGGAAGAGAAAGCTGCGGGTTTTACGGACTCTATTCCTCAAGCATTAATTCTAACTGCGATCGTCATTAATTTTGCCGTGACAGCGCTAGTATTAGTTTTGTGTTACCGCGCCTATCAAAGCTTCGGGACGGATGACATGGAGCAATTAAGGGGAAATGAGCAATGAATAATTTGTTGATCGCGCCGGTTATCATTCCTCTATTGACGGGGATGCTCCTCATTATATTCCAGAAAAATATTAAGCTTCAGCGGATTCTTAGTCTGGCTGCATTGTTAGCCACCAGTGTCATTTCAGTTCTATTGATGAACCAGATCAGAGATGGCGGGATTCAAAGCTTACAGTTGGGTGGCTGGCAAGCGCCTTACGGCATTAGTTTCGTGGGTGATATGTTCAGTGCTTTGCTGCTATTGGCTACCTCTATTGTCTCGGCGTGCTGCTTGATTTATGCTTTTTCATCGATTGGCCGCAAGCAAGAAAAACTTTATTTTTATCCTCTATTTTTGTTTTTGATTACAGGTGTCAATGGTTCGTTCTTGACAGGGGATTTATTCAATTTATATGTCTTTTTTGAACTGTTTCTGGTGGCTTCCTATGTACTGATCACATTGGGGGGAGCCCAGAGGCAGCTTCGCGAATCGCTCAAATATATTTTTACGAACATTATTGCATCGGCGTTCTTTTTGATCGGAGTTGCCTATTTATATTCTATAACCGGCACATTGAACCTCGCCCATTTATCGATCCGGATTGCAGAGGTTGGCCAGGATGGGCTAATTACCACCGTCGCCTTATTATTCCTGATCGTATTCGCTATGAAGGCGGGATTATTGCTCTTTTTCTGGCTACCCGGGTCCTATAGTGTACCTCCAACGGCCATCGCTGCCATATTCGCAGCGTTGCTTACTAAGGTAGGGATATACGCCATTTTCAGAATGTTTACGCTCATCTTTTATCATGAACCGCAAATTACCCATCTGTTTATCGGAATATTAGCCGCTATTACAATGGTGCTAGGCGGACTTGGAGCGATCGGCTTTTGGGATTTGAGAAAAATATTAACCTACAATGTGGTCATCAGCGTTGGATTTATTATGGCTGGACTTGTCTCTTTAACATCCACCGGCATAGCAGGCTCTATTTATTATTTGATTCACGACATGCTGATTAAGGGGCTTATATTTATGATTGGGGGAACGATTGTTCATCTCACGGGGACAAGTGACTTGAAGAAAATTAGCGGCTTGATTCGTCTTCACCCCGGGTTAGGCTGGATGTTCTTCATCGCTGCTTTGTCTATGGTTGGAATTCCTCCGCTCAGCGGATTTCTTGGTAAAGTATTTACGACGCAAGGTGTCTTTGAAGCCGGTTACTATTGGCTTGGAGGAATCGGGCTGCTGGCCAGCTTGTTCATTCTGTTTTCTATGATCAAATTGTTTATGAACGCTTTTTGGGGTGAGACGATTCTGAGTGTTGAGGAAGAGAAAGGGACAACGAAAGGCTTATTGCTTCCGATCGCTCTTTTGACGCTGGCTAGTGTTGCTATGGGAATCGGTGCTGAGGCGATTACGGGTTATGTTGCCCAAGCTGCCGAGGAATTGCTCAATCCAAGTCTATATATTCAGGCGGTGTTTGATTAAAGGGGGGAACAGCCATGCCCGTTCAGGTGCTACTCAACATATTCATTGCCTACTTGTGGATGTTTCTGCAAGAGGATATGAGCATATTAAACTTTATCAGCGGTTACTTTGTGGGTCTGTTTATTTTAATGTGCATCCACCGATTCTTTAAAAAGCCGTTTTATCTATACACGCTAGCCGCAATCGGTAAGCTGTTCGTTCTCTTTATCCATGAGCTGAATACTTCTGCGATGATGGTCATGAAGCATGTGCTCCGTCCTAAAATTGATGTTAAGCCAGGGATTTTCAAGGTGGAAACAGATTTGGAGGGGGATTTGGAAATTACGCTCCTATCCTTATTAATTTGCTTGACGCCAGGCTCAGTCATCATGGAGGTAACCCCTGATTCGAAGGAGCTGTACATCCACGGTCTGAACATGCCAGAATCCCGGGATTCTGTATTAAAATCAAAATCTGTTTTTGAAAAAGCGATAAAGGATGTGACGAGAAAATGATATTTGAGACGGTGTTGATCACTGCATTATGTATATTAATGCTGGCCATACTAGCCAATTTATATCGGATTGTAAAAGGACCGTCCAGTGCAGACCGTGTTCAGGCGCTAGATTCCGTCGGTATTAATCTGATCGCCAGTACTGCCGTATTCTCCGTGCTGCTGCACACGCATGCCTTTTTTGATCTCATACTATTGATCGGAATCCTTTCATTTATCGGAACGGTTGCCTTTGCCAGATTTATTGAAAGAGGTGTTGTTATTGAACGCAAGCGGTGAAGTGATCGGGGCCATCCTCATTCTCATCGGAGCCATTTTTAGCTTGATCAGCGCGATTGGAAATGTGCGTTTGCCCGATGTGTACACAAGGTCCCATGCTGCATCTAAAAGTTCTACGCTTGGCGTGCTGTGCGCGCTCGTTGGAACATTACTGTATTTCTTGATTTCCGACGGTTTCTTCAGCATCCGCCTCATCTTAGGCATCTTCTTTGTATTTTTAACAGCCCCAGTGGCCGCCCATGTCATCTGCCGGGCCGCATACCGCAGCCAGGTGCCGTTAGCCGAGCAGAGCGTCCAAGATGAATTGAAGGACTACTACATGGAGAATGAGATCTTCGAGGTAGAAGATAAGGTCGAATTAGTTAATGATCAGGCGAAATGAAAAAGCAGTTCACCCTCAACGGTGCAGTTTTTTGTTTAGGTTCAGTTAAGAATCGGTTGCATAAAATATTTGTCTAACTTTAAGGGGCACTTCACAACTGAGGATGAACTGCTTTTTAAGTCATAACTTCACCATGCGCTTGTCGGACATACGTAGTATCAGTGAAGACACCTTAGATGGTGTCTTTTTTCGTGGATTCAACAGTTCGTTATCATGAGCGGAAGCTGCAACAATTATTTACCGTTTGCGTAAAGCATCGAATTTGATTTAGAGCGTACATTGATCGTAAATGGTTTTGCAGGAAGTAATTGTGGTTTTGCAAAGCCACGGCTCGCCTCCACCAAACCTGAAAGAGCCGACCGCGCGCAGGAAGCGGAAGAGAAGCTGCGAAGGAAAGCCCCAGCGAACGAGCACGGAGGGCGATGGAAAACGCAATGTTCTGGGCGGCCCCGCCGCAAAAATCACGGGAAAAGCAAGAGCGCCTATGAACAGCCCGAAAAATATCTTCTACGATGAACCTAACAGATCCGATCAACTCCAATTCGGTGTAGGAGATTATGGACATTCTTTCCGAAATCAAAGCGGTGGGTATTGCGATTATGATCGTCACCTATGACGCCAAGGTTCGAAGCTTTCGGTATCCGCCTTGGTTATAGAAAAAACTAAGCAGCCTTAACCCGATGGAAATACGAGCTAAGGCTGCTTAATCATTTTATTTTACTGTCTACTTGATGGGTTCAGTTCAGATCTAGTGGCTCTTTTGCTACTTAACTACTTAGCTGTTTTAAATGAACTACGTATGTCTTGGAACGAATCCTCAGCGTTCCCGGATGGAGCTAAACCCATGTAAACTTTATTATCGTTAATCATCACGATTATTTCTTTATCGTTTGCCGATTGAATGAGTACTAATGTTCCTTTTAAGTCTTCGTCTTCATATGGCACAGATTCTGCGACCTTCGGATCCTTCAGCTTCTGATCTTCCAAAGCCCCTGACTTAGCCCAGACGCGTAATCTTCCTTGCACATCGGGATGCACATTCTCATCAACAAACTTCAATCTGTCCTCTTTCTTTGTTCCATTGTAGTAGTCTGTGACATAGGATAATGCCAGCTTCTCATCCGCAGATCGATCCTGCGAATCTGCAGCATTATTACTTGAGCATCCAGATAAAATAATTACTGCGGCGAATAAAATAGATAGGAATTTTGTGAAGTTCTTCATGTTGTCCCCCTTGGAAAATAATATCATTTGTCAGTTTATCAGGTATAGAGGGGATTTGGTAGTAAAATTAAGGAATTATTAATTTATTATGTATTAAGAAGTAAAATATGATAGATTATTTTGCGAATACACTAATGAGGAGGCAAGCTTTTATCGATGTGAAAAAGTCACTTACACTATACAAGATACTGATGAGGGGATAAACTTCAATGAAGATGATTTTGAGTGATATTAAGGTATCTCATGGGGTGAAGCTCAAATCATCTAATCAGTGACTACACCTGCAGAAGCCTGTGTTACGTTATCTTCGGACAGGGATTCGACTCCCCTCACCTCCACCATGTAAAACCCCATACCTCATAACGGTGGGGGTTTCTTTTAAATTGTAGACATCAGGTATGTTTTATAAATTAAACGGCTATCTTGAAGATAATTTGTCGGAAATTTAATAGAAAACAAATGATTTCTGCTACATATTCGATACACGTTGAGACAGTAATGTTGATAAAACAGATACGTTTTAATAGAGTACATCGGGGCAAAAGCTCTTTTTTATTGGTGTGTTTTAGGTGACCATTTTTTGACGTAATTTAGAATGCCCTTGACATCACAAAATAGCATGCTACTATTTAACCGACAGGCAGTCGGTCGGTAACGAAGGAGGTATTAAAATGAGAGTTGTCAAAGAAGCCGAGGAACGCAGGAACGAAATACTTGACGCGGCGGATAAGCTTTTTGGGCAGAAAGGCTTTGACGGCACGAGTACAAACGATATTCTCGAAAAGGTCGGAATTGCGCGAGGAACGCTGTATCATCACTTCAAGTCGAAGGAGGATATTATGAACGCTCTTATTGAGCGGTATAGTGTTCGTCTCTTAAGTGCGGCACAGAAAATTGGCGTAGACAAGAGTATTCCCTTAAACGAGCGCATTATTGGAGTTGTAATGGCCCTGAACATAAGTGACGGAAGTAGTAAAGAAATTTTGGAGCACATGCACAAGCCGCAGAACGCGCTTATGCATCAGAAAATACAAAAGGTCATCATAAACGGCGTTCCCCCGATACTGACGGGAGTAATCCGCGAGGGCATTGAGCAAGGCTTGTTCAGCACGCCGTTCCCGTATGAATGCATGGAAATGGTTGTGGTATATATGAATACCGTTTTTGATGATGATATGGTTGAAATGACGAACGAGGAGCGCGCTTCACGCATGCATGCGTTTGTTTTCAACGTAGAAAGGCTGCTTGGTGCCGAAAGTGGAAGTCTAATGTCCGTCGTTATGCAGATGTTTGGCAGCAATGAATAATTCGCGAAAATTTCTTCTTCTGTGGTCAGTACAGCTTACTTCAGCGATAGGAAGCGGGCTTACAGCGTTCGGGCTCGGGGTTTATGTTTTGAGCAGACGGAAAGGCATTGGCATTGGCAGAGGTATGGGATTGCTCATTATTATCGCTGGGATTTTGTTATGTGTTACTTCAGTAATTCTGTACAACTTGAAATCGGTTAAAAAGCTTGAATACAGAGGTGAATTATGTATAACAGAATAATCCGTAATGACATTTTAAAGAGCAAGGCAATTACGCTGACAACAATCATATTTGTCGCTGCCTCGGCTATGCTTGTTTCGCTCGCGGCTATACTCGTCGTCAATCTTTCGGGTGCGCTAGATACGCTTATGAAACAAGCTAAAACTCCGCATTTTATGCAGATGCATTCGGGTGAAATTGATATTGCGCGGCTTACATCTTTTGCGAAGCAAAATAACAATGTCGATGATTTTCAGGTGATTGAATTTCTCAACATGGACGGTGCTCAGATTATTTTTGGCGATAGTTCGCTTGCAAATAGTGCTCAGGATAACGGTTTCAGCATACAGAGCGAAAAATTCGATTATCTTCTTGATCTTGACGGAAACATCATAAACGTAACCGACGGCGAACTTTATGTTCCAATAAGCTATATGAGGGACAAGACCACAAAGGTCGGTGATAGGGCAGTAATAAGCGGAAAGGAATTTACCGTTGCGGGATTTCTCCGAGATTCGCAGATGAATTCCACGCTCTCCGCCTCAAAAAGATTTCTTGTCAGTAAAAATGATTACACGAAAATAAAAAACCTTGGAAGTACGGAGCATCTGATTGAGTTCAGATTAAAGGATTTGTCGGCGCTTGGCGCATTTGAGACTGCTTATGCTTCCGCAGGACTTGAGGCGAACGGACCAACGGTTACATATCGACTTTTCAAAATGATGAACGCACTTTCAGACGGGATCATGATTGCGGTTATACTTCTTGTAAGCGCACTTGTCGTTGCAATCGCATTTATGTGCATACGCTTTACGCTTCTTGCGAAGATTGAAGAAGACTACTGCCAAATTGGCGTTATGAAGGCAATAGGGTTGCGTGTTTCCGACATAAAGAAGATTTATCTTGCGAAGTATGCAGCGATTGCGGCGGTAGGCAGTATTCTCGGTTTTGCACTTTCGATTATGTTCAAAGGTATGCTTCTTGAAAATATACGGCTTTACATGGGCGAAAGCGAAAACTCTTCTTTTGCCTTGCTTTTCGGAATAATCGGCATACTGCTTGTGTTCCTTGCAATTACTGCCTATGTAAGTGGAGTGCTAAGACGCTTTCGGAAAATATCCGCTGCGGAAGCAATACGTTTTGGGACTTCACAGGAGAAAAACGCGGGAGCAAAGCGTTTTTGCCTGAGCGGAAACAGGCTGCTGCACACAAATATTTTTCTCGGTATCAAAGATGTTCTCGCAAGGAAAAGACTTTACTCCACAATGCTTGCGGTGTTGGTGATTTCGGCATTTATCATTATTGTTCCGCAGAACCTGTACAACACGATTTCCTCAAAAAGCTTTATCAAATATATGGGGATTGGGAACTACGATATGCGCATGGATATTCAGCAGACCGACAATATCTCTGAAAAAGCCGCTGAAATTATTAAAAAGTTGAACAGTGACAGTGCCATTTCAAAGTATGCCATCCTTACAACAAAAGCATTCAAAGCAAAAACGGAAAACGGATCGGAGGAAAATATAAAAGTTGAACTCGGCGACCATTCGATATTTCCTATAGCATATTCCGGGGGTAGAGCACCCTCTGAAGAAAATGAAATTGCACTTTCGGCTTTAAACGCTAATGAGCTGAGCAAAAAGGTCGGTGATATCATTACGCTAGTGATTGAGGGGAAAGAGAATAATCTCAAGATAAGCGGAATTTATTCTGACATTACCAACGGCGGCAAAACCGCAAAGGCGGTTTTTACCGATAATTCGGCAGACATTATGTGGAGTATTATCTGCGCAGAGCTTTCGGATAAATCTCTTGTCAAAGAAAGAACTTCGGAATATGCGGGCAGGTTTGTTTTTGCAAAGATTTCAGATATTGATGAATTTGTTACACAGACATTCGATTCGATAATAAATTCCGTCAGAGAGGCCTCCAGTGCCGCAATTGCCGTTGCCCTCATTATCACGGTACTGGTTACACTGTTGTTTATGAAGATGCTTGTCACAAAAGACAGATATTCCATTGTCGTCATGAAAGCGTTTGGTTTTACAAACTCGGATATTAAGGCACAGTATGTTTCGCGTTCGGTATTCGTTCTGATTGTCGGAATTATTCTCGGCACGCTTCTGGCTAACACTCTCGGAGAGATACTTGCGGGCACGGTGATCTCCTCCTTTGGAGCGTCTACGTTTAAGTTTGCGATCAATCCGCTTTCGGCGTATCTGTTTAGTCCATTAATGATGATATGCTCGGTACTTATCGCAACAATGATCGGCACATCAGGCGCGGGACAAATAAAAATTCCTGAAAATATAAAGGAGTAGGCATATGAAGAAGATTATTATCGGTGATCAAATTGTAAAATCTTTCGGCCAGGGCGATGAAAAGCGCAATATTCTCGATGGAGTGTCTGCCTACATAAACGAGGGCGAATTCGTTGCGGTTATGGGCCCTTCGGGGTCGGGAAAATCAACACTAATGTTTGCACTAAGCGGAATGGATGGCGTTAATGACGGAAAGGTCGTTTTTGACGGCAGGGATTTATCGGCGGTCGGGGAGAATGAGCTTTCAGATATACGCAGACTAAAAATGGGATTTGTATTTCAACAGCCGACTATGCTGAAAAATCTGAATATCCTCGATAACATCATTCTTCCGTCAATGCGCGACAACAGAAAAAACGCTGCAAAAATTTCGGAGAAGGCAAGAGTGCTTATGAAAAAGGTAGGCATTACGGAGCTTGAAAAGCGCGACATTACACAGGTCTCTGGAGGTCAGCTTCAGCGCGCGGGAATATGCCGAGCGCTTATGAATAGCCCAAAAATAATCTTCGGTGACGAGCCGACGGGTTCGCTCAACTCAAAATCTGCGCAGGACATTATGGACATATTTTCCGAAATCAATGCGGAAGGTACTGCGGTTATGCTTGTAACTCATGACGCCAAGGTTGCGGCGCGGACGGAGCGTATTATGTTTATGCGCGACGGATCAATCGTAAGTGAACTAAAGCTTCCGAAGTTTGATGGAGCGGATATGGATGGCAGGATCGAGAAAGTAATGGTGAAAATGAGGGAAATAGGAATATAATATCAATTGAAGATTTTGCCTCAAAAAGTAAAGGGGAAAGAAGATGGAAGTGCCTGTTTACCTTGCGGCTAGTTTAGGAAACTCAATAATACGAAATCACAAGTGACCGAACTCTGCTCTGAATCCTGTCCACTTCTTGTAGTCATCCGCGGACTGAAGTGCACCCCTTAGAATAGACATTGGAAAAAGCCCCTGGGTAGTTCAATGGGACTGCCCCCCGTTCATGAGGTCTGGGTGTTCTTTAATGTGGAGTAGAAAATGGGAGTAGCCCCTGTCAGGGGTTCAGTCCCGCACGCAAAGAAATAGTGGGAAGCGTCAGAAGATTGCATCTGTGAACGAGCACGGCATGGATATCCAACCGCTAAGAACGTTATCGAGAAATAAGCATCCTCTAATACAAAGTGTCTTTGTTATAATTATTAATATGAAATTATTCATTGGTAACTCTGAGTCTTCGCTCACGGGATAGGATGAAATATATAAACTGTAGATTGGCTGGTAAATCTGAATGAGTGAAAAATTCTGGTTAGTGGTACAATATCCACTTAAAAGTGCCAAGGGTAGTCAACGTGACCACTGGTTAAGAGATAAAGTAATGGAATACTTGGAGATATCTCTAGCAGATGCTAACCTAGGCTATGTTGATGGCTCAGATATGGGGAAATGCATTTCCGACCCGAAAAAGTATGCTCTTAATGTATTTTGTGTTGTTACGGAAGAAGAACGGAGTATTACCTTGGTGAAAAGAGTTTTAAGAGATAGCAGGCTTGATTATACTCGTATAAAAATCGCTACAATGCCTTATGGCAATGAAGAAATATATACTCTGAAATATGCATATAAGAAGGGCGTTACCGATTTTTCACTATAGTATGGTATTGTGTTTAGCTCCGCATGAAATGATACGGTTAATTGTCCCCCAATATGCAATAAAAGTAGTCAACTCGCTTTTTTATTATACAAATAACCCAGCACCGAAAAGGTACTGGGTTACTATTTCCTTCTCTATAGACATGTAAATGACACAATGCTTCTTAGATCGACCCCAGTAAACATCCATCTTCGACCGGTCCATCTAAAGCCCGCAACGGATGTACGTCCTACAAAGGTTGGGAAGAACCAGAACGCGTTCCCATTTCTCAACCACACAAATGTGTTGCGGAATAAACAACCGGAAATTGCTCCAGGGTCGATGGCGAACGCAGCAGCAGCGGGTTGCTGTGGTGTGAATTGTGGAGGAGGGGAGGATGGTGGCTGCTGTGTTCCTTGTGGTCCTTGAGGCGGTGTAAATGCCATAAGATTTCACTCCTTAATTAGAGGATTAAGCTTGATCATGCTTATATTAATGAAATGGCGAGTAAATTGAACAGCACTAGGGGCAAAATGAAATCATTGTGGAAATTTGGGACTAATCCGCGACTAGGCCCATGGCTAGGGAGTCTTAAGTATAAAATTCCTCTTTCGCAGTGGATAAGTAACCCTTCAAAAACATCGCCATCCACTGTCTCTACTCGGACAAGTTTATTAACATGGTTATTGCAAATATCCCCTATGTGATCTTGTATGGATTTTAAGTTGTGCATAGTAGTTGGATCCATTTGATACAGTGCTTGTTCTTGATGCCCCTGTTGTTGCAAACTCATGGTCATGACCTCCATTTTAGATTCGTTCATTTTCTCCATCATATGCAGAAGCCTATAAGGGGGTGAAGATCTGAGTGCTCGATGAAGAACGCGGGTCTCCATTCTTTTAACAGAATGACACGAGGGAGATCCGGTAAAAAGGGAGAAGCAACTGTTTATGATGGCCGGTCGTTCAAATTTAAGGTGGCCTCATAACTGTAACTATATCGTAGATGCCTGTGCTGCGTTATCTTCGGACAGCGGTTCGCCCGCGTGCAGGAAGTGTGAGATGAGCTATGAAGTGATCTTACAAGATCGCCTTTTTTGCTTATTCGGACTCGAATGGGTTGGGTAAACCGATCAGGCTCTAGCAGAGGTCAGACAGCTTATCCCATTAAGTAAGTCATGCTTTGATAGGGCTTAATATTACAAAATAATGGGGGAAGTATCATTGCGAAAATATATTTTTTGTGGCAGAGTGAAGTTGTTTTCATAGGTTGAGGCTACTTATATTTTGCTCGAAAGGAGCAAGTTTGCATGGATTTTTATTGGGGGTTTTCTTGGAAAGGCTTTTTGGTTGTCTTGTTACCCATGATCCCTAACATACTTTATTTTACTATTCCAAATTTAATATCAATAGGAGGGGCCAAAGGAAGTCATAAAGTATTAGATTTCATAGAGCATGGAAGCCAATTTGTTTACATGGCTCTTCTTGTGATGGTTGTATCAACACAAACGATACCTTTCAAAAGTAATGACCTAATTGGTATGGCAATATTTTTGATTGCTTATTATGTGTTATGGATTCTATTATTTACTGGACATAAAAATATACTTGTACTTTTATGTATGGCGATATTCCCAGTTATTTATTTCATATTAGCGGAAATATGGCTCTATAATTATTTTGCCATAGTACCAACTGTTATTTTTGGTATAGTTCATATGATAATTACATATAAAGATTTTATTTCTACAAGATAAGATCAGGAGTAACACCTGTATGAGATTTAAAATGGAGCTGCAATTTGTAGTCGGGTGACCAAAGGGATGGCATAGAGGCCGATTACGGCATCGACATCCGGCCACTATAAACGTCATCGCCTATTAAACATCGTAAAACCCAGTCCGCATGGGGCTGGGTTTTACGATGTTTAATAAGATATATAGCGTAAAGTCTATTTTGCGTCCTCATCTGGTTGATGAATACCAAAAATATTGCCTTCAGTGTCTAGATAATAACCTTGCCACGCCATACCAGGAAGAGCATATTTAGGCAATGCGACCTTGCCTCCATGATTAAGAATTTTGGCTTCAGAAGAATCATAGTCCGCTACGCCCATTGTACATGCATAGCCATTTACAGGCTGGCATGGTTCCGGGGAAGGACCTTGGCGCTGCATCAAAGCTCCGTTGATTCCAAGTTCATTTTCATTGCCCGTCACAGCTCCGAAATAAGGCATGCCAGCATAACTGCTCCAATCCTGGAATGTCCATCCGAATACCTCTCCATAAAACTTCTTGGCACGCTCCATGTCATCGACATGAATCTCAAAATGAACTAATCTGCTCATAATTACCTCCTAGATTTGAACTATCGTTTCTCTTAATTATGTTTTTCCATTGGATTCTCCTGCTTTAGTATTAAAAATTTGTGATAAATTATACATTTTCAAAATAAAGCCTATTGTTGCGGTTTAAGTTAGGAGGATAGTATGCTATAGAGAATCTTCATCCCGAAGTTTTAGATGCTTTCTTTGCGGTGTACAAGACCGTGGCAAAAATCATATATGACGATGCGAGCGAGTGAGTTCATGAAAGTTTCAATCCAAGAGATCGGCAAAGACCTAGAAGAGGAAATTCTTATCCGATGTCATGAGGTAAATGATAAAGTCCACGAAATCGTAGACAAGTTAAAAATGGAAAGTTTGACCCTGCTGGGATATCATGACGATAGAGTTCACCGTATTAAACTGACCGATATCTATTATTTTGAGGCCGTCGACGGAAAGGTTTTTATTTACTGCAAGGATAACGTTTTTGAAGTCAAACAAAAGCTTTACGAGTTAGAGGAATTGTGTAAAGAAAAGAAATGTTTCCGTGCATCCAAATCTACAATTTTGAATATCATCCATATTTCATACATTCGTCCATCATTAAGCGGCAGATTTGAAGCCGTACTCAATAATGGGGAACGTATTGTTATCTCTAGGCAGTATGTCCCTGTTCTTAAACATATGCTTGGAATATGAGTGGAGGAACAAATGTGAAACTGCAGGAATTTATTAAAAAGGGGATCCAGAATTTCTTAATCATCTTTGCATCCATCATCATTATGATTACGATGTTGCGACAGTTGTATTACCCGGACATGTCCTTTGATTTGGGGTCAATCTATATCATCATGTTTTTTTCACTTTTAAGTGTATTGGTTGGATTTATTTTGTCTCCACTTCACAATATAAGCGAGATGAACATGTACATAAGAGTGGCCATTCATTTCGTGGCTTTAGAGACGATATTGATCTCTCTTGCAGCTATTTTGGGTATTATCCACCGCGCATCTGAAGCCCTCATTTTAGCATTACAAATCGTCGTAATCTATGTCATTCTTCGTCTGCTCTCATGGAGCAATGATAAAAAGATAGCCAAAGAAATAAACGAAGGATTAAAGTTTTTGAAGAAAGAAAACTAGGTGGTGAGTCTAGGGCTTTTCGCCGTTTTTGCAACTTAGTGGCCTGTAGATACAGCTTACTTCGATTCAATATACATCCTTTCGGCAGTTTTGTATGCTGGGTTTACTAAAAACTAGCTAGAACCCGAAAGGAGCAACACGATGGGCAACTTATTATTTTTTATCATTTTGATTTTCGAGATTGCTTTCGCCATGTACTGTATTGTATCGAAGAAAAGCCACCAGAAGCTAAGGAGTGGGGTCAGAATTGCCGCATTCTTCGTATTCGTAATTCTTATACTTTCATCAGTGATCGTTTGGAGCTTCCGCTGGGTACTGCTTGCCATATTCCTGTTCATACTAGCAGGAATTGGAACGATTTCCCTGATTCGCAATAACCTTAACAACCGGGAGTATAAGACTTCCCGCATAATTGGAAAAGGCGTCTTTATGACACTAATGCTAGTATTTACGCTTATTCCTATACTTGTGTTTCCGCAGTATAAATCACCGCAAGTTACTGGCTCTTATGATGTGGCGACAGCAACTTACACCTATACAGATAAGAGCCGCATGGAAGAATTCAAGGATACCGGTAAAAACAGATTTTTAAATGTTAAATTCTGGTATCCTAAAAATGCTGATGAATCCTATCCGCTCTTAGTATTTTCCCATGGTGCCAACGGTATTAAGGAAAGCAACACCTCTACCTATATGGAGCTTGCGAGCCACGGTTATGTCGTATGCTCGATCGATCATTCCTATCATTCTTTTTATACAGTCGCGGACAACGGGTCAATTGCTCTTATTAGTTCAGAATATATGAAGGAATTCCGGGATTCCAATAAAGAAGGCATTTACACGAAGGCTGAACTCTATCAACTCATTCAAAAGTGGATGAAATTGCGAACGGACGACATGAATTTTGTCATTAATACTATTATTGAAAAATCCAAGAATGACAAAGACCCTGTGTATCAGCAAATCAATCAAGATAAAATAGGGGTGTTCGGACACTCCATGGGTGGAGCGGCAAGTGTCTGGGTAGGTAGAGAGCGTAAAGATGTAAGCGCGGTTGTCAATATTGACGCCCCGTTTTTTAGCGAGCTTGCTTACAATCAAAAGAGGGATGATTTTGAGGCAAAAGATGAAGCGTATACGATTCCGTTGCTAAACATTTATTCCGATGATGTATGGAAACAACTCGATACTAACTCTGTGTATGCGGCAAACCGATTGACAAATAATTATTTCAAAGAGGCCTATACTGTTCACTTTCAAGGCGCAAAGCATTTAAGTTTGACGGATTTACCGCTTGTCTCCCCTCTACTTGCTAATATGCTGCAAGGCGGTAAAGCAGATATCGATTCATATTACTGTATCGAAACAGAGAATGAGCTTATTCTTCAATTCTTTGATGCTACCCTGAAAGGTATAGGCCGCTTCACATCCGAGGGAACCTATGGGCCAAGCCCGAGTTAAAGGTAGATAGTAAGGAATCACTGGATGAGAAATGGTAGTTTTGAACGTATTGAAATGGTGTTTTTACTAAAATATTGACGAATTAGAAATTATTATGCTTTTAAAAAAACAAGGGTAACATTATACATCATAATTTCGGCAGTTTTCACAAAGAAAGTTTTAGAGTAGTCCAGTGTAAGAACCAACGGTGGACTAATACAAGAAGAATATAGTCTTAGACTGCCGTTGGTTTATTAAATTAACAATACAACCTTTATTCCATATTTTTTCCCGTTAAGCGGACAACCTGCTATCAACAAGAGTCTTTTTGTCTAAGTTATAGCTGACAAAGGTCAGTATTGAGGCAGCTATAGCAATTATCCCTCCGATCCAGGAAACATCGATTAGTTCCATGCTTGTTGTGACTACTCCACCAAGGGAGGACCCAATCGCAATTCCGACATTGACTGATACAGGCGTTAATGATGAAGCCAGGTCTTTTGCTGATGGAAAATGCTGATCTGCCAAATCTAAAAAATACAATTGCATAGTGGAATTGATTGTATAAACGACCAGGGCAATCAATGATATGCTAATTAATCCCCCTACAATCGAATTGGATGAAAAGTAAAGCGAAATGAGAATGGCCGCTTGAACAAGAAACACATACCGGAGCTTAGCTATCCCATTGCTAGCTGCTAATTTACCACCAATTAACGTACTAAAGACAGATACAACTCCGTAAAGTAAAAATACAAGACTAATATATTGATCTGGAACAGAGATCACTTTTTGCAGCAGAGGAGTTAGATACGTATATACAGTGTAGGTCGCTCCGATGCTCAATGCCGGTATTAAGAATGCGATTATGATTCGAGAATGAGTCAATAGGCCAATCTGTTTTTTTAAGGAGCTTTTTGATCCTTTCAGTCCTTTGGGGATGGACGCTGAACTTGCGATTAGTGAAGCGATTCCTAATAGGCTAGTAAACCAAAAGGCCATATGCCAACCGCCCCATTGGCCGATATAGGTGCCAAGGGGCACCCCGATTACACTTGCAATTGTAAAGCCCGCAAAGATGATTGAAATCACCGTGCCCCTCCTTTCAGAAGACACGGCTTCACTTGCAACTGCCATTGCCAGTGAAATTAACACTCCAGTTGCAACAGCTGTGATAATTCTAGAAAAAAGAAGAAGCTCATATGAACTAGATACTGCGGTTATCAGATTACCTACAATAAATACCCCTATTAAAGCAAGCATTAGTGGGTACTTTGAGAACCGGCTAAATATGGCCGTAAAAATAGGTGTACCTATTGCAAATGAAATGGCAAACACCGAAACTAAAGCTCCTGCTGTTGAAATCGTGATATTTAAATCGGATGAAACTTCAGTTAGGAGACCAACAATGACAAATTCACTCGTTCCCAGAACAAAGGTCAATAAAAATAAATTCATAGTCAAAAGCATTTGTTGTCTAGTCAAATTCTTATCTCCTTCTCATGATCTTCAGTCAAGCTCGCTCGACGACAATTTGAACCTCTGCAACGTAAGCTTCTGGATCACTTAAGTTCTCATGAGGAATACAAATCTCGCGTCGCGGCTCGTTCTCCTTCATTCGATAACCGTTTCGCTCAATCCATAACGCCAACTCCGTACTTGCGGTGCAACGCCTTGTTGTCCAGCAATGATGGATCAGCGTGGCCATCATTGGAACTTCAGGCAATTGTTTGACTATAAAAGGAGAATTACTAGGAATTGGATGTGTGATCAGACGTGCTACTTCAATATCAATCTCTTCATCATCTTCCTCACAATCATGCCAAAGAACCATTTTGGATCGAGCTGACGGTTGATAACATTCTAAATGACTATCTAACTCTTGGAAAATATCAGGAATTTGGCAAAGTGCGGCTTTTTTTCGGTAAGATATCACAAGTTGCGATTTCACTTCTTTTAGCACAACTTCGTGCGGAGTTTGGCTATTCTCCTCCTTTTCAATGGAACAAATACGATCTTTTATTCGATCGAGCCTGGCTTGTTCTTTATCCAGATTTGTTTGGATCTCACTCTGCTTGATTCTAAACATCCCTCTAATTTGTTCGAGCGAAATATCCTCACCCAGCAGCTGTCGAATTTGATCCAGTGAGAAGCCCAATTCCTTAAATGCCATAATACGATGGAGCTGAAACATTTGGTCAGCCGAGTAATATCTATACCCTGTAAATTTGTCAGTGTGAGCGGGTTTGAGCAAATTCAATTGATCATAATAACGAAGAGTTTTGACGGAAACTTGGCTAATTTTCGAAAATTCACTTATTTTAAACATGGACACTTCCCCTTGTTACATTTAATATGGCTATTCTCTCTTCCCTTTAGCGAGTATAACGTTCCAGTCAAGGGGAGAGTCAAGTGGCTGGATCTAATCGCTTAACGTATGGATATGGAGGTTAATCCCTCCTTATTTTTTCTACCTTGGGTATGTCGTTACCCTGTTGTTTGAATATTAGCCGAGTTCGGCATTTTTATTGCCCGTATAACTTGACAACGATAATCATTATCAATAATGTGAAAATTAAGGAGTATCATCATGCTCACCCTCTCGCACACAGGCGGCAACCTTTAATTGATTCCGAGTTTATACAGCCCAGTTGAAGGAAGTGATCCGGAATATTACGGCTATTAGATGGGATATGTGGGGAGGGGAACCGACCTGAAAGCGGTTTTCAACAGCAGCTTGTTGAATCGTATGTACTGCTTGTAATCAAGAGCTTCACAGGAGTACACAATCGATTTCAGGGTTGCCCAACAAACGACTATTAAAATGAGGTATGCAATGTGAAAATCGACGTTAATCAATTAGCAGCGCATTTTGCGCACATTCCTTTTCAAGTAGAAGGAATATATCGATATGCTAGAAATCCAGGTGTGCCTCACGCTGATTATACAGACTCTCTGCCTGGATTTGTGTTTCCACTTACGGGGAAGACACAATTTCAATTTAATGGCACACCATATATCTTTTCGCCAGGAAAAGTGGTGCATGGGGGTCCAAAAATGAAACTAGCCCACAAAATGTTTGGCAACACGGACTGGGAGTACATTCTTGTTTTATACCGGATATGCAGCTCAGAACTAGAAGAGTCAAGCTTTTCCCATCAGCATTTTGAGTTATTAACGGGACAATCTCCTCGTCTTATCGAGTTAATTATGCGTCTTTGGCATGTGTATAATCAGCGCGGAGGTATTTCGATGTTTCAGACCGAAATGCTGTTTCGCGATGTACTGAATGAAGCCTTATTATGTGTCGATAATAGGCAAAATAGCTATGAATCACATATTTTATTCGAACGAGTGTCTAATTATATTCATGAATACTATGATCAAAGCCTTACAATAGCATCGCTTGCTGAACAAAATAACGTAAATCGAAATCGACTTTCTTATGTATTTAGGAGACATGCAGGTATGGGACCAGCAGAATATTTATTAAAATATCGTATAAACATGGCGCAAGAAATGCTATTTGCAAGTGATGCACCTGTACAACAAATTGCACAAACTGTTGGAATTGCTGATCCTTTTTATTTTAGTAGAGTGTTCAAGAAACAACTTGGTATTTCTCCTACTCAATATCGTGAGAAATTCATTAATAATCCATGCCAATTTCAACAGGCATCCATTCTAATCTAAAAACGACTTTACTATACTTATGGCAAACGGAATAAACATCATGTTGGAGGAATCCTGTATGCAAAAGGTTAAAGGCCTGCTAATCCCAATGTTATTATTAGCAGGCATATTAGCAGGTTGTAATGAAGCACCTGTTGAAAACAAAGGATCAACAACAGAAGGTGCATCTGCATCATCAGTCAATGCAGCTGCAACTGATTGGCCAAGAACGTTTAAGGATGCCTTAGGTAAAGAATTTGTGATCAAGAAAAAACCAGAAAAAATAGCATCTTTATGGTATTTTTATCCTGAAATTTTAGTTGCATTAGGTGAGCCGCCTGCTGCTTCTACTGATAAAGAGTTTCTGTCCTCTTTATCTTACTTAAAGGGAAAGCTGGATTCAGCTGAGGAATTAGGAGATAAATTGTCTCCCAGTATTGAAAAAATTTTATCTATTGAGCCTGATTATATTTTAGCCACAGAACATCATGAAAAAAATTATGACTCATTAGAAAAAGTTGCGCCAGTCATTACGTTGAACTCTAAAGACATCTATGACAACTGGCAATATGGGCTCCGTACAGTAGCTAAGATTATTGGAAAAGAAGCCGAAGCGGAAAAAGTAATTGATAAAATGATGAACGAAATCACAACTGGACGTGAAGCCTTAAAGTCGATTCAAGGAGAGTCAGTAGCCCTTATATTGTCTTGGGATGGAAAAACTTATAATGTTCTAGGTGAAGGTAATCCTGTCTATATACTTGCGTTTGATAAAGAAAAGGGACTGGGGCTTACACCAGATGATACCTTTAAAGGTACTAATAATGAATTTACTGCGTTTGAAGGAATGTCAACTGTTCAAGCAGACCATATTTTCCTGATAGGTGACATTACAAAAAAGGAAACATTAATGAATGAATTAAAACAAAGTAAAGTATGGAACAATCTGGATGCCGTAAAGAAAGGCAATATCTATTTAATGGATACTTCCGCTATAACTGGCGGCCCATTAGCTATCGAATATGCTTTACAAAATATAAAGAATGCTTTGCTTAAACTTTAAAAGGCTGAGGGGGAATTGTTATGGATTATCAAGCTATTAATCTGAATGAGAAGCTATCTAAAATCAACGATCTTTGGTCTCCAAAAGTCATTGGTGAAATGAATGACTATCAATGTAAACTCGTTAAGATTGCTGGGGATTTTGAATGGCATGTTCATGAAGATACAGATAAGATATTTATCGCGCTCGAAGGGGAGATGATCCTTGATTTTCGTGATGGTCAGGTGAAAATTTCCAAGGGTGAGATGTTTATTGTTCCGAAGGGAATTGAGATGAAGCCTTCCGCCGAAAAGGAATGCCATATCATGTTGGTGGAGCAAAAAGGCGTGTGAACACTGGAGGTACAGAATCCGACTAAACAGCAGCCAATGAAAATTAGATCTAGTCCACGATTTATTACTTGATATTACACTAAGTTCTTTTTAGTGACATCAAAACTGTAACTAGACCCGCAGTATCTTGGTGAAGTTTTCTTCAGAGAGGACTATTGCTCCTCTCCTTTATTATGCAAATCCGCAGCCATATCAGGTTGTGGATTTTTGCTGTACTCGGTTATCGAGGCATCAAGAAATTCATATCTCAATCAGCAGCATATGATCAACTTTCTAATCCTTTGGGCACTCACGCATACAGTACCTATCAAAGCAGCCAGCTTGCAAAATAGGAGCATGTTCATTACAACAAATACTTACTAATCCAAGCACGTTGCAGAGCATGGACTCCCTTTACGATATCCTCAATGCTCAACCCGCCAAAGCCGATTTGAACCATCGATGTATCGGCTTGCTGTGGACAAATCCAAAAAGGGGACACAGCATAAACCTTAACGCCTACCTTTGCTGCGGCATGGATTAGCTCTGACTCGTTCATGCCGTTATGTACACGCAATAAAATATGCAGGCCAGCATCTTGTCCGATCACTGTAGTGTGTTGACCCATCACCTCATGAATAGTCGCAATCAACGTGGAATGCTTCTTATGGTATACAGTACGCATCTTTCGAATATGGGCTTCCCAATGACCACGCCTCATAAACAACTCCAGCGTTTTTTGGTGAAACCTGGACACGG
Source organism: Paenibacillus sp. UMB4589-SE434 (assembly GCF_030226685.1). Classification (NCBI taxonomy): domain Bacteria; kingdom Bacillati; phylum Bacillota; class Bacilli; order Caryophanales; family Paenibacillaceae; genus Paenibacillus; species Paenibacillus sp. UMB4589-SE434. The sequence continues at coordinate 146,139 of NZ_JASOYK010000008.1, read as the reverse complement.
TCTGGTCATACAATTGGTAGTCTTGTTTATGATAAAGCTCCAGCAAAGTTGGAGGCAGCACCATGTACGCTATGCGCAGAGAGGGAAGAAGACATTTTGAGAAGGTTCCCAAATAAACGGTGCGCTGATGAGGATCCAAACTCTGTAAAGAAGGAATTGGTTTGCCAACGTAACGAAATTCGCTGTCATAATCATCCTCAATAATAATACCGTTCTGCTCTTTTGCCCACTTCAACAATTGCATTCGCTTGGCGAATGGCATGACCATTCCATATGGGAACTGGTGGGATGGGGTAATGTAGACGGATTTAGATTTACTCTCATATAACTTGCAAATGTTAAGCCCGTCTTGATCCAGTGGAATGGGGTGTACGTTGAATCCATAATGTTGAAAAATGGCTCTAACCCCATTATAGCCGGGTTCTTCCATTCCAATGCTGCGCCCATTAGCTCCAACTAACTGGGATAACATGCCCAGTAGATACTGAGTGCCTGCTCCAATTATAATTTGATCAGGCGAGCAGTTTACCCCCCTTGAATGGTATAGGTACTTCGTAATTTCAAAGCGAAGTTCATATTCGCCTTGAGAATCCCCGTAAGAGAAAAGCTCCACTTCTTCGGGTTGTAAGCACTGGTTGGACAGCTTGCGCCAAGTGGAAACCGGAAAGTGCGAAACGTCCACATCGCCATATCGAAAATCATATTGTACTACAGGCCGGTCATGCTTGCTTAATTCAAAGGATTTACTACGCACTGGAGAGGGAGCAGGCAGCTTCTCATGCTCTAATTGAATGACAAACAGCCCGCTTCTCGGCCTGCTTTGAACATAGCCTTCGGCTATCAATTGGTGATAGGCGAGTTCTACCGTATTACGGCTAATATGGAGATGGGATGAAAGCGCACGGATGGAAGGCAATCGTGTCTTAGCGGCCAGCTTGCCGCTTATAATATCATTTTTGATGTGTTGATACAGTTGGCAGTATAACGGTTCTCTAGCGTTTACATCCAGCAGCAGTGTGATATCGACCATGATAACCCTCCTGATCATTCAATCTGACCCTATAATATTATTAGGAGTTGACACTACAAATGGGGTCAGTAAGATATTACAATTATATCACTTCCAGTTAAAATCACGTCAAAATTTGTTGTCCTATCGTAAGGGGAGAATTGGAATGGGGCACAAGTTCAACTCGACTCGGCGTGCGCTACGACAGAGCATGTAGCGGTTATTATTAGCCTGCGCATCCCCTTGCTGCTAGTACTTGAAATACACCAGAATGAGGAGGCGAAGTATGGATAATTATGTGGTTCGAAAAGCGGGTCAGCAGGATATCCACCCGCTCAGCTTGCTTATGCAGGCGTATATCGTTGACTTTTACAAATGTCCCCGCCCTGCGGAGGAGAGCCTATTCGGTCTAATCCAGATGCTGTATCGAGAAGAGGAAGGCATTCAATTTGTTGCCGAGCAGAATGGGGAACTTGTAGGCTTTGCAACACTCTATTTCACATACAGTACAATCAAAGCACACAAGATTGCGATCATGAACGACTTGTATGTTGTGGAAGGCAAGCGTGGTGAAGGAGTAGGGGCCGGTTTGTTCCAAGCATGCAATTCATATCGAATGTCACATGATTACGCTTCTATGGTATGGGACACGGCAAGCAGTAACAAACGTGCACAAGCATTCTATAAGAAGATGGGTGGTATGCCAGAAGATTGGATTACCTACAGTTTAGAAGACGAGTAAATAGGGGATGAATCCTACCCATGCCGGACCCCATCCTCTGTTTAACGGGTGGTAGAAGATGATCATCGAGGAAAGCACCGTATAGGTGCTTTTTTTGCATACTTGGAGAAAACCAGATAAGGTTGGATTGTGGCACGTCACTTGTAAGCATGATGATGAGACAATGGCAGTGGTTCGACAAGGGAATTGACAGCGGCTGTTTTCAACTCGCGGCACGAAAATCTCTTCAAATGAATCCTTTCTGGCTTAATTGAGGTATGATATGAAGATGAAATCTTTTCAAGGGGGGACTCATCATGGGAATTTTGTCGAGGTTCAGAGAGGTTATGAAAGTTAACGTTAACTCTTTGTTGGATAAGTCAGAAGATCCGATTAAAGTTGTCGATGAATATATGCGGAACTTGAACGATGAACTAAGAAAAGTGAAAGCGGAAACAGCCTCTGTATTGGCGGATGAGAGAAGGTCGAAAAAAGCATTAGATGAATGCCAAACGGAGATAGACAAGCTGCAGCGTTATGCTGAGAAGTCAGTAGCTGACGGGAATGAGGGGGATGCGAAAAAGTTCCTGGAGAGAAAGAGAGTACAGGCAGAGAAACAACATCAATTACAAGTTTCTTATGATTTGATATCTTCAAACGCAGCAAGCATAAAACAAATACAAGATAAACTCGAATCGTTCCGTAATCAATTGGAAGCCCGGCGTGTCGAGTTAAATGGGAAGTGGACGGCTGCCCAAGCTCAAGAGCTGATGAACTCTATTAGTTCTCCCTCAGGAGATGGAGACTCCATTTTCGGGAAAATGGAAGCAGAGGTTAATAAAGCCTACGATGAAGCGATGGCAATAGCGGAGCTTAGAGCAGAAGCCAATGACAATTTGGACGACCTATTCACACAATTTGAGAAGAGCACACATATGCAAACAGAAGATGAATTGGCTGCAATCAAAGAGAAAATTAAAAATAAGGACTAACAGTTCCCTAGTCATAGAGGTGAGCAGATGCCAGTTATCGAGTACAAATGTCCAAACTGTGGCAGTGGGATGACTTTTGACGTTAAAACAGGGATGTTGTCCTGTCACAGCTGTGGAAGAAAAGACAACATTGAGCAAATTCCGGATCCTCTCACAAAACATGTGTTTTCAGAAGAAGATGAAGCACGCGAGTATCATTGTACGAGTTGTGGTGCGGTCATTATGACTGAGGCGGAGACGAGCGCAACGAGCTGCAGCTTTTGCGGTTCGGCAGTTGTTCTCGGCGACCGTTTGATCGGGAAGCTGGCCCCAGCGAAGATCATTCCATTTACAATTAGTAAAGAACAGGCGATGATGGCTTTTCGAAAATGGTGCAGGAGAGGTACTTTGACACCAAGGGGATTTATGTCAGCGAATCGAATCAAGGAGATAACTGGAATGTACGTCCCGTTTTGGCTCTATGATCTGCATAATGATGTCGAGGTACATGGAAGTGGGACAAAAGTCAGTACCTACACGAGCGGTGACTACGAGTATACGAAGACGGATTATTTTCAGATATATCGGAGACTCTGCCTGGATTATGTAAAAGTGCCGATTGATGCTGCCGAGAAAATGAATGATGAACTCATGGATAAATTAGAGCCTTTTGCTTACGATCAGCTAGAAAGCTTTAAAACCCCCTATCTTGCCGGCTACATTGCCGAAAGATACAGTTATAACGATGAGGAGCTTTTTCCGCGGGCTAAAGATAAAATATACGGCTACATCGATGCTTACATTGACTCTACAACGAATGCATATACCAGCGTAAGTTATGCTGACGTGCAAATCGATACAACAATAGAGCGTGCTGATTATGTGCTGCTTCCCGTATGGGTGATCCACTATGATTACAATCAATCAAAATACACCTTTGCTATGAATGGCCAAACGGGAAAGGTAGTTGGCAAGCCTCCGATTAGTAAGGCAAAAGTGGCTGCTTGGTTTGCAGGTATTTCCGGTATCTCTTTCCTGGTACTGCAGTTGCTGACCTTTTGGATAATAGGGGGTAGAACTTAGTGAGACGAAAGCATACACTCTTTGCAGTTCTGTTCTTGATCGCCATGATGCTGATTGTTCCGATGCATTTGGCAGCGGGAGAAGCGAGTACAACAAATATTAAGCAGTTAATCTATGATGAAGCGGTATTGCTCAGTCAGGAAGAATACAACGAGATTAATGCGCTGGCCAATCAATACGGAGTCGAAAGAGAAACAGACATTATAATTGTTACCGTCAATAACGAATCCTCTACCGATGTAAAAAGAATGACACAAGAGTTTTACGATGAACATGCACCTGGTTACGATAAGCCTCACGGCAATGCCGTGATTTTGACGTTGGACATGAATTCTCGCGAGTTGTATTTGGCTGGATTCTACAAAGCAAAGCTTTACTTGGATGACGAGAGGCTTGATCATATACGTGACAAGATCGCTCCGGATTTAACAAACGGTGATTACAAGCTGGCATTTGAAAAATACATCCAAACTGCGCATAAATATATGGGGTTCAAGCCAGAGGTAAATCCGGACAACATATTTTATAATGTTTGGATTCAATTGGGTATTTCAGTGATACTCGGAGGAATTATTGTTACGGTGATGGTTCTTCGTTCGGGTGGCCGTATAACCGTAAATTCACGAACCTACGAGGATGCAGCTACCTCAGGCCTTGTAGATTGCGAGGACAGGTATCTGCGTTCAAACACTATAAAAAGAAAAATTGAAAAGAGCAGTAATGGTGGCTCAAGTGGCGGAGGAGGGACCACCTCAGGAGGTCACTCACATAGCGGCAGCAGGGGATCATTTTAACTGAATCGGAAGGGATGGGTACAGAATGAGTTTTTTTAGAAATCAATTTGCGAATGTTGTAGAATGGGAAGAATTTAGAGATGACATGATTTTTTGGAAGTGGAGCAATGAAGAAGTTAAAAAAGGAAGTAAGTTAATCATTCGCCCAGGTCAGGACGCTATTTTCATAAATAACGGCAAGATTGAAGGGGTTTTTGAGGATGAAGGAGAGTATAAGATTGATTCTGATATCATTCCTTTCCTATCCACATTAAAAGGTTTTAAATTTGGATTTAACAGTGGGATGAGGGTGGAAGTTCTTTTTGTGAACACAAAGGAATTTACCGTCAAATGGGGAACGCAGAATCCGATTCTGATCCCGACCCCACAACTACCAGGCGGTATGCCTATTCGTGCTAACGGCACATTCCACTTTAAAGTCAACGATTACGTTGCGCTTATTGATAAAGTTGCTGGCATTAAAGAGAGTTACTTGGTTGAGGATGTTAAAATCCGATTGACGTCTGTGCTGGATCAACTGTTAATGAAGTGGATCAGTAGAGAAGGGAAGGATATGTTTAATTTACAGGCGAATGCTTCTGATATAGCCAATGGGATCCGTGAAGATCTTGATATGCAAGTGATAGACAATGGGATGACGATTACAGGCTTCCAGATCATGAGCTTTAATTATCCTCAAGAGATTCAAGATATGATTACGAAGACAGCCTCCCATGAAATGATCGGCAATCTGCAAAAGTATCAGCAGGTTAGTATGACGGACGGTATTGCGTCCGGCAAAGTAACAGGGGGTGGGGCTGCTTCGGATATGGCAAGCATGATGATGGGAATGAATATAGCAAACGAAATGATGAAAAATATGAATCAAGGCCAGAAAGGGCCACTTGCGTCTGAATCTACTCCTACGGTACCTTCTTCTGAGGGCGGTAAAAAAGTCAACTTCTGCCCTAACTGCGGTGCAAAAAACGAAGGGGCTAATTTCTGTCCGAATTGCGGTTATAAACTGAGCATGTAGCTTGCGGCAGCACATCACCTTGCCCCCATGTAAAGCCCCCGACCTATAAGATCGGGGGCTTTTGCTCACGCAAAAGTGATTACTAATTGTTTATCAACTTGCTTATCCAGCGGGCGGTATCCTCCGGATGTGAAATGGGGAACTGGTGGGCATGGGGCAAGTGTGTAATACGAAAATCACGATAAGGGTTCGGAATTTCGAATTTATGATCTTTTGTGCCCCATAGAATGGAAACCTTGTTATAGTCCCAACTGTTGGGGTTGAGGGTGATATGACCTGGCTGGGCAAGCGCGGACATCACCTCTGTTGTTGTTTTTCGCACACGAGCAGATTTCAGTTCATCATGTATATAAGGGATGTAGTCTGCTGGAATTTCTTCAATATGCTCAAAGCCTTGAGCATGTAATAATTGTTTCGTTAATGCGGCTTTAGACATGAGCCGCAGCATAGTGTGGGTCAAAAATGAAGATTTGTAGTTTGAACCTATAGCATGTAGTACAGGCTGCAGCAAAAGGACCCTTTGAACACGATCTTGCAGTTTTTCCATCACTTTGCCCGCAAGATATCCCCCAAATGAATGCCCCACGATGATCACTTCTGATGGTATGTTGAGTATCAACTCCATGATAGCTTGTTCAAACCCTTCTATAATTGAGGGGTTATGGTGAAAGGGAGATCGGCCGAATCCAGGGAGATCAATCAAATATATGGGATTGCCTGCTGTCGATAATTGCTCTGCCAGCGGCAATAAATTATATGCGGTGCTGAATGTACCGTGCAGAATTAGAATAGGTGTTCCTTCCCCTGCCCTTTCGATAGTGGCTAGATTTGCTCTTCTATTAAGACGAAATGGAGGAGGTACATGAATCGTTCCATGCGAAATTCGGTAATCTAAATCCGAAATGACAAAAGGCAAGGTCGATGGTGATACCGACAGATCAAGGTTGTTTTTTTCTGCCAAGGCAAGCTTGGGTGAGACGGGAAAATCAGTATTAACAATAAAATCTATAGACTCCTTGGGCATGTTCACGAGTTTGCCTGCACCAAGGTTCAGGATGGCTTTTAAGAAGCGATGGGGAATAGCACCAAACGGACCGTTTACACGCACTTCTTTTGAAACTAGCCGAGTAAGTTCTATCATGTCGGGGCTATTTGATTTCTGGTCCAATAAATAATATGTATGATCAACAGGGCGCTCCTCTGCGCTTAAAGCGGCGATAAATGCCGCAACGTGATCGACATGCACCAGTGGAAGCCAGTAATCCTTCCCACCAGGGACCAGAGCCATCAAGTTTCGACGTACGGTATCCACTAGAATGCCTAATCCTCCGACTTGTTCGGTAATGCCAGTGTAGGAATCACCGATGACTACACTGGGGTTAACGACAGAAAGAGGAATTCCCCATGGACGTAGCGCCTGCCGAATGAAGAGATCGGCTTCAAACTTCATTTTTTCATATGGAGGTTCTTTAGAGTCTTGATCGTTATGCCGTTGGCTCTCGTGATCCTGCTCCGAATAAGGCGATTTGAATCCGACAACGTGGATAAAGTGCTTTAATGGGTTAGAATCATGAATCATTTTGGCAATATTGGTTATTTCTCGAGCGCCATCTAGAAATACCTGCTGTGCTTCCTCTGCTGTTAAAAGAATATCCATTGGGCCACCAGCGTGAATAATGATATCTACATGGTGTAAAAGCTGCAGATCGGCAGGGTTTAAGCCAAGAGAAGGCTTGGTGAGATCGCCTTGTACAGGTGTTATGAATGAGAAGTCGTTCCATCCGATTCCTCTCATCGCCTCAATCAGCTTTTCCTTGGAACGAACGAGGACATAGAGCTTATGATTAGCCTTTGCTAATGCCACCAGTACATGCCGTCCAATAAACCCGCTGCCACCTGTCATAAAAATAGTACTCATCGTCTAATTTCCTCCTTATTTTTTGTATTATATAGTACTATACAGTACTAATTGTGGGTAAAAAAATTACTTCAGCATAAAAGCCAAAGTTTGAAGGATGTTAGGCAGTAATAAAGGATCTTTTCTAGTATGTTGTAAAAATAGGGCCCCCTCAATAGTAGACAGGATAAGAGCAGCAAGCTGCGAAGGGGGAAGCTGACTGCTGAACTCTTTGCGTGTAATACCTTCTTGCAGTAGATTTTCTATCGTGTGCATTTGGTTTTGGAAAAATGAACCTATCGTCTCCCTCACAAACTCAAATTCATGGGATGTTTGGACGTAAATCGTAAGAAAGGGACATCCGCCTAAACTGTTAGATTGATGCTCAGACAGCAGCATCGTAATTTCGCCAATTCGTTCTACTACAGGAAGATGTGTTTTTTGCACAATATCAACAATAATGTGGTTGTAATGATCGACCATTTGGTCGACAATGGCGGCTAAAAGCTCCTCCTTGCTTTTGAAGTGGTAATAAATATTGGTTTTAGATACTTTGCTGACGGCAACGATTTCATCCATACTGGTGACTTGGTATCCTTTTTCTAGGAAAAGGGTTGTAGCTACTCGCATGACGATGCTGCGATTTGAGGTCTTTGTTTTTTTGATCATATTAGCACTATATAGTACTAGTTTATAGTTTGTCAAACTATTTTCAAACACATATTAGATAATGTTGGATTATGTTCGATTTGGTCTTCCTCCTATTAAATAGATTTGAAAAGGCATTTTATGCAACAACCGCTTCCGGGACCCTCTGGGAGTGGCTATTTGGTTTTCCATGTGTACACTCTTGTGGGTGACGTGAAGCTTTTCATGGCTCAAATTCACAAACACAAGCAGGTAGCTATAGTGGATGGAGGAGGTGAATGGCCCTATTATGCTCTTCTAGTTGCTACTCCTACTGCAGGAGTAGGATCATTTTAGTAGTTTACCGAATCCACTTGTAATAACCGACGCGTGAAACTTTCATCAGCTGCAGAGTTTATTTCGAGGGATATTCCTGACACATCTCTTCGGTGACTTCGCGGCGGTGGGGAAGTAGACGTTCACGGGATTTAATACGTTTTTATTGGTATAATAACGTGTTCAATATTTTGTTGCATTTTTGTGTCAAATAAAATGAAGTACATGCTTCCATTTGTCTTGGCGGATGGATATGAACGCTATTAATATTTTGTACTATTTGTCGATAAAGTATATAAGGAAGTCCCTATTCTAATAGATATAAGTCAATACACTTAATAGAATATATGCTCCATCTACTACAAGACAGGGAAGTGGGAAGTCATGAAGGTTGTTATTTTGGCGGGCGGTAGAGGTACTCGAATCAGTGAAGAATCACATTTAAAGCCAAAACCAATGGTTGAAATCGGTGACAAGCCTGTTTTATGGCATATTATGAAGATATACTCTCAATATGGCTATAATGAATTTATCATTTGTCTAGGATATAAAGGTTATGTCATAAAGGAGTATTTCGCCAACTATTATCGTCACATGTCTGAAGCGATAACTTATGATTTCACTTCGGGTAATGGTGTGGAGGTTCATCAGAATAAAGTTGAGCCATGGAAGGTTACTTTAGTAGATACTGGTTTGAATACAATGACAGGTAGCCGTATCAAACGAATTGAGCCATATGTCGGAAATAATCCATTTATGTTGACTTATGGTGATGGTCTTGCCAACATAAATATCGACCAACTTGTACGGAATCATAAAGAAAACAATCGACTTGCTACGATTACAGCTGTGCAGCCCGATGGTAGATTCGGGCGTTTAGAGTTAGAGGGAAACAACGTCACAGGCTTTGCAGAAAAGGTTAAGGGAGATGGTAGCTGGATTAATGGTGGTTTTATGGTCTGCCAACCAGAAGTATTCGGCTACATCCATGATCGCGATACTACGATCTTGGAGCAGGGGCCGCTACAGCAGTTAGCGCAGGATGGTCAGCTGAACGCTTATCATCATGAAGGATTTTGGCAACCTATGGATACGTTACGTGAGAAAATTGTACTTGATGAGCTTTGGGAAAATAAGAAAGCACCATGGAAGGTTTGGACGGAATAATTGCTGTCAGCTCAACAAGGAGCAATTAAAGTCTTTTTATAGAGGAGTTATATTTTGTTTAAATTAACTTTATCGAGCGATGATTTACAGGCGTATGTTTTTAAGCAACTGAATAACTATTTTCCAGATAATGATCTTCCACGCAAAGAGTTGCTGTTTGAAAAGGCTCTGGGCCAAGCATTAGAACGCACGGAATATTGTTTTAAGCATATTGCGATCAAATCTTTTCATCATGAGGGAACTACCTTTTTTTCACATCTCCATTCTGATCAATACACGTTATTCTTATGGTTTTTATCTAACTCGGTATGGAAGGAGTATGAGGATACTCAGCTCGCATCCAAGATTTTTTACCTAAATAAAACCCTGAACGGAGTCGTTTGTATGTATGACGCTGACATGCCCAATATTTTTCTGGTTGTGCATGGTGGCGGTGTAGTATTAGGTAAGGCATCTTACAGTGATTTTTTTGTTTGCTATCAGGGTTGTACAGTTGGAGCCATAAATGGTGTATATCCGAAACTTGGAACAGGGGTAGCACTTGCCCCTCATTCGATGATTGTTGGTGATTGTATTGTTGGTGATCATGTAACGATAGGCAATCAAGCTTTGTTAAGGAATAAACATCTTAGCAGCGGCTCACTTTATTATCGTCATGCAGACACGGGGCAACATGAGATTGGACAAACGACACAGCCATGGGCGCAGTCATTTTTTAATGTTACAATTCCCTACAGTGGTGAAACATTATGAATCGGAATACAGTTCTGGTTAGTGGTGGCAATGGTTATATAGCGCTTCATTTGAAAAAAATACTAAAAAATAACAATTATAATATTATATCGGCTACAAGAGATATGACGGGTGATCTACAAATGGATTTTTCAAATCCAAATGAGATCACAGCTCTTAAAGTTAGCGGAATTGACACGATGATACATACAGTTACTCCAAATGAAGGATTGTACAAGTCAGATCCTTATCGTGCACTTTCGGAAAATGTGATGGGGATTCGTGCCGCGCTTCATTTTTGTGTGAATAATAATATTCGCAATTTTATTTATTTTTCCAGTTTTCATGTTTTTGGAGAATCAGAAGGGAAGTTGGTAGAAAGCACACCAATTTCCCCTCGCAACGATTATGGTCTAGCACATAGTACAGCAGAGCAGACTGTTCAAATGTTTGATCGTACTCATAGGGTAAATGCATGGATTATTAGACCTTCTAATCTTTTTGGAGTTCCTGAAAGCTGCGAAAAGTTTAAACGTTGGAATCTCATACCGTTCTTATTCTGCAAGGAAGCGGCGGAGCAACATAAGATAACACTTATGACTCCAGGCACTCAACTGCGCAATTTTGTAGGCGTATCTGATGTGTGCAAGAAGGTCATGTGGGTATTAGAACATCGCCCCGTGGATCGGATTGTTCATGCATATGGGAATGAGACTTTGAGCGTACTACAGTACGCTCTTCTTGTGCAGAAAATAGCAATACAAGAGTATGGTCATCTCGTTGATATCATCCGACCAGAAGGCAACGATCCAGTATTAGAATTTGAATTTACTAGTCAATATCATAATATGTCTGAATTAGAACCAATAGAGGAACTATCTGTGTTTGTTAGAAGGATGCTCAAGGTTCTGCTTTTCAGATGATAGAGAGGATGATCTCCTATTTTATGCTGCATTTGTGGGGAAAAATGCGAGCTTATTGAAAGATATAATAGAGCTCCGCATAGTTTAATGAGTGAGTATAATTCGGATCAATTAAATTTGAGGGATCTAGAAATTTATTGCTGTAATTCATGTGGACACACCCAAATTCCAACCCATATTAGTGAGGATTATTATGAGGATTACTCTATGGGTTCTTTTTGGGGTGCAAGTTTTAAGCGTACTCGAGAACAGCAACTAGAGCGACTGGCAAGATGGGCTCCGGCACGGAAACGATTTTTGGATATAGGCTGTGGAGTAGGACACTATCTTGAAATGGCAAAAGAACACTTTGAGGAGTTATATGGAGTGGAACCATCTTTGACTAGCACATTAAGTGCAAGACAGAAAGGTTTTTCTGTTGTACATGATTATTTTCATGCTGGTCTTAGCTTTGAAGCTGGATTCGATGCTATCAGTATAATTGAAGTACTCGAGCATCTTGAACAACCTTCGGAAGTGTTTGCTCAAGCAGCTCAATTGCTGAATGATAATGGTATCCTCCTGATCGAAGTCCCAAATGGACAGCGTATAGTTCAAGAACGACTATACTACAATCTGTGCACCGATCACATTCAGTATTTTTCAGTTGCGAGTTTGACTGAGATGGCACGCCGTGCAGGGCTGACTATTGTGTGTGCACAAGAAGCGCTGGATCCAAATTTACTTGAGTTATATGCCAAGAAAGTACCTGCTTCAAGAGATACTTTTGATAGCAAGCGCCAAGTTGCGCTAGAAAAGTTAAAGTCAAAGTGTTCAACAAAAGCTAAGATAGCTGCGTGGGGAGCGGGGGCAGAGTCGGCTTGTTTCCTTGCAATGATTGAAGGGAGTATTCAACTGGAGTGCATTTTTGATAGCGACCAAGCTAAACATGGCCATCATATTGTACGTATTCCTATTGTCAAGCCAACTGCAGAGAGCGTTCAACAATTTGATCAGATTATTCTTTTTGCTAATTCACATAAACAACAAATACAGGAGCAACTCAATGAGCTTGGATTTTCAGGTAGGCTATTAACGGTTGAAACAGGATAAGCGATCAACACATATGCCTATAGATTATGAATGTATTATTAGCCATGAGGAGAGTAAATATGTTAGTTCAGCCTTCGCCTTTACATCGTGCGGCAGTCCTTGAGATGGAACCTATTCAAGACAGCCGTGGTTTTTTTGCTAGGAGTTTTTGTAAGAAAACGTTATTAAAACATGGAATAGAGTTTGATGTAGTTCAGACGAATGTCGCATTCAATCGACATTCGCTTACACTTAGAGGCATGCACTTCCAGCTACCTCCCTTTTGTGAAGATAAGATTGTTACTTGTCTTCAAGGAGCGATTTACGATGTGATTATCGATTTGAACCAAGATAGTCCGACTTTTGGAAAATGGTTTGGCATAACTTTATCTGCTGAGAATCGATTATCATTATATGTCCCAAAAGGGTTTGCTCATGGCTACCTCACACTTATGGATAATACAAGTATTCATTATATGGTCAGTGAATACTACACTCCGACTTGTGAATCTGGCGTTCGTTGGAATGACGCAGCATTTGGCATTAACTGGCCTCATAAAGAAGGAATTACTATTTCGTCGAAGGATGAACAATGGAAAGACTTTAATAAGAGTACTGATGGAATGATTGTGAGTGAAGGGGATAGCCGTGGATAATTTGATAGCTACACAAATTCTGGAGATGTTACAGACAGGATACGAAGGAATACAATACTTGGAGGACTGTATACAACAAGGTGAATTGAACTTGTCGAATATTACAGTATTCAATAATATAGTTGAACTAGTGGATATTCTGGAAAGTGTCACAGCTGATGTATCTGTACCTCATCGAGTAAAAGAGATTAATGCTAATATTCGATATTATATTGAAAAGATGAAACAAGATATAACAGACGATAATGTAAACTTGTTCTTGTATGATTTTAAATTTCACTTTTGTTCCTTGTTCCGGGTGCTAGAGTTTGAGATTGCGTATATTGTTGAAAATCTAGTTGATAAGCACACTTATCCACGTTTTTTCCCTGAAGTAGGAACTATAGATAATGATGATATTGCTTCACAGGGAGAAAAGGCTCTCTGTAAAGTGAGTGTTATTCTACTTGCTTATAATAATCTGGAATACACACAACAGTGTGTGGAAAGTATTCTGTTAAACACGGATAATGTGGAGTATGAATTAATTCTGGTCAATAATGGGTCTACGGATGGCACGAAACAGTATTTTGATTCTATTTCGGGTGCAAAGGTTATTCACTTAGAGTATAATATTCACCTTGTTAAAGGATTTAATATGGGATTAATGGCGGCAGAAGGAAAATATTGCGCTGCTGTATGTAATGACTTTATTTTCACCCCTAATTGGCTAAGTAACTTAATGATTTGCATTGAGTCCGATTCAAGGATTGGGTTTGTATCTCCAGGTGCAACCTCTATCACTAACATGCAGCAAATTTCGATTCCATTTAACTCTATCGAGGAATTTCAAGAAGAGGCAAGGGAATATAATGTAAGTGATCCGTCAAAGTGGGAAGAGCGCGTTGTGTTATTGCCAAATGTGTTATGTTGTCCTACAGCCCTTCTTGATCGTATTGGTTATTACGACACACGCTATTACCGTGGTGAGTTTCTAGACGACGATATTAGTTTTAGAATCAGACGAGCGGGATACAAACTCGTCTATTGTGCTGATACAGTAACACATCATTATGGTAGTATTACAACTGCGAGTGATCACCAAACTAACTCCATGGAGGAAGGCAGAAAAACATTTGTAGATAGATACGGTCTCGACGCATGGTTAGATGCAAGAATGAATCTGGCTTATTTGAATCTAGATTTTAGCAAATTGTCAGATGTAAAGACCATATTAGGTATAGATGTTAAATGTGGAGCTACGCTATTGCAGATTAGTAATGAAATATGGTCTCGTTTCGGTATAAGACCCGAGTTATCTATTTGTACGACAGAGGACAAATATGTAACGGATATAAAATCTATTGCTGGTAGTGCATCTGTGATTGATAGTTTTAAGCATATACCAGAGGAATTTAACGGTAAAATGGATTTGGTCTTTGTAGAAAAACCGTTGGATTGTTATGAGGATGATTTGGAAATCATGTTCAGCAGGCTCGCTCAGGTGATGAGTGCTACTGGTAAAATAATATTCATGGTTAATAATAGTATCAGTATAGAGGCCTTGTTTGAAATGTTAAATGCCTCTCCTTCGCTCCACAATCGAAAAATATATATAAGAGATTTAATCTGCTCACACTCTCGACTGCATGGATTTGAGCCATCTTCAATTATCAATATTGTGCCAACAAGAAGCGCTGAGAGTAATCAGACGATTAAAGATATTGCACAGTTCCTTGCAGGTGGGAAAGAGTCAGAAACAAAATATGTAGAGTCATTATTATATACAAACTTTGTTCTATATCAAATGAGTTACAAACAATACTAGTGAAATGAATTAATAGGAAGGTCAGGAGTGTCTATGATGAAGTCAGGCAGGGTGGATCGTAGCTTTTGGCGGGGTAAAAACGTATTTCTTACTGGACACACAGGCTTTAAAGGAGGCTGGCTCAGCTTATGGCTCCATAGTATGGGGGCAAATGTTACGGGTTACTCGTTGTCAGCTCCTACCACTCCGTCTTTGTTTGAACTGAGTAAGTTAGAAAATGTTTTGATACGTTCAATTATCGGTGATGTGACGGATTTAGGTTTATTACAGGAGTCCTTAATAGAGTCAAATCCTGATATCATCATTCATATGGCTGCCCAGCCCCTAGTTCGAAAATCTTATGAGGAACCGGTTCAGACTTATATGACGAACGTGATGGGAACAGTAAATATTATGGAGGCAGCCCGTAGCTGTAGTTCATTACGTGTTATTTTAAATGTGACCACCGACAAGTGCTACGAAAATCAAGAATGGCACTGGGGATATCGCGAAAATGAGCCACTTGGTGGTTACGATCCTTATTCTAGTAGCAAAGCATGCTCAGAACTGATTACATCTGCTTATCGCCGTTCATTTTTACAAACGACTGATGTTAGAGTGGCAACAGCAAGGGCAGGCAATGTGATCGGAGGTGGCGACTGGGCTGAAGATCGATTGATACCTGACTTAATAAGAGCACTTATCAATGGGGACCAGATTGAGATTCGTAATCCTAAGGCCGTGCGCCCATGGCAACACGTATTGGAGCCCTTATCGGGATACTTGCTTCTTTGTCAACGTCTTTATCTACAGGGCAAAGAATATGCACAAGCTTGGAATTTTGGTCCACAAGAGAGTGATGCTAAGCCAGTAGAATGGATCGTTAATCAGATGCTTAAAAAATGGCCTCACCAGCACCCAGGCTATCTGGTTAATAAGCAGGAACAATGTCACGAGGCGAATATGCTGAAATTGGACTGCTCTAAAGCATTTCTTGAACTTGGTTGGACCCCGAGATGGTCACTAGATCAGGCGTTAGATGCTACCATACAGTGGGTTGATGGTTATCTGAGAGGTATGAATATAAAGGAACTTTGTGAGCAGCAAATCCGAGAGTTTGAGATGTATGAAGATGCAATACAATAGAATGTACGTACTAAGATAATTTGATAGAGAGAATACCGTTCAGGTATTCTCTCTTATTGTGTTAAATTATAATTCCATCTATCGAGTCGACTAATTATTCTGGACATTGCTCTCAGTATAAGCCCGGGACCATCTAATATTCCAATGCGGATGATAGTGGCCTAATTTGAATCGATCAGATCACATATTACTAATTATCAGCAACATACGCGACCTTATATGTACTGCTAGCTTTTCTACTAATAAATGACCTATAAGATATACAGAAACATGATGATGATCTCTACTAATTCAGTTTTAATATATGCGGCGCCGTTACTATCTTTAATAGTATTTTTTAATTACAGATGAACAAGCGTGGGCAAGATTTTACATGTGTATTTGAGCAAGAATGATGTGATTTAAAGTGTTAAAAGCTTTTTGGGAAAATAAAGACGCCTGTTGAATACTTCAACAGGCGTTTCTTTTATTTTGTTTATAAGGAAGTTATGCTCTAAACCATTTTCTACGAATCCCGATAAGAGCTGCTCCCAGCAAAATCAAGGCTGCACCTATTAGCTGCATAGGCAATGAGCTATCTTCACCCGTCTTCGGCAGAACGTTACCAGAGTTGTTGTCACGGTCTGGTTCACGATTGCTTGTCTTATCGTTTACACTCGTATCCTTGACTTCATCCGTTGTACCGGTGTTGGTATTATCCCCAGAGTTATTATTGCTATTGCCTCCTGGCTTAACGGTCGGTTTGTCCGTGCTACCGTCAGGCTTAACGGTTGGCTTGTCCGTGCTACCGTCAGGCTTAACGGTTGGCTTGTCCGTGTTACCGTCAGGCTTGTCGGTTGGCTTGTCCGTGTTACCGTCAGGCTTGTCGGTTGGCTTGTCCGTGTTACCGTCAGGCTTGTCGGTTGGTTTGTCCGTGTTACCGTCAGGCTTGTCGGTTGGTTTGTCCGTGTTACCGTCAGGCTTATCGGTTGGCTTGTCCGTGTTACCGTCAGGTTTGTCGGTCGGCTTGTCCGTCTCACCGCCCGGCTGATCTGGAGTCTTACCTCCATTATCAGGAGGAGTCGTTGGATCAACTGGTGGCTGCGGTGTGACCGGTTGACGCGTATTCGCTACCGTTACAACCGCCTCCTTCTCGCTGATCACATCGAATCCAGTCATCTTCTGGTCAATCATATAGCCAGAAGGTGATTTAATCTCTTCGACAAAGTATTTACCTGGCTTGAGGACAGGGATAAGTGCCTGTCCGTCTTTATCAGTAGTTAGAAGCGGAAGCTCCTTGCCAGATGCATCAACTACTGGTTTTTGATTCTCGTCCATTAGTCGGAACTGAGCCCCAGCAAGTTTCACGTCTGGATGGCTTGTTTCAATCTTGATCAGCTTAACGGAACCTGAAAGCGGCTCGCGATTGTTTTCTACCGTTATTACCGTATCTTGTTCGCTGATCACAACGAATCCAGTTAACTTCTGGTCAATCATATAGCCAGAAGGTGCTTTAACTTCTTCGACGAAGTATTTACCTGGCTTAAGAGCAGGGATAAGTGCTTGCCCGTCTTTATCAGTAGTCATAAGCGTACGCTCTTTGCCAGATGCATCAACTATCGGTTTCTGATTCTCGTCCAATAGACGGAACTGAGCTCCAGCCAGCTTGATATCAGGGCGACTCGCTTCGATTTTAACGAGCTTAGCGCTGCCTGGAAGCAGTTCATTTGTAAAAGTAACTTCCAGCTTCTTCTCATCCACGATTTCAAATGTTAACGGCCGCGTACTTAACTTGTAACCTTTAGGTGCGGCTGTCTCCACAAATTTATAAGTTCCTGCTGACAAATTGTTAACCAGCAGTTTGCCGTATTGGTCAGTTGTTCCAACCTGCACAATTTTGCCTGCAGCATCTAGTAGTTGGAACTTTGCTCTGGCAAGAGGCAAGGCAGCTTTGCTGTCATCTACTTTCGTCAACTCGACGGTTCCTTTGATCAACTTATTTTTAGCGATCAGTGTCTTCAGCGTAGATTGGTTTGTCACAATGGTAAAGCCAAGTGGGGTTGTATCCACCTTGTATCCCTGTGGGGCCGTGACTTCAATAAGTTGATAGCTTCCTGGCTTCAGTGCAGACAGTCGAATCTTACCGTCTAGAGCTGTCTTTAAGCTTGTATAACCATCTACATCCTTGAACTCTGCTCCTGTTTTTACTTGCAATTTAAACACAGCATTAGGAAGAACCTTCGTAGGTGTATCGATATCTACCTTCGTCAGCTCGACATCCCATTCGTCCTTCACATTACCGATTGAGATTGGCGCCATGTCCTTACGAAGTGTGATAAGCTTTCCGTTCTGATATTCACTTGCAATCACATAACCCGTAGGAGCAGCTAATTCCTTAAGTTTATAATCTTTTAATCTGTAATTCTCAAAAGTGGCTGCTCCGTTGACGTCAGTAACAAGCTCTTTCAACAAAGTATTGCCCGACTTGTCATATAGTCCAAATTTGGCGCCAGCTAATGGAAGTTTTGTGCTGGCATCCACTTTAATGATAGTGAGATTCCCTTTGCCAGGGGTAGTTGCTCCACCGCCAGCTCCTGAGAATTGAACCTGAAACTGATTGCTCGTATTTTTGTCAACGCTGCCCGCAGATTGACCTTTAAAGGATACCTTATTGCTAATATTCTCGCCGTTATCGGCATTAATAAATGATTTATACTCCAGAATATAAGCAGCACGGAGTTCATTGATAAACGTTACGGACAGTGTATTTCCTACAATATTTACGGTATACTGATCTGAATTTACGAGTCCTGCTTTACTTAAATTCCCGTTCTTATCTACTGTGGTATGGTATAACTTCACCGCATCTGGTATCAGAAGCTGATTTGGCGATAACGTATCTGTTAAAATCGAGCCAGCTTGAATGTA
This sequence comes from Paenibacillus sp. UMB4589-SE434, assembly GCF_030226685.1. NCBI lineage: Bacteria > Bacillati > Bacillota > Bacilli > Caryophanales > Paenibacillaceae > Paenibacillus > Paenibacillus sp. UMB4589-SE434. The sequence continues at coordinate 127,298 of NZ_JASOYK010000008.1, read as the reverse complement.
GGATTGGCTGCGATTAACGTTTACTTGCCAGAATGCAAATTCTGCGTCAGCCCCAGTCCCCTGTCTACCCAGTTTATTTACAAACTCACCGCCATGCTTTGGTGCAACCGTAGCACTCTTCTCAAATAATGTTGTCATAGAGCCTGCGCCGTCTCGCAGCGAAGCTTCGTTGGAATAGGAAGCTGTAACCGGATGCCCATCCAGACTCGTCTTGTACGTGATCCGATAAGCAGAATTAATTGGCTTGTTAAAGCTTAACTCAAAGCCGTCTTTCCCGTCTTTTTTGACCGTGCTATCAAACGAATAGTCTGCCTCTGGAACAAGGCTACCCACACTGACTTTATTATCAGCGCCCAATAGGTTCAGTTGATGAACGGTGAGCGAGTTGGCTACAAGCGTTTGTTCACCGGTATAAAAGTCTCGGATGACGGCATTTGTAATACCATGGAGATTGTAGTTGAAATCAATCATCCACGTAATTTGTTTTGTGATTGCGTCATAGACACCTATTTTATTCCCGTTGTCCCGCGTATAGCTATCTGGCACGACGGTTGCTGTTTTTGAGATGGACGGTTGTGAAATATTATTCTCTTTCCAATCCAATACAGCTGTATTCACATATTTCGATTTATTAGCAGTTGGGTCGAATTTAGTCTTGTATGTGAAAACATATTGTTGAGAGATCGGATTCTTGAATGTAATCTTAAATCCTTCATTATAGGTTGCGTCAGGTTGTACTGTATAATCGACACCTTTTTTAAGGCCTTGAATATCCAAGCTGTCTTCAATGAAAGTTAATTTTTGGCTTGCAAAATTATCTTTAATGATAACATCCTGCATTATTTTATGATCAAGGTTAAGGTAAATCTTCCATTCAATTGTCTTGCTAGCATAATCAACTGTACCTGGGTACTTGTTAAAAATTACTTGGGAAATCGTTTGCGCAGCATTCACGCCTGTAGGGTTATCTACGATCTTAACATTGTTCTCAACAGTGGTGGCATCTGCATGCACCCGATTAATCGCCTTTGTCGCATACTTGATCTCATAAGCGTCGTGAATATCGTTTAGAAACTCTAATTTAAATCCATATCCAACGGAATCATTAACCGTATAATCAGTGCCTTCAGTTAGTGGAGTTCCTGTTGCTTGTGTAGCATTTCCATTGGCATCAATCGTCATTTCAAACACTTCAAACGGTCTTACCAATTCCTGCTGACTCTTGTTAAACGTATCTTGAAGCCAAGCTTTAGACTGTTCAATGGCTTGTTCATTATAGTTGTACTGTACGGCCCAATGAATCGTTTGTGTGTAGGGATCATAGTTGACAGCCTTCTTATCAAGCGGCTTACTGAATCTTACAGTTACTTGAGCTGACTTATCCATGGGAGCAGCAAGGTTACTTCCACTTACTGTGGCTGTATTCTTGTAGGTTTGATCCGAAGTTGATGTAACCTTGGTCGTATACTTCACTCTGTAAGCATTTTGGATATCACCTAAATTAAGTCCAAATCCGTCTGTGGTGATTTGTGGTGTACTACCAGCAACGAGTTCTTTTTCAACAAGGCTACCATTTAAATGTACGTCTAACTTGAACACTTTAACGGAGTTCAGATCAATATTCAGACCAATAGGGAGTTTATCTGCAAATACAGCCTGCTCAATTTTCTGCTCGCCTTTGTTGATATCGACTTCCCAATTAATTTCACTTGGGTTCATGCCTTTATTGGGATTTCCTCTTTTGTCCATAAGACTGCTTATGTTCGTATTAAAATGGACAGGAATAATGGTGGAGTCACCCTGAAAAACAAACGTAATGGGCTGCTCGCTGCTACCAGAGAACTTGTCTTTGTTAAATTGTCTCCATACGAAGAAGTCACCCTTTAATTCTTGTCCGTCTTGAATTTCTTCGTTAAAGGTTAGGGTCACTTGCCCTTCTGGAGTTACGACGTATGTACCATAATCACCAGTTAAATTCCCAGTCAAAATACGATCTACATTAAATTTGTCGGGAAGCTGGAATGTAAAGGTTGAACCAGAGCCATAGGTATGGCCCGCTGGCAGTCCCCACGTAAAATCAATCTGTACACGTGAGCCCGGTGTAGGCCTAACGTCTGTAATATTACGTCCTGTTTCATCTTTCATCGTGACCGAAGTAATGATATTCTGCGTGATCGGCCCATAAGTTGCATTGGTGACACTGTTATTCCCCTGACCATAGGTCGAGTTGGTTACGCTTTGCGAGGAATTGCTCCCTACGATGGACAATGCATTCAGTAATCCTTCACTGGCAAGTACCATGGAAGGAGGAAGTACAAGGTTCATCAATAGGGTGATAACTAAGAGGCCATATAGTATTTTTCTAGAATAATGCATACTTAAAATCTACCACTCCTTTTCTTTTTACAACTGGTCTATTGTCCCCTATATAATAGCTACTTGTCAAATTAGATAGAGGCAAAGGTATATAGATTCATAAGCGTGAATTTATATTTGTTCAATATAAATTAGTAGAGATGTACAAGCCTTTTATTCCCGTGGTATCATAATAGTATCAAAACGCTAAATATGGATAATGGCAAACCTTAGCGAAAGCAGGGGACGCAAAGCCACGGGTCTAATGCACTGCAAGGTGCGATGATAGCCGGGTTGCCCTAATTGCGAGAAGTCGTATATTTTCGCGCTACCATTAGGGTGGCGCTTTTTTTGTTGAAAAAGCGCCCCTATTGTTCATCGTCCAAGCGTAAATCGTTAAGAATGGGGATGATAGTTGATGCGAAAACAGTTGATAGTATTAGTCGCAGGTCTTGCACTTGTAACAGGTAGTGTGATCCAGGCAATACCTGCCTCGGCAGCGCCAATCAAGTCGAACGCTGCAGTACGCATGTTGTCTAATGAGCAGGCTGCCGCAATCAAGTTCCAAGGTGTATCCATTGGATTAAACGAGGATCAGCTTATCAAGCTCGTGGGAGAGCCGAGTCGGAAAGATAGCAGCGAATATGGTTTTGAATGGTACATTTACAACAAAGATTATGAGCGCTATTTGCAGGTTGGAGTGCGTAACCATAAGGTAGTTGCATTGTATACCAATGCAAAAGAGTGGAAGGCTGGCGGAGTTGGCTTTGGATCTACCAAAAATGAGATCACTGCTGTATTTGGACCTGCCTTGAACCAAATCAAGAAAGGGAACACAATCTATCAATATAAAGATAATGGTGGCAAGTATAGCCTTCATAAAGTTGGAAGCCTTTACGCTACGGTGTTCTACGATACGAAGCTGCAATCCAAAGCTTCTTCCATTCAATTGATCCAACAAGAGACTGAGTTGGCGTTCCAAGGTTATTACGGAACTCCGAGCGAGAGTCTGCGCAGTAGCTTTGAGCAAGAGGTGTTTGACCTGACCAATACGATGCGTGTTCGTCACGGCAAGAAGCCCTTACAATGGAATGATCAGATTGCAACTACAGCCCGTAAGCATAGTGCGGATATGGGCAAGAGAAACTTCTTTAACCACAGCAATCCAGATGGTGAAACTCCATTTGACCGGATGAAAGAGGACGGGGTTGCATACAAGCAAGCTGGGGAGAATATCGCAGCAGGTCAAACAAGTGCTATTTTTGCGCATGAAAATTGGATGAACTCCGAAGGTCACCGCAACAATATTTTAGGTGATTTTACTAGATTAGGAGTTGGCGTATCCTTTGGCGGTTCCTATAAAGTGTATTACACGCAAAATTTCTATACACCAAGTCTTTAATCGGCATATATCATATAGAATCTTCAGCGGTTAAGCAGGAATGAAATCCGGCTTAGCCGCTTTTTATGCAGGTTGAGGTAGAGGGAAGTGGTTTAAAGTAGAAATTCAGAAAAGTTAATTGCTGAAGAGGAAGAGGAGTTCTTAGTACGAGGCCAGGATACGTAATGACATGGATAGAAAAAGACAAAAAAGCAATTTACACTTTAGAATAACACGGCAGCGCCCCTGTTTATTGTGAAATCTGCTCCCATTATCGTTGGATAATAAATACGGTTCTTGGATTATTGGATTCGCCCATACTTGTCATTGGCCTATTTCCACCTTCACAAATCACAATCTAATTTGCTCAGGTTCCTTATACGAGATATAATAATTACGATTGTACACATTCAATGTGGAAAGAGAGCGAGAACAGTATGGGACGTAAATGGAATAATATCAAAGAGAAGAAAGCATCGAAGGACACGAATACAAGTCGTATATATGCTAGGTTCGGAAGAGAAATTTACGTGGTGGCGAAGCAAGGCGAACCGAATCCCGAGTCTAATCAGGCTCTAAAGTTTGTTGTTGAGCGTGCCAAGACATACAACGTACCAAAAGCGATCATTGACCGTGCGATTGAGAAGGCAAAGGGCGGTTCAGATGAGAATTATGACGAACTCCGTTATGAAGGCTTCGGACCTAACGGTTCGATGGTCATTGTAGATGCATTAACGAATAATGTGAACCGTACAGCTTCGGAGGTACGATCTGCATTTAACAAAAACGGCGGCAGCCTCGGTGTTACGGGCTCTGTTAACTATATGTTTGATCAGACGGCTGTTATCGGTCTGGAAGGCAAGACGGCAGATGAGGCGCTTGAGATCCTGATGGAAGCGGAATTAGACGTACGAGACATCCTCGAGGAAGAGGAGACAGTAATTATCTACGCTGAACCAGACCAGTTCCATGCTGTCCAAGGAGCCTTTAAGCAAGCAGGTGTGACCGAGTTTACGATTGCAGAACTAACGATGCTGCCACAGAACTATGTGACACTCCCAGAAGATGTACAAGCCCAATTTGAGAAAATGATTGATGCGTTGGAAGATCTGGATGATGTGCAGCAGGTGTACCATAATGTCGAGGGTGACGAGTAAGTATTAATGGAGATGAGGAGTTCGCTCTAGCTGTTTCTTGTCGGTATGGGTCCGATATCATTTAGCTCCATCTCATCTCTGTTTTTATCGATAAGGTTGTGAAAATGTTCGCTTGATGTATCTCAAAAGGCAGTCGCTATTTTAAGCGATTGTCTTTTTTATATAGTAGGACTGGCTAGCTTCACGTTGCATCTTAAACATCTCTCATGCGCTCAGTGGCACCAACTTCGAACAAGGTACATACATGTATACAGTAGCCTATTGACCAGAAGGTTGGGATAAGTAATGATTCAGATCTCGGAGTTACATTCGAAACCGATAAGTACGCTAAAGCTATCTGAATTCGAACAAGGAATACTGGCACAGAAGGAACGAAGTCCAGAGACCTATTATTATAATTCGCTCGAAGCTTTGGACTTTGAATTAAAGATGCGTACGAGTATAGTAGAAGCTGCCACAGCTTTAAACTTTAGTGGTGTTGATTTTGCAGTATTTGAACGTTCGCGATGCAACGAGCAGTTTTGGGTGCGAGCAGAGAACGGCGGGTTTCAACTTAGACCGGATGTATTGCCCTCAGACGCAATCAATGATATTTTTCAGCAGGGCAAGCTTTATGCATTTGAATGTTCAGCGGCGATCGTAATTATTCTCTATAAGGCCACTCTTGATATGATTAAGAAGGAGGCCTTTAATGCCTACTTTCAGGATCTGTTCATTTGGGATTGGAATTATGATAGCGACTTAAAGCTTGTGGCTAAACGTACTAATCGAGAAGTATATCCAGGAGATATTCTCTATTTCAAGAATCCTGATCATGACCCACAATTTCCGGAATGGCAGGGAGAGAACGTCATTTTATTGGCTAATGATCTCTATTACGGGCATGGTATCGGAATTAGATCAAAACAGGCGATCATTGACGCCTTAAACAAAGCCAGGGCACCGGGAAGCAGCACATCGGCGTTTTTGACAGAGGATGTCATTCATCCGGACTTTGAGTATTTACGAGGGTTAGCGATCAAAGATCATTTTCCAATGTGGGGTAACCGCGAGGGGGGAACGGTGGTGGTTGCTAAAATAGGGAATAAAGTTTATGTTGCAAAATGAAGGTGCTCATACGGCTTCACTGCATTCATAAAAAGGCAAGCGCGATAAAATGCGGTTGCCTTTTTATATTGTTCTATGTGGATTTCCAGTCGCAAGTCAAATATTTCTCCGTCATCGAGGTTAGCATTTGAATACCAACCTCGTTCTGGCCACCTTCCGGGATAATGATATCTGCATATTTCTTAGAAGGCTCAATAAAGGCTTCATGCATAGGCTTGACTGAATTTAAATATTGATTATGAATCGATTGAATCGTCCGACCACGTTCCTCAATATCTCGCAGGACACGGCGAAGTATACGCACGTCAGGATCGGTATCTACGAACACCTTGATGTCGAGGCACTGACGCAGCTGCTCGTCCGATAGGACATGCAGCCCTTCCAGAATGACAATGTTGTAGGGCTTCAGCTCTATAACTTCGCTAGAACGCGCATGCAAGGTAAAGTCATATACGGGTGCTAAAGCAGTCTGGCCTTCTTTAAGTATTTGAAGGTGTTCCATCAGCAACGTGTTATCAAACACGAGTGGATGGTCGTAATTAAGCGACTCACGCTCGGCAAAGCTGAGATTTGGATATTCCTTATAGTAGTTATCTTGAGAGATAAACGTTACTTTGTCTGTCCCCAGACGGTCAATGACGGCTTTGGCGACCGTTGATTTCCCCGATCCGGTGCCGCCGGCGATACCGATAATTAGCATGGTAATGAAATAAACCTCCCTAAGATGACAGATGCAATTATGTATTTTAGCACAGCTTTCACAATTTTTCATCTTAATCAAGCAGTGATTTGCCCAATCACGAGTGATTTGTGGTTATAAATGAAGAGATATTGATTGAGTAAGGCTATCGTACAGACCAGATTATTAAGCTATCCCCTAAAGAGGTGGAAGATATACGCCATACGATGATTGTTAAATTAGAATCGATGACAGATCAAATGAATTACTTATCCAGCAGCAGCCCGCTTAATACAATGGAAAGGCTGTGTAAACTTGTTGCCAAGCCTGCCTCTGCATCCTTGCAGCTTGCAATCCAGAAAGCGGTATCCACCAGTCCTCCGTTCAGGAGCCTTGCTAATGACTCGCTGTCCGTCCTTACAATAACCTTCTCGTCCATCAACTGTTGAAGCATATGGGCCATGGAAGCTAGGCAGTGTGATTGGGATGATTGAGAATATGCGTTACCCAGCACCGAGGGTGCATCCCTAAGCACGATTCGTTGAATTTCTGGTTCGAGCGCCATGGCAAGGTAAGCGCGGCAGCGACCGACAAAGCCCTCCCAATGCCCAACTGCTGCATTTGAAATTTGTTCCAATCTCACATCCATTTCAACATCCAATTCTTTGACTACAGCTTGCAGCAGACCTTTTTTGTCGCCAAAGTGATGATAAAGCGCACCGCGTGTCAGCCCCACGGAAGCAGTAAGGTCATCCATAGATGTGTCTGCATAACCGATCGTGCCAAATGCTTGTCTGCCCGCACTCAATAATTTGGTGCGTGTTTCTTCAATCATTTCTGCTCTTGCTTTTCGAGCCATTCAGATTCCTGCTTCCATACGTATTTGTTGTATAGTGTTATCTTCTCTGCTATATCCGCTGATCGTGCACAAGGAGGTAACGAGAAAAGGTTATCAGGTATGTTGATTAGTCGCATTATAATACCTCACAGAAAAGTATGAACGCAAATGTTGATCAAGAAATAGTAATTGACATACGAATCGTATGTATATATAGTATTTCACATACGGCGTGTATGTCAATGTGGATGATCTCGACGCCAGGCGCAGAAATTCTCTTAGTTCTAGTACTGTTCTGCGCGCAGTGAGTTAGTATGAAGTAACCAAGGCAGGGACAGTTGTGTGCTGGTTTAACTTTTGAATGGAGGTATCGTATGTTTAAATTATACCGTGAGATATTTAATGCTCCTGGTGCAAAGGGATTCTCTGCAGCAGGCTTTATTGCCAGAATGCCAATCTCGATGATGGGGATTGGCATCGTTACGATGCTGTCGCAGGTACGCGGTGAATACGGGCTTGCTGGTGCTGTTGCAGCTACGTTTGCGTTGTCGTCAGCTTTGATCGCTCCTCATATCTCACGTATGGTAGACCGATTGGGGCAATCCCGAGTGCTGCTCCCATCCGCGGGAATTAGCGTGGTATCGATTATTTCCTTGCTCTTATGTACAAGATACGAAGCACCCGTCTGGACGCTGTTCCTATTTGCATTGCTAGCAGGGTGTATGCCTAGTATGTCGGCCATGGTTCGTGCACGTTGGACGGAGTTGTATCGTGGTTCTCCTATGCTGCATACTGCTTTTTCTTTTGAGTCAGTTGTAGATGAGCTTTGTTTTATTATAGGTCCTGTCATTTCTGTTGGACTAAGTATTATGTTCTTTCCTGAAGCGGGTCCGCTATTGTCGTGTATTTTCTTATTGATAGGGGTAGTCTTATTTACGCTGCAAAGGAGTACAGAGCCTACTGTTCGTCCCCTTAGCTTGAAGAGTGCAGGTACTGTAATTAAGATTGGTTCATTACGGCTGTTGGCATTCACGCTTGTTGCTGTGGGTACCATATTTGGCACAATAGACGTCGTTAGTGTAGCCTTTGCAGAAAGTCAGGGGAACACAGTGGCGGCTAGTTATGTGCTGTCCATCTATGCGATCGGCTCCTGTTTGGCAGGCTTGGTGTTCGGTACGCTTAAATTAAGGACACCGCTATACCTTCAATTTCTAATAACGGTTGCGGTGGCGATGGTAACGATGATCCCGCTGATCTTCGTAGACAGCATAGTCAAGCTTGCATTCGTTGTATTTTTCGCCGGTATGTCTGTGGCTCCTACTATGATTGTTACGATGGGACTAGTGGAGAAAATCGTCCCCGAGTCGCAATTAACGGAAGGTATGACTTGGGCCATTACAGGACTCGGTGTCGGGGTTGCTCTAGGATCAGCAGCGGGGGGATGGGTTGTCGATGGTTTTGGCGAACGAATGGGGTTTAGCGTTGCAATAGCAGCAGGCGTGATTGCTTTAGCAATTGTAGGAATAGGATACAAATCCCTTCAGTCAGCCTATTACCACGCGATCAGCAGTTCCAATAAATAACGTTCTACCCATTTTTAATTGAGACGAGCTTTCTCTAATCATCTTACGCTCGATTTCATAACAGGTTGACGAACTGTTTTGTTAAGGCAAGCAATAGACGATGATGTTCTTTTTAAGGAAGAGGTATTATCCAATTTCAGGAGATTAATGGTGTTGACACTGTTAATGGTCATGGATATAATAGTCATAGCAACTAATAGGAGTTAACGGGCAGCGTAACCAATTTATTGAGAATAAGTTTGGGGAGTTGCCTTTATTACGCTCGATAGTTGTTATGACTAGTATTGTTATAACAAATAATAATTTTTTAGGAGGTGGTTAGAGACAAACTCAACAATAAGCATTTTCAGCCCGCCTTACAGGTCACTAACGATTGGCATCATGTTGATTTTGACGACTGTAGCGTTTGAAGGATTGGCTATTACAACCATTGCACCTGCATTGGCGCAGAGCTTGCAAGGTATTCATTTGTATGGCTGGATATTTAGCGCGTTTCTGCTGTCACAAATCATTGGCACGATGGTTATAGGCCAACAGCTCGACAAGCATGGTGTATTACGTTCTATTTTATTATCATTCACGATTTTTATTATTGGTATTGTGATCGCTGCAACTGCCTTCCATATGTACATGATGATTGCAGGCAGAGCTTTGCAAGGATTTGGGGCAGGTGCCCTCAGTACATGTGTGTACTACAGCGTAACACTGCGATATCCTGATGCCCTTCGCACAAAGATATTAGCTGCGTTTTCAATGGCCTTTGTTATCCCCGCATTAATCGGACCCTATGTAGCAGGACTTATTGCTGCTTATGTATCATGGAGATGGGTGTTCTGGATTGTGCTGCCGCTAATTGCTCTCGCTCTAAGCTTGACGCTCCCTTCATTTCGTAATTTATCTGGTAATGGATCAACAACTCCTCGAGGGAGTAAAAAAGAAATATATGCGATCTTACTCGCCCTTGGCACAGGTTTGCTGTTAACTGGCTTAGGCGGGATTATCAATTGGTGGGGCATTGTACTCACGGTGGCTGGTGTATTTATGATGATTCAGCCATTGCGGATGCTGCTTCCGGAAGGCACGTTTAAGGTGAAGCAGGGCTTGCCAGCAACGATGGTTACGAGAGCATTTTATGTGGCTTGTTACTTTGCGACGGAAAGTTACGTTGTTTTGGCCCTTACACAAGTGAAGGGATTATCAGAGGAAGTGGCGGGTCTCATTGTTGCTGCGGGAGCTTTAAGTTGGTCAACAGCTGCATGGGTACAATCCAAACTTGACGAAAGAGACCTTGGTCGCGGTCGGAGAAGCAGGGTGACGTATGGCATCGGTATTATGATCGTTGGGGTCATATTTGTGATCATGGCGGTCGGATTACCAAGCGGAGGGATTGTTCTCGCCTTGACGTCGCAGATCATTATTGGATTTGGCGTCGGGTTGGCTAACCCTACTACTGGGGCAATTGCTTTGCAGTACGCTCAGGCAGGGAAGGAAGGCGAAGTGTCTGCGACACTGCAATTTGTCGACTCTTTTAGTATTGGACTAAGCATAGGTTTAAGCGGTGCACTTATTGCTTTAAGTGAGACGTTCCAATGGGGTATCTTGGCGGGCGTCTTAATAGCTTTGTCGCTCCAGCTATGCTTTGTGCTATTAAGCTTGCTGGCATCGTTCCGTATTACGACACGAAGTGCCGAGGGTAAGCAATCCTATGAAGAGGCTCGGAGTTCGAGTACATCCAATTCTATGTAAGGAAAAGACGACATTTATCGGAGGTGGAGAAGATGGCACGTGTGTTAGTTGTAATGATGCCTGCGGAGGGACATGTTAACCCATCTTTAGGTTTGGTTAAGCAATTGGTGGATAGCGGTGAGGAAGTCATTTACGCTTGTACTGAAGAATTCCGTACTCGTGTAGAACAGACGGGTGCCAAATTCATAACGTTCCATTTTGACAGACAGGCCTTTTCAGACGACCCGGATTTAAAGCCAATTGAGTTTAAGCATCCCAACCAATTTATCTACATGATACTTAGAGGACTTGTTGAACGAATGGTTCCACATGTGCTGGACGCCGTTGAGCAGGGCGAATATGACTATATGATATACGATTCTTTAATGGGATGGGGAGGGCAGGTTGTTTCTGAAAGACTAGGTATACCAGCAGCATGCTCGATAGCTTCCTTCGCTTTTGCTGAGCCCTTAGGATTAAGTAAAGGATCTTATGAAGACACCGAGGAAATGAAGCAGCTTTATAGTGTAATCGAGGAGCTGTCTCAGCAGTTAGCTACCAAGTTTCAGGTGGCCACTCCACCAGTGGATGAAATCGTCAAGCATTTTGGGCAAATTAAGATTGTGTATACGAGCAGGTATTTCCAACCGCAGGTGGATAAGCTGGATGACAGCTTTGTATTCACAGGTCCCTCCATCGTCCCTCGTGCAGATGCTCCAACATTTTCATTCGAAACTTCCCACGAACAGTACAAGCATACCGTTTACATTTCGATGGGCACCATATTAAATAGAGACCTTAACTTTTACAAGTTATGTTTCTCGGCCTTTCAAGAGTTGCCGATTCAATTTATTTTATCTTCAGGCAAAGATACGGATTTGACATCGGTGGCTGATCTTATCCCAGACAATTTTATTGTAAGACCATACATTCCACAGTTAGAGGTGCTGCAGCAGGTAGATGCTTTTATAACCCATGCTGGCATGAACAGCACAAGTGAGGCTTTGTATTTTAATGTGCCTTTAGTAACTATTCCACTAACTTCTGACCAGCCAATGGTGGCTAGGCGAGTACAGGAACTTGGGGCCGGTGTGGTTGTGGATAAGCGGGAGCTTACACCGGAGAGCTTGAAAGCCGCATTGTTAGAGGTTCTGCACGATCCATCTTACAGGCAGCAGGCTCACGTGATAGGTGAGACATTACGTCAAGCTGGCGGGTATAAGCAGGCTGCGATCGAAGTCATGAATCGTATGGGCGGATCACGACTTCGCACGGTCTCTTCCACTCAAGAATAGCTGTAGTACCACTGCCATAAGCAATTTGGGCCATCTCCCTTCATTGACACGATACAGGTTGATACCTATAATGGTCGTAGCAACTATTATTAGTTTATGAATTCGGGGGCTCACATTGGAATTAGAAAAGTATATCGGTGTTATTGTCCATCGGGCAGATTTAAAGCTTAACAATTATTATCAGAAGGTAGTTAATCCCTTTGACATTACCGTTGATCAATGGGAAATACTAGTTGTGTTATGGGAAAATGAAGGGATTACCCAGAAGGAACTTGCGGAACGATTGTGCAAAGATCAGACTAATATTGCACGTATGCTGTTTAAACTAGAGAAAAAGAGTTTTATTTATCGGGTCACGCATGAGACGGATCGTAGATCTTTACGCGTGTATTTGACCGATAAAGGAAGAGACGTCAAAGAAGAGATTCTTGCTCCTTCTATAGAAGCATATCAGAAAACGATTGAAGGACTGTCGGAAGAAGAGGTGGAGACTTTTAGACGAATCCTTTCCGTCATGTATAACAATGTCAAAGATTTATAAGCTGAACAAGAATGTAGACGAGAATGACGGGTGACCATGCCGCTCATAAGGTTATTTCGCTCGTTACTATCATGTGCTCCCCTTGTGGCAGGCCATGTAAAGTCATCGCTTGTGGATGGACTTTCAGGTATTGCCCAAGGGGATTATTTGTTGTGATAGAAATTGTGGATACAATGAAATGTCGGGTCCATAACAGGAGAACTCGTATAGAAAGAGAGGATGTGCTAAAGGAAACTGATCACGGAAATTTGTCCATGCGTAGAACAGAATAACGTCCATGGTGACCGCACTGCACATTATCATATAATCATTTAATAGTGAGAACTATTTTCAATGGGGAGGAAATGAAGATATGCCTTACGAGACAAGCATAGAAGGCGCACAGGCTGTTGAAGGCAATAAGCGAGTCCCTGTGCAGATTCCAGGCTCTGAGCAGTGGTTTGTTCGCTCGCGAGCGGAGAATCGTAAGTATCATATTCAAGTGGCAGTGCCCGCCGAGGGGCCTCCTGCTGCCGGTTATCCTGTCATTTATATGCTTGACGGCAATTCTGTATTTTGCACGATGGTGGAGACGGCAAGATTACAAGGCCGTAATCCGGATAAGAGCGGCGTGATCCCTGCAATTGTAGTCGGCATCGGATATGAAACGGAAGGACCTTTCTCTCCAGAACGCTACTGTGATTATACGATTGCCGGTACGAGTCCTTACAACCTTAAAGCGGATGGAACGAAGCCGTATAAAGAGGGAGGGGCCGCAGCCTTTCTGCAGTTTATTGCAGAGGAGCTTATGCCCGATATTCAAGAGCGATACCAAGTAGATGCCTCGAGACAATCGATATTTGGGCATTCTCTAGGTGGATTGTTTGTTCTTTATGCGATGTTTGCGAAGCCAGGATTGTTCGAAAATTATTTGTCGGTCAGTCCGTCCGTTCACTGGAATGAGGCAGAGTTTCTCGCGCATGAGCAGCAATTTACGGCTGATCTGGCACAAAGCGAACATCACATTAGGTTATTGATTGGAGCAGGTGAGAATGAGAAAGGGCATTTTACGGGTCATATTGAAAAGGTAAATGCTTTTGCCCAACGTTTATCTGGTCTGTCGTATCCACACTTTCAAGTGGAGTTCAAAGAGTTTGAGGGAGAGGGGCATATTTCGGTGCTGCCTGTATTTATTAATCGCTCCTTACGGTTTGCCCTTAGACCTGAATAAAAAAGGGATAGTTAGTTGTGGTTAGAAGGACGTCTACAATGGACGTCCTCTAACTATTCTTCGGCTGCATCAAGGATGTTGCAGATTGCAACATCCACTCCATCGGTATGCTCGAACCAGCCAACCCATGAGAAACTTTAAATGATAGCGCTTATCATTTGTCATATGGGAAACAAGTTGTTAATGATGAGGAGTGCTCGCTGGACTTGTATTAGCTGCATGTGGAATGGAGTGATTTGTAATTACCGAATGATTTTGTACGACAAATCCATTGGCAGGCTGCCCCATCCAGACGTATACGAGCATCATGCCGAACAACATCACGCAGAAGTTTACGGCAACGAAGGTGTAACGCAGCTTTGATGCTTGCTTAAACTCGAACAGAATCTTCCTATCCTCTCGTCCAACGATCAAGAAAATAATCAACAATGTATGGACGACAGTGTGTCCAACGATCTCCGTGAAGCCAAACACGGTGGTTGTGGCCAGAAAGACTCCCGTTAACAGCAATGCTGTAAATCGATTCATAAGTCCGACGATAAACGCCCACGCAAGACCCATCTCGATAAAAGCACTAATTAGCACGAAGTCTTCCACGGTAAAACCGAGCGTTGGCAAACCATACTCATGCATTAAAGAACAAGCAAGCTTAGCTAGTGTCATCTTCTCCATAGCCAGCCAAGCGAGAGAGAGTCCTGTACAAATATAGAGTACAGGAATTGCCGTTCGATACCATCTGGTTTCAGCTACAAACAAATAATACATAATGCCGAGATAGAACATATAATCCAGTGCATGGAACAGACCATAAGTAGTAAGCGCTTTAATATATAGGGTAGTCAGTGCTGCTCCACTAACGAAGAGGCTCTTCCGATGCAGGAGTCCAAGGATCGCCACTACAAGTACCGCATATACCCACCAATCGTTGGATACGAGCGTAGGAGCAAGATAAGTCCCGGTAAATAGTTGCAAGATAAGTCCAAGTCCCAGACCGACACGAAGGACAAGTTGTTGAAAGCGCTTTAAACTATTGAGTGAAGAATGTACCTTGCGAACGATACCAATACGATCAATAGACTCATTAAAGATTGCAGTCAGGAGAAGCACTGCTACAGTAAAGCAAAGCCAGAACAAAAATGTAGGGGTTATCACTTTGTTGATTGCTTGAGGCGTCCACTCTTGGTCAGTAGTAAACCATTTGACATGCATGTACAGCTTTTGCCACATTGGCAATCCTTGATACATTATCCTTACCTCCTTTGCATGCGCGATAAGTCGATATGCCCTCAATACCTCTGTTCAGGTTGCAAGAAATGGCTGCGTTTGCGTAATCTTGGGAGATGCAGGACTGTTCTCAACATGGTGGATGTGCAAAAATTTCAGGTAGGCAGTTCTGATGAGGATACACATTAGACTTGAGAGTAAATGAGATGTTCCTTAACTTAGGTAAGTAGTCCGCAGAAAGAAGCAAGTTCTTGTATGTACGGAGAAGTTGGTGGTCATTCGAAAATTTACGCAGGTTGTTCGTTCATAATCTTTAGCAATTTTTTAGTTTTCATTTATATTACCACAATTTTGCCAACATGCCAGTGAAAAATGTGTCGAATAATGTCGAATGTTAAATATTTTTAACTATTTTTAAAAAACAGGTAAAAAAGACTACTCGCCGTTCTTATCGGTGCAGTGATGCATAAAAACGAAAAATGGACGGAATACCGATCGTTTAAAGAGGCACAGTTTCATGATTTTATATGTATGAGATAGGAAGCCCATTCGAAGAAGCTGGCGTAGAAGATGGAAGATGAGGCAAAGGGAGCGGACAGCAGGTACCTTCTTGTGGGCGTTAACAATCGGCGCATGCTTTATGGGGGAATAAGCTTCTACCGTTGAAATCTTTACCGGGTCTATAGCCTAATACCTAGATGAGTTATGGTTATCGATCACCAAGCTGCTGATTGGATTGATATTAGTAGTACTTATTACACTGCTGCTGTCCTATTTACCTTGATGTTAAGGGGGTTAGTTCCATAGTGTTCTGCCATGCAATAACTGGAGGCTTTACCTCTGTTTTCGGCAGTGCCGATCACCTTATTGTTATGCCTAATTGGCAATATCGTTTAGTGACTTTGAGCTCGCAGTGTAGGAAGAGGCAAATAAGCACATTAGTAAGCTAAAAATATCGATGAAGACATCCGGATGAAGGATGTCTTCTTTTCAATTTAATACCTTACGACATTTACTTTTTAGGTCTAATATCGGTTCTTACTACACCTACATCTGATGCATTTATCGCAAATGCATTTCCACCTTGACCTGTGCTTGCGCTAGCCGACTGTTTGACATTTACACGGTTAGAACCTTCCCTGGTACGCGTTTTTCTTTGGACTTTGGACATCTTTCTTCACTCCTTACTACAATATTAACCTTGCAATTACCGCTTCTTTCTCCTTTTCTGAATAGCTTTAAAAATTTTTAAATTAATGGCATTACTAGCCAATGCATTCCCGTGAACGGCTTTTGCAGTTGCTGACTGGTATATTTTAATGACAAGGTACTTGTTTTTGCCAACACGGTATTTAAATGTTTTTACTTTTGATTGCTGGAGCATCACGTATTGTCTCCTTTTGTACTGACTGTACAGTTATGATATTCATAAAAAAGGGACAGGGGGCGGCGAATGCTCGAGGGTTTTAGCTGAAATTCAAGGACAGCAATGTATATATGTGGGGCGAGTCCTTGTGGAAGAGCGATGCCTCATCAATCAGGTTACTGACAGCCAAGAAGCAGTTCTACAGAATGTAGGTGAGCTTTGAGGCTATGGTATAATACACGGTATTAATCTAGTTACATGGAGGAACGTACATGCTCAGCTTTGAACAAAAATCGGCGATAGCGGATTCATTCCCTGAATTGCAGCGGAAGTCAGTATCACTTGGACGTATGAATTATCATTATGAGCAAAGTGTTTACGATAAGAAGACAGTGGTGTACCATCTGCATCCAAATGGCAATGGATTTGTTTATGCCGGCCATATCAAAGGCTATGCTACAGACGACAAAGGCATGGTAAATATTCGTGACTTAAGCGCAGATGAATTGAGGACGCTGATCACAAATTCGATCCGCTCGCTGGCTGGCACGCCATCAACACCAGCAGAACCGGTTGTACAAACTACAGAAGAACGGTGGCTGGATGCTGATAAGCATATGCTTACCCTATGTTTTGAAGATGAAGACCAGATGTGGTATGTCTATGCAGGTTTAAATCTAGACACGGTATTTGAAACATATGAGGAAGCGGTTGACTATTTGCAGGAGGAAGGCTTTACACGAGTGAACAGTTAAGTTGTTTCAGATCGAATTAAGGTTCCGTTAAACTTCCGTTTCATACCCGATAAACTACGTCGTCTACACTCCTTATATAGACATAAAAGGAGTGATGGATTGTATGAATAATCGAACAATGAAACGGAATATCGTTCTCTTAAGTTTGATTTGTGCCTTATCTGCCGGCTCAATGACAGTTTTTGCAGGAGCGTCCAACACTACGAATTCCGGCTCACCAGCAAAAGCGTCTACACAACAAAATAAAGCCGTACCAAGCAAACCAGCTTTATTTACACCCGACCAACTGCCAAAGCTGCTGCTGCAAGAGAAATACGAGCGTATTTATAAACAACTTAGCGCGGCATTAAAAAAACAGATTCCGTTAAATGAGTTTAAGAAAGTTGGTATCCCGTTCCATAAAGGCGCTGGATCTTACAAACTGTCTTCTAAGTTGCCAGTGAACGGTCTCCAAAGATATGCGTGGGTGAGCAGCAAAGGTGATAAAGGTGTAGAGGCTATCTTTGACAGCAAGCACACCATTCACAGTATTTTGTTTAAGCCGTTACAAAAATATCCGCAGACTGATGCTAAGCGTACAAAAACGAAGTTCCAACTGCCCTTCCATGGCAATTGGTTCACCTTTTGGGGCGGAACGAATGCTTTGGTTAACTATCATTACGAACATGAAACGCAGCGCTATGCCTATGACATTGTGATGGAGAAGAATGGGTACAGCTATAAGGGCGATGTTTCGAAAAATGAAAGTTATTATGCTTTTGGCCAACCGATTTTAGCTGCTGCTGGAGGTAAAGTTGTGGCGGTTGTAAATGATATAGCGGACAATGTGCCTGTAGGTGTAATGAACAGTGCACAGCCTGCTGGCAATCATGTGATCATTGATCATGGCAACGGAGAATTCAGCTTCTACGCACATCTACAAAAAGGTTCAGCGCTTGTGCAGGTGGGGGACGTCGTGAAGGCCGGTGATGATCTTGGAAAATGCGGGAACTCAGGCAATTCCAGCGAAGCGCACCTTCATTTCCAAGTGTCGGACGGAGCTGATCTGTTTACCTCCAAATCAATCCGTGTCCAGTGGAAAGACGCAGATGATTACGTGCAAGGAACAACGATAAAAGCACCTTAAGCGACATGTAATTCGCAGGGATTTTCTATAATTTAATACATCTGATGAGATTCAGAGCGCTCTATAGAAGAGCAGAAGAACCTTCTGACCCACAAATTTTGTGGAATAGGAGGTTCTTTTTTATGAGCATAAAGTGTTTGCACAGCTTAATCGTGATTGCCATCCATCATCAAGTCGTATTCGTACACATGTCTTGAAAATGACATCCCGCAGAGATATAATGGAAATAAATGATATGTACGGTGACGTACAGAAAAGGAATGGCTCAGATATGCCTAAGATAGTTGTGACAAAAGAGGAATGGATTGAGAAAGGAATTGGTAATTTCGCGGTAGGGGGAGCCGATGCTTTGTTGATTGAGAAGATGGCCAGAGAGTTGGGATGCAGCAAAAGCAGCTTCTACTGGTACTTTGGTGATCGAGAGCAGTTTATCAGGTGTCTCGTTGATGAGTGGGTACGTCGAGCCACCTATGAGGTCATGCAGTGTAGTCTAATGGAGCAGAGTGTGGATGCTCGAATTAAAGTACTGTTGACGTCGATGTTTTCAACCCATACAGGGAAGGATTTTGTCTACTATTTGCGGAGAATGGGACAAGAGAATTTTCAATATCGTGACTTGTTGGAAAAGGTTGAGAACGATCGAATAGACTTTATGACTTCTCTGTTAGTGGAACATGGCTTTCCACAGGAAAAGGCATTTTCGCTGGCGACGGTGATCTACCATTTTTACTTGGGGTGGTATGAGCGTAATAAGTATCTTGGGCCTACTGCGAATGCGGATCAGCTAACTGCATTATTGTGGGAGTACGTGATTCAGGCAGAAGGAGGGATTGAATGATTGCGGTACTATCATTAACTGTTAGTTGTGTGCTGCTGGGATTGAGTGTCCTGCACGTATATTGGATGTTGGGCGGGCGATGGGGGATCGAGGCAGTGATCCCGGTTCGAGGAAATAAACGATTATTTACGCCAGGTAAGATAGGTACGTTAGGGGTAGCAGCCATGCTTGCTTTTGCTGCTGCTATTATAATGGGTATCGGTGGATTAACGGAGCCTCTGCTGCCTGGCTGGGTGTATCAGTGGGGCGGTTGGGTAATATTTGGGGTGTTCCTGCTGCGAGCGATCGGAGAGTTCCGTTGGGTAGGATTTTTCAAGACAGAGAAAGGAACGCTGTTTGCCAGGTGGGATACCAGGGTCTTCTCGCCGTTATGCTTCCTGCTGGCTGCTGCGGTGCTTACTGTGTTAATTATCTGATAAGGTGCTCTATGAAATGTGCGCTAGTGCTATCATCTCACCATAGAAATAGGTATCAAAGCAGCAGAGCCCGCAGATCCTTTCTAACGGGCTTCCGTCATCAAGATGTATCAAGAGGGGGGACCCTGCTCCTATATACTTTGATTGATCACGATCGACAGCTTATAATTGACGAATCGATTTAACGCAACTAAGAAATGATCCAAATCTTCGTTGGAGGCGAACCTGCACTCCAGCATGTAGCAGCCTTCGCCGCTAATTTTATAGTTGGCAATCACATGGGGTGACTGCGCGGCAATAAAGGATAAGTAGGGACGATGATCAAACTCTTTTGTATAGATATTAATAAAGGTGTGGACCGGATAACCGGTTTTAATTTCATCAAGCTGCACGGTATATTGTTTAATAATGCCTTCTTCCTCTAGCTTTGATACTCGATTTGCGGTCGCCTGCCCAGTCATATGAATCTTCTGCCCCAGCTCTTTCATGGAAATGCGGCTATTCAGTTTAAGCTCCTTCAAGATTTGTTTGTCTGTATGATCCAGCATTCATCACAACCTCTTTCATTAATCAAGTGCTGCATATCGTATTCTTGATCCTATCTATGTCCAAATAGGCTGCTTACATTTTATCCTATAGAAGGAGACAGATAAAGGAGGAGATCAGATTATGAACATTACCCAAATTCGCAATGCGACGCTGCGGGTCCAATTTGGAGGCGTTGAATTTCTTATAGATCCTTTTCTAGCGGAAAAAGGAGCCTATCCTTCATTTCCGAACACGCCAAATGCAGATAAACACAATCCTCTCGTTGAACTGCCAGTGGCAGCGGAGGAGATCGTGAAAGCTGACGTGACGATAGTTACGTACCTACATCTAGATCATTTTGACGATGCTGCTAAAAGACTTTTGCCAAAGCAAATGCGTATTCTTGCGCAATCTGAGCAGGATGCAGCATCAATCAGAGCCGATGGCTTCCAGCAAGTAGAGGCAGTAGGTGAGAGTACTTATGTGGGTGACGTCCGGATTCAACTTACGAATGGACAGCATGGTACCGGTGAGATTGGACAGCTTATGGGGAAAGTATCAGGCTTGGTGCTGACACATCCTAATGAGCATACGTTATATATAGCGGGGGATACGATCTGGTGCAATGACGTAGAGACGGCGATACAGGAGCATCAGCCGGGAGTTATCGTGGTAAACGGCGGAGCCGCGCAGTTTCTGCAAGGTGATCCAATACTGATGACCAAGGAAGATATTCATCGCACGCATCAGGCGGCTCCTGAAGCTCTGATGGTCGTATCTCATATGGAATCGGTCAATCATTGTCTGCTAGCTAGAACAGAATTAAGAAGCTTTCTCCAAGAGAAAGGGCTGACATCATACATTCGCGTACCGGAAGATGGAGAGAGCTTATCATTTTAAGACGTAATTTGTTGGCCATAATGCCTACTCGTATATGGAAGCTGTCGAGAATTTCTCGACAGCTATTTGTATGTTAAAGAGTTATCCTCAATTCAAGAATATGAATTATGGCGCTGCTCCATTATAATGGATGGATACATGCTAGCAAGTGAAGGACAAGGAGTGGAGCCTGATGGAGATTACAGCGCAGCAGGTAGCAGAGTGGATGGTAGCCGAAATTGAATTCAAAGGTATTGCTCATCAAGCTGATGTCATAGATTACGTGAGAACCCACTTCGGTGAATCATTTGTATTTGTAAATGAAAATGGAAATGCTTCGCTTGAAAAGGAAGTTAAGAAGGCATTCCGCAAATTGCATCGCGGACGAGTCGCCTGGGATAGGGATGGCTTCTTCTGGGCATGGACGTGACAACAGCCATTGAAGTGCCAGCATCGTCTGAATAAGCAAGGAGGTGGCAATGAGATGACAGCTCAAAAGTACTATGTCGTCTGGGCTGGCAATCAACCGGGGATCTACACGAGTTGGCCAGAATGCAAATCGCAGGTAGACAATTACAAAGATGCGAAGTACAAGTCTTACCCGTCGAAAGCGGAGGCAGAGAAGGCATATCGTGAAGGCTGGACCAAGCATTGGGGAAAGAAAGCGGCTGGCGGATCGAAGCAGGTACAGACAAAGACTGCAGCAGCAGTTCAGACGGAAATTGATTATGACAGTATTTCGGTTGATGTGGGAACCAAGGGCAACCCGGGACCGATAGAATACAGAGGTGTCCATACGCAGACAGGTGAAGTCTTGTTTGCTCGAGGTCCGATTCCGAATGGCACTAACAATTTGGGCGAATTTCTGGCTATTGTACATTCTCTAGCTTATCTGAAGCAGAAGGGAAGCACTCAGACTGTATATAGCGACTCTCGAACAGCACTAAAGTGGGTCAGGGAAAAGAAGGTCGCTACCACGCTTGAACGGAACGAATCGACGAGGGAAGTGTGGGATCTAGTAGACCGGGCGGTGCAGTGGCTGCAGAAGAATACTTATGACAATAAGCTGCTTAAATGGGAGACGCAGGTTTGGGGTGAAATTAAGGCCGACTACGGGCGGAAATAACCTAAATCTTGCAAGCACGCAATAAACCCCCGGCAAGAGTTGTCGGGGGTTATAATCTGTAAAATCGGGCCATGCTATTAAGTGAAAATGGAAATCATTTATGGTGTTCAAGTGTTGAATTGATATAAGGTTTATGTTATTATAATGTGTACTCAAATTTTATTTATTTTAATTAACTTTTAATATAACATGAATTATTGACTATGTCAATAATCAAAGCCTAGTCGTGAATAAGCAGCAACTTAAGAATACATGTAAATGCAGATGCAGATGTGGATGTTCAGGGGGGCGAAGGATTGGCTAACGATGAGCGTAATGAATTAGAGAGAAGTCTGGCCAGTGCAAAGGAAGAGGTGCATACTCAATCCGATGTAGAAATGGACCTGCTGCCGCCAGGCATGAAGATTGATGACTCCGTACGTATGTATCTGAAGGAGATCGGTCGAGTCGGCCTGTTGAGTGCGGAAGAGGAAGTGAACTTGGCCAAGCGAATTGCAGATGGGGATGAAGAAGCCAAGCGTATATTGGCGGAAGCGAACTTGCGATTGGTTGTTAGTATTGCCAGACGCTATGCAGGACGTGGCATGCAGCTCCTGGATCTCATTCAGGAGGGAAACATGGGTCTGATCAAGGCAGTAGATAAGTTTGACTACACGAAGGGGTTTAAGTTTAGTACCTATGCTACTTGGTGGATCAGACAAGCTATTACGCGTGCTATTGCAGACCAGGCTAGAACGATCCGTATTCCTGTTCATATGATTGAGACCATCAATAAGTTGGCGCGTGTCTCAAGACAGATGGTACAGGAGCTGGGACGTGAGCCAGAGGTGGAGGAAATTGCCAAGGAAATGGAGTTGAGTGTAGAGAAGGTTCGGGAAATTATGAAGATTTCCCAAGATCCAATCTCGCTTGAGACCCCGATCGGGGAAGAAAATGACTCCAAGCTTGGTGACTTTATTGAGGATCAAGATGCGCTTGCTCCTGTAGATTCCGCGGCATATGAGTTCCTGAAGGAGCAGTTAGGCGACGTGTTGGATACACTTACAGAGCGGGAAGAGAATGTACTGCGTCTCCGCTTTGGGCTGGAAGATGGCCGTACACGCACACTAGAAGAGGTGGGCAAAGTATTTGGGGTAACTCGTGAGCGTATTCGTCAGATAGAAGCGAAGGCACTGCGGAAGCTAAGGCACCCAAGCCGCAGTAAACGTCTAAAGGACTATATGGAATAAGGAGTCGATCATACGGAAGGTGGATTCATGATTCGCTGTTTGAAGTGTGGAGCAGAGCTTGAGGTGGTCCCTGGTCGACGCAACTATCGTAGTGAGGGTATCGTTTTTGGAACCGATAATTATGGTTCGGATCAAATGTCGTGTGAATGCGGGAACGCTATGGAAGAGCACAGTCGATTCGAGCATGATAGCGGTGAAGGGGAATTTATCGTCGAATGGCGAGACATTACCAAATAGGTTACAAAATATAAGAAGAGCTGCCGCAAGGTCATTTTGGCTTTGCAGGCAGTTTTTTTGCGTTAGAGAAGCAAGGTTTTAATTGTGATAATGGTTAAATATATATTTAAAGTAATTATATAGTTATAAATTAAGCATAAAAGATGGTCTTATTTCATTAATTATCCATATTGTCACGAAAAGTTCAAAAAAATTTGTAAAAAGATAAAACTATTTCCTCTAAACAGGAGTCAATATTATACAGGTATTTTTCATGCCGCCCTGCAGAGGGTATTTTGAGGAGGTAGAATAGTGAAGAAGATCGTTACGATGCTTGTTGCATTTGGGATGTTATTCTCTGTGGTAAATCTGCCAGCAGTGCAAGCCGCGCCCACGATAAAGATTTATTTAAACGGTTCTAGACTTGCGACTGATGTTGCCCCCATTATGGTGAAGAATCGAACGCTTCTGCCGTTAAAAACCGTATTTGAGGCCTTAAATGCTTCGATTTCCTGGAATCAGTCTACGAAGACCGTCACAGCTTCCAGAAACGGAAATGAAATGGTTCTCAAGATAGGCTCCAAAACAGCGAAGTTGAACAATCGTAATATTACGTTGGATGTTCCGGCACAAGTCGTTAAAGGGAGAACGTTAGTTCCTGTACGCTTTGCCAGTGAAGCGATGGGAGAGAAGATTGACTGGAATGAGAGAACGTCCAGCGTTTACATTACCACTTCATCCTCCAACGAAGGCAACAACGGTAACGAACCAACGGATAATGGCAATTATAACGAATTCACACCTGTAACGAATGTGACTGCTGAGTTAACTGGCAATAGGGGTGACGCCAGTGATATTACGGTCAGCTTTAAGAAAGCTTCGAATGAATCGAGTGTCAGCCAATATCGTGTTATGGCTGTAAAGTCAGATCGAGCAAATAGCTTTGATCTGTCTAAAGCAAGAACGGTCTCGTCGAGTAATTATATGACCATTTATAAAGATGGGAAGGATCAGCGTGTATCCATTACTACCGGTAAACGGGACGTTGATGGGGATGTAATCAAGGATAACCAAGCGTACGTAATGTATATCCTTACGGTCGGCAAAAATAATGAGTATGGGTTGTCCTATCAGATCCCAGCCATAACGATTGGTTCTAATTCTTCCGTGCTGCCAGTTAGCAGCTTGCAAGTGGCAGATGTGAACGAGTATGGGGATGGAAGAGACTTATCGGTTACATTCACCAGACCGCAGTATGATGACAATATTAACAGTTACCGCATTATGGTAGTGAAGTCATCTGAGGTATATCGCTTCGATCTTAATACGGCGAATGCCGTAAGCAGTCAGAATTATACGACCGTATATAAGAATAGCGGTACGTTAACTACAACGTTAAATAGTTCATCTAGAGACACTTCGGGTGAGCTGATCCGTAATGGCGTATCGTATACGATCTATGCGCTATCCATAAGCAATAACACAAGCACTTGGGCGAATAAGCTAAGTACGGGATCATCCATTACGTTGGGTAGCTCGATTGGTGCACCAGTTATTACTAAGGTTGAGGATATAAATAATTATGGTGACGGTCGCGACGTACAAGTTAGTTTCAACCGTTCAGCTGATGAGTCCAAAATTAGTGGATATCGGGTATTCGCGGTGAAGTATAGAGACGCAGCTAGCTTTAACCTTGCAGAAGCAAATAAAGTATCATATGGCAGATACCATGATGTGTCGAAGACGGGATATTCCAGCATTACCGCAGCATTGTCTTCATCCGCACGTGATATATATGGTTCTTCCATTCAAAATAATGAAAGCTACCAACTGTTTGTCATGAGTTTGTCTAAAGATAATAGTTCATATAACATGTTGTCTGCGCCTTCACAAGTACTGACCTTAACGAACAATTCGAATACGAACGCGCCAAGTTACGTAACAGCTCGTGATGTGAGTGATTATAATGATGGTCGCGACATGCAAGTGAGCTTTAACCGTTCTGCAGATGAATCCAACATCAGCCATTACCGTGTGATGGTTGCGAAGTCTGGATATGCAGATCGATTCAACTTAGCCGAAGCAAATAGTGTAAAAAGCGCCAATTATACGACTGTTAACAAGACTGGAAGTGGGCTAAGTATAAACCTGTCTGCAAGTGCGCGAGACGTGGACGGCTCCCTCATCCAGAATGGTGTAAGCTACCGTGTATTTGTGCTCGCTATAGGCAATAACAGCAACAATGCTGCATTGTCTACATCTTCTGAAGTAATTACATTATCAGGAAACTCAACATTATATGCGCCAACAAACGTCACAGCATTGGATATTGCTGATTACAATGATGGCCGGGATATGATGGTGTTGTTTAATCGGGCGTCTGATGAATCAAATGTGAATCATTACCGCATCATGGTGGTGAAGTCGGGAAATGCAAGCCGATTTAATTTAAGTGATGCTAATGATGTAAGAAGCTCTAACTATACTGTCGTAAATAAAACGGGCAGTAACCTGAGCGTTAACCTGACTGCCAGTACTCGAGATGTAGACGGTACAACCATTAAAAACGGTGTGAGCTATCGAATATTTGCGCTTGCTGTAGGCAACAGCAGCTACTCTAATGCATTATCTTACGGCTCGGATATGATTACGCTTGGCGGAGGTTCGGCTGGATATGGTTCTGCTGCGACCAATGTATCTGCCATTGATGTAGCCGATTATAATGATGGCCGCGATATGACGGTGTTGTTTAACCGTGCGACGGATGAGTCCCTGATTAGCCATTATCGTATTATGGTTGTGAAATCATCAAATGCCAGCTGGTTTAATGTGGCTGAAGCAGCCAAGGTCAACGGTTCCAACTATGTTCCAGTGGGCAAGACGGGCAGCAATCTTAATATGAACTTGCCAGCCAGTGCCAGAGATGTAGACGGTGCGCCAATTAAGAGTGGTGTTTCCTATCGCATATTTGTATTCTCGGCTGGATTTGACAATTACTCTGGTAATGCGCTGTCTGCAGCTTCGCCGGATATGATGTTGTCCAATCATTCAAGTGTGACTGCAGTTACAAATGTGGTTGCAAGACCGATCAGTGCCAACGGTACAGCTAGAGATATTGAGGTTAATTTCTTGACCCCTGCTAGTGAAGCTAACGTGGCTGAGTATCGAATTTTTATCGTTCGTTCGGATCAAGCGAATTCCTTTACTTTAAACACAGCAAATCAAATTTACGAGTGGGGATACACTCGTGTAGCTAAACAAGGCAATTATGCGTTTGCCAGACAGCAGTTGTCGGATAATACGCGAGATATTACAGGAAACGTGATTACAGCAGGTGTGGCGTACAAAGCATTTGTACTTACGATATCGGACAATCGATCGAATCCAGTCAACGCGCTTTCTGCGGCTTCGGCTGAGATTGCCTTGTTGAATCAGAATGGGCCTGCTGCTGTGTCGAATGTGTTAGCTGTGAATGATTGGAACGGCGCAAGCTTTAAGGCTTACTTTGACAGAACGTCCAGCAACAACAATGTTTCCTATTACAAGGTTATGGTCGTGCCTACTTACATGACAGCGAGCTTTAACCTGGATGCTGCCAACAGAGCCCCTTACGGCTTTAAAATTGTAGGTACTACTGGCGATACGTTTGTAACGTTCTCCACATCGGATCTGGATGTAACAGGTAACGCCATCCGAAACGGCATCGCATACAAAGTATATGTATTATCGGTTGGCGATGGCCGCGGTTCTAACGTTAGTGGTTTGTCCGCCCCATCCAACGAAATTGTACTCTAATGCCAGCAGTGTGTCCTGTGTAAGGTGAGATCCTATATAAGTGCGGGGCACAAATCAATGAAAGACCGGTATCTCATCTGGGGGAGATACCGGTCTTTTGGTTTTCAGGCAGAGCTGAGTTGACCCGAAACCCTAAGTTGTTGTGTGAAGTAAGTTTTGCTGCTTTTGCAGTGCTATTTTTGTTTCCTAGGGTATATATATTTATAGAACGGATAAAGGAACGATCTCGGCCTGCGCTTCTTTTGGGTTGATTGGGTAGAGCGGACTGTTCGCCCATATTTGCGGGTATGTTTTTTCTTCTTTTTTTTGAAAACAAGCTTCTTTGAAATAGGTTTTCGTCTTTTATTTGTTAGAAACTTTTGTTCAAAGAGCACAGGGGGGGATAATTGGTGAGGTTGCGGAAGTTGGTTAAAATGAATGCGGTGGACAGGATGTTGTTTGAGCGCAATAAGCAACTGCGGATCCGTGAATACTCTTAGCTCTGCTTCTCGCGTATCAAGACGATCAGCTTCTGAGATTGCTGGTCTGTAGGCATATCCCGGATGACACATAATCTCTGTCGTGCCATCTGGCAGTGCTTCTATGTGAGCAAGCAAACGCTGGAGACCCCCTGGGTCATCATACGTATCCATAATGAGATAATCAGTACCCTTTGGGCGCGGGACAAGATGGAGTGCTAATGGATTCAAACGTATTGGGATATCGCTACGCTGTGAACAGGTGGACAGAACGCTGTAGACTGCGGGAGCTTCCAGATGTGTATGATGGTGGGTGTCGATGTGAGAAGGGTGAATACCGCTTGAAACCAGCTTGTCGAGTTGATATTGCAATTCCGTCTCTAGTTCAGACTGTATCCATGAATGCAGCTGGCCGTTAAACAGACCATCAGAACCTATCAGAGATGGGATAAGGTGAGGCGGTGACAATGGCTTTCCTGATACAATGTTAAAATGTAAACCAACACCTAACCTTGGACACTGGCGGGCAAGCCGAACAGCATGCTGAAAAGCAGGCATATTGACCATAATAGAGGTGCTTGATACAGTTCCGAAGCGATGACAGTGTATGATGCCTTCATTGATTCGTTCTGACATTCCGAAGTCATCTGCGTTCAGAATAACATATTTAGCCAATGAAATCTCTCCTCTGCATGTCTTGGATATTGTATGCAGGATAGGAGATCAGGATAGGTACATCTGACTAAGAACGGTTATCAATTATTGTGCAATTCCACCGATTACAAAACAAAAGCAAAACAAGAAAATTTTTCATTCAGATTTAGATAAAATAGTGCTATAATGGTTATATTGAGATTAGCAGAAGGCCAACGCATAGTCACAGTGCCCCGAACGAGCGTTTGGGGTATTTATTTTTTACCGTTTACAATTCTATGAGAGAAAGAGGGACGGTTCATGTACAATTCACGGAAGAAGCCACAGGACGATATTCCTGAAGAAATAACACCTATTTGGTCTTGCACAAGCGAGAGCTGTAATGGCTGGATGAGGGATAACTTTTCTTTTTCAACTGAACCAAGCTGCCCGCAGTGTCAGTCTCCGATGGTTAAGGGCGAGAAGAAGCTAGCCGTGCTTGTTAACACAAGTCCCCGTCAGACCAAAAAATAATTTGTAACGTATGAAGGAACAGGGAGCACCTAACAGTCTGAGAAGACTTATAGGTTGCTCCCTGCTTTTATATGTTCTGGTTTACATTATCGGAAAGAGGCTAGAAAGCCGCTTAATAAGGTTCTGATATCCTATTGATATTAATTAATTGGTGTGATGGCCATTGTTAAAGCCAAGAAGTGTATACACCGCTATGCGTGCAGCTCTCACTGAATATTCCTCGGCAAATACAACGTCGTCGGTATTTCACAAAATTGTTCTACAAACGCGAGATACCAGCAATTGACGCAATTCCGCCACCTACAAAATATACCTGTTTGTTACCGTATTTATCGCTCATAACAGTCGCTGCCAATGGTGTGTTCTCACTGTGTTGCTTAGACATCTCAAATATAATCCAATTGGCTGGTTTGAGATATCATCAATGAACGGGGATTGTATGATTTCTAGTCAACTTGTGGATATTGTATAGAAGATATACATAATGATTGCCTATGTAGGATGTGGTTTTAACCGGTACAGCGGAGAGATCAACATTGTCCTACTGGGAGACTAGCAAGGTATTTATACCAGCATTAATACAAATGATAAACAATAAAGAGTGCCTGAATAGGCCGGTAAAAGAGTCGGAGGAGGCCTAGCAGCTGCTAATGGCGTCTATTCTCATATCGATGGAGGGCGGTAACGAAATTGCCTTCCACTAGCTCACTTAATTTGGCGATGATGACTGCCGGATCTTCCTTCATGCCCTGCTCTAACCATTGAATGACTAGGCCAGTAAAGGCGAGTGTATAAAAGTTGGATATAAAATGTTTGTCGTCGTCCTTGACGGACATATTGGAGGATACTTCATTGATAACGTCCATCATTAATTCTGAAGTCACGCTGTATAGATAAGTATCGAGATGGGGACGGGCTAAGGAGTCGAGCGTACTGGAGCAGAAGGCTTTGTTGCGTGTAATGTAGTCAAATATTTTCTGGAGTCCACTGGTCCATGTTGTATAACTACGGTACTGGGCGATACTTTCTACGGCTTCCGTCTTGTAGATCCAACCTAGCAGCTCGTAAACGTCCTGAAAATGATAATAAAAAGTTTGCCGATTTAAGCCGCAATTATTCGTGATATGCTGAACGGTAATTTTGCTGAGAGGGGCATGGATCATCATATCTTTTAATGAAGAAGCAAGCGCTTTCTTGGTTAGCAATGAGCTTGAACTTGACATGGAATCACCCGCTTATGGAAGATGTACAGCCAGATCTTGTCTTTTATTATAACCGAGAAGCCGTAAGCTTCTCAAATCACAGCTATGGTGTAATGGGGGCTGTTCACCATCTGGACATCCGGTGATGAACAGCCTTAAATTAGTCTGCATTTACAGCTCGCTGTTATAGGTCGATAGCGATATGAGGCTTGCTGTAATGACTGGTTCCCCCGCCTCCAACGAGTACTTTCCCCCCTTTGTTAAAGAGGAGCAGCTTTTGTAAACCACCCTGAAGAGTAACCGTGATGCTGGCATCGTCATCGATTGCGGTGTAGATCACATATCCACTATCCGCTATAGTCGTTCTCCATTTATGATCAAATTCCGACCTGAGGACTCGATTGGAATAGACTTGATTCTCCAACTTTCCTTTCTGTTTGTTGTTCATTGCTCATTCCCCCTATCTTGTCCACTTTTGTGGTTTCTACATTTTATGAGGGAGAGAGTAATTTGGCGTAGATGATTATCGAATGGGGAGTCTATTTTTGACACTATCTTGCTTTTCGACTGGACAGATGTACAGCTCAAGCAGGAAGTTGTTCACTCATATGTCTGTTCTTTGATGTCTCCTTTGCTTTTGTATGCGGATAGGGTTAAACTTCATAGTGAAATAAATGAAGGCATATGTGGATATATGTACATAAGCAAAAGGAGGAGCTATGAACTCCAAATATTTAGCCGTTATATCGCTAGTTGTGATGGCTGCTGGCTTCGTAATAACGCTGTTGCTGCCACAGCATGTAGCAGTAGTGCTCCTGCAAGGTGGATTTGAAGCGGGGCTCGTTGGCGGCATTGCCGATTGGTTTGCTGTGACGGCGTTATTTCGGCACCCGATGGGTATTCCGATTCCCCATACGTCTTTGTTGCTTAAGAACAAAGCACGCATCGTACAGTCGCTCGTTGCGGCGATGGAGACAGAGCTGTTAAACAAGGAAAGCATTGAAAAGAAACTGCGAGGCATGAATCTAATTCAACGAGGCGCTTCCGCGTTGACTAAAGTGCTGGGCAAGAGAAGAGTGCGCAGAAAGGTGTTGGAGTGGCTTATCCAGCTGGTTCACCGAATACCGTTGGAGAAGCTTGTCCCAAGTATTCAATCTGGTCTGATCGCATACGTTAAGAAGATAGACCTGAAGGATTCTGCCGAGAAGTTAGCCGCTAAAATTATGGAGGCAGGATACGACGAGAAGGCGCTCGATTATGTGCTGCTTGAAGCAACGACATGGGTCAATCGTCGTGAGACCAAGCTCATGTTAAGCAAGCTGGCTGGTGAAAAGCTGTCCGAGGTAAAGATGGGGGGCTTTATGGGGTTTGCCTTTCAGGCAGTTGCCGGCTTTATGGATGACGACAAGCTTGGGGGGATGCTGCAAAATATGATCGTATCCAGCCTG
The DNA here is from genome assembly GCF_030226685.1 of Paenibacillus sp. UMB4589-SE434. Taxonomy (NCBI): domain Bacteria; kingdom Bacillati; phylum Bacillota; class Bacilli; order Caryophanales; family Paenibacillaceae; genus Paenibacillus; species Paenibacillus sp. UMB4589-SE434. The sequence goes on along the minus strand of NZ_JASOYK010000008.1, from coordinate 95,654 downwards.
CAAGATTTGCAGCGTCCTGATAATGCGTATCGGGAGACGATTGTACGGGAAATCAGAGTACAGATGTTCCAGTTAGCGAGTAATGAGGCTTACATGGAGCAGGCGAAGACATGGCTTGTAACCCAATTGCAGCAGGAACAGTTCGAGGAAGCTCTGTTAGCACGGCTGCAGGAGGTTCGTGATATGCTTGTGAATCGCTTGGAGCAGGAACAGGAAGCTGCGGGGCGTCTTGTATTGGTAACATACCGCAAGGTAGTTCGCAATCTGGAGCGTGATCCAGATTGGATTGCTGCATTAGAGGCTAAAGTTACGTCGGCTATTGTGAGTGCGGTCGGAGCTAATCATTATCGGCTCGGTCAACTCGTTAAAGAAAATATTGATCAAATGGATGACGCATCATTAGTTGCGATGCTGGAAGAGAAAATCGGCAAAGACCTGCAATGGATTCGAGTAAACGGGGCTTTATGCGGATTTATAATTGGTATTGTGCTTGCGCTTATTCATTTATTGTAATATCCATAGTAAAAGACAGAGAAACCAATGAAGCCGTCTAAGCTTTAAAGCCGCAAAAGTCGCTATAAGAGCGGCCTTTGCGGCATCCATTTTTCCTAGATTATGCAAACTTGATTATCATTACTGATGTTTAGATACGCTGTCTCATGTGCGCACACGGTTCCTGGTACGGGACAATTATTTAACATCATCCAGATGGATCTCTTTATATACCGAGATAAGTACAACCGCAGGAACATCACCGATATTTGTTACCGTATGCGGTACGCTTGCATTCCAACTGAAGGAGTCTCCCTGCTCAAGTATTTCGCGGTCCTCTGCCTGCTCGATCAATATTTTGCCGCTGACAACGACGTGGCATTCTTCCCCTATATGTGTATTGGCTCCTGTAGTTCCGCCAGGGGGCATTTCACAAATCATCATCCGCATGTCTCGTCTATCGCAAAGCAGTTCTACTTTAAGGTTATCTATGCCTGGCATTGTTGTTTGCACGCGATCTGCTTTACGTACCACCTGCATCCGCTGTGTTTGATGGAGCAGAAGGTAAGGAAGCGGTACCTTCAAGCTATTAGCAATGCTCTCCAGTGTTGCAATTGAAGGGGAGGTGCGGTTATTTTCAACATTGCTGATGAATCCTTTAGATAATCCCGTACACTCGCAGAGTTGGGGTATTGTCATTTTTCTTTGCTTGCGTATAGCTCGAATTGTAGCTCCGATGTTCATTGTATGGCCCCCATAGAAGTATAGTTCCAAGAATATTAGTTTCATAATAACAAAAAAATAAGCTTGACGGAATATGAATCTTCATGATAACTTATAGTTCATAAATAACAAAAAGTTATTTCTATTAGAATACTTTTGAATAGGAGGAGGGTTGAGAGTGATGTTGTAGCTTGTTAGTATCCAAGAGTATTTTAATATGAATAAAGTATTACAATATAACAACTAATGAGGAGAAGTGAACATGAAAATAAATGAGATTATGGTTACATTGATGCGTGTGGTGTTGGGGATTATTATGATGGCTCATGGTATTACAAAGTTCCAGATGGGGCTGGACAATGTATCTGGCTGGTTCGCAAGTATTGGCATCCCTGGGTTCCTCGGCTATTTTGTAGCAGCGTTAGAACTCGTAGGCGGTATATTGTTAATTGTCGGCCTGTTTACCCGTTATGTGTCGGTGTTGTTTGCCTTTATGTTAATCGGTGCCACAATTTCGGTTAAGCTGCCAGGTGGATTGTTGGGAGATGGTCAGGGAGCCGGTTACGAATTAGATTTGGCACTGTTGGTCATTTCGTTGTATTTTGCAGGAGCGACTGTACGTGGGTTCGGCCTTGATCAATTGTTGTTCCGCAAGAAAGAACAATAAGGAAATAGCGGATTCGATGTACTAACAACAAGTGGGCCCCGTAGGGCCTCTTGTTGTATAAAGGCAGTTTCGATAGGAGGGTTAAATATGATTCCATCTTTGTTTATCGCACACGGCGCTCCTTCGTTAGCTTTGGAGAAGCACGATTACACTACTTTCTTGAACGACCTTGGTTTAAGTATGCCTAAGCCACGGGCCGTCGTCTTATTTACAGCTCACTGGGAAAGTTCGGAGCAGTTGGTGTCCGGTGCTTCGACTTATGAAACTATTTATGATTTTGGTGGTTTCCAGCGAGAATTGTACGAGGTCAAGTACCCAGCTCCTGGTCATCCATCATTAGCTGATGAGATTAGAGGAGTATTCGAAGCTGCGGGTATCCCTGCAAGTATTGATTCTACACGTGGTCTTGATCATGGTGCCTGGGTAGTGCTGCATCTGATGTATCCGGCGGCTGATATTCCTGTTATTGCTCTATCCGTTAACAGACACCTTGCTAATGAGGAGCAGTACCGGATAGGGAAGACACTGGCAGCACTGCGCGAACAGCAGATATTGGTTATTGGCAGCGGCGGCACAGTGCATAATCTGAGACGTGTAAACTGGGAAGCTGCAGCACACGATGAGTGGGCGCTTGAATTCGATCAATGGCTTGAAGATAAGCTGACAAGCTGGGATACTGAAGCATTATTTCAATATGAGAAGTTAGCACCATATGCTGAGGCAGCAGTGCCGACCCCCGAACACTTTATTCCACTGCTGTTAGCCATGGGCGCTGGAGATACCAAGAGACAAGCAACAAAATTGTTCCGCAATTATCAATATGGTAATTTGAGCTTGTCTTGTTGGAAGTTTGATTGAGGCGGTAATCGATTATATGTACTATAAGGTAGTTACAATAAGTGTCGGGATATATATCCCGACACTTATTGTATGAATTGAACCGCTTACTAATAGGTATTGTCCTTCTATACATCTATTGGCCGTCATACTTCGCCAATTAGGCGTGTATGACGGTTTTCGGTTGTTACTAGTATGGCAAGGACCTATACGATATTACTAGTTAACTATTGATGAATAACTTGGTCAATCCATCTACGTATGGTCTTATTTACTTCACCAGCAGCTTTGGTTGGCAGTTGATGCTGTTCCTCCTGAAAGATCACGAGCTTGGTATCAGGTAAGCCTTGTTGAAGTTTGCTGCGATATTTATTAAAATTCGTATCCTTTGCTCCATAGAGCAGCAATACAGGGGCCGTGATATGACGGAGTTGCTCTGTACAATTGTAGTTCAAGCTGCATTGATAATATTGATGAATGTTGTCTCGGTGTCCCTGCTTGGCATCTTGAAGCAATTGTCTGAATGTTAGCTTGTTGTCCGCGTTGCCCCATGAAATGGCCCACCGTAATAAATGCAGCAACGGCCGCCAACGAGAAAGGCTGATGGCCAGTCGAATTCGACTACGCAGCTTCATATCAGTAGCCTCAGACATGGCGCTGATCAGAATGCCGCCATAGAATCGGCTCGGATGTGTAAGCATTGCTTCTAATGCAATAGATCCTCCAGTAGAGTATCCGCATACAAATGCTCTTTCAATGCCCAACTTGTCCATAAGTTGATGAATATCTTCTACGATCAATGGATAGGTAATCGATGCATCAGAATGAGCGCTTTTGCCATGACCACGGATGTCAAACGTAATGATCCAGTAATCGTCAGACAGATCGATCTGCTGATATCGGAAATTAGCATTGGTCAGCAGCGGAGGGTGAATAAAAATAATCGGTATGCCTTCGCCAAATGTCTGGACATGAAGCATCGTTCCGTTAATAGATTGAATAGGCAACAGATATCCCTCCGGTAGTCCATGTTATGTGGCTATGATGACCTGAAAGCTGCATCCCCATGCATAACAATCACTCAACTTAAACGGAAAGACGACTAATAAGCATTGTATCCAGTAGAATGGATTCAGAAAAGCTTGCTTTAATCATGCTGCTATGATGTTAGGCACTTGGCTTTAATTGTGAATGAGCTTTTAAAATGACGTTTGCAATATCTTTCTGCAACGACATGATGTGCTGCTTCTGTTCCACGATCTGACGAGAGTGCGAGACGATTGGTGTTAAGGCATCGATGCAGGCTTTGGCATCGGCTGCTTTGACCGCTTGCCTGAACGGCTTGAGAACTGAAGGAGCCAACTTGTTAAGGGAGACGACAGTCTGTCGTGAGGATGTAATCTTGGCTCGCAGAGCAACTGCATCGGATAATGTGGTGCGTACTCGCTTCATCGCTTGAGCTGCACTTTGCTTGGCCTTCGTATAAGCTAGCTCACACATGCGAATATCCTCTCTAGCAAGTTGAACAGTTACCTTAACGATATCCGCCTGAACCCGCAATGCAGCTGCGAACTCCGTCTGCTTTAGCTTGCGAGCCACAGTAATCTGCTGCTGGAGAGAAGTGTAGTAGGCTTGCAGCGGCTTGTGACGGCTGCGAGCATCTTGAACACGCTTCTCTAGCTGATGTAATTGATTCGTGTCTATGCTCTTAATTTGCTTACGCACAGCTGCTTCGTTCTGGCTGTTGCGAGCATGTTGGGCCGCAATGTCTGTGTCCAGCTGACGTTCTTGTCCCTGTTGGGTGACAAGTGAATTGTGAGCTGATTGCAGCCGCGAAGCATACGCAGGAGGTGCTGCCGAAAGGATCTTATTAAATGCAGCTTGTGTGGTGTCTGACCATACGACGGAAATCGCCGCAGCTGACAAAGGGAAGCTCATACTAATAAGCAAAAGCAACAACATAAATATCAATCTTTTCATAATCTTCATAGTCTCCCTCCTAAGATACATACGTTAATCTCATCCAAGCCTCAACAAAGGAAACCCGGTTGCAGTAATGCAAAAAAGCACCTGCAAGAAAGGTCTGCATAGACCTGTCTTACGGGTGCTTCCATCGTAAGGGTTATAAGTGTTTGGATTTATACCACCAATATACTTGATGCTTAATTCCCAGTCAAGTACTGTTCCAGCCATATTTTTTCGTCCTAGGATAAGTAATGGGATAACAAAAGAACATCCATTGTCTATAAGACAATTTGCAAGCAAGAACTGCCGCTTGTCATATTGGCGTAACATGAATCTCTTATAATCAGGGATGAGACGGTGCAGTTGGCCGTTAACTAGATCAGACAGGATGAGATTTTCATGAACGCCAAAATGCCAAAACTGCTGTTTATTGTTCTGCTGGCCCTTGTCGCAAGTTTGCTTGTGGCTGGCTACCATCAAAAACGCAGTGTATCTTTCCCTTCCGCTAAAATCAGCCACGCTTTTTTATCTATAGACAAATTAACTGTTATAAATGCACAGGGACGAAGTAAATGATGAAGCAGTTAAAACAGGCAGTGAGATGGGGAACAACTGCAATCGGAGTCTTAGTGATGTTAGGAATAAGTGCTTATATATACAGTTCGATGGTAGAACCGAATATGCTGATCGTAACCGAGCATGTTGTTGAGTCTGAGCAGCTGCCGACCAGCTTTGACGGGACGACTATTGTGCAATTCAGTGATACACATGTGGGAGTAGATTATTCATTAGATCAGCTGCAGGATCTGGTAAGCACTATAAATCAACACCGCCCTGATATTGTCGTGTTTAATGGTGATTTGTTTGATAATTACAACCTTTATGGAGCTGGCGCAAACAGAGTATTTGAAGTATTGGCCGGAATCCAATCAACTATTGGCAAGTATGCTGTATATGGCAATCATGATCGAGGTGGTGGAGCCAACAAGATGTATAAAGAAGGGATGGAGAACGCAGGATTTACCGTTTTGGTTAATGAGGTTCGGCAGCTCGCGCTTCCTAATGGGCAATCGATTGCGATTGCAGGACTCGATGATTTTATGCTGGGTGATCCTGACGTAACGGGTACGCTGTCTCAAATCAAAGCTGATCAGTTTAACTTAGTAATTGTACACGAGCCTGATGTGGCAGACCGCTTTACTGCTTATCCCATCAATATGCAGTTGTCTGGACATAGTCATGGTGGTCAAGTGCGTTTCCCATTGTTAGGGTCATTTATTACGACACCGCTCGGAGAAAAGTATGTTCAAGGCATGTATCGGATTCAGGGGCATCTCCGCGAATCTGCTCTATATGTCAATAGGGGCATTGGCACAACAAGGGCTAAGTTTCGTTTGTGGTGTGCACCTGAGCTGTCTGTATTTACTCTTAAGAAATCTTAATGTTTATATGATGAGAGGTGCGGTTAAATAAAAATAACCAATTGGATAGCAATTGGAAAATGCCGAAGGAGGAATTAGAGATGGTTAATCACACAATGACAAATACAAAAGTATTTACGGTTGAAAATGCTATTCAGGCAGAACGTCGGATACAAGAACTGGTCAGAGAAGGATATAACAAAGATAATCTCTATGTTCTGGCACACGACAACGATCGAACAGAGCGAGTAGCTGAGCAGACGAATGCGTCTAAGATCGGCGTTGCTGAGGAAGGCATACTAACTACCATCGGAAATCTGTTTCGCTCTCATGGAGATACGCTGCGTGCGAAAATGCGATCCATGGGTGTATCGAAACAGTACGCTGATATATTGGAAAGTGAGTTGGACAAGGGCAAAATCGTGATTTTGGCTTGGAATGGAGTTAGCTATGAAGGAGACCGCTACGACTCAGAGGTCACTTATTTCCCGCCCTATTTATAAGAAATAGAGCCCTTATCTGAATAGAATAAAAGGACGTCGCAGCGTTTAAGCAGCGGCGTCCTTTTACTGCGAATTGCCAGGGAGTGAAATATTATTCTTCATGCGAATAGCATGGACTAGCTCCGTCAATCAGATCAAGCAATGTGTATATGGAATAAAAGTGATGTAGTGAGATAGCGTTAAAATTAAGTTTAATGCTGAATTTCTGTTCAATAGCCTTTAAAATACGGACACACATGTCCGGTTTAAGTCCAATTTGAGGATGCAGTAAGGAATGATCGCATAGGTTCGGCAGCAATTCTCGAGATAGTTGTAAATGATCGGAGAGTAATTGAATCATTTCACTAAGCAAATAATCGTTATAACAACAACCGCATGGAGGAGCTATGTTTTCATTATGAGGGATGCACGTGACATGCTGGCTCTCGACCCATTCTGTACGTGCTGCTAGATCCTGAAGTAGTTTCATCAGTGTCCGGTTTGATACATGCGGATCTGTTTTAACAATCTTAGTGACGATACCGCAAAATAAAGCTGCAGCTTTGCGGTGTCCGCCGAACATAACATAATGTCCTTCTGCATTTGGAACAAGTGTTGGAGTTGCGTCAGCTACAACTTTAAAGGGAGAACACGGGTTATACCAATATTCATAAGTCCTTTTCATAGAGCTGCCACAGACGCCGATCACCGAGCTGGAAATTGCGGGAGAAAAGCTGACTGTACAGTCATCGAAAGGATAGATCAATATTTTTCCTTGCCTTGCAAGCGTTTCGCACACCTCTTTTAAGTCCCGTTCATAGCATCGATCGGTTGTCATGCAGTTTGTATATATAATACGGACATCAGTATGACTCATTTCTTCTAAAGCTTTCAGCAGCAAGCTTGAGCTGCTATCCGTTGGCATATGTGCTAGCTTAGCGATATGCATATTCAGATTGGGTACGACTTGGCGAATAATTTGCGCGGAGTGTATTCCAGATTCGCGGTTTTCTGGATTGCCACTGCTCAACGGATGTTCTGGTTCATTTTTGTTAGCACAGACATCGTATGTGGTGCATGTCGACAATTTGGCATTTATGGGACTGGCCTCGTTGTCAATTAAAGTGATTAACGAATCATCGCGCTTCCATCTGACGTTCAAGCTATCACCCAATTCCTGATATGGATTCACACAGATATGGAAATGCCGTTATGAATGAAGTCAGTTACAGTCGATACACTCTATTTATATTTGTGTTTAAAAGCAGCTGGAAGATGAAGGCCTCACTGTCAATGCAGATCGCTGAGAGGGGTTGGGTCACAGTCGGGATTGATCGGTAGACAGCAAGAGGATGTGGTCCCATCGTGGTTAATGACAATCATGTTGCGGGCGCAGTGGCACTTGTAGGGCTCGGTTATGTCAGCAAAGTGTTCGGATTCTGTAATTTGCATTTGAGTGCAAGGTTGTAGAGGGTACGGAGAGTATGATCTGAGAAAGGCCCTACCCCTGCCTGTTGGAATAAAATATTTAACTATGGGACATGTTCCTAGACGGTGGTTCAGGTCATAAAACGCGTCTTCCAGATGACGGTTATGTTCCATAAGTACCATTGAAAGGGAGATGTGACAGCTGCCGCAGCTTTGGAGAAGTGTTACACTTTCCATCACTTTCTCGAATACGCCAGGTCCGCGAATTTGTTGGCAGGATTCATTATCTACTCCATCTAGACTGATGTGAACGCTTTCAATATAGGAGCATAGACGATTCACATTTTCTTTCGTAATCAGTGTAGCATTTGTGGATAAATGGATACCCCCTTCAAAATGGCTGTGCATGTAATGCAAAATAGTAAAAAAATCGGGTCTCAACATGGGCTCTCCGCCCGTAAAGGTGACGGTATCGGGTGCTAAAGCTATGATCTTGTCCAATAGTTGAAGTACTTCTAGGGTGGATAGCGTATGGGATGTTGGGTGGGTGGATGGAGTAAATTTGGCATTGCAGCAGCAATGGATACAATGCAGATTACACTTGTTAGTGAGTGCGAAGTGGACATGCTGTAGTGGATGGGGCAGTTCAGGCAGGGGGCGTAGGCACGTTATGCATGGTATATGCGGAATTCCGTCATGCAGCCGTGTGCAGAGCTTACGGTTTGCTTCATTATGCAGATGATGGGGAGGCTGACGCGGGCTCTTCATATGCACTGTACCTGTCCCCAACATATACAAGGATGGAGGCGTTAGCTTCATTCCTTCTCCAGCCAGCAGCTTGCAGGGGACATCTGGTACTTCTTGATTCGGGATGCTGCAATTCGATATAAACATATAGGACTCGTCATAGGACATGTCGACACCTCCATGTTTCATAGTTAGTTACAATGGCATTATATACCTTTTAAATTTGAAGCAATGTGATATTTGTTACATTTTTTTCTTGCCGGCGTGCCCTTTATGTATTAATTGTAAATCTACATCTGGAAGCAGCCTATAGAACCCACTCTAATGGATGGAGACAGGAAAGTGTAACTATACCATTAATACGGAACAGAACCTCCAACACCGGGGTAGCGGAGTTGAAGGTTCTGTTGTTGTGTGGAGACTCGAGTTAATAAAGAAATGGTTTGGAAAAGTCCATCATATATTTTCCGTTCCTGCATGTAGAAGTTCGGTTATTCCGGCATCATCCCTGTTGTAATAGCGATGCGGTTCCACCCGTTAATGGTGATTGCTGCCATAATTAGAGCGGCTAGCTGATCGGTTGTGAAGTATTTGGCGGCTTCGTTGTACACATCATCTTGTACATGGTGTTCACTGATCCGTGTAATCGACTCAACCAATGCTAATAGGCTCTGTTCTTGCGGAGTGAAGTAGGGTGTATCGCGCCAAGCAGACAGCGTGTACAACCGCTGCTCTGTTTCGCCAAGACGACGCGCATCTTTTGTATGCATATCAAGGCAGAAGGCGCAGCCATTAATTTGGGAGCTGCGTATCTTCACCAGCTCTAACAATTTCTTGTCGATACCGGATGCTTGGACCGCCTGCTCTAAACCTAACATGGCTTGATATCCCGCAGGGAATACTTCATTTAGCTTCATTCTTCTTGTCATTGTGATGACCTCCATTAGTGAGTGTGATCCAGCCTAAAAATAGGCGCTCACTAATGAAGACAAAATGGAACTTAAAAATGTGACATCCGGGAGCAAATAAAAAGTTTCGAAACCTCATTCAGCAGTTCTATCCATTATTCCATTTCACGTGACAGAGCTTTTCTGGATTCTTCACGACATAGATGCGCTCTGCTTTCCGAAGCTCAAGGTCGAATTGGAACGTCACAACTGCCGCCAGTCCTTGATTTTTTATAATAACCGTTCCTGTTCGGCCGTTAATGCTTGCACTCAAATGGGCCGAACCGAAGAAACCCTTAGGCCATACCCCTTCCATGAAAGCCAAAATACGCTGTCTGCCGAGAATGGGGAAGATCGCAGAGCGTACGATGCCGCCTCCGTCTGTATAAAGCACTGCATCATCTGTTAGCAGCTCGATAAACTCGTGGAAATCGCCACTTGCGGATGCTGCGATAAAGCTAGCCGATAATTGGGCTGCCAGCTCAGAACCAACAGGTGTAACCCCTATGTCAGCATGCAGCTTTTGCTGCACACGGCTGTATATTTTACGGCAGTTAACGGGTGTCTTGTGAACTAGGTTTGCCACCTCTTGATAGTCGTAGCCGAGGGTATCGCGTAATATAAAGACGGCTCTCTCCAGCGGAGTGAGCTGCTCCATCAGTACAAGCAGCGCATAAGATACTTCTTCGTGCAATACGGCTGATTCCTCAGGCTGCTGGTCAATATTTGTCACTTCTGGCTCAGGCAGCCAAGGACCAACGTACTGTTCCCGCCGCTTGCGGGCAGAAGTGAGCAGATTGATGCAGCGGTTTGTAACCGATTGAATAAGGTAAGCTTTCTCGTTTCGAATGTACTCTTGATCTGCTTGTGACTGCTGTCGGTAGTAGTCCAGGAAAGTATCCTGAACGATATCTTCCGCCTCCGTAATGGAACCAAGCATCCGGTAGGCAACGGATAATAACAAGGCTCGATATTGTAAGTAAAGGGCATCTAAATTCATAGGTCACCTGCAGTCGTTAGAAAATTTGGCTGTTATTTTACAAGATAAGGAAACAGTGATCTGCCTTAGATTCAGGGACAAGCTATATTTCTTCCCATTAGCGTAAATAGACCGCCAATCTTACCTTATAGGTTGGAGTGGCGGTCTTGCTGGAACGCACATGTAGGATCAAAGTGCAAAATATAAAGACTTACAGCGGCTATGCTTTGCGGCTCATATGGGCAAGGCCCATTAGTCCATCATAAGTAGCTCCATAATCTCATCTTCAGTCAATGAGGATACGGATGTCTCCCCAGGTTGGATAACCTCGTCAATTAGGTTTTTCTTCCGCTGCTGCAACTCAACCATCTTCTCCTCAATAGTGCCCTGCGTGACAAGCCGGATTACCTGCACGACATTTTGCTGGCCCATCCGGTGCGCCCGATCCGCAGCCTGCTGCTCAACCGCAGGATTCCACCAAAGATCATATAGAATTACGGTATCTGCTCCAGTTAAATTAAGTCCAGTGCCTCCGGCTTTTAATGAGATCAAAAATACGGTCTGCTCCCCTTCGTTAAATCGCTGGCACAACTCTACTCGCTCGCGTGAAGGCGTGCTTCCATCCAGATAGAAGCAGGTTAATCCGAGCTGTACATCCAGCTCTTCCTTAATAATCTTCAGCATCTCCGTGAACTGGGAGAAAATGAGCATCCGCTTGCCGCTTGCGACACATTCCTGAATGACTTCCATCAGCAGCTCTAGCTTGCCAGAGCCATCTCCGTAATTCTCGATAAATAAAGAAGGATGGCAGCACAACTGCCGCAGTCGGGTCAGGCCCGCTAATATTTTGATCCGACTCTTCTGGAATCCCTCTGCCTGCAACTGCTGCTTCGTATCTCGCTGCAGCTGCATGAGATAGGCCATATAGAGCTTCTTCTGCTCCGGAAGTAGTTCGGTCTGCTGCAGCGTCTCGATCTTCTCTGGCAGCTCCTGCAGCACATCTGATTTCATCCGACGGAGGATGAAAGGCCGTACTTTACGAGCAATTTGTTCTCGGGACAATTCCATAAATGATTTTTTGCTCGTAAAGAGATCAGGGAACACCGCGTCAAAGATTGACCACAGCTCTTCAAGACGGTTCTCTACCGGCGTTCCGGTTAACGCAAATCGCTGCGCAGCTTGCAACTGCTTCACTACTTGCGCCGTCTGCGAGGAGTGATTCTTGATCGCCTGGGCTTCATCCAGAATCAAGGTGCGGAAGCGCTGTTCCGCGTATTGATCGATATCGCGGCGCAAGAGGGGATACGATGTAATGTAGACATCTGTATCTCCCGGTTGGTCGAGCATCTCAGACCGTACCTGCTTATCGCCGGAGACGACCACAGCGGTTAGCTGCGGTGCAAATTTCGTAAGCTCATTCTTCCAGTTGTACAGGAGTGACGCCGGCGCCACAATTAGCGCGGGCAGCTTGGCTTCTTCCTCTTTAGGCTCAGCTAGAAGGAAGGCAATGCCTTGCAGCGTCTTGCCAAGTCCCATGTCGTCCGCGAGAATGCCACCAAAGCGGTAATGGGCAATCGTCTTCATCCACTGGTACCCGACTTTTTGGTAATCTCGCAGTATCGCATCGAGCGACTCTGGTACCGGAAATTCAAGCTGTCCCGGATTGCGAATATGTTCAAGCAATTCGTTAAATGCCCTTCCCAGCTTGACTGAAGCGGGAATAATGGGCTCTTCAAGCAAAGAGAAGCCGCGTGTCACGGATAGTTCAAAACGGTTACCCCGAATGTCGGACTTGCGAATTCCCAGCTCTTCCAGCATATTTCGAATCTGCTGGAAGTCAGGTTGATCCAGCATGACATAGGCGCCATCGGACATTCGGTAGTATTTCTTCTTCTCTACCAGATGGTGAAGCATTAGGCTAAGCTCTTTCTCGTCTACACCATCTAATTCGAATTGAACATCCAGCCAATTCATACGGGAATCGATGTCCATGTTTAGCTTGGGCTCCGTATGCAGGGTACGCATTTCTGCTTGCAGCTCAGGCTTCGTATAGACATTGACTAGACGTTGGAGCTGAGGAAGAAGGACAAACCAGAAGTAGACGATATCTTCCTCATGATCCATGTACAAAGCATTACCGTTATATTTAAAAGCTGACTGCTCAAACAACCTCATAATCCGATCTTCTCGCCGTGTATCTCGCAGTAAAATCCGCTCTGATGATGCCTCATGCTCCAAATCTGCCCCCATCGGCTCAATCACCACGTCATCGTAGACATAAGTCAGCTTTGCCAGCAATCTGCTGCCTTCACGGTCCAAATACAACTGAGCCTGCAGCGGAATCCGAACGAGCCTAGCTTCAATGGTCGGGGCTACCTTCATAAGTCCGATTCTTTGAAGCTCTGGCACAACACGATCCATGAAAGGTTCAATCTGCGATGGAGCAATAAGCATCTGCTGGCGCTGGGTGTTGAGCAATTGCTTCATTTCCTCAATAGAGGTTAACTGAGCAGTTCGAAGGCGATACAAGCAACCGTTAGCAACAGCCATTTGATAACTATCGAGGGGATACACTTGCTCCAAACCGTTTATATCCAACTGGTAGTGGCCTTGCTCTGCTTCTACTAATGAAAAGGAGATAGGGAGCGGCTCATTTATAACTTTAAGCTCGTCATACACAATGGACAGATGCTCAAATTTGGCTTGTGCCTGTTCTAGCAATGGCAGCAGTCGATCTAGCGCGTTTGGCGGAATAAACAGCATTCTTCCTTGATTAAAGTAAGAACTGACCGAATAGCCGCTCCAATTGCTTTGAATTGCCTCGCGATAAGCCATTTCACTTAAGCTCAGCTCCATAAGCAGCTGCATGACGGCAAGATCTTCCGCACCAAACTTATACAGCGTGGGGTCCCATGTAAACGACTTGGAAAAAGCATACTCCGTTTCTTCAAGAACTTTAGCCAAAAATTCTTTCAAATTAGGAATAACGTACAAGCGGGTCAGGCCAAGCTTAAGTTCGACAGCGAGCAATGGTTTATTGGATTGAGGTATTACGGTCTTGCAGGTGAACTCCACACGAACGGTCATCCGATCGTCCTGTAGTGGTTCTTCTTCCTCCGCGACGACTAAACGGTCAAACAACGAAATAAGTTGAGTGGTCACTTGAGTATCTTGATTCATGGCAGCTTGAACCTCGCGATCCCCTATGCTGGCTTGCTCACCTCGCTCAACAGAACGGATATCAAGCAGAACAGCGGCAATGTGTTTGCAAAAAGAAGGATAAGTAGAGTAGGCAGGGCAAGAGCATACGGCATTGGTTTTGCCAGTTGATTGGATCACAATCTGTACCTGATAAGGCTCACTTCCCCTGACGACCGCCTCATATACACCGTCCTCCGCATTATATTGCACTTTGCGAACACGATGTTCCTTAAAATAGGTTTCGCCACGCCGATAGGAGGTTGTGCCGCACAGCGATTTAATATCCGATATTGAAAGCGTATAACTCATAATGACAATGTCCTCACTTTAACCAATTCAGCGTCCCCGCATGATTTCCGAATGATTGAAACAGGTTGTAAACCTTGTTTGATCACGTTCAAATCAATTGTATGCACACGTACTATTATATGTATTCATTATGGGCAAATGATGATGAAATCACAACTTCTTTCCACGCATTATTTCGTGAATGTAGGTTTGAAATGAGGGCTCGCAAGCTATAAATCAACATTTTTAGTAAAAAAGGTTGCAAATAGATATTATATTTATTATTATTTAGTGATAAAAGATTTAGTTCTAAATAGTTAAGAGTTAAGGGGAATTGTCTCATGTCGGAGCAAGCGCAACTATTGGAGCTGCCCGCTTTGTTTAAGCGGCTGGTTAAAAGATTGACACAAGAATGGAAGCGGCAAATGCATGAGGAGATGTCCATGAACCAGTTTCGTCTATTATTTGTTCTTCATTCGACTGGCCCTAAAAAAGCGAACGAACTGGCGGATATCGTATGTGTTACGGCAGGAGCCATAACAGGGATGACCGACAAACTGGTTGAACGGGGGTATGTGGAGCGCAGAAGAAACAAAGAAGACCGCAGAGTTGTATCCATGCAATTGACAGAGGCTGGACAGCGGTTCGTTGATGACGTTCTGAACCGACAGAACGAAGTAATAAGCGCGTTGTTTGGCATGCTCCCGCACGAGGATGTAAAGCACTTGAAGCGTATTTTTACAGTAATGTTAAACCGATTGGAACCGAGCAAGGAGGAATAGAGAGACTTGGAGCACTTATCTCATAAACGAAAAGTTACGATTATGATGGCCATTGTTGCAGCGATGTTTTTTGCCGCAATTAACCAGACCATCGTCAGTACCGCGATGCCGCGGATTATTGCCATTTTGGGCGGTATGGATTATTACACTTGGGTGATTACGATTTATATGTTAACATCGACAATTTCGACGGTGCTTGTCGGCAAACTGTCTGATATTTATGGGCGTAAGCCATTTATTCTAGGTGGGATCGTCTTCTTTATCATCGGTGCCTTTTTAACGGGATTCTCGAGCGATATTTTTCAATTGATTACGTATCGAGGTATTCAAGGTGTTGGCGCTGGCATTATTATGGCATCGGCCTTTACTGCAGTAGGAGACTTGTTTGCACCGCGTGAACGCGGGAAGTGGACAGGTGTGATGATGGCTGTGTTTGGCTTCTCCAGCATTCTAGGGCCTACATTGGGCGGATTTATTGTGGATCATATGGACTGGCAATGGGTGTTCTGGATCTTTCTACCTCTTGGTGTGGTGGCTTTCATCATGATTTTATTGATGTTTCCCAAGGTGGAGCGCAAGCAGGCCGAGTCGATTGACTATTGGGGCTCCTTATTTTTAACCTTAACGATAGTACCGTTATTGCTTGGATTCTCTTGGGCAGGTAAGGAGTATGCATGGGGTTCGACCCAGATTATCGGTCTATTTGCAGCAGCGGCTGTATCCTTGCTGCTGTTTATTATAGTTGAGGCACGTGTGAAAAGCCCTGTACTACCGCTATCCTTGTTTAAGAATAGTATTGTGGTTATCTCAAACATGTCTGGTTTCTTGATGAATGCCGGCATGATGGGGGCTTTGATCTACTTGCCGTTCTTTGTCCAGGGAGTGGAGGGGATCTCGCCAACCTATTCTGGATATGTGACTATGCCGATGTCGATTAGTATGGTCATTATCAGTGCAATGACAGGGCGATGGATTACAGTATCGGGCAAATACAAACGGTATGCCTTGCTAGGGCTGCCTATTATGATTGCTGGTATGCTTATTATGGCGTACATGAACAGCGTGACAATGGCTGTCATAGCTATGATTGTATTTGGTCTGGGTCTCGGATTTGGTATGCCGGTATTTTCGCTTACTGTGCAAAATGCCGTTATTCCGGCAGAGCTTGGTGTAGCGACAGCGTCGTCACAATTGTTCCGCAACTTGGGCGGGACGATAGGAATTGCTGTGATGGGGACCATTATGAGTACCAGTTTAAAAAGCAATCTTGAATCTGCAGCAGTTTCAGGCCACGCGATTGACATGACGAAGCTGGACCCGGCTGTAGCAGGGCAGCTTAAAGAGTTTGCTAACCCTGAGATGCTGTTAAATCAGCCGAAGCTGCAAGAACTGCAGCAGACGCTGCCTGAACAGATGCAGCCGCTCCTGACGAAGATGATCGATATGATGCGTGACGCGCTCAGCTCCTCGTTAACGACGGTATTCTTGGCAGGTACTGCGCTCCTTGTTGTGGCACTTGTGCTTGTATTCTTCCTGCGTGAGATTCCACTGCGGAGCTCGAATAGCGTGCTTGAACCAAAGCTGGAGGAAAAGGATAGAAACAATATGAAGAGTGGGAATTTAAGCTCAGGAGAAGTAATTTAGAATAATGCTATAATTTAGTTACTTGATAAAGGTAGCAAAACAGTCATCTTTTATTAGTTGCTCATGATTAATTTCTAAGTGGTGGGGAAAGCCCCCTGTAGAATTGGTCATGGGCTTTTTTTATGGTTGAGAGGAGGGTAGAGTTTAGGGTCTGTCAAACCATTTGTGTAAACTCATTTAAAAAACTTCTCCCTGAGGGGAGAAAAAATCACCCCAGATGCTGGTCAATGTGATCTGGATAAAAGACAGATAGTTGGAGCAGCATTTGCCCCCAGTTTTGGACACGCCCATCCATTTCGAGTAACGTCAATCGTGGCTCAATAAAGCATTTTTAAGAGAGCCCAGTATTGACCTGAAGCGTCAATAATAACTAGGGAGTGATGGATATGATGATACGCATTACAAAAGTAAGTGTTTTTCTAGGTCTTTTATTTTTGGTTCTTTCTGGATGTGGTAAGGAG
Organism: Paenibacillus sp. UMB4589-SE434; assembly: GCF_030226685.1. Taxonomy (NCBI): domain Bacteria; kingdom Bacillati; phylum Bacillota; class Bacilli; order Caryophanales; family Paenibacillaceae; genus Paenibacillus; species Paenibacillus sp. UMB4589-SE434. Next base: position 78,590 of record NZ_JASOYK010000008.1, on the reverse strand, counting down.
GGGAGTGATGATGAAAAAACAGCTGAGCAATATCTAGAACAACATGGTTATCAAGTAACATCTCGGCAGGGTAAAGTTCAAAAGTATGTCCTAGAAAAAAACAAACTTACTGGAAGCACCGAAAACATACTGTATCAGCAAAGTTGGGGTGTTCAATCCGTTGAGCCTGATAAGTACTTTGGAAAAGAAATAACGGTCTATCAATTTACAGTGAAGAACCATCCTCTAGAAAAAATATATAATATTAAAACTACCGTCAACGTCATGCTTTGTGAAGGCCAAGTAATCGGTGGAACATCCATGCCTGCTCAAGGAAACGAGGCTCAAATGGGAGCTCCTTATTCACTTGAAGGTCAAACATTGGAGGAAGTAACCAAAATGAGTTATAAAGAATGGTTTGAAAAATGGAAAATGAAATACGATAGCTAATTGAACTAACGCAATATGTTTAAGAACACAGCGACAGTCTAGGAATTTGTTATATGGGTTACTTTACGAAGTTGAAGATGGCAGCTTTCAATGATGTTAGTCGTGTAAATGAGTTTAACGGATTTAAGGTGGTCCCTTAAAGAAAGTACCCATCAGTTTAATGCCGCTACCTCTTAGAATATTTGGTTATCTGATAGGTATGGCTTTCCTTGTCGCTGTGATAGCCCTTTTCATATCTGATTACTTATCTTAGTGGTGAAATTATCGAGATCATTATACAAAAACTCTGGATAGTTCCAACTAGTTGTACTAGAATACATAGAAAAACAAAACGTAACTTAACTATGATCGTCATTGCAGCCTCCATCCCGTTAAGGGACGGGGGTTTTTTGCAAACGTAAAGGGAGGAATCGACTTATGTTTACTTCTTTATTTCCACATGATCCAGTCTTTCATCATCAGCCTTTTATGAGGAATGAGGTGCAGTACAGTTTGTTTCATCGTATTGCAGATGGCGGTACCGCTATTATGTATAAAAACGAGGCAGGCAATATATTGTATGCCCAGACTCCAGGATATAACGCTTGGCTATGGGTAGACGAGGAAGTATCCGTGGTGGAACGTGAGAGGCAGCTTAGGGAGCTGATTTGTACGATTAAGAACGACGAGCTGCCTGGTATAACGAGTGATCCCGAAAATGCACGCGCTTTTGCGGAGATTTATGCAGAGGTGACAGGAAAGGTGTTCAGACAGAAAATGGAGATGTCGGCTTATTATTGTGACAAGATCGTACGGCCAAAGGGCGTTATTGGTGAGTGTCGACTTGTCAATTCCGAGCATCAGTCTGTTGTTGCCGCATATATGGTTGGCTTCTTAAAGGAGGCAATGGGTGAGGCAGCAGACACACTTGAGCAGATGCCTTTGGCTGCACGGCTCGTTAGCTCTGGTAATTTGTTTGGTTGGATCCATGGCGGGGAATTGGTATCCATCGCTAATATTACGTTTCGTTCCCCACGTCATGGTGCTATTAACAGCGTATATACTCCGGCTGAGTTTCGAAAGAAGGGATATGCGAGCGCGCTCGTGGCATCATTGTGTGATTTGCTGCTGCATAAGGAGAAATTGACGCCGATTCTGTACGCAGATACGGCGAACCCCAATTCGAATAAGGTGTATCAGAGCATTGGATTTACAGCGAGTGGTTTAGTGCACGAATTAAAGTTCGAGGAGAAGGAAGAGTGAGCAAGGGTGAGAAGCATGGGAGTATTCGAAAACGTAAACGAGCTGACTTAAATCAGGATGGCCGCTGCCAGAGTAGAGAATAGATGCCTGTAGCGGCCGCGCAGAATTTGTTATTGTTGTATGTTAAGGGGCTAGCGCTTGGATTTGTCCCATGGTATCCGTAATGTTGCGAATAGTCTGGAACAATGGGGAGTCTTGGATTGCGTTTATGTCGGTAATACCAGAATTGACTTGCTCCAAAAGGCCGTTAATTTCTTGTGTAAAAGCTGTGTTGTAGTCTGTTAATTGCTGATGAATGTCTTTAGCGAATGCAGGTGCTTCCAAGCCGTTAAATGAAGTAATCTGATTCTTCATCTCCTCGAGGGCTTGAGTCAGGGAGGCTTTGGCATCAACATCGGTAATAGCCTGCTCTACAAGCTGTGGAACGCGCTCAGCAAAGCTGGATACCTGATTGACGTAGGAAGTAGCCTCTGTCACATAATTTAATGAGCTATTCACGCTTTCGAACATTGAGCAGCCTGAAAAGATGATGCAGCATAGCAAGGCACAAAGTAATCTTATTTTCATCGTACCCCTCCAATTTATTTTATTTCTAAGTAGTACTTTCAGGTGAAGGTTTCGGTTTCATAAAATGCTACAGTTCGCGCAAATGAGTGCCATCCGAGATGGTCATGCGAGAAAAGGAAGTCTGTACTGGGCCCGATACTTCCTCCGAGTAATTCGGTGCTGTAGGCAATACAAGATTAGATACTTTCACGGTGCTATGCTCATCCAGATGTGGTGCAAAAGTGACAGAACCCAAGTCTATTTCTGAATAATCATAGGGAAAGTCCGTATCTTCTCTTTTGAGTAAGATATGAGCAGTAACTTCCTGTCGGCTGTAATTGCGAACTGAAACCGTACATTCCCCTACCCAACGACTCTGAATCTGCTCCACTCGACAGCTAGCTAGGGTGGACTTATTTGATTGTATGGCATAAATACCTGTGCCTAGATAGCGCTGATATACATCAACAGCTTGGTTCGGCAGTGTAGTGACGGTTAAGAAAGCTGCAAAGCCAATCAAGAAGCGTTGACGGTTCAAGGATCGTACAAGCATTCTGATCAAGATAACGAGACCAATTAATAAGGGCAGACCCGTGAGAATAAGCTTGCCGTTTCCAAATGGAAAGACAGTTGGGACGCCAAGCCACTGTAAGCCCGATTCAAACCATGAGTAATGATGAGGATATCGAATGGTTAGTAAGCTTAGGAGCAGCAAGCCGATCAAAGCCCATTGAAGCTTCTTTTTGTCACGAATGAGATGCGGGCTAGAAGGGGGCTCGTTCTTGTTGCGGAGTGGATCTGTATGCCATGCAAATATGATGCCACACAGGATACTTATGACTGCCCAGACGAGAAGTTGATATAGAAAATAGTAAGGGCTGCTGAAGATGACAACGATCAAGGACATTGTAATAAAAAGAATGCCGCCACTGAGTAAAGCACGCTGCCAAAACGGGTGCATACGCGGGCGCTGCATATACATCTCTCCTCTAGATTTTATAGTTGATTCTCCTTACGTCCTGTAGGGGATGAATTTATCGCAGGCAAATTGGAAATAAACCCTTCAATTAGAAGGCCCCCGTCGATCATTTGGGACGGGAGCCTTGTTGGATAGAGTGATTTAATTCTCTACGAGTGGTACAATTTTCGGAAATACGCGTAGCGCCGTCTTATAGAATACATCTTCGTGATAGCTTGCTGGAATCAGCTCTTTGACAAATTGCAGGTACGGTTCTATCGGTGCAAGTGGCCAATCTGTTCCAAACAGCAGCTTCTCATAGTTATCACAATAAGTGAGCGCGTGCCGCAAATGAGCGAAGAACAGCGGCGATTGGCCGAGCCGCGCGCATTCTGCAGCATCACCTACCATCAAGCCGGATAGGTCAGCGAATACGTTGCGGTTTTTGTAAACAACTTCAGCTCCATCCAGTACCCAGGGGTCCCCGAAGTGCGCCATCATAAAGTTGACGTCACGATGCTGTACGGCAACCTCATCGATCGTAAGCGGATGAGAGTATTTTAAAAGTCCGCGTTCAGAGTAAGTGTCACCAGTGTGATAGACGATTGGAACCCGATGAGTCTTAGCCATCTCGTACACAGGCTGATAAACGTCATCATAAGCATAAAACGGATAATAACCGAGATAGATCTTGATGCCAACCGCTTCGGGACGTTGTATGGCTTGTTCCAGTGCATCCAGTCCGGATTTATCCAGCTTATACGGATTAATGCCTGGGCAATAAACGATCTGGCGCGGATACTCCTCCAGCATATCAAGTCCCATTGGGGTTGAGGCCCCCCGATCAGGGAAGCCCTCCTCGTCTGTTTCCGTCAGTCCCATGCCTATGCCAAGTACAACACCAGCTTGCTCATATTCCTGCAGGAGCCCTCGGACAGAATACTCTACAAATGATCGCTCACTCGCCGTTTTTTTGAAAGAATCGATATGGGATAAGTGCATATGCGCATCAATAATCTTCATTAAGCATCCTCCCCTTTTGCTGCTTGGGGGAAGGTAATACCTCGCAGCTCTCGCAGGGACTCACGCGGCAGAACATCGTCTGCAAATACCATAAAGGTCGGTGTTGAGCGAGTAACGCTGCCATGAGGCAGTAACAAGTCCCTGTTCAACGTCAGACAGTTAACGTCCTTATTGGTATAGAGCTGAGGTTGAATCAAGGATTCATCTGTGACCAACTGCAGCACACCACTGTTGTCTTTACTGCCAAATACATAATCACGGTGTTCGCGAACCGATAGTTCTCCTTCGCCAAGCAGATAGTGGAGAGGTTGACCTTCAGCATCCGACGTAAGGAGCCATCCCTGCGGCAGATCAAGAAAAATATCGGTTGCAGCCTGATTGCAAGCCAGGTACGTCCCTGTGTTTTGATAAATATCGGTCACATAGGCAAGTACGGGAACGCCTGGCAGCATGAGATAATAGCTGTCCCATATTAAACCCCGGTACTTACTATGCTTAGACACGGATAAACGTACTCTTAGGCCAGACCATGTATTTCCAACAGAGTCTGTTAAACGCGCAAAGGTGACTGAACGATCCTCTTTCAAGACAGATAATGGGCCCAGTTCATCCAAAGCTTCGGTCATGCCCCCAATCCAAGGGTTCCACCATGATTTGACTCCATAAGTGGGATAGCTGGAGTCAAACCATTCTCGGTCATTAACCATTAAGGAATGAAGCCCTGGGAAATAGTCGGCGTTAACCTTAATGCTTATAGGGCCATTGCTTGCTTCATACATGGCCCCAACGTCCGTGTGAGTTGACGTAGAAGTGACGTCATTAGCCGCAAGGGTGAACAGGGTGCGCTGATGTAATTCAGAAAATGATCCCAAAACCGCTTTGACACACATTGTGTCAATTGGTGTGGCTGGCATAGCCATTTCTAACTGGACTTCGGCTGCATCGCCACCTAAAGATACGGTTGTTACGGCTGCATTATCTTTCCCATTAGCGGCATATGAGGCTGATACTGTTCCTTCCCATGCATTCTGCTTGGTGTCTCTAAGTATGGCCTGCACCATGTGCGTATCAGGCTGCACAAATGGATTGCCGCCATTAGCTGTCAACGTAACGTGCCGTACAGTTTGCGATGTTACATCTGCTTTGACACGCTTCAAGGCGTAGCTGCGGAAGTCCTGCCAGTTGTCAAAGCTGCCTACTGTCAAGATGAGATCATCGCTTCTCCGCTTGGCTCCTGGCAGCAGAATGCCCATATTAGTTTCCAGATCAATGAAATAGCTTTGGAGACTCATTTGGTGCGTATCTGACCAGCAAATACCGCATGCCAGTCCATCTCCACGAGCAAATAACCAAGGCTCGGTTATCTTATCGCCGTCCCAATAATCAAAGTCATCACCGTGGGAATCCCCCATCTCGACAATTCGTCCTTCATAAGGGAGTACGCTGCGGTACAGATCCTTGCGGATTCGCTGCGTGATCCACATCTGCTCAGACGTCGCAGTAAGCGAGTCGTTCTCCAACTCCTGCCACAGCTTGATTGTTCCGTCAGCATACAGCAAAGCATGCGTATGAAGCAGCAGCTGCGCAAATTCCCCAGACCGATACGTATGCTGGAAGCCAACTGCACCACGTTCTTGCTTCCATTTCACCGATTCCGCCTGCTTTTTGGAGAACTCGGCGGAATAAGGTTTGCCTACCTTCGGATGGGACAATGCGATCAGGGACGAATCACGGCCAAGACAGTGGACACGCAGCTGATTGCTGTCTTTTTCGTACTCTAGCCCATACTTGCCGTTCATCGCCAGATGTGCGGTATCCGTTTCGCCATAACACATCCCGCCGGGACCACTGAAACCGCCGCCGATTCGTCTGTTAAAGGTAACTTCATCACCGCTTGTTGTGGCAGCAACAACTTTGAGCTGCTGACTATAGAAGCCGTAATCCAGCAATCGGAAAGAGAAGGGCAGCGAAGCGCGTTCTTTGGGCTTCAGGTTCACGGTATACGAATGCTGCTCTAGCTCCAGCCATGGTGTCGGCGTCAGTTCAAATGTAAACGAAGCACATTCAGGAAAATGATTCTCAATATCCAAGTACATGTCATATTGACCGCCCAGGGCGTATATTTCATTCGGAATCTTTAACGCTACAGCCGCGGGGAACTTGGGAACGATGCCAACCTGAATAACGGCTTCTAAACCGTTAATGAGAACATTGGCGCGAACCGTCGGACAAGTTCGCCATTCGCTCTGTTCTTTATCAATAACGTCAACAAAGAAACGTGCAGTCAATCGTTGTTCACTTGATACTTCAACGGATTGCTCCCAGTTGAACGTAACATTGCGATCAGATTCGCCTTTGAAGTCAATTCGAAGCGGCTTGCCCGATTTGTTGACGATGCGGTATTGTACGGTATATTCCTTCCCGAATACAGGCTCTGCTTGCTCTGCCGTTGCGGATAAAAGGTAGTCTTCCGTTTCAATCAGGCAGATGCCTCTTCCTCTTCGTTCAATGTCGACACGCAGCTCTTTCTCTTTATTTTTCCAGGCGTATGTATAGGTATGAAACCCATTATCCACTTGCCCGTCCCGAATCACTTCAATTGTGCGTGTTGAATCGGCGTACCAATCAATTCCCTTCATATAAGGCGCGATGGCTTCACAATTAACGATCTGAGGTACAAAGTTCATAAAATGCGTGGTATCCTCGCGGTCTTCCCAGAAGTAGCCGCAGCGCTTGTACAGTGGAACTGCTTTCAAGTTAGCATCCCATGTATACAAGTCAATGCGCGGCCAGCCGCGGCGAATCGTCTCTTCGACGGCTCGCAGCACAAGCATCTTGCCAACCTTCATGCCATGATAGTCGGGCCGAACATTTAGAAGCTGAATGTGCAGGGCACCGGTATCTTCCTTGTATTCAGTTAGGCTGCAGTATCCGACAACCTCATCGCCGGCCACAGCAAGGAATAACGCAAGCCAATCGGATACCGCCTCGTTCTGGCGCACCTGAGCGCCTGTCATCACGGTGGTTCCTCCGCCCCATTCACTCTGGCTGCGGTTCCACATCTCTGCAATGCTGTCTCCATAATCTGGATGATAATTAACAATATCAATGTGTAAAGACAAATTTCTCACCTCATGAATGCCAGTATATTACATATGGTGCAATACGTTCACTACAGCATTTAGTTGCTTAATTTTCAAATTAAAAAGACCGGGTTGCCCCGGTTAAAAGAAATTCGTCGATTTGTTCCCGTATTTCACCCATGCTTTAAAATGACAAGGTTGTGCGGAATTAAGCAAATACGTCAACACTATTATTAACGCTGGTTTATCCATTCTTTCATCTTTTCAATGACTTGCTCTGCGGGGATTTTCTGACCTGCCGGAAGATCCAGCAACATAGCTGCGCTTGCCGTCAAGTAGATATCTTCTCTATCAGGCAGACAAGCTGCAAGCATACTCTGCCCTTCGAACTCAAAATAACGAATCTGTTCATCCGTCTCTACGGTCGCTCTTACTTTGTTGTAGAGGTGAAAGAGATCAAGGCTGCGATACTTTCCGCCCATTCTCACCGGCTCCTTCACATTGGCAATGATGATGCCTTCTGGTGCTTGCTCATTCATGGCAAACCAAAGCCGTTCACCAGTAGGACGCAGCAGTTCACTTATCCTATTGCCTTTATACGAGTAGATACGATCTGCCGTCAACGTGTCATCAATGGCCAAGGAAAACCGCGATAAGGTTAACTTGCTGGCTGCTGTAGACAAATTCTCCTTATCAGACTGCATATTCCATACATAGTCCATCAATGCGGTTTGCTCAGGGCGTTCTGACGTAGCATCTTTAACCGTTATATATACGATGGCTCCAAATAATAAAAACAGCCCCAATAGCAAAAAAATATAGGATCTCATCCATTCAACCCTCCTTCATTACTTGCTTGTGCTAATCGTGCCTTCCCATGTAAAGCGATTGTTGCTTTTAAAAGCATCGAAAGTATGTGAATAGTGGTCACCATACCAGGGGTCCATATAACTTACATAGTTCGTCCCGTTTACGCCGGAATTGTATCCATCCAATACGAGAAAATGACCAATGTTCGACCCGTTGGTCCAGCTAATAAACGTAATCATTGGCTGGCCTTTGTCCAATTGACCTTTGACCCATTGTAGTGAGGGTATGGAATTGAATAGATTGCTTTTGACACTGTAATATTGCAGCCCCTGCTTAATCTCGTAAGATGTTGCCGGATAGTTATAAGAGCCTCCCTTTACATAACTGACAAACTGCTGCTGTGTGACATCAATTCCATAGTGCTCCAACACAGCAACGGATACGCCGGCCCAGCACCAATTGCTCATCAATTGCTGGATGTCGGGTACAGCTGCGCTGCTGCCTGGTTCGCTGGGGTTGCCATTAATGAATCCTGAAGCGACATAATACTTGTTCTGATCTTTAAAGAAATAAAACCAGCGATCATCATCGATCCCTGTCCAATAATCTTTTACGATATCGCCTCGCTCCCAGCCATCAAAGTTGACGCTGGTGTTGCCGGCAATCGTATAAGCAATCGTGGCCCGCAAGCTGGGGGCTGATCGGACATTGACCCCGATAGGTGCGGTGACACCGGAAAAGGACCCTTCAATGTTGGCTGAGGGGAGAGAGTGCACTTCCGATATCGCTGACTGACCAGACGAAGGTGATGCACTGCTCCCCAACACTGACGACATAAACAGCAGGATGCTGCCTAATATAGACACAATCACTTTGAATCTTCTATTGTTCATCGCTATCCTCCTTTACAGCTAGCTTTAATAGGGGACAGTAAGCTTGTCCAGTAACTAAAATAAAGAATTGCAGCAAAAGAGAGGTGATAGAAGCGCTCACTATCCCTTCATTAACAAGGTATGTAAATATTGACGAGTTGTGATTGGATTTACTATTTTGTGCTGTTGACGTCGCGACATTCATATGGCTTATTAGGAGAAGTAGGAGGATTAGCAGTCAGTAGTATATAATACGGGGTATAATATAGAGTTGGCATAATTGGAAGAGGAGAGAAGAATAATGTCTCATCGTATCTTAATCATGGAAGACGATCATGAGATTGTCGACATGCTAAAGCAGTATCTCTTAAAAGAAGGATACCTGATAGATACCGCTTATGACGGCCGAGCGGGCATGGCGCAGTTTGCTAGCGCCAACTACGAGCTCGTTGTTGTAGATATTATGATGCCTAAGCTGGATGGCATTGAAGTTATTAAGCTGATTCGCGAGCGCAGTGCAGTGCCTATCCTAATTATGTCTGCAAAGGACAGTGACGTAGACAAGGCGCTCGGGCTTGGATTCGGAGCGGATGATTATATCGCGAAGCCGTTCTCGATGATAGAGATTGCAGCACGGATCAAGGCTGCCATCCGGCGGTCCACCGTATATGCCAATCGGGAACCGGTCGAACAAGAAACCGAAATAGGAATTCCGCAGGAACTCCGTTTTGGAGCTTTGCGAGTAGACGTGGACAATTTTGCAGCATTTAAGTATGATCAGCAGCTTCGGTTAACATCCAAGGAGTTTGACATATTGAAGTTATTTATCATGAACCCGAATCGTGTATTTACAAAGGCGCAAATCTATGGATTTGTATGGCAGGATGACTATTATGGCGATGAGAATGTGATTAATGTTCATATTCGGCGGCTGCGCGAGAAAATAGAAGATAATCCTTCCGAACCTCTTTATATTAAAACGTTGTGGGGGATTGGGTACAAATGGGAAGGGTGAGAAGGTGACGTACATATTAATAGCTGTAATTGTCATACTGATAATCGTCATTGCCTGGCAATACCAGTTCATCCGACGTCGAGGTCATGCTCTCGAACATATTCAACGCAAGCTGCACGTCATTATGTCAGAGCCCACGAGCGAGAAAGTACTGGTCTTTACCGATGACGATTCACTGATCGGTGTGCTGAACGAGATCAATGAGCTGTTGGACTTCCATCAGAAGTCTCTGGCAGCACATGCGCGGATTGAGATTTCAACCAAGAAGATGCTTTCTAACATATCCCATGATCTCAAGACACCGCTTACTGTCGTGCTTGGTTACTTGGAGACGATCACATTGGATCCGGGCATGGAGCCCAGCGAACGGGAAAGACTGCTTGGCAACGTGCACCGCAAGACACTTGAGGTGCTGGATCTGATCCATCAGTTTTTTGACTTGGCGAAGCTGGAGTCGGGCGACAAAGATATTCCGATTACAAAGATTTATTTAAATGAAATTTGTAGAATGAGCATGCTGCAATATTATGATATTTTGACAACACGAGGTTTTAAGGTGTCAATCGATATACCCGATGAGCCTTTGTATGTATGGGGAAATGAGGAGGCACTTAACCGAATTCTGAATAATTTGATCTCTAATGCGATTCAGCATGGAGGTGACGGCAAAGAGCTCGGGCTTACCGTAACGGGTAAGGGGCAAGAGGCATTCTTGTCCGTTTGGGATAAGGGGAAAGGGATTCACGAGCTGCACGTGGATCAGGTGTTTGAGCGTATGTATACGTTGGAAGATTCCCGCAACAAGGCTTTTCAAGGCAGCGGACTTGGCCTGACAATTACGAAGCGGCTTGTTGAAGCGATAGGTGGATCGATTGAACTGCGAAGCAAGCCGTATGAGCGGACAACGTTTAAGATTCGACTACGAAAGATTAATTATTAGGATTGAACAGGAGTTGCTTAAGAAACTTGTAAGAATCGGGTAAGAAAAAAGAGAATTTCGCTCTATATACTTAAGTTATTGAAAGAGAGCGAAGGGAGTATGCACATGTCTTATTTATTAAGAACGACTCAGTTAACGAAGACTTATCAAGGCAAAGAAGTCGTATCTAATGTAAACATGAGTATAAAGAAGGGTGAGATATACGGATTTTTAGGACCGAATGGAGCGGGCAAGACGACGCTCATGCGAATGATCACCAATTTGATTAAGCCGTCATCTGGAGAAATTGAGCTTTTTGGCGAGAAACTGACGGATACGTCTTATCACGTGCTCGGCCGAATGGGCACTATTATTGAATACCCGATATTTTACGACAAGCTAACAGCACGCGAGAATTTAGAAATTCATTGCGAGTATATGGGTTATCATAACAAGCAGGCTGTCAATGAAGCGCTGGAGCTAGTTAATCTGGGCAATATCGAAGGCAAAGCGGTTAAAGACTTCTCCTTGGGCATGAAGCAGCGACTTGGTATCGCAAGAGCACTATCAACTAAGCCGGAGCTGCTGATCCTGGATGAGCCTATTAATGGATTGGACCCGCTTGGCATTAAGGAAATTCGTGATCTATTTAAAATGCTAAGTAGAGAGTACGGGATGACATTGTTTATCTCCAGTCACATTTTGGGCGAGATGGAGCAAATGGCAGATACGATAGGCGTAATCAACCACGGGCGCTTACTTGAAGAAGTTTCTATGGAGCAGATTCGGGAGAAGAATACGGAGTACTTGGAAATTACAACAAAAGAGATATCCCAGGCTAGCTATGTGCTTGAGCATAAGCTGCAGCTGTTTAACTTCAAAGTAGTGGATAACCAATACATTCGCGTCTATGATATGAGCGTACCGCAGAATGAAGTTGCCAAGACATTAATTATGAATGATATATCTGTCGAAGCGATTACGAAGAAGAATAGCTCTCTAGAAGATTACTTCTTATCGCTGCTTAACGGGGGTGGCGTTCATGCTTAAGCTAATGAGACTCGAAATGAAGAAGTTCCGCATGGCTGGTTATGTGCGGGGAGCCCTGATTTCTAGTTTAATCATATTGGCATTCACCTGTATGGTCAGCTATGGACAAAAATTAGATGATGATATTGCGTTTGAGAGCTTTAAAATGATGATGGGACTTACAGAGACTTTGGTCAGATCGACCTTTATTGTGTTTGCCGCTGTTCTGCTGGCCCAATTTGTTATCAATGAATTCAGGACAAAGTCGATCACGGTGTTATTTATGTATCCGATCAACCGCAAGAAGCTAATGGCTGCAAAGCTGCTGATTGTGATGATCTTTACGTTTGTGGCGATTATTTGCTCAGATGTCATTGTTACGGGTGGATTTATATTGTTTAATCACTTTACCCATGTTATTGAGGAGACCTTGACATCGCAGATTCTGTGGGCAATGGGCGGAAAAATGCTGATGAACGCGGTGATGGCATCTGGCATTTGTTTAATTCCGCTGTTCTTCGGTATGCGCAAGTATTCAACATCAACGACTATTGTGTCTGCTGTTCTCCTGTTATTTATAGTTGGCAGCAACAACGGCGGCATATCACTTAATGATATTATTGTGATCCCTATTGGACTAGCGCTTATCGGGATTTATATCGCATATTTGGGAATTCGTAATATTGAACGCAAAGATGTGATCTAGCTGTAAATAAAAATATACACTTGGGATTTATCAAGAACGGCCTCTTTCCGGAATGCATACGGAGAGAGGCTAATTTGTTTTATATAAAAAGATTTTTAGTTGAGCTGCTAACAAAATAGTCGACAAGCAGGTTCGAATCCGGTATTCTAGGACGAATAATAGATGAATAGTTCCAAATGTTAGCAAGAATCGGATTGTCCGCGTTGTAAGCAGAAAAAAGCAGGTGGGAGAGGAGATAACAGACATGAGTGAGGTCATAGATATCCAAGGGGTAAGCTGGAGAAGAGAGGAACGAGAACTGCTGAAAAATGTGACCTGGCAAGTAAAAAAACAGGAGCATTGGGCTTTGCTTGGTTTAAATGGATCAGGAAAAACAACGTTGCTAAACATTGTGAATGGTTATATCTGGCCGTCATCAGGCACAGTGTCCGTACTTGGCAAGCCGTATGGTTCCGTCGATCTGCGTGATCTGCGAAAGTCTATTGGCTGGGTCAGTTCATCGTTGCAAGAGAAATTATACATGACGGATAAGGCGCAGCATGTGGTCATTAGCGGTAAATATGCCACGATCGGCTTATACGAGCAGCTGCTAGAGGAAGATGAAGGACAGGCGGCCGATCTTATGCAGACGCTTGGTTGTGCTCACTTGTGGGATCGAGAATATCGCACCTGCTCGCAAGGAGAGAAGCAGAAACTGCTAATTGCCCGTGCTCTAATGGCTAATCCAAGCATTTTGATTCTGGACGAACCGTGCAATGGGCTGGATTTATTTTCGAGGGAACGATTGCTGGACAGCATTTATACCCTGACTTTGCAGGATCATACGCCTACGCTAATATACGTTACGCATCATACGGAAGAAATATTGCCTGTGTTCACTCGCACGCTGCTATTACGTCGAGGTGAGGTAGTTGGAAGTGGGGCTACTGACGAAGTGATGACTTCACAAACGTTAAGCAGTTTCTTCGAAGCCCCGGTACAGGTAGAGCGTCATCAAGAGAGAGTGTACGTAAGGGCAGTAAAATAAGAGAGATACAGCAGGTTAGGCAAGAAGCACTGGGCTTCCGATTGGGACAGTGCTCCTTGCGCTGCAATTTTTTAGGCTTGCCTCTCAGTTGTTACCTAGTAAGCAGGATGTCATGGGAATACACTTCAGGGTTGCAATATGAAATGGAATATTGAAGCGGCATATCACGATTATTAAAGAGTACGGTGTGTACAACAAGGGCAGGGGATCCGGGAGGCAGGTCAAAGTAAGAGGCGTAAGTGGAATCGAGGGCAACGGCCGTAAAGCTCTGAGAGCCGCGTTTGACCTGTATTCCGTTCTTCTCCAATAATTCGTAGACAGTGGGGTTCACCACATTTTCCTCGGTCAAGTAGGATGCCAGGTTCATGTTAAAATAGTTGTCGTCTACAATAGCACATTGTTCTTGAACTCTGATTTGCCGCTGTACTTTAATCATGTCGGCGCCTTCAAAGATACGCATAGCTTTGGACACTTTCGGTGGTGCGGGAATAATGCCGTACTCGTGCAGCTGAATACGGGGCTCCAACTGCTGCAGCTGCAATTGCTCGACTAGACCAACCAAAGTGGTTGTCGTACGTGTGATGCTGCGCTCAGCCACAAAAGTCCCTTTGCCGTGCTTCTTCTCCAGTACGCCCTCCACGACTAGCTCGCCAATTGCCTGGCGAATCGTAGTGCGGCTTAGGTGAAACATTTTGCCTAATTCGCGCTCGCTGGGAATAGCAGTGCCAGAACCCCACTCCTCATTAACGATACGTTGTTTAATACTGTGCTTCAGTTGATAGTACAAAGGTATAGGGCTTTGTAATAGTTCCATCCATATGTACCTCCTATGTTCGATTTGGAATCTGGTCATATGGTCACGACCAGATGAACAAAAAAAGACACGATTCAGTCGTTGAATTCGTGTCTCCAGTGGTCTGGTCAACAGTAACAGGTTCCCGTTTAACAATACTCGATTAAACTAACCTGATTACTAGGAATTATAAGGAACGTTACGCCTAATGTCAACGGTTAATTTAGTGGACAAGACTCTATTTTTGCGTAAATCCGCTAATATCGGTGCCAAGCTCTTGGGACAGACGAAGGCCGAGTTTTGCGTCAGCCCGAAAGAAGTTGCAGATGGCACGGAGCTGAACATCATGCCTGGTCTGTTTTAGGTCAGTGGTCAGGTTGAGCACGAGCCGCTCCTGCTCTTCTGAAGATAAGCTCAAGTAACGTTCGCCAGCTTGCGTAAAGTCGTCTGTCTTCGCAATCGTGCGGCGCATCGTTGTGCCGGACAGGGGCGCTTCACTGTCCGCATATTCTGGTGCTTCCGTGTAAGCAGGTTGGTGACTATTCGGTTCATAATTAATCGGTGACGGGTCTTGACTCACATTCATATAGCCGTCACGTTGATGATTGCGAACCGATGCAAATGGACAGTTTACAGGGATTTGAGCATAGTTAGGTCCAAGACGATGCCGCTGCGTATCCGGATAAGAGAATAGTCTTCCTTGGAGCAGCTTATCTTCTGAGGGTTCAATGCCTGGTACAAGGGCGCTAGGCGAGAACGCAGATTGTTCCACTTCGGCGAAGAAATTGGCGGGGTTCTCGTTTAACGTCATACGTCCTACTTTGATTAACGGGAATTGCTCTTCAGGCCATACCTTGGTAGCGTCCAGCGGATCGAAATGGAGGTCATCGCCGTCCGGCTCCATAAGCTGAACGTACAAGTCCCATTCAGGAAATTGGCCTGCGGCAATTGATGTATGCAAATCACGTGTCGCATGATTAAAGTCTTTGCCTCCGAGGACTTCTGCCTGAGCAGCGGTCAGGCTTCTTATGCCTTGCAGCGATTTCCACGTATATTTCACATAAGTTACTTTACCGGCTGTATTTACCCATTTAAAGGCGTGTACGCTAAAGCCGTCCATTTCCCGGTAGTTAGCAGGAATACCCAGATCGGAGAACAACCAGGTCAGCATATGAGTGGTCTCCGGCGAGAGGGACATGAAGTCCCAATAATGATCAGGAGTTTGGATATTGGTGTGCGGCGCTGGTTTGAGCGAATGGACCATATCCGGGAATTTTAAGGCGTCCCGTATAAAAAACACGGGCAGGTTGTTACCAACCAGATCGTAATTGCCTTCGCTTGTGTAGAACTTAACGGCAAAGCCGCGCAGATCACGCAGCGTCTCGGGCGAGGTGCTGCCATGTATAACAGTTGAGAACCGGACAAATACTCTAGTCTCGATATCTGGGCTTTGCAAGAAGGTCGCCTTTGTGTAGGGCGCCATACTTTGATAGGGCTTGAATAAGCCAAAAGCTCCGGCTCCGCGAGCATGAACAACTCGTTCGGGAATTCGTTCACGGTCAAAGTGAGCAAGCTTTTCAAGCAAATGATAGTCCTCCAGCAGCACGGGACCTCGCTGGCCCGCAGTTTTCGAGCTTTGATTGTTAGCCACCGGCGCACCTTGATTTGTCGTCAAAAATCGTGGGTCTGTCATTTGGACAACCTCCTGTATGTGATAGTCATAATAGCTGATGTATAAGAATAGGCATCAGTAAAGCCAGTTGGGCATACTTGAAATCAAGTTATAATTATTATAAATAAATAAAAATTATAACTTGATTTTTATTTATTCTGTGATGCTAGTTTCGATTAAGATTGGAAGTCGTATATAATGAGTGAAGGACAAAACTGTATGTAAGCGAGGGAATATGATGAGCTTTTTTGACAAAATGAAATCGGGCCTTTCCTCTGGTCTTTCTCAAGTGAAGGATAAGGCACAGCAAACGGTTGAAGTTACACGGCTATACTCGACAATCTCCACTAAACGTAAGGATATTCAACAACGCTACGGGGAATTGGGAGAGCTGGTATATCGCGCCTCAGGGGCAGGAAAAGGGCCTCGAGCATTCGAGAGTGAAGCAGAGGCACAGATGGCACGTATATGTGAGGAAATTGCCAAATTAGAAATAGAAGTGGAACAGTTGGAAGAAGATATGCATCGGGTTAAGGGAGAGAAGGTGTGTTCATGTGGAACTGCAGCTCCCTTGCAGTCCAAGTTCTGCAGCCGCTGTGGTAAATCGTTTCCAACTCCTGTCTTAAGTGACCCAATTGACGTCGAGCCAGTTGATCCTGCCCGCTCATCAGCGCAGCAGTATTTGAAGCCTTATGAAGAGGTCCGAGATCAGGTCGGCATGGAGAAAGAATCTATTACGTCGTGCGCCCAATGCGGACAATCACTTACGGTGAATGATCGCTTCTGCATTACGTGTGGCAAGCCGCAAGGGTAAGCTTTATAGATATCGCTATCTGACTAACTGGATCATATTAACGGCGTAATTTAGAATGGAACGGCAAATAGACCACACATCTACTATCAAAGTGAATGCGTGGTCTATTTGGTATGTATATGGATTGGAATCAGCTCATTCTGCCTGTATGTTAGAAGTGTGGTCAATAGACAACCGTTCGATCTTATATCGTAAGTCCGTGTCAGTGAGTGCGAAGAAGCCATTCTAAGGATACGAACACTTTCTGTAAATAAGCATCTTCACGATGAACACGTGATAAGAACATGCCTCCCTCACATAAGGAGAGGATAAGGCTTGCTGTCTCAGCCACAGGAAGCTGTGCATGTAATTGGCCTGTACGTACGCCTTCTTGCAGGAGGTTCTCGCAAGCGGTTTGGAGCGATTGAAAAAACAAGCGCATACGTTCCTGAACCGCAGGAGTTTCATTAGATGTCTGCGCAAACAACGTCAGGAACGGACAGCCGGCTTGGCAATCCTGCTGATAAGCATCATAAGTCAACATACGAAGTACAAATTCGATACGCGCGCGCACATCGACGTGGTACAAGGAAAGGATCGATTGAACACGGCCTGAATAATGCTCGATTACTTTTTCAATAATGTGAAGAAGAATGTCCTCCTTGCTTTTGAAGTGATAATAAATATTAGTCTTTGATACTTTACTTGTCGCTACAATATCATCCATGCTCGTTAACTGGTATCCTTTGGTCAGAAACAGGTGGGATGCGACCTCAAGGACAACATCTCGATTTGAACGTTTACGTATTCTCATATTGGTAATTTACGCAACATGTCAGGTTCTGTCAATGTATATTTTCATGCTCATGTGTGTGGATGCACCAAAAAATTGTACGTTGTGAATATAGTAAATAAATGTGTAATGGACATGAAAATAGTATGAAATGATTACGTGTCAATATAAGAAAGGCTTGCTGAAAAATCAGTTCAGTCACAGATGGCTACCCCTCATTGATAATGGTATGCTAGGGACAGGAGGTGGGATTATTATGGCAATTGCAGAAGTAACGATTATTCCCATTGGAACGGCAACAACAAGTCTTAGCGGATACGTTGCAGGCATGCAGCAGGTCTTGGCTCAAGAAGAAGGAATTACTTATGAACTAACATCCATGAGTACTATTATTGAAGGACCGACAGACCGGTTGTTTGAAGTGATACGCACGCTGCATGAATCGTTGTTCGAGACCGGAGCAGGTCGTGTATCAACGAGTATTAAAATAGATGACAGGCGAGATCAGCCTTCTTCTTCCGTGCAGAAGCTGCGTTCTGTTCGAGAGAAGCTGCAAAGCTAGAAAGCGAACAATTTTGTGAATTAATCATTTAATGATAAGTTTCTTGGTGCGGATACAGCTTATTTTACGTTAAAATAAGTTCTGATGTATAAGAAAAGCAAATATATGAACAGCAGGTGAGTCTATTCATGGAAGCGATTGTTAACATTGCAGCTCAACTGGGTATTCAACCAGATCATCTGGAACCTTACGGCAAGTATACCGCTAAGTTAAGTGAAGAACTATGGGACACCGTGGCAGGGCGGGATAATGGTAAGTTGATCTTAGTCACAGCAATGAACCCTACGCCTGCAGGTGAGGGCAAGACATTGACGACGATCGGACTCACGCAGGGTCTGAATCGAATAGGGCGGAAGGCGATAGCTGCCCTGCGTGAACCGTCGCTTGGCCCATGTATGGGCATGAAGGGTGGCGCGACAGGCAGCGGTGCGGCTCAGATCGTGCCGGCGGAAGATATTAATTTGCATTTTACTGGAGATATCCATGCGGTTACGTCGGCTCATAATCTCGTGGCTGCAATGTTGGACAACCACGTATTCCAAGGCAATGAGCTGCAGATCGACACGAATCGTATTTTATGGAAACGAGCGGTTGACATGAATGATCGCGCGCTTCGTCGAACGGTCATTGGCCTTGGAGACGGTAACGGGACTGTACGTGAAGACGGATATATGATTACGACAGCTTCAGAAGTGATGGCTGTGTTGGGGCTTGCCGAAAATAGAGCGGATCTTAAGCTGCGTTTGGGCCGTATGATTGTAGCTTATAGTACAGCAGACTGCATGATCACGGTAGATGATTTGCAGGCGACGGATGCGATGTGCGTTCTGCTTCGTCATGCCATCAAGCCTAATATGGTGCAGACTATTGAAGGCAATCCTGTGCTGGTTCATGGGGGGCCGTTTGCAAATATCGCTCATGGGTGTTCTAGTGTGAGAGCAACACGCTATGGCCTGAAGCTGGCTGATTACGTCGTAACCGAAGCTGGCTTCGGTGCGGATCTTGGCGCGGAGAAATTTATGAACATCAAATGCAGACAAACTGGATTGTTCCCCTCCGTTGTTGTTATCGTAGCTACCGTTAAAGCGTTAAAATATAACGGCGGGGTTGCCAAAGACAAGCTGACGGAGGAGAATCGCACTGCGCTGCGTGCAGGATTCGGCAATCTCCGTCGACATATTGAGAATGTGCAGAAATTTGGCGTGCAAGCTGTCGTGGCTATTAATCGCTTTGCTTCCGATACGGAACATGAACTGGAGGACGTGTTGGAGTACTGTCGCGTAATCGGATGTGATGCTGCCTTATCTGAAGCGTGGGCTCAAGGCGGAGCAGGGACGGAAGCGCTGGCGAAGCAGGTGGCGGCAGCCGCGGATATATCGGATGCGGCAGAGCAATTCCACTATCTGTATGCAGATGACGTTCCGTTGATCGATAAGATAAAGACGGTTGTGCAGGAGATTTATCGTGGAGGGGACGTTCGCTTTACACCGCGTGCTGCTCGCGCATTACAGCGTATAGAGGCTGAGGCAGGAAGTCGCGTGCCTGTATGTATGGCCAAGACACCATATTCATTCTCTGATCAGCCGAAGCTGCTTGGTGCTCCGGAAGGATTTACAATGGAAGTCCATGATGTCCGTTTATCTCGTGGAGCAGGCTTTGTCGTTGTAGAAACAGGAGCTATTATGACGATGCCAGGCTTGCCTAAGCAGCCTGCGGCATTGCGGATGCGATTGGAAGAAGACGGGACAGTTACCGGCTTGATGTAGAAGTGTGCGTTGGAACACGGGCAGATGATCGGATCGTACTATCGTACCAATCGAATAGAACATATAAGGAAAGGCTGTTGGGCAGCGTGAATTGCCCGCAGTCTTTTTTTGTACATTTTATAGCTAATTGGCAGGTGCAGCTGACGTATTTACATGATGGAAAATGCTTATTTACGGGAATAGGAGAGAGGCATTTGGATGGGGTTAACAAATATAAATTTACTGGGGGTTAAACACAAATACGATACGCGTATAAATAAGAAACAATTTCCACAAATTACAATTGAATTAAGCATATCAAACCTGTGCAGCACTGTGTTAGAATAAGGCCTGTTGTGCTATTTTTCAGAAAATAATAAAAATTTCAAACGTTATCTTTAAAGGAGAGCATTGTCACACATGAAAACGGAACAACAGCAAGTTAAAATTGCTACGGCCGACCCAAGTGCCATTGGTTTGTTCGGTCTTGCGATGGTTACGCTGGTCGCTTCGTCGCAGAAGCTGGGCTGGACAGAGGGTACTTCGTTTATTATCCCTTGGGCTATTTTTCTCGGCGCGTTTGCACAGTTGTTTGCCTGCATTCACGATGCCAAGAAAGGGAATACATTTGGGACGACAGCGTTTGGCGGCTATGCTTTTTTCTGGTTTGCAGTAGCCTCCTCCTGGTTGATCCAGCATGGTGTCTTTGGTGAATCACTGGCGGCAGGGGCGGATAAGCATCAATTGGGCATGGCGTTTTTAGGATATCTTATTTTTACGCTATTTATGACGATCGGTGCAATGGAGACACATAAGGTATTGTTCTCTATTTTTGTATTTATTGATTTCCTGTTCCTGGGTCTCACATTTGATGCATTTGGAATTGCGGCGCATACGATGCATACGGTTGCGGCTGTGGCTGAGTTGTGCATTGCAATCTTGAGCTTCTACGGTTCTGCGGCTGCGGTACTCAATACGCACTTCGGACGTGAATTTTTGCCGGTAGGGAAGCCATTTGGTATTTTTAAAAAGTAAGTTTGCATGGATAAAAATATTACTTTAAGGCACAAAGGCCGTTAATGTCCTAGTATGGACGTTAACGGCCTTTGTGTTTGAATTGACGTTCCCAGCATGTAATAAAGTGCATTTAAGTGTACATTGTGGATATCGAGTGAGCGTATATGCTTTGTTATGTAAATCTGGCTCAATTATCTGAAATTATTCTGCATATACCAATCCCTCTTTTAATAATAGGTATGTTTCGTCACAATGATTGGAAACGGAGTCATTGTGGGTTGCTATAATAGTTGTTGTCCCGTTTACTTTAAGGGAAGTAAAGTGATTTAAGATAAGTGTAGCTGTTTCATCATCCAATGATCCAGTAGGTTCATCGGCTATGATCAGAGGTGGATTTTTGACTAGTGCGCGAATAATTCCTGCACGCTGTAATTGGCCGCCGGACAAAGATTTCACATTTTGATGAAGCAGATGCTCAATCTCAAAAAGGTAACTTAAAGCTTCAATTTGTTTCATGTATAGTTGTTTTTGATCTTCCTCTTTTTCAAACCATAAGGGAACTGATATATTTTCCAAAACCGTTAATTCAGGAATCATAGGACTAAATTGTGAGATGTATCCGATCGTAGAACTGCGAAATTTAGTCAGGAAGTTATAGCTTCTATGCTCCATTTGTTTATTTTGATAAATATATTGTCCAGAAGTAGGACGTTCTAAGCCTGCTAATATATTCAGCATTGTGCTTTTTCCGACCCCACTTTTACCTTTAATAGCAATCACCTTTCCTGTATCACAACTAAAATCAATATGACTGAAGACGACATGATTGTTGTATTGCTTTGAAATATTTTTCAGGGCTAGCAACAAGATTAAATCATCCTTTCAGCTCGCGTACGATATCCAGCTTTGAGAAAATCTTTTTTACAAATAGATAAGTCATTATGGTCATAAATAACGACAAAAGAAGAACAAGCAATAAATAGGTTAAAAATATAGGAATTGAGAAACTTGTTAGGAGCATCGTAATAAGACATGGAATGATACTTCCGATGACATAAGTGATAAGTGACTGTAAGCTGATCATTAGACACACATGATTTAATGTTGCTCCACTTATCAACAACACTTTGTAAGTAGATACATTTTTTTTCGTTTTAATGAATAAGGTGAGCAAGAGAATGCTCATGGTAATAACAAACATGAGGGAAGACACAAGCAGAAGCGTGAATCGGTTTGCTTCCGTCATTTGTACTAGCGTATTTATACGCAGACCGTCTGCACCAATAATTGAAAATTGGTCAAAGCCTGTTTTTTGAGCGATGCTGCCTACGACCTTACGAATAGACAACGGATCTAATTCAGAAATAATCATGCCATTTGCACGGGTAAGTAATAACGCCTTAAAAAAGACAGGATATTTCGCAGCATTGTTATTTAAGCGTGATGGTGAATCCGAAAGTGACATTAACGGCAGGAGGACATAGCGGTCCAACAGGAGCTCAGGTCTGTTATTGGTTACAATTTTCTGTAAAGGTTGTACGATACCAACGACCGTTCCTTTGAATGTTTGAAAGTAATAGTCGATGTCAATCTGATCGCCAAGCTGGTAGATACCCGTATACTCTGCACCTAAAATAACAGGAATGTTGTCACCTGTTAGAATGTACTCGTCTGCATCAAATATCCGGCCTTGTTGCAGTTGGATGTTGTTTAAGTCAAACACATTGTGATTAACCTGGACCGACTTGATAGAGGTATAATCTTTTCCATCTCTGTTCCTGGTCTTTTCCCTGTTGCCTGATTCATAATAAGCCCCGAAAATAGCGCTGCCTTTAAAATTGGATATGCCAATTGGCTGCCAATTGGCAATATAATATTGAAAATCGGTTGATAACTGCATCAGATTAGAAAAATCATGTAATTTATCATAATTGTTAGGTTTGGAAAAAAAGTTAATTTCCACTTCGTTCACCAATTTATCCGATATTTTATATAGCTGCTTATTTTTAAAATGGCTCATCGTATCCACTTCAAGTTCTGCTTGCTGCATATTAATAGATAGTGCCATTAAAAATAGAAACATGATGATAGCGATGAAAAGATTAAGAAAATTGAGAAGTTTTCCTTGCTTAAAGAGTATGTGAATAATTCTCAATATTTTTGGCCGCCTTTCCGGATGGTGTAAGTAAGAACTGTTATGAAGCATTGGGCTGCTAAAAAAATCAGCATCCCTGTTATGGTAAGGAGTGCATATGCAATCCAATTATGGTCCCAAGTTGAATAGAGATAAGGCTGCGCAAGTAGGGCCAGCACAAACAGGAGCACAGAACTACCGATACAAGGTAGTACCTTATAGCGGAGCAATATACTATATATATGACGTATTGTATATCCAGTTATATATAGGATATGGATAACGTGTTTTTCCCTATTAATAGAGATTACACCAATCAAGACAAACATAATTAAGCCTAGGCTGAGGGATAGATACAGGCTGTTCATCAGCAAGCGGTTGGAATGAAAGTTGTATGTGCCGTAGTCCTCTGGATGAATGATATCGATTTCATTGGTATTAATTATACGGTTTAGTAGTTTCATTTTATGAGCAGAAGGCGTATTGAATATAAAATAGCTTCCCTGTTTCAAATCAACCTGAAATGAATTAGGCAGAAGCCATATTGCCGAATTTAACAGGTAAGAGTTAGTTGCAACAAAGGTTCCAGCCAATTGAAACTCCGTTGGAATAATGCGATAGTTTGCATCTTTTCCTGATATTGCAATATTTTTTTTGTTACCATTGAGGAGGTCTGGATTGTTTGATTTAATTGGCGGAAGGGTTATATCTCCATTTATCCGTACTACTCTAGTGGGAGCAGTTAAAGAATTAGACTGAAATAGAATGTATTGATCTTGTATTTGAAGAAACGGTTTGTTTAGCTTATTAAGCTTAAACGTAATAGCATTCTGATGCACATACCCGTTGTTAACCATGTTGATATAATCCAAACGAGCTTGGGAATAGTAGATCGACAGAAGGATTAAGCCAAAGAGTGAGAATAGAATATAAAACGTGACATTTTTCCTTACTAGTGAATGGATCATTGTAGTTATAAGAGTGAGATTATCCTGGAAGTGTGAGGTTGCTTTATGTACGTTTTGAATTCCAGGATAATCTCTTACTATCTCCTTCGTAATTTATTCATTTCCCCAATAAGTGCGTGCCTGTGCATATAGTGCATCTACATATCCTGTTTCTGCTTTAGTATAATCATAGTCCCAAACACGGCCAGTATCACCAATATATCCACTGAGTGGCCACACATTTTCAAATCTAGCCCGTGAGTAATGATAAACACCGCTCCACCAGGTTTCAGCAATTAAATTGGAATGCAGGTTACTACCTACTTCTTTATTTAATCTTGTTGCTTTATGATCTTTAGGCTCAGATGAGGCAAATATAGAAAAAGAGTCAGCATTGGCCACATTTGTATAATACCCTCGTTCTTCGCTCCAACCTCCAGATGCACTTCCTGTTTTAGAAAGCGACATCTCATCTCCTGATGCCGTAGCGGACGAAGCAGCTAATACAATTGCAGCAAATAAAATGGTAGTGACAAGCTTTTTCATGCTCTATCGCTCCTTGTTCCAAATATTGGTTGATCAACCGCCATGAATATAGCATATATGTAATATCATGTAAACCATTATTTTGGAATAAATAGGATTATGGCCATGTGGATTGAGCTTATATATTAAAGATCATAAGTCGTCGTGATTAAGTGGCTTATATTTTCTGCGCATTTTGTTCTTATGCAAATATACAATTTTGTACAGAGAAATGCGCACAGATCGCTCATTTAGAGACGGTCCAAAAACCGAGGGTATAGTATATTATTCTTATAGCAGTCAACATGTGAACTAAATATGATAAATTTTACTTTGCTGAAGTGGTGTATAACAATCTATATTAAATATTTCCTTTTTAGGAAATTAATTAAGATTGTTTGTCGAAGGGGCAATAAAATTGAATAGAACTGATCTTGCTTAACCTTAGCACTATTTTTGAAAAAGACAGGAATCAAGAGTTATTTGATTTTAAAGAGCAAACTTCATTTTATTATATACCTTTAGGTTATATAAATAAAATCCCCCTGCTCCGCGGGCAACGGAACAGAGGGTGTGGGGTTACAAAGAAAGCATGTATCATGGGTACGAACCATGCAACTTTGTTACTGATAACATTATTATAACCCGTATCGTCACAAATCGCGAATGTTACTGTAACATTGTGTTGAAATGTGTCATGATACGATCCATTACATGGAATGAACAGCGTAATTTCGCTGCTTATTCGACGCGAGAGTTGTTTTTCACGAACTCAATAATTTCGTCAACATAACCATATGCGATTGCTGTTACTGTATCAGCAGCGCCATAGTAAATCGCGATGCGTCCTGTTTCTGCGTCTACCAATGATGCACATGGGAATGCAACGTTAGGTACGTCTCCGACACACTCATACAGAGTGGAAGGTTGGAGCAGGTAAGGCTCACTGCGATATTTTACTTTCCATGGTTGATCCAGATCAAGCAAAGCAGCGCCGAATGCGTACACGAATCCATTACAGGAGTTCAATACGCCATGGTAAATCATCAACCAGCCCTCGCTAGTCTCGATCGGGATCGGACCTGCGCCGACTTTCTTGCTCTGCCAACCGCCAAGCGTTCCCATTACATGACGATGACGTCCCCAGAATTCCAAGTCAGGGCTCTCGCTGTAGAAGATGTCGCCGAACGGAGTATGCCCCGTATCGGACGGACGGCTTACCATAGCGTAGTTGCCGTTGATTTTGCGTGGGAACATAACGCCATTACGGTTGTAAGGCAGGAATGCATTCTCCAATTGATGGAATGTCTTGAAGTCATAAGTGTATGCTATGCCGATTGTCGGTCCGTGGTAAATGTTACACCAAGTCACGATAAAGCGGTCTTCAATCCAGCATACGCGTGGATCGTAACCTTCAATAAAGTTGCCGATCTCTGGATCGTCGCATTCAAACTTAAGCGGCTCGTGGTTGATATCCCAGTTCAAGCCGTCTTTACTGAAGCCGACGTGCAGACGCATATAGCGGTTGCGGTCATCGCAGCGGAATACACCAGCGAATCCATCTTCGAAAGGTACAACTGCACTGTTGAATATGCTGTTGGAATTCGGCAGTAAGTCACGCGGAATAACCGGATTCTGGCTGTAACGCCACAATACGTCGCGATGACCTTCAGGGCGTTCTTCCCAAGGCATGTTAGGGATGTTAGGACCGATAATATTTACTTTACTCATGATCTAACCTCGCTTTGCTTCTAGAAGTATAAAATCCATAGGTGCAGCATACAGGCAATATTGCTCACCATGTAATATGCATACTTTACATATGACAACCGACCTGAGAGAGAGAACCAATGGCAGCTTGAGTAGAGAGAACTAGAGAGAGCACCTTATTATATAAAAGTATGAGTAATCTCAAGTCCATTTATGTGCCGAGTTATTCATCATGTAAAGCGTACATGGCCCACCGGCATGTTAGCGTTTTCTTTACAATATAAATGTAAAATAAAATGCACACTATGTCAATACATAAGTGTGCATTTTATAAATAAATATTGATTTAATATTACATTTCGGTGCTACTTTGTATATTTGGGATCTTTTAAATGCACACTTAATCGGATTAACTCCTTAGGACGTTCCGGGTGAGCGATCCTCCAGATCAACTGCTCGCCTGCGCGCAAACCGAGCTCTTCCTTCGGAACATCTACTGTAGGAATACTCGAATGTAAATAAGCAAGCTCACCGATATTGTCAAAGCCTGTGAGAATAATATCTTCGGGTACGCGTTTTCCTTCCTCACGCATAATGTTCATAAGTTCAACGGCAATGGCGTCATTGGCGCATACAAAGGCTTGCGGGTATTGCTTCATCGCAGCCAGCGCTTCTCGCAGTTCCGCTTCATAATAGTAATGGCGTGGCAGCGTATTTACGATATTACGTCCCGGGTCCAGCTCAACGCCGAATTCACGGAGAGCCATCTGGAATCCGCTCCAACGTTCCCAGTAACTTAAGCAGGAACCGATATCCCCAACGAAACCGATGTCGGTGCAGCCTTGTTCAAGCAGGCTCTTGGTCAGCCTGTACACACTCTCTTGATTGTTTACAAGCAGTGTATCGGTTTTAAGCAGATTCATCGTAAAGTCTGCGTACGTATCGATAAATAGCGCCGGTATTCCGGTATGTTCAATACGCTCATAATAAGCTCGCAAGAAAGAGCCGATCGTTATAATGCCGGCAGGGGTCTGTTGTGAAAATAAGGGCGGGAGACGGAGCTCGTTTTCTTCCTCCATGTCAACGATGGACATCGCTACGGTGTAGCCTGCTTCTTTAAGTGATGTGTTGAGACCACGCAAAAAGGGTGACCAATAATGATTGCCTACATAATCGGAGTGTGTTAATAACGCAATAAGCCGATTTCCCATATTGGCGGCGTGCTCTGGCCGACTGTGCTTTAATTGGGTAATGGACTCTAACATGCCAGGAGGGAATTTCGTATAGCCCATGTCAATTGCATGCTGGATAATGCGCAGACGTGTATCTTCTTTTAAACCAGGTTCATTATTAAGCGCTTTCGAAACAGTATTGCGTGATAGCTGAAGCGCGTCTGCTATGTGCTGCTGCGTAATTTTCTTTGTCATACGGGATTCGCTCCAATTTATAAAGTTAGTCCGGACTCGGTTCCGCTAGGTTATATGTCAAGTATAAAGTAGCTTTACAATTTTGACAAATGTAAAGTTAGATGACAGCTATTGAAGAAGTACAGATATGTGGCCGAATTTCTCGGCCGAATGAGAATAATAAACTGTGCTACACTAAACACATTCATACATATAATCATCATGTTTTCTTCATACTTTCCCAATGAAATGATAACTCTCGCTCTTTACAATAAGTTGTAGGAGCGTGAAATTTATGATTACTGTGAAATATACAATGTTAAGTATACGGTCAAGACGAGGGAGTGTACACGAATGACGGCAATTCTGGTTGTAGATGATGATCGAGAGATCGCGAATTTAATCCGTATATATATAATCAATGAGGGTTATGAATGTGTGCTTGCCCATGACGGGCTTGAAGCGCTGCAACGGATAGAGGAGAAGCCTATTGATCTTGTTATTTTGGATGTCATGATGCCTAAGCTGGATGGATTAGGCGTAACAAGAGTGATACGTGAGCGTCACGCAACTCCGATTCTTATGCTCAGCGCCAAAACGGAGGATATGGACAAGATTATGGGCCTTATGACAGGAGCGGACGATTATATGGCGAAGCCATTTAATCCTTTGGAGCTTATGGCGCGTGTAAAGTCGCTGCTGCGGCGTACCTATCAGCTTAATCCGCGGCTTGCTGAAGGGGATGTCGGAAACATAAATAAGGTCATCAGTCTTGGGAAGTTGGAAGTAAACAGGGATTTGCATACAGTAAAAGTAGACCATCAAGCAATCCACTTAACCTCCATTGAATTTGAAATCTTATATACGATGGTACGATATCCAGGTAGGGTGTTTCGGGCAGAAGATTTGTATGAGCTTGTATGGAAGGAAACTTTTCAAGGCGCGCATAATACGATAGCGGCGCATATAAGCAAGCTCCGGGACAAGCTGCACAAACAAGGGTACATGTTTATCCATACGGTGTGGGGTGTTGGTTACAAAGTGGAGGCAGTAGAATGAAACTGAATTGGAAGCTGTTACTGTCATTACCGTTATGTATTACATTAGCGGGTGCGACCACTGGATTGAGTTTTTTGGCTATATCGGCTGTGTACAAGAGTTTCTACTTTCCGACCTTTACCGTCTTCATTCGATATTTGGACGACGTAATTGGAGTTATGTTGTTATCGGTTATGTATACATTATTATGGTTTGCGGTGTATTTTATTCTGTTTACGAGTTTGTTAATTCGCCGTATTCTTCGTGTGACAAAAGCGGTGCAGCATATTGCGGAAGGGGATCTGACGCAAAGGATTAAAATATCCGCCAAAGACGAGATTGGTCAGCTCGAACACAATATTAATATCATGGCGGAACAGCTTAGCAAATCGATAGAAGAGGAGCGCCGGGCGGAACAGACCAAGACAGAGCTTGTCACGAATGTATCTCATGATCTAAGAACGCCGTTAACGTCAATTATCGGTTACTTGGGGCTGGTTGAACAAGACAAGTACCGGGATGAGTTAGAGCTTCGCCACTATATTAGCATCGCTTACGAGAAGTCTAAACGACTACATCTCATGATTGAGGATTTATTCGAATATACGAGAATGAGCGGTGGCATGCCTTTGCATCTAGGACGTGTGAATTTGTCGGAGTTGGTGGGCCAATTGTACGTTCATTATCGCTATCCAATGGAACAAGTGGGGCTGCAGCTGCGGATGAACAATGCAGATCAGTCATTATTTATGATGGCAGACTCCTTAAAGCTTGTGCGTGTATTCGAAAATTTATTGTCCAATGCTATGAAGTACGGTACGGGTGGTGATGCGGTCGACTTAAACGTATCCGTTATCGCTGATGAAGCTCAGATTGAGATCGTTAACTATGGAACAGCGATTCCACAGCAGGATCTCCCGTACGTATTTGACCGGTTCTATCGAGTTGACAAGTCAAGGGGCGAAGAGCAAGAAGGTTCAGGGCTAGGCTTGGCTATCTCGCGTGCAATCGTGGAGCTGCATAACGGCAGCATCTGGGCGGAAAGTAATTCATTTCAAACCCGATTTGTGATAAGACTGCCGTTAACATCATAATTTCATCATAAATTCGCAAACATTCATTCACTTCTGTTGTCTAAACTAAGTCTTAATCAATAAACGAACAGGGTGGATGAGATGAAGAACAAAACAAAGCCGAGTTTCAAGTGGAAAAGGTTGATTGGAGCTCTATTCATATTAGGTGGATTGTTGTTTGTATTAGAAGAAATTGGGGTACCTTTGCGTGGCGTATATGCTAGAATTCAAGATCAAGTATTTGTCTCTAGCAACAATAAGGAGTTGGCATTTGGCTCATTAGAGGCTAGTGCCGCATTTGTCATGGATGCGGATAACGGTGATGTGCTGTTCTATAAGAACGAGAACAAGCCGCTGCCTCCTGCCAGCACCACGAAGATTATGACGGCATTATTGGCAGTTGAGCAGGCGGATCCCGTGGAAGGGGTTATTGTAGGCAGCGAAGTAAACTGGACAGCTCCAGATGAGAGCAAGGCTGGGCTTGCTCCAGGACAGTTGTTAACTTGGCGGGAGCTGATCTCAGCTATGATGCTGCCGTCTGGCAATGACGCAGCAAGAACGATTGCCGTGCAGATTGGCATGAAGCATGCTCCGGCCGGATCAACTCGCCAGCAAGCCTATGATTTATTTGTTAACCAGATGAACAAAAAAGCCGCCGAGCTGGGGATGACGAATACGCAATTTACCAACCCCCATGGCATGCCTAGTCAAGATCATTATTCGACAGCCAAGGATCTAGCCGTGCTGGCCCGCGCTGCAATGGGGAACGAGATCTTCCGTCAAATTGTAATGGAACCTGAGGCAAGCTTGAGCCTAACGTCAGACGACAATCAGGTAGAAAAGATGGTATATAACCGGAACCTACTGTTGCAATTGGATAGTGGTCATTTCTATGAAGGTGCGAACGGCATCAAGACGGGTTATACGGATCAAGCTGGTTATTGCCTTGTCTCATCAGCCAACCGGAATGGTCATAAAGTAATTGCGGTTGCACTGCATTCAACTAAAGATCAAATATGGAGTGACTCGCACACGTTGTTAAATTATGGATTTGCGCATGTGAGTTCTTGAACATAAAAGCCCCGGTTGTTCTGCTAACATAGTAGAAATGACCGGGGCTGATTTTTTGTTAAGGTGGTGCCAAAGAACGCCATTATATACGACTAATTGACAAGATAGGTGTCCATATAACCGCTACTTATGAGCTATTTAAATAGAAGTTGTTTTTAAACCTAGTACTATAGTAGGAATTTTATAGAAACGTCTTGGCAGGGCTAAAGGCTCTTATTAAAATAAGTACAAATGAACATGTACTTATAAATAGAAAATGAGAGTGGAGAGGTGCTTCCGATGTATATCTATGTCCGCAACTCTGTAGAAGCCTCTAAGTTTCAATCGATCTGGAGAACCGTATGGAAAGAGAAAGGGTTCGAATTGGAATCGGGGCGAGAAGTACTGCACCAGATGCTCATTACGAATGAACAAGGCCATTGTGTGGGAACTATCGAATATAAACCGTACCATATAACAAATAATCCAATTCACAGCGTCGCTGCGTTCCAAGACCAACCGGAGATGGCATTGCCAGATCGTGTCGTGGAAATCGATAAAGTAGCGCTTCTTAGAGAACATCGGGGACCGAATATAGCCCGCTTGATCTCTTCGATGCTGCATTATGCGGACAAGCATGACAAGGATTATTTTGTATGCCTGTTGGAGCCAGTATTTGCACGCGCGCTGAGGGTATCTTTTCAAGTCCCCATGCGGCAAGTATCTGGTCGTGTCGCCTATAAAGGAGATGATGTAATACCGACGATTATAGATGTAGGCAAGGTCAGAAGGAACAAGCACCGCTATTCTTGGATAATCCCCGACACAGCACCTTCTGCAAGCAATAAAACAGTTGTAGTCTAGTCTTACTATTTTATACTTTAGAAAGTAGGTCGTCTCTTTTGAACGAACTTTCCATATTGGATCTGAGAAATAGACTGCTCGTTAAAATTATTTGGGGGATGCTTGGGCTTGGCATCGCAGCGAATCTCGCGGCTAACGTTACAGGAAGCATGCTTTATATGTTAGCTGTTATTGGTACGGTAGCTTGCGGGACTGCTACATTTATGACGTACAAGCGCATAGCACCGGGTGCCATTATGTATCTAATTCCTGTTATTATGACAGGACTGACGGTGTTTCTAATTAAATCAGACCCTAACCCGATATTCAGTACGTATGTGCTGTTTTATGTAAATATGGGTGTAATGGCGCTGTACTCCAATTATCGCCCTGTTCTTACAGCTGGTGTGCTGAGTGCTGTTGCCACGATATATGTATTTTACGATCCAGTCATCCATGAGGTGCTGTATAAGAAGGAACCGCTGCTTTACCTGCTGCTGTATCTAGCCTTCGCTACGATTGCTTTATGTGCGGCTGCTATTTTCAGCGAACGCCTGCAGAAGCAAGTACTAGAGCATAGCACTGAAGCTTTGAAAGCTAAGCTGCGGGCAGAGGACATGTTGTCTGAGATTCATAGCTCGGTATCTATGCTCAACAACTTTAGTCAGGAGCAGAAAGAGCGAGTGGTGACGACTAGTAATATATCCCGAGAAGTGACAGTGACTTTTGCTGAAATCTCATCAACGATTGAACAGCAGACCGTCAATATCCATCATATAAATGACTCCGTGCAACTGGTGGAGCAGTCGCTTGGTCATGTAGTTAGTGGAACAGAGCAGTTAGACGGTGTATCGTCGGAGACGCTTAAGCTTGCAGGGCAAGGGAACACCGAGATCGGGACTTTGGTACAGGAAATGCGACGTGTGCAAGCAATGGTTCGTGAGACGGTTCAAATAATGAACGCTTTAAGTTCGCAGACAGAAAAAGTCGGCAGCATCGTAAGTACGATTAGTGAAATATCTGCACAGACTAACCTGCTGTCATTGAATGCGGCGATTGAAGCGGCTCGTGCGGGTGAGCACGGTAGAGGCTTTGCCGTCGTGTCTGGTGAAGTACGCAAGCTGGCGGATCATACTCAACAGGCGACAGAAGAGATTGCTGCCATATTGGAAGCGATACGTCAGCAGATCAATGCTGCCGCGGGCCATGTCAATCGTGGTGAAGGATCAGTTCTATCCAGCGCTCAGGCTACGCAAGCCGTAGAGAAGATTGTGAGGGACATATCAGGTAACACGGAACAGGTCAACAAGCAAGCGGAACTTATGCGTTCAGCGGTTGCTGAGTTGAAGGAGCAATATGGCTTGATGTCGGAAAGTATGGTGTCCATTGCAAGCAGTACGGAGCAGCATATGGGCTCTGTTGAAGAAGTGCTGGCAAGTATGGAGCATCAGGATAGTCAGATCAATGCATTAGTTCAAGGCTACGGTCGACTTGATGAGCGGGTTACAGCCTTGAAAAAGTTAGCAGAAGAGGATACGCGTTCTTAAATAGAGTCAAATAAAGAACCTTCAAGCTCATAAAAATAGGGCCTGAAGGTTCTTTGCATAATTGGATAGGCTAGGGAGCCAAAGAGGCTGCCTTATTATATATGGCGGCAGCCTCATTACTAATCATTTATTTTAGTTTGTTGATCCGTCCGTCGTCTGCAGGAGAAAGATCCCCTTTTTTGATAATATAATCTTCCACTACCTCGTATAATGTTACGCCTGTATTTAGCGCATCCTTCTTGAGCATGGAATATCCATCTCCACCTGCGATAATGAAATCATTTGTAGCAACACGATAGGTCTTGTTATCATCAAGTGCTTTGCCGCCTACTTTAACGTCGCTCACGCGGCTGCCCGCCTTCAATTTCATATCAAAAGTGAAGGTCATCCCCGCGATCTGAGGGAAACGTCCTGCGCCAGACTCGATCTCGCTGACACCACTTTCAAGAGCAGCTCGCAGTTCGCTGCCTTTCGCCTCTACCACAGCAAGTGTGTTCGGAAACGGCAGTACATCATACAAGTTGCGTTTCGTAATATCGCCGGCTTGGATAGTTGTACGGATGCCTCCGCCATTGGTAAGAGCAACATCTGCCTCGAAGCCTGGCATTGAACGGGTACGCTCCAGCATCGCGTCCGCAATTAGATTACCGAGATTCGTTCCTTCGGCACGAATCTTCGTGCGGTCGCCTTCCAGTTTCACAGCAGTCTTAGCGATCTTTTCACTTAACAGCGTATCCGTATGCTTTTGCAATTCGGCAACACGCGCTGCTGTTTCTTCATCCGGCTTAGTATCTTTGTTATATTCAATCAGTCCCCCGGAGAAATGCACAACTTCCCCATTATGGTAGTACATATCTACACGGCCAAGGGACTTGCTGTATTCCCAGTCTTGTACGATATAGACACCATTCACGACTTCTGGTGTGCTCAACTTGGTATGGGAGTGACCACCGATAATTAGGTCCACTCCTTTTACCTGCTTGGCAATCTCACGATCTTCAGTCAAACCAGAGTGGGAGACGATGATCACTTGATCTGCCATCTGCTGCAGTTTAGGAACCCATTCCTTGGCAACTGTCACCGGATTAAGGAACTTTAATCCCTTTACATTGTCAGGATGCGTCACGATTGGAGTCTCTTCGGTAATCAAGCCGAGGAATGCAAATTTCTTGCCTTCGATCTCTTTGATCACGTATGGCTTCAACAAAAGTTCCCCTTTAGCATCAAAGACGTTAGCGCCTAATACAGGGAATTGGAACATTTTAGATACTTTGACGAGCTGTTCATGACCGAAGTCAAATTCATGATTGCCTGCCACCATAAAATCATATCCAAGCGGGTTTACTAGCTTTGTAGCTGCTTCGCCTTTGGATAAGTTAACATATATAGTGCCTTGAATCATATCGCCTGCATCAACAAGCATTGTGTTCGGATTCTCGGCTTTAAGAGATTTCATAAGGGTAGCTAATTTGGCATAACCCATTTCTTTATTTTTCTCATCATCCATGATATGTCCATGTACATCATTGGTATGTCCAATCGTGAGGTGGAGAGTGATGGCTTCGCCAAGTGCGTCAATAAAAGCTTGTCTAGTGACCGTGCTGCCATCCAACTTCAGATCGATGCCGGCTTGCTTGGCAATTGCACTTAGCGTAGCAGCATCCGTAGTTTTATGTAGGCGTGTCCACTGTTCCGCGTTCACGATGCTGCCTTGCTTGGCCCATGTTAATGCGCGTGCTGCCCAGCTACCCTTGACGGATGCGTCCACTTCTTTAACTTTAGCTTCTTCCCCTTGTACGCGAGCCAGAACCACGACAGCTTCTACCAACGTGATTGGACGTTCTAATGCAAGCCCGTCATTGGCACCGTTGATGTAAGCTTTCTGCTGCATCCAGTCCGTATGTTGAATTGGCTGCAGTGGGGCAGCTGCCAGTGGTCCTGCGATAACGGAGGCCAGAATGGCGGTTAATGATAATGTGAGTCCTAGTTTGTTGATCCGAATCATATGACACCTCCAATAATTTTGCTCGTACAGATAGATGGTATCATAAGCTGCTTAGTGTATATATGCAGCAATTGTAAGCGCAACCTAAATATATTGTTAAGTTCATATTGTTCACGAGTTGTATATAAATTAATGCTGCCCAGTCCCTAGCAAAACTTACAATTCATCAAAGCCATTATCGTCGCCTACTTTTCCATAATTACGCGATTTAGCTTCGAAGAAATCGGTTTTGGTAGCGTTTAATGCATCGTCGGAGAACGGCTTGATCCAAGGCATACAGTTCACATCAACGCCATCGTATGCTTTATCCATGCCCATCATGGATAAGCGGCGATTCGCGATGTACTTGATATAATCGGACAATTCACGCAAATCAATGCCACCGATGTTACTTAGGGTGTAGTTAGCCCAGTTGGTTTCCAATTCGACAGCACGATTGATTGTCTGATAGACGTAATTCCTATTCTCTTTTGTGTTTAACTCTGGGAAGTCCACTAGAAGCTGCTTGAATACTTCGCCGAAGAAATAACAATGCTGATTCTCGTCGCGTTGAATATATGAGATCATCTGACTTGTCCCCATCATCTTCTGGTCGCGAGCCAGATTATAGAAAAAGGCAAATGTACTGTAGAAGAAAATTCCTTCCAAAATCAAATCTGCTACAAGTGCTTCAAAGAACGTCTGCGGTGTTGAGTTGTCGCGGAAGTTCTGATAAATATCAGCGATAAAACGATTACGTTCCAACAGCACTTTATCATGCTTCCAATACTCAAACACTTCTTTTTGCTCCGCGGAAGATATCAGAGATGAGAGCACGTATGAGTAAGATTGATTGTGGACGACTTCTTGCTGTGCAATTATAGCGGCTACAGCCTCGAGTGAGGAATCAGTAAAGTAACTTTTAACATCACCAACAAACATAGTCTGCATCGAATCAAGTACAGCCAAGAGCGAAATGTTGATCTTGAACGCTTGCTGCTCTTCCGGAGCAAGCAAAGGGAATTGCTGCGCGTCCTTTGACATCGGAATCTCGTCTGCAATCCAGTGATTTAAGAGCAGCACTTTATATAATTTATACATGTGGGGCATGCGAATATCATCCCAATTCACGATGCCGGAGCATTCTCCGTTAATAATACGTGTGGATTTGTTTGGTGCTTCTGTATTAAAGATTAGCTGGCGGCCTAATTGTTCATGAAGCAATGTCATAAGAGCACTTCCTTTCTAGTGTTGGCCGCGCCTCATGATGCGGAGTATAAACAATGCAGATTGGGCGACCATAAGCTGCTGTTCAGCTATGTCCTTGAGAAAAGCCGAACAGATAGATCAACAATATTAGGAGCTGCAGGCTTCACATTCTTCCACCGTGAGTGCTTGGCTACGAACGTAATAGGTTGATTTCAGTCCAGCCTTCCATGCGTGAATGTGCAGCGACAAGAAATGAACTGCTCGAATATCAGGGCGCACATACAGGTTAAAGCTTTGCCCTTGATCCAGGTGGCGTTGACGTGCTCCTGCCATCTTGATGGACCAATTCTGATCAATGTGAAAAGCCGTCTTATAGTACCAAATTGTCTTCTCGGACAAATCCGGAGCCGGATTGGCAATTTTATATGTGGTCTTCTCTTCATAGCTCAGAAGTTCGTACACAGGATCAACACTCGCCGTGGAACCTGCAATAATAGACGTCGAGCCGTTAGGGGCTACTGCCATCAGCCATGCGTTACGCATACCGTTCTCTTTTACAGCTGCAGCAAGCGTTCGCCATTGCTCAGTTGATACGAATGGTCCTGGACGGTTAGCTGTTGTGTAGTCGCGCTGTTCGAAGTAACGTCCAGACTCCCAATCCGATCCTTGGAAGAGTGGATATGCTCCTTTCTCTTGAGCCAACTGCATGCTGGATTGAATCGCAAGGTAATGTATCTTTTCATATAAATGATCATTATAAGTCACTGCCGCCTCGGATTCCCAAGCGATACCTTCCAGCGCCAAGAGATGGTGAAGGCCAAATGTGCCAAGCCCAATTGCCCGATAGCGATGATTCGTATATTGTGCTTGCAGTACTTCAATGTTATTAATATCAATGACATTATCCAGCATGCGAACTTGAATCGGTATAAGTCTCTCCAGTACATCCGCACGCACAGCACGAGCCAAATGGATCGAGTTCAAGTTGCAGACTACGAAATCGCCTGGAACCTTGCTGATCACAATCCGAGTCTGTCCATCGCGTACGACAAGCTCTTCTTTCTCCATGACAGTAGGCGATTGATTTTGCATAATCTCGGTACATAGATTAGAACTATATATTACGCCATGTGCTTGATTAGGGTTACCGCGGTTTGCAGAATCCTTATAGAACATGTAAGGCGTACCCGTCTCCAATTGAGATTTGAGGACACGCTTCATAATATCGATGGCTGGCAGCGTGATACGGGACAAGTGGGGGTTCGCCACCGCCTCGGCGTATCGCTCGCGGAAGGAGCCTTCGCCGCATTTCTCATCAAAGAAATCTTCCAGACCAGCTGGGCGGCCGTTATTGTCAATCCATCCCATCACTTTCTTCACTTCATGAGGGCAGAACAGATGCCAATCCTCACGCTGCTCAACAGCTTCCATAAATAAATCCGGAATGCTGATCCCGTGGAAAATGTCATGAGCGCGCATTCGTTCGTCTCCGTTATTTAACTTCAAGTCGAGAAATGAAAGGATGTCCTTGTGAAACACGTCTAAGTATACGGCAATTGCGCCTTTGCGCGTGCCGAGCTGGTCAACGCTGACCGCTGTATTGTTCAGTTGGCGAATCCACGGGATGACGCCAGAGCTAGTATTCTTATGCCCGCGTATATCGGAGCCGCGTGCCCGGATCTTGCCAAGATAGACACCGATTCCGCCGCCCATCTTGCTCAAGCGTGCGACCGCTGTATTAGAATCAAAAATGCCTTCCAAAGAATCATCAACGGTGTCAATAAAGCAGCTCGACAACTGGCCGGCTACTTTTTTGCCTGCGTTGGCCATTGTAGGCGTAGCGGCAGTCATATACAAGTTGCTCATGGCCCAGTAAGCTTCTTTCGCCAATTGAACGCGGCGTTCTTCTGGTTCCTTGTGCATCAGGTACATGGCGATCACCATATACCGCTCTTGCGGCAGCTCCATTGTGCGCCCTTCAAAGTCGACAGCCAGATAACGCTCACGTAGTGTCAATAAGCCAATGTAGTCAAACAGCTCGTCGCACTGAGGTTCGATTGCCGTACCTAATTCACGAATCTGTTCAGGTGTGTAACAGGCCAACAATTCCTCCCGGTACACCCCGATCGTAACCAATGATCGAACAAGCTTCAGAAAATCACCGTAGGGTTTATCTGGATAAGCTTTGTAACTGCGGTTAAGTGCTGCTTCTTTGTACAGCTTTGTTTGCAGGGAGCGGGCAGCGACAAACTTCCAGTCAGGC
Source organism: Paenibacillus sp. UMB4589-SE434 (assembly GCF_030226685.1). Classification (NCBI taxonomy): domain Bacteria; kingdom Bacillati; phylum Bacillota; class Bacilli; order Caryophanales; family Paenibacillaceae; genus Paenibacillus; species Paenibacillus sp. UMB4589-SE434. The sequence continues at coordinate 39,827 of NZ_JASOYK010000008.1, read as the reverse complement.
TCTTCGCGTGTGACAAGTTCTAGTGCGGTCATGATGCAGGCTTGTGTAACATCAGATGCCTGTACAGACGGTTGACGGAGCTTGGCCAGTACGCTGCGATGCCAGCGGGAACGGTCCAAATGCGGATAGTCTTCCATAATACGTTCGCCATACCGTTTCATGCGGTCCGTATCAAATGCAAGTGAACGATTGTTAGGTTTTAATACCGTATGCACGGTGTGGATAGGGGGCGTAAACATCTCAGTTCCTCCTCATATCGCGTCTTATTTGCTCTATTTGGGCATAACGGGTTGGCACGCAAATAGATTACCTCTATGTACAACTGCTCTGTACAGCGGAATCTTTAAGCATGCGTATGAACAACTCCCTTATGCTAAGACAAGTCGAATTGGTATTAAATACATATACTGGTCCAGCGACCTTGGTGGCCGTGGAAAAAGAGATTGCTCATCAGTTGGATTGTAAATCGCTAGAACATGCAACGTACGATAAGATAGAGGTGTATTCATTGCTCGCAGTGGGAGGCGATTAATGAAGGTATAGCTGCGGATTATTCTCAGGTTTGTTGACCGTGCCATACTGCTCTGAATGAAAGGATAGAAAGTCCAATTTGGATGTCAAACGCTGCACGAGAATATATGTGTATGTATAGATAAATTAAGGGTGTAACCCGCGAAAAAATTCAATATATTGTTGAGCTTCAGTAAATATACTACAACATATAGGGTGTGTAAATAGGCGTGAGGTGATGCATATCACATGTGGACAAGTGTGGATAAGATCAAAGACAGGCTGATAGAGAACGTTTTTTGTTGTTGATAATAGGACAAAACTGTGGGGAAAAATATTTTTTAAAATGAAAATAATGGAGAGGGGTGACGTAACAAGGAAGGCAGTAAATAGATGGTGCTCGAACTTATTTCAAAAGAGAACAGGTCTGCTTAAAGAGGAAGCATGTGAAGCAATGCATGACGTATACAATTGAGTTTCATCTGAGGTATACATGAGTTGGTCTAAGCAGGTAATCAACCGATTGCGCTAAATGAAGCAAATGGAATGATTGATCATATGTCCTTATTCTTTGAATAGTTTTCATGGCTATTTAACATAATATTTACATATATTTAATAATAAATAGGGAAATAATATTCGGAAATAAGTTATCCAATAGTTATGAACAAGTGTGGATAATTTAAGAATATAGTCGATTTACGAATTATACACAGTGTGGATAACTTCAAGCGTGAACTTTTCTTGAAACTAATAGATAATAGCGCATGTTTTTCATAAATAGTGGTGTTGTGAAAGGGAGTAGTTTGAGGCACTTGTTTATGCAAGCATCGGAACAGGGTAATTAGGGTCAGAGGTCATGTTTTATCCTAAATAAAATTATCATATAGTATATGGATTAAAATCAAGAAGTGGTGTTCTTGGATAACAAGATGACCTATGACTGCATGTATTGTGAAAACAAGAAACTGAGTCGAAGGGAGAGAAATAACATGAAGAATCAAAAGCGAGTAATGCCAGCAAGGCCCCCAATTCGAGCAAGAGGGGTGATGGTCATCGCAGCTGTACTTTCTATGGTGATGCTGTCTGGCTGTGTACCGGGAGATGGCAGCTACAGCGTTGCTGATCCAGCAGGGTTTTTTTGGGGAATATGGCATGGTTGGGTTGCGCCAATTAGTTTGATTATTGGGTTGTTTAAATCAGATATTCGTGTGTATGAAATATTTAATACGGGATGGGCTTATGATCTTGGTTTTTATATTGCGATTATTAGCGGCTTTGGCGGACTATCATTACGTCGTCGCAAAACACGGGATGAGTAGGAGATTACATATGATTTTTCGTAGGAAACTCTGCAACCTTTGACTCAACAAGGCGTCTAACTAGATAGATTCTAAAGGGAACAAGCAGGGAGTGAATGCTATAAATACTCATAATACTCAAGCTAGAGGTTTGTGTTGGGTGACGTTGGCAGCGTTATGTCTTATGCTGTTTGTCACGGCTGCCCCGGAAAAGGCACATGCTGATCAAGATCAACAACGTATTTTGCAGGCTGTATCGGATTCGACCGTGCGATCGAAGATTCAATATCAATCGGTAGGATATCGAAATGAAATAGATGGTACACTCCTTTACAACGTGAGTCTATATGATAGTGAAGCTGCGAGTAATTTGGTTATTGAACGTGCGCCAGACGGAACATTAATGCGCTGGGACGATAAAATCGGAGGGATTTATGACAGTGGGCAAGTAGCCCCAGGCATTATCCTTAATCCCAAAGCGAGGAATGGCATGAGTCCGTTTGTCCATTTATATTATGAGGTGAAGGATGGTACGATTCATAAGGGGCAAGCGTACGCAGACTCACCGAGTGGCAGATGGGCTCTAACTGACCATGACTTCTGGAGATCAACAGAAACCGCTGATGGCAGTGGCTATAGCCGTATAAAGAGCTATTGGTTAAAAGATAAGATTTCCGGTGAAGTGGCCGAATGGTACGCGGCTGCTTGGCACACGAAGGCTGTGTGGATGCCTGATGATCGATTGTTAGTAAATCGTTATAGCCAGAGCCGGAAGCAGAATGAGGTATCCATTTACAACCCTGCTACTAGTCAGTGGCACTATGTTTTGAATGGTACGTTAAGAGGCTACAGTGCTGCTGATGGTAAGATGCTGTATGTACAAAATGAACCTCAGCGAATGGAATGGGTGTACGACTTCCAGTCGCAGATGTCTCATCTTTTGACGGATGAGGCTGAACGGGCTTTGTTTACAGACCTAAAGTGGGAGCAGCTTGAGCAAGCTCCAGAGCTGGATAAGGATTTGGATATCGCTGCACTGCCCTTAAAAACAGTCGCCATTACCAAAGATATGGAGCATGTAGTACACATCGGAGGAAGTGATATTGAGGTTCCTTTTACTTTTAAACGGGGTGGAACGTTATGGATTCCAGTGAAGCCACTGGCCGATGCGATGGGTTGGAAAGTGGAGGCTGAGAATGTGCTGGCGTCACAATACCGTTATGGTATACGTACAGACACGCACCGAATCGAGTTAAGACCTGAGAATAGCCAAGTGTTAGACGAGCGGTTGTATATGACACGTGGACAATTGATGTCACTCGGCTATCCAGGTGTGACCGTATCGTCGAAGCAGCAGATGAAACGATAAAGTACTGGTAGTAACACAGCAAGATTATACAAAGATTGCGGGAATCTGGCTGCGCCCCGCTGTGGGCAGCCGAATTACTAATGGATAATGAAATGCTCCAATTCAAAGAACGGGAATGACGCGAGGATAATGTCAACGAATTTTGGGGCGATTTGTATAGGATGCGGAAATGTACAAATAACAAGAAGGAGTCGCAACGTGAAGTTGCGGCTCCTTCATTATGTTTCCTACTCGTTTTTTCTTCTTCGTTTTCTCGCCAATAAGAACCCTGCCATCACCAAGACAATCCCGATTGAGTCGACCAGCACATCTTGAAAATGCCCTGTCCGTCCGGGTACAAAGGACTGATGCCATTCATCAGAGCAGGCATACAAAAACGTAGCGATGCCACCAATCGCTACAGCGCTTATGGCTGAGAGCGAAGTCGCATACAGCGTCTTTAAGATCAGGAAGCAGAGCAGCGCAAATTCAGCGACGTGAGCTCCCTTCCTTATAAAATACTCTACGAAATCGTAAGGCTGCTTCCAAGTTACGTGCTGGCCATCATAGTCAAACTCAATATGAGGAATATACTTCTGGAGTGTCTCCTCCGTTATAAAAGCTGCAAATGAGGGACGCAAATCCTGATCTGCATAAGTCTGTGAGGATTTGTAGAACACAAAGCCCATCCACACAACGGCTAATATCAGCCAGATAAGAAAGCAGCGTTTATGCAAAACGTTCATATGATAACTCCTTTATAACACAAGCAGCCGAACTCCGTAAGATGCGGAATTCGGCTACGCTAGTGCTGGATTAGGACCCGCCTGTGCGGCGTCGTTGGTTGTTCGGCTTTTTCGTATTCTGACTTTTTAAAGCTTTGGTACCAGCATTGCCCTGAAAGTTGCCTTTCTGATCCTGCTGCTGTTGTTTCTTCTTTGCGAGCATTTCCTTCATGGCATCAGCCAAATTTACCTTTTTGGGTTGATTTTCTTCTGTCATCGTTTCCACCTACTTTGCATCAAATGCAGTTATCATTTTTAGACTATCATTTGTGAGCACTTAGAGCAATACGCTCCTTATACAAACCTGGAAAATGAAGAGATGGATACGAATATTTCCCTGCTAACGAACCATAATACAAACATGAATAAATGGGCACATGAGTAGGTAGGAGTTGAGGGTATGAATATGGAGTTGCAACAGCAGCCTGTATTGTCGGTGCTTCAGGGTGCTCACGTAAGTAGTGGGAGTGTCCATGTGATACTTTTTTTCTTTATGGTGTATGCCTTTGGTGGTTGGCTGTTGGAAAATGTCTATAGCAAGGCCACGACAGGTGTGTTTTTAAAAGAGGGTTTTTTATTCGGGCCCTTTAAGCCGATGTATGGTTTTGCACCTGTCTTCATTCTTCTGTATGCGGAACGGGGGGCATCATGGGGAATAGTGCTATTATTGTGCTTAATTGTACCGACATGTGTTGAGTATATAAGTGGAATGCTCCTTCAGAAGGGGATACATCGTCAGTACTGGGATTACTCCGGCTTTCGTTTACAGCTGCACGGGCACATTTGTTTATCGTTTTCTTTATGCTGGATGCTATTATCTCTTGCTGTGATATGGATATTGCATCCGTATGTGGCGGCACTGTACATCAAGGTGGAGCCAATTTGGCGCATCTTTGGCCCATTATGGCTGTTGTATGTATTATCTGATGCTGGATGGTCCGTATGGGTCCGTCGTCAAGAGGCTCATCTGTTAGCAGGCGACTAATTGCGCTTCTTATATAAAAAGCGCAGACACTTTATACAGTCAAAGGGTCTGCGCGCGCTTGAATAGTTACCAAGCAATATAAGCATTGTGGTGGAGGGGGAAAATGGAACAAAGTCCTCAGGAAGTATGAGGAACGCTGGACTTGCTGCTCCATACATGTGCTGCCGTTCATGACATGCAGGAGGGAGTTTAAGGGATGCCAGCGTTTTTTTTCAGCCGCTTGACGATTTCGTTAAAGTCTTCTTGCGAGATGCCAGGTGCGAATTGTTCTGGCAGGTCGTCAAAGTCTGGAATGGGTGCGCCTTCGGGTGCACCCTCCTTGACTTCAAGCGGACCGCCGTCTAGCGGATGCTTGCCGCTCCAGATCAATCCAATATCTTTGTAGTCATTGTCGCTCCACGTATATAAGATACGCCCAAGCCCCATGTCTTCAAATTTCCGTGTTGTCTCAAACTTGCGATTATCCAGATCGGGAATGGGCAGCATTTTGGTTACATCCACACCTGTGGCAATTTCCAATGCTTTGGCGTAGGCCACGATATGCGCGCCCCCACGCACAAGCAGATAGCCAATCATTTCCCTTGCAGTGGGATGATCCGTCATCTCGTACACCCGCATCTTATGGGTGCGTGCGCCGCATTCCAGAAAGAAATTGTGAAGCAGGTCCAACACTAGATTGCCGCTATTAAAGACGTAGTCCCCTGCCCAAGGTCTGCCCATGGAGTCTCCCGCAAGCGCGGTTTGAGCTGTCGCGATAAATTGATACGTATTGCGTGCATCTTTGCCTACGGCCAGCGGCGTAGAATTTGGGTTGCCTGGCTTGGTTGAGCCAGCCAACACGAGGTTAATCGTATTCGTAACCAATTCGACATGCCCGAATTCTTCAGCGGTAATACTCGCTACAATGTCATAGAAAGGCTTGAGCTTCTTTTTTTGCCGAAAATTAAAGGATTGGAACATGTAGTTATTCAAAGTCGACATTTCTCCGAATCGCCCGCCTAGCAGTTCCTGCACAGCCGCTGCTGCATTGGGGTCCCCATTCTTTGGCATTGGCAATTCAATGGCCAGTCGATTGATGCGCTTAAACACGTCATGACCTCCTTTAGGGTATCGGTCTAGGTGGTATATGTGCAAGTGAATAGCCGACTTAATCGACTTGAGTTCATTAATTCACGTCAACATCACTCATCATTTTACACCTATGCGCGGGAGTATTCGTCCTATGACAGAAAGTAGATCCGTGCAGCCGACCTGTGAATTGAAATTTTTGAGCAGAAACCAAGCACTGGGAAATAAGGGGGCTAGATATAAGGGTAGATTTAAAAATAAATCGTAAAATGTGCTTTTTTTTCTATGAAATTTTATATTTTTCTGGATCAAAAGACCTTATGTTCAGTATTTTTTTAGAGGTTTTCATGTAACATGTCGGATTATGACGTTTAATTACATGAGATAGAACAGGAGATAAGTTCATGTCTAAAAAAATGCTTATTATATGGTTGTCCTGCAGCCTAGCTTTTTTGCAACTGCTAGTTCCGGAAAAAGGCTATGCACAGTCGTTACAATTCAGTCCTAGTGACGCAGCAATCGCGAGTACCAATATGGGATCTTTAGCGAGGTCGTTGGGAGATATCACAAATTCGGGGAGATTGGACCTTGTCGGAGGTGCTTTCACCCAAAAGGTTGGCGTAGTGCATGATCTTGCTCGCACTCCACAGCGAGTAGATGCAGATGCCTCTGTTCCTGCAGAGACAAGTCCCTTTTACGCTACAGCTTTGGCCGATTTGGATGGCGATGGGGATCTTGATTTCATAACGGCAGGGCCTAATGGAGTTGTTACTAGTCCTAACAATGTATACGCATGGGACGAGACGTCGAGTTCCCAGATGAAATATACCAAAATGGGATCAACGTATACGATGAATCAAGCGGTCTTTTATGGTATGAGCATTGTGACGGGAGATTTTAATAACGATTCTAAGACGGACGTGATGTGGTTCGCTGGAAATAAAGCATACTTGGGTATCAATAACACAACAGTTGCTAATCAAATTTCGTTCTCCCAAATCCGTGATATTGGATTCAATTTGGGATATATCAATATAGGCAATTCTACAACAAGAACCGGGGACTTTAACGGGGACGGCAACCTGGATTTTATTGGGGGGAACTCGTCTAAGGGTGGCGGCTATGTTATCGGCTATGGTGACGGTACGGGCCAGTTCAGACTAGAGAAGTCTGACTTTGGTGATCTTTTTTCTGCGGTCGCTATAGATGTCAGTGATGTGAATAAGGATGGCAAGACAGACTTTATACTTATTCGTTCGAGTGCCTATAATGAGCCTGTAGATAACGAAATTATCCTCTTTACAAGCACAGGAGCATCTTTTGATAAACAAGTTATGAATAGATCAACTGTTAACAGATACAGTCAAATCGTGCTGTCGGATATGAATAATGACACATGGGCGGATATCATTGCTTATAGTAATAATACGACATCTATTTATGTGAATTCGGGCCAAGGTTCATTCCAAGGGATGCCTGATTCTAGTATTAGTACATCTAGCAATGCCTCACAATTATTTATTGCCGACTTTAACGCGGATGGACTCAACGATCTCGGGTTTATAATTGGGAGCAATCTCGTCGTTCGCTATCAGGGGATTGTAGGAACATCAACTGCAGAAGCGAGTGTAACTCCGGCCCAACCTTTAACCAAATCGGCGACTAATGTTCAATTGCGTACAAAGGATGTATTCGGCCAAGTAGATACGAGTTATAACGGTACAAAGAACGTGACGATATCTGGCGTATCCGCTGCTCCGGATGGCAGCTACGGCAGCTTTAACGGCACGGCACTTGACGCGAACGCAGCAGGTAACGGGCAGGTGGTGCCCGTGAATTTTGCAAATGGGCAAGCTACGGTTCCTTTGCAACTGCACCATGCTGCGACGCAGCAAATTCAGTTCAGCATCGAAGGGGTAAAGACACCGCTTACGAATACGGTAAATATTACGCCGCTTGCTTCAAAGGAGAAGCTTCTCCTTCAGCAGGACATTGCAGCTCCTGCAGAATATGGCAAGCCTTTTGACCAACAGCCAGTACTTCACCTTACAGATGGATATGGCAACGTGGTGACAAGTGACAACTCTACACGTGTAACTGTGTCGAAGCAGGATAGTGGAGACTGGAAGCTCGTGGGCACTGTAACAGCCACAGCGAGAGCTGGAATTGTTTCCTTCAGTGGATTGCTGCCAGACTACGTTAATGACGTAACAGGGGCTCAATTAGTTTTCCAATCACAAGGCCTTACTCCGGTTGTTAGTTCCGCTCTGAGCCTAACTGGAGCGATTATTCCATCAGTTCCGACTGCACTAACTGCAATTGCAGGTGACCACAAAGCGGCGCTAACCTGGAGAGGTGTTCCAGAGGCGACAGCGTATAAGATTTATGCCAGTACGATATCAGGTTCCTATGGGACAGAGATCGCTAAGGTGACAGGCTCCGTATACAACTACGAGCTGAACAATCTAATTAACGGCACAACCTACTACTTCGTTGTAAAGGCAATTGCGGGTAAGATAGAAAGTGCAGCTTCCAATGAAGCGATGTCAACACCGCAAGTACCTGCACCTAACGCTCCTGCTTACTTGACTGCCCTTGCAGGGAACGGCAAGGTAACATTGAACTGGGGCGGTGTAGAACAGGCAGCTGCCTATAAGATTTACCACAGCACGGTGCAAGGAGCCTATGGAACGGAAGCTGCTACTGTGACTGGCAATGTGTACAGCTACGATGTCGCTCCACTTATAAATGGCACAACCTATTACTTTGTTGTTCGCGCTGCTACAGCAGGTGGAGATGGTCCTGCATCGTTTGAAGCAAGTGCCGTACCTAGTACGATCCCTGCCGCACCAACAGACGTTACCGCGGTTGCAGGTGATGGTCAAGCAACGGTCCGTTGGAAGGCTCCTATTGATGACGGAGGAAGTCCAATCGTCTCCTATGTACTGACTGCTCAACCAGGCAATGTGGTTGTAAATGTGAAGACAACAACCGCTGCAGTCACGAATTTAACCAATGGAACAGCTTATACGTTCAGGGTACGTGCAATCAATGCGAATGGAAATGGGATCGCTTCTCTGCCATCGCCAACTGTAACGCCGTCGACCCCAACATCGTCGGGCGGAAATTGGCAGGGTGGCATTAGCCCAACACCAGCCGACAAAAATGCAAACATAGAAGTTAACGGAAAGAAAGAACTGGGTGGAACCGTTGAAATCACTGAGAAGGATGGGCAGAAGACAACTGCATTTACACTTGATCCAATTAAATTGGCAGATCTGTTAAGCAAATCGGGACTCAATACATTGATTACTGTACCATTTGCTGATGCTGCTCATGGAACCACGATCCTTAGTGGAAACATCGTTAGCCAGATGAAGCAACAGCAAACGATATTGGAAATGAAGACAACGCAAGGCGTATTCAAGCTCCCGCTGTCACAATTGGATGTAAATGCAATTGCTGCTGCATTTGGTGACAAAGTGAATCCGAACGGAATTCAGTATAAAATTCAGATTCAGAAAGCAACAAGTGAAGGCGCTCATGCGGTTGAGCTTGCGGCAAAAAATCAGAAATACAAACGGATTGGCGATCCAACTCGATTCGAGGTAACGGCTTCTTATGGGAGTCAAACAATATCCGTCAACAAACATAACGGCTACGTGGAGCGGATGCTAGCTCTGCCTAAGGAAACCGATCCAGCTCAAGTGACAACGGCTGTATTTTTGAATAAGGACGGCACATTATCTCATATTCCAACCATGTTAACGAAGGTTGACGGTACCGTTTTTGTAAAAATGAATAATCGTATTAACGGTACGTTTGCGGTAGTGTGGAATCCGATGTCATTTGCCGACATGAATCAACATTGGGCACAGGCAGAAGTGAATGATTTGGGTTCACGCTTGGTTGTAACGGGAACAGCTGATAACCGTTTTGAACCAAAACGAGATATTACACGTGCAGAATTTGCAGCTATAGTGGTAAAGGGATTAGGCCTGATGAATGGTGGAACAGGTCAAGATAGCTTTAAGGATGTTGCTTCTACTGCTTGGTATTATGATGCAGTATCAATAGCTTCAGAATACCAGTTAATCCAAGGTTATGCGGATGGCACATTCCGCTCTAATGACAAGATCAGCCGTGAGGAAGCTATTGTTATTCTCATGAGAGCTATGAAATTGATGAAGCCTGATATGAAGATGACAGATAATGAGCAGCCTCAGCTGCATCTGAAGGCTTTCAAAGATGGTGCCGTAGTGAGCAAATGGGCGCAAGAATCCGTTGCCGCCAGCATTCAGAATGGTGTGGTAAAGGGGAACGGTGAACGTATTGGAGCTAAGGAGAATATGACGCGAGCTGAAGTGGCGGCCGTCGTTCGCCGGATGCTGCAACAATTGAACTTTATTTAAATAAGGTTTACGAATCATCTGCTTAGAACTAAAAGCAATCACATGCAAGTAAACTTATGCAAAGAACCTTCACTCTGCTTGTAAGCGGTGAAGGTTCTTTTTTGATCCCTAATTGTGAAGCTGCATCTATTTCAGACCACTTCAAGATGGGCTATAATCGTTTCATTTCATAAAATTCAGAACAACAGTTTGATTTGCATTGTATATCTGTAGCTGCCTGACCTGCTGCTGGGATGGTAGAGATCATCGCAGCGCGTGGCTGCTACCAGCTGCGCATGTACGACTTCGGCACGGGAATGTCTGTGCGAAGTTCCTTGGAAGCGCGGAGAGGCCAATAGGGATCACGCAGCAGCTCACGTCCGAGCAGTACCAAATCGGCACGGTGATTGCGCACGATATCCTCAGCATGCGAAGGCTTTGTAATCAAGCCTACAGCTCCGGTTGCGATTCCCGTAGATTGACGTATCGCTTCTGCATAGGGGACTTGGTACCCGGGATATACGTTAATATCCGCGGGTACGACTGCGCCTGAACTGCAGTCGATCAGATCGACACCTTGTGATTTCATGCGACGAGCGTAATCAATGAAGGTTTCCAGCGTGTTGCCATCCTTATGGTATTCATTCGCGGAAATGCGTACAAAGAGCGGCTTCAACCATACAGGACGCACGGCATCAATAATCTCCTCCAGAAAACGATAGCGCCCAATGATATTTTCACCGTAACCGTCCAGCCGTTTGTTCGTTAATGGAGACAAAAATTCATTAATCAGATAGCCATGAGCGGCATGAATCTCTACTACATCAAAGCCTGCTAATTCAGCTCGGCGTGCAGCGTCTGCAAAAGCCTTAATGGTCTTGCGGATGTCTTCCTGCGTCATCTCCGCAGGTACGGCATACTCTTCACTAAACGGGACAGCAGAAGGTGCGATGGCTCCAGGGACCGTCGCTTTACGCCCTGCATGTGCTAGCTGGATGCCTATGCGAGCACCCTGGGCATGCACCATCTCCACGAGACGGCGCATGCCTTCTATATGCTCGTCGCTCCATATGCCCAAGTCTTGCGCGCTAATGCGCCCGTTTGATTGTACAGCGGATGCTTCAACGATAATGAGGCCTACTTGGCCAACTGCACGGGAAGTATAGTGTACCAAGTGCCAATCATTTACTTTCCCATCTTCCTCATTGCACGCGTACATACACATCGGTGACATCACAATCCGATTTGGGAAGGTGACGTCGCGAATCGTCAATGGATCTAACAAACTTGGCATAACCTTAATACCTCCATCCTTATCCAATCTATATGAAACGTTTGTATGAAGTCCAACTACTTTATTATACCTTTGTCTGCGGGGGCGAAACAAACTCACCTAGTTGAAGGCAGCGTTATGATTGCGGCAGCAGGCGATCCAGCCATTCCATACAGTCGCGAGTCACCTCATCGCGGTTAGTCTCATTCAGCAGTTCGTGACGGGCTCCAGGATACAGAATAAGCGAAACGTCTTGAACACCGAGATGCTTATACAAATGTTCGAGCTTATGGAGTCCTTTGCCGAAGTTGCCTACAGGATCTTGGCTGCCGGATACGATTAGAACCGGAAGCTTTAAAGGCACTTTGGCCAAGGTAGAAGGATGATGTACCTCTTTTAGGAAACAGAAAAACTCATAATAGAATCCGACTGTACACACATAGCCACACATGGGATCATCGATATATTTCTGGACTTCCTGTTCATCCCGACTAAGCCAGTCAAATGGCGTAAGGCTTGGTTTGAAGCTGCGGTTAAATCCACCGAATGCCAAATTATTAATGAACTCACTGCGGTGTGCTGCTCCCTTCAAAGCGCGAATGACTTGGGATACACGGACACCTGCGGATAGATCAAGCCCGCGAGGTCCATTACTGCCGGATAAAATCAGACCATGCAGTAAATGACCATATTTGGTAATGTACATTTGAGATAAGAAGGAGCCCATGCTATGTCCAAACAAAACAAGGGGCACATTCGGATGGCGTTCTTGGACATATTGGCTTAGTTGGCCCATATCATGTACCATCCCCATGAAGTCGCCTTTCTCCATGTGCCCAAGCTGCTCTGGGCGGGAGGCTGTTTTCCCATGACCGCGGTGATCGTTTGCATACACTATGTATCCCTGTTGTATTAATTCTGCTGCAAAGCGCTCGTATCGCAGTGCGGTTTCTGTCATACCATGCGCAATCTGGATAATGCCCCGTGTAGGGATATCTGGATGGGCAGATTCCCATTTATAGACGTGAACTCGGCTGCCATTGGCACCTTCGAGGTTAAACGTTGTTCTATTCATCTTATATTCCTCCAATATGTATGTGCTTAACCTTATACGCCTGCACTACACTATATTTCAATTCATCTGATCTACATACATAGATTAAGGTATGTAGATCAATGTTAGGATTAGATGCAGCTGCTCCAAGCTAGGGAGCAGTTGCCGCTCCTTATTTATGCTATGATAGGAGCATTGCCAGGCGATAGATAAAAGATTGCTGATTATCAAAACTGTCAAATGAACGAGAAAGAGGTCATGCCCATGTTTGAACCTACTTTGTACAGCGGTATTCCAGAACAAGATTATCCTTTGCTGCGCGCCCAACTTGCCGCACTTGTCGAGGATGAGCCGAATCTGATCGCTAATTTGGCTAATGCAGCCGCGCTGCTCTGGCACGGGCTTCAAGATATTAACTGGGCGGGCTTCTATTTATATGAAGAAGCAACGAACCAGTTGGTGCTGGGCCCCTTTCAAGGCATGCCAGCTTGCGTCCGTATTCCACTTGGCAGAGGGGTATGCGGGACTTCGGCACAGGATCAGCAGACATTGGTCGTAGCTGACGTGCATGAGTTCCCTGGTCATATCGCTTGTGATGCACGTTCACGATCTGAGATCGTGGTCCCGCTTGTACAAGGCGGTCGATTGATCGGTGTACTGGATATTGACAGTCCGAGTAAGGAACGCTTTCACGAAGTCGACCAGAAATGGCTGGAGCAAATTGCGCAGTTATTAATGGGAGAAGTCTAGCTTATACCGAGCAGCAGTCCACGCCCAGCGATGCTGGGAAATAAGCAGAAGACGCTTTAAGCATAAGGGGATCGACCCTAGCTGAAGCGTCTTTTCAGATTGCGTATCGTCATGAAAGGGAACCTCGCGCTTTAAGCTGATCTTCGATGATAAAACGGTGCTGATTTATAATTTTTTTACGGGAATTGATTATTTCCGACTTGGTATAAGCTGCGACTAGCAAGGCTGCCAGCAATACGATCAGCGATGGAAATAAATCAATGGCTTGCGTAAGGTATCCTGTAAACGAAGTCATCCACTGCTGGAGCTCGCTAGGAGGATCTTTCATCAGACTGGAAGCGTTAAACCCAATCGTGATGAATATCCCGAGTAAAAGGATGATCACCGGCATAAAAATCTTAGTTAGCAGGTCCGTAAACTGATGGGGCACATTATGCTCGTCTTCAAAGCCTTTTAAATAGTAGTGAATGACGATCAGCTTGTCCGTGTCTAATTGACCGTATGCATATAAATGCCCCTCAGTTGTCAGGTCAATCGCTTTATTGCGCGGCGAGAGTGTCGTTCGCCATTCCGTTATCAGCTTGTTAATCGGGCGACACAGCCTCTTCTTGAATATAAAATAGTTGCAAGTGTCCACCACCGCGAACAGGATCATAAGCGCGGACATGCCGTAAATGATAGACGTGATGATCAAGTTCAAATTAGCTGTATCTATGTTCAACCCTCCTTTAGGGTGAGTAATCGGCGTTCAGCCGAATGAATGTCCATTTATATCCTTCTATTGTAGCATAACACGAATATATACGGGATCATATGTCCAAAGGGGAAATGTACGTCTTTTGCAGGAGGAATACGGTGAAGAGAACAAGAGATGTGATGATCTATGGGTAGGGTTTGTCCTCATCATGTGCAGGTTGGGAATCGGCGCTCACCATCAGCGTCAATGCCAAACAGAGGGTTGACATAAAGCGGTTTCTCAAGACTTCGAGAACCGCCTTTTTGTCTCCAGATAAGGGGAGTGGGGCAAACCCTCTCCTCTATTTGCTCATATAAAGAATGGTAGTAAAAATAATCCTGTAATAAACGGAAATGGAATGCGGCGATGAAAAAATCGGCGTCTAGGGAAAAAACCAGGATGGAAGCCGAATTGCCTGTAAGTTGACGGACGTGCTGGCATTCCATTCATTTGATCCATCATTTGATCGGTGGGGATAGCGAGCGTAACATAGTCTTGATCAATGTGAGCGATAAACCCATCATGCGAATGACCATCGCTTGTAGTAATCCCTACATACTTATTCATGCATTGCCAACAGACTTGCTGATAATAATTAGGGTCCATGACAACCTCCTTGGGTAAATGCAGTATCTACACCAGTCTATTGCCGAATAGCCAAGATGCTCACGGCAAATACCTATGAAGCAGTCAGAATAATTACAAACTGTGACAATGTTGTTGGCATGGGTTTTAACCCGAATATAACGGGCTGCAGGAGAGGGCTGCCGCACTGTTAATGCGCTACCATTATACATAATCTATCAATAGAAAGAGAAATAGTTGAGGGGAACCGAGGATTCCTTACAGGGTGGTGTATAATATGGCGGCTAACAAAATAGTTGTATGGGACCCGGGACATGGTGGTACTGATTCAGGTGCAGTGGGCAACGGACTATCTGAAAAGGACATAACACTCCGCATTGCAACAGAGGCTGCAAAGCGCTTAATGGCTCAATACATTGGTGTAACAAGCTATCTGACTCGGTCGACTGATGTGTTTGTAGAGTTAAGTGCGCGGACTGATATGGCCAATGCAGCTAAAGCAGCTCTTATGGTTTCTATCCATTGCAATTCAGGTGGGGGAGCAGGTGGATTCGAATCCTATACGTATACAGGTACATCGGATAATATGACAGCGTATCTGCAAAATGTGCTGCATGGTGAAACTATGACTCAACTAAAATCATTTTCGGTCATCGATAGAGGTCAGAAAAAAGCTGATTTTCATATGCTGCGTGAGAGTAAAATGCCAGCAGTGCTTACGGAAAATTTATTTGTTGATGTGGCTTCGGATGCTGCCAAGCTAAAAAATCCTGCTGTTATAGATGCGCTTGTTAACGGTCATGTATTGGGCGTGGCCAAAGTTCTTGGATTGATTCAGAGGCCCACCGATCCTAATGCAGTAACCATCGCGGTGGATGGGCAAGTGATTACTCCGGGCATTAATATTAATGGGACCACTTATGCGCCGGTTAGAGCAGTGGCGGAATCGCTTGGTGCGACGGTAAGTTGGAACCAAGCAGAGAGACGGGTGGACATTAAGACGACGTAAGTTATAGGTTATAGGGTTCTCTCCTATAAGCGAGATTATCATCCCTTTTGAATATACAGTTGGTGCTAGTCATGAACTGTATATTCAAAAGGGATTTTTGACTGCACCTTCTGGGGATATTAGTCATATATTATCCATTCATAGAGACGAAGATATGCAAACGTTTAAAAATGGCAGTCACACACGCTTCCGGGGGCGCAAATATATTGGTATAGTAAGGGAAAAGGTGGATTAACGATAGGAGCGAATGTTGTGGTCAGTATTAAAGATATCGCTAAGAAAGCGGGGGTTTCCATCTCCACGGTATCCTATGCGTTAAACGGGAACCCCAAAGTAACAGAGGAAACAAGCAATCGAATATTAGCAGTTGCAAAAGAGTTAAATTATGTGCCTAATGCGGCTGCGCGGAATTTAAAGAAGCGGGAAACAAAAATTATTGGGGCGTTTCTGACTGATTTTAACGGTGCATTTTACGGAGAACTTCTGCAAGGAATTAAAGAAGTGGCGAACAAAAAGGGATATGACTTGATCGTGTGCAGCGGAGCTCAATCGCATCGGCTGCTGCCGGAACGGATGATTGATGGCGCCATTGTGCTGGATGCTTCGTTTCCAAGTGATGAACTGCTCCAATATGCAAACCGCGGACATAAGCTTGTGGTGTTGGATCGTGAACTAAATCATCCCAATATTAATCAGGTTCTGCTTGATAATAAAGCAGGAGCTACATTGGCAATGGAATACTTAATTGAAGCAGGGCACCGTAAAATTTACGTGATCACGGGACCGAATGCCTCGTTTGATTCCATGCAGCGTCTGCAGGCTGTACGTCAAGCTGTTGAGCGTCATCAGCCTCTTGAATACATACCGATTCAAGGCGACTTTAACAAGTCGGCAGGGCAGGCAGCCGCTGGGCAAATTTTGAGCGAGTATACGGGACCTGTCGCTGTCTTTTGTCTGAATGATGAGATGGCCATAGGTTTATATGATGCTGTAAAAGAAACGGACCATGTCGTTGGACAGCATATTCATATCATCGGTTTTGACAACATTGAATTGACACATTACACAACACCTCGCTTGTCGACAATAGATTATTCTAAGCGAAAGTGGGGCTCCCTAGCTGCTGAGCAATTGATCAAGCTTATTTCAGAAGAAGAGGTGGAGTACGAGCGTATTTATGTGAGCTTGGTACAAGGTGATTCCGTTCATCCTGTCATAAAGGATTCAAATTCAAAGTGATCGTACGCACAATTTGCAATCGCTTCCCTTGGTAAACTGGATATAACAACCAATCCAAGGTGAGGGGGAACGGATATGTTTTGTTATCAATGTGAACAGACACCAAGCGGGGGATGTAAAGTAATTGGTGTCTGCGGGAAGAACGAGACAGTAGCCAGTTTGCAGGATACGATTATATTTGCCTTAAAAGGAATCGCCGCTTATGCAACGCATGCGCGTCAGCTCGGGTACGAAGATTCGGAAGTGAACCGCATCACGCATGAAGCCTTATATATGACACTTACCAATTCAAACTTTAACGTGCAGGAGCATATTGAGATGGCGTTGAAGGTGGGTAACGCAGCAGTTCGCATTATGGATGTGTTGGATCATGCCCATACGGATCGTTTCGGTATTCCGGAGCCGGTCACCGTATCACAGAATGCGGTAGAGGGTCATGCTATTGTGGTGACGGGGCACAACCTGTACGCGCTTGAGGAACTTTTGAAGCAGACGGAAGGAAAGGGCATCAATATATATACTCACTCGGAAATGCTTCCCGCCCATGGATACCCGGCCTTGAAGAAATACGATCATCTTCGTGGAAATATCGGGAAGGCTTGGTACGATCAACGTCGATTATTTGAACAATTCCCGGGTGCAATATTGGCTACTACCAACTGTGTTATGCCGATCAAGGGAACGTATGCGGACCGCTTCTTCTCTTATGAGGTAGCAGGCTTAGAAGATGTCGCCAAGATTGAGAACGATGACTTTACGCCATTAATAGAAAGAGCCTTAGCTCTGCCGTCTGTTACGATATCCTCTGATCAGGTGTTGACGACGGGCTATCATCACGAGACGGTTATTGGCTTGGCTCCGGAGATTATTGAAGCGGTGAAGGCGGGTCAGATCAAGCGCTTCTTCGTTATTGCAGGCTGTGACGCTCCTGGCAAAGGCGGGGAATATTACCGCGAGCTGGCGACATCACTGCCACCGGAAACGGTAATCCTGACAACATCTTGCGGTAAATTCCGCTTTAATGATGTGGACTATGGAACTGTGCCTGGCACGGAAATTCCACGTTATATTGATCTTGGTCAATGCAACAACTCGGGTTCAACCGTGAAGATAGCGCTGGCGCTGGCAGATGCATTTGGCTGTACAGTTAATGAGCTGCCTGTGTCGATCGTCCTCTCTTGGTTCGAACAGAAGGCAGTGGCCATCTTGCTGGGGCTGTTCAGCTTAGGCATCCAGGATATCCGAATTGGGCCGAAGCCGCCAGAATTTATTTCGGAGGGTGTAATGGATGTGCTTGTTGAGACATTTGGCCTGAAGTTAATTGGTGATGCACAAGAGGATATTCAAACGATGATGCAGTTGGCGCATTAAGCTGTGATCACGGCAACACTTGCAAGCTTAACTAGTGCACGCCTGCTCGTATAATTGGATATTGTATAAGAGAACGGTGTAACGATCATATATACACCTATCATAGAGTCCTCCAGAACGTGACTGTGCCTAACGGCAGTTACGTTCTGGAGGACTTCTTTGTGCGGCATAGGTCATTTGCGTTCAGATAATCTATGCTTGATGCTCTAAGGGGAGCGAAAATACCGTTGCTGCGTTGGCCCATGATCTACGGACACCGCTTGAGATCGTTCAGGGCCATACAGAAGGGGTGTTGGACGGAGGAATACAACATGCGGACCGACCTGAATTTCAACTATTAATCCGAAATATCAATGTGTCACAATATATGGGTGAAAAGTGTGCAGAATATAGACAGCTTTGCGAACAGCATAACGTTCAATTTGAAGGTGAAATATCGATAGATCCTGATCGCTTAATTGCACTAGATCCCGACCGGATATCTTAGCTTCTCGATAATGTTACTACAAATGCGATCCGATACACTCCTGCAGGAGGCAGAGTTCGGCTTGAGGTGGGACAAACAGAGCGGGAGATGATTTTAAGTATGATAAACCGACATTTCTTGTAAGATTATGCTGTAAAAAGCAAGCAGTCTGCCTTATACTAGATGGAAGTAAAAGATGATAAGTAGAACAAAGGAGTGGAGCTTAGATGCAAGCACCGATTCGTATAGGTATTGTGGGTTATGGCAATTTAGGAAGAGGGGTCGAACAATCGATTCGACAAAACCCTGACATGGAGCTTGTGGCCGTCTTTACACGACGCCAACCGGAAATGGTACAAGCTAGTGTACCGGTAGTGGCTTTAAGCGAAGCTCATTCTTATAAGGATCGTATCGACGTTATGATATTGTGCGGGGGTTCGGCAACAGATCTTCCAGAGCAAGGCCCTCAATTGGCTGAGCTTTTCCATACGGTAGACAGCTTTGATACACACGCTCGTATCCCTGAATATTTTGACAGCGTGAACCATGTAGCTGTAGCAAGTGGACATGTTTCTGTCATCTCTACAGGCTGGGACCCAGGCTTGTTCTCCTTGAACCGTCTTCTCTTCGAAGCCGTGCTTCCTGAAGGCAATGAATACACATTCTGGGGCCGTGGCGTAAGCCAAGGACACTCAGATGCGATCCGTCGTATCGCAGGCGTGCAAGCAGGCGTGCAATACACAATTCCTTCCGACGAGGCGGTAGCTCAAGTGCGTCGTGGGGATAACCCAACATTGTCTACACGTGACAAACATTTGCGAGAGTGTTTTGTTGTAGCTGAAGCCGGTGCAGATCAAGCACGTATTGAGCAGGAAATTAAGACGATGCCGAACTACTTTGCGGATTATGACACGATTGTACATTTCATCA
Organism: Paenibacillus sp. UMB4589-SE434; assembly: GCF_030226685.1. NCBI lineage: Bacteria > Bacillati > Bacillota > Bacilli > Caryophanales > Paenibacillaceae > Paenibacillus > Paenibacillus sp. UMB4589-SE434. The sequence goes on along the minus strand of NZ_JASOYK010000008.1, from coordinate 20,026 downwards.
CTGAAGAAGAGCTGCGTGCTAATCACAGCGATATACCTCACGGTGGCCTAGTATTCCGCAGTGGTATTACAGGAGAAGGTACAAAGCAAATTATGGAGTTTGGCTTGAATCTGGGCAGCAATCCAGAGTTTACATCCAGCGTGCTGGTGGCATATGCTCGTGCAGCTTATCGTTTGGCACAACGTGGCGAGAACGGAGCTCGTACAGTGTTCGATATTCCATTTGGTCTATTGTCACCGAAGTCGGCTGCAGAGCTGCGACAAGGACTGCTGTAAGCTGATCCGTTAGTGCAGTATATTGGAACTATCAGTTTCTAATGTAGAAGCTAGTTAGCATATCCTGACACCTCCTTAAATCGTTCTAACGATGATAGGGAGGTGTTTCTTTTTAGGCTCATGCACATGAAGCGGTGACCATACAGCACAATGTAGCGAATGAACTCCATAAAAACAGATAAACCACTTCGTATAAAGTGGTTTGGGTTTTGGTTATGGTGGGCCTAGGGGTCAAGGCCGCTGAGTGCAGCCATACTTAGACTAGGTCTGTTTGGCATGAAGCATATGCTCCAGCAGCTGCTTTATTTCTTTCTCAGGAAAGGCCGTTAATAATACTTCTTCAAAAGTCACTTGTGCCTTGTCGAGCTTGTCTTGGCCTATTGATGTCAACGAAGTATAAATACTTCGGCGATCGTCACTGCAGGCAATTCTTTTTAAGGCACCGCAGCCCTTTGCCTCAAAGCGGCTAACAAGTCGGGATACCGCACTCTGACTTAAACCAACCATAGACTCCAATTGTTGTAGTTTCAATTTTTTCTCTGAAGCTTCTGACAAAAACAAAAGCAAATAAAATTCTTTTAATGACAACTGATACTTCTCTTGCAAATTCGCTTCCAATTCATTGGCTACGTTCATTTGTATTTGAGTTAAGGTCAACCAATTTGTTATAAGGTCATTGTTAAGAGCATTCTTCATCCCACAATTCCACTCCTGAGTGTAAGTTACTGATCATAATGAATCTTAATTATCCTTTCAGCATTATAGCATTAATAAGTTTGATTGTCTGAAATCAAACTGGTACCAACACAACACCAGTTTGGTGTAAAAAGAGACCAGCTTGAGCTAACCCTGCTGGTCTTTAAACGGAATCATCCACATGTAGTTTATTTTATTGTTCTTGGAAATCCAAACTTATATGGTTTAGGAATATCCGCCTCTTTATGAAGCTGAACAGCAGCCTCCAATGCCCAGTAAGGATTTCTCAACATCCCTCGCCCAATCGCAACTAGGTCCGCCTCTTCATTGCCTATTACCGCATCGGCAAGAGCTGGTTCATCCAATCTTCCAACCGCTATAACTGGAACATGCAGACTCTCCTTGATTGCTCTGGCTAACGGCACTTGATAAGCTGCGTGGGACCCTGGTTTTTCACTAGTGGTGGCGATAGGCCCAACTCCAATAGGTCCTTCACCGCCTGTACTAACGTGAAAAATATCCGCTCCGGCTTCTTTATAGGCCTTGCTGAACTCCAGACTGCCGCTAATTCCATATCCGCCTTCTACATACTCCTTAGCAGAAATACGCACAATTAGAGGCATCCCTGCCGGCATTTCGCTTTTGGCAGCTAGAATGACTTCCCGACCAAACAGAGTTAAATCTTGTCCATACTCGTCCGTTCTGTGATTGGTTAGAGGGGAATGAAATTGGTGAATGAGATACCCATGTGCACCATGAAGCTCAATAACATCAACGCCCGCTTTGACAGCTCGTGCTACGCCTTGACGGAATTTCTCGATCATTGCTTTCACTTCTGCAGTCGTTAATTCTCTTGGAGTGTTAGAATTAGCGTCAAACGGAATTGCCGATGGTGCTACAGGAACCGCCGCATCTTCGGCTTTGCGTCCTGCGTGCGCGATTTGAATGCCCACCTTGGCGCCATAAGCATGACAACCCTCAACAATTCTAGCTAACGCAGGAATTTGCTCATCGGACCAGATCCCAAGATCAAAATCAGAAATACGGCCATCAGGCTCAACATCCGTCATTTCGATAATAATTAATCCGGCTCCACCGATAGCCCGGCTCACATAATGCATATAATGCCAATCCGTAGCAATCCCATCTTTGTTATTGACGGAGTATTGACACATTGGAGGCATAACTACACGGTTTTTCAGTTTCAAATCCATAAGTTCATAGGGGGTAAATAAATCCTTCATGACTTATCTCCTCTTTATATGCTATCTATATTTGGCATGTTTATTTGTGCTGAACAAAATGTTCAATCGAATAGTAAATGCATGCTCATGCATATAATTTAATGAATAACACCTTGTCTGTCAACACATTTTTGAGAGATACAGGCTTTGTTGCTGCAAATGATACAATTTGTCCAGAAACCTGGAATCAAATCATACAATTCCATTCAATAAAATGGGGGTGTCCCGTCCATTGTTAGCAAAGAATGCAATCCCTCCCTCTTACTAAGCGCGGAGGGAGAGGCATTTTACACCTAGAGGGTAGACTATGGTTTTGACTGCCAATGCACATCCAGAAATTCATCTCTTCTCGATGCTGCACGGTCCTGCTTGTAATGGTCAGGTTCTTTCCGGTAATAATCCTGATGATACGCTTCAGCCGGATAAAATGGAACTGCATCACGAATCGGAGTTACGATCGGCTTGTCAAAGCGTCCGCTCTCAGCTAAATCCCGTTTGGAGCGCTCTGCTTGTTGGCGCTGTTCTTCATCATGGACAAATATAGCCGTTGTGTAAGACTCGCCCCGGTCCTGAAACTGGCCGTGTGCATCGGTTGGGTCGATTTGAGCCCAGAATAGCTCCAGAATCTTCTCATAAGAGATGAGGCTTGGATCAAATGTGATCTGCACAGCCTCAATGTGTCCAGTTGTCTGGGTTTTTACTTGCTCGTAGCTGGGATTAGGCACATGACCTCCGGTATAACCGGATATGACAGCATGTACTCCCTCCCATTGGTCAAATGGCTTCACCATACACCAGAAGCAGCCCCCCGCAAAGGTAGCAAGCTGCAGAGGGATAGAAGATAGATGGGCTTGATTCGTCATAGTCAGCCTCCTTCGTTACTTTATGGCTAATGCCATCGTATATAAATAACAATAGTGTACAGCGGACGAGCTTTTCTGTGAAGCATCGTATCATCTATTTTGAAGGTAAATTGTATAGTTGCTATTCCCATTGATGAAATGTATGAGGTGATTATGTAATGGAGAAAACACGTATAGAGTCTGCCTTTTCCAGTGTGGCATATATTAAGCATGTCGAATTAAGGCGCGAAGCAGTGCCTCGATTTGACTTGTACCCATTTTGTCTGGATGCAGTCCGTACTTTAGATAAGCTGTCGTTTACAAAGCCAGTTACGTTTCTAGTCGGGGAAAATGGATCAGGGAAATCTACTTTGCTTGAAGGGATCGCTGTAGCATACGGATTTAATCCAGAGGGCGGCTCTAGGAACATGAATTTTGAAACCAGATCTTCGCACTCTGGTCTTCATCATTATTTGAGAATTGCGAGAGGGATCAAGAAAGCGAACGACGGTTATTTCTTCCGTGCGGAAAGCTACTACAATGTGGCTTCCCAGATAGATATATTGGACGAGGATAAAGAGGCAACAGGGCCTCCGATAAAAATGTCATATGGAGGGAAATCGCTGCATGAACAATCTCACGGCGAAGCCTTCTTTTCAACCTTTATGCACCGTTTTGGCGGACATGGCATTTACTTGATGGATGAGCCAGAAGCCGCTTTATCACCAATCCGCCAAATGTCGCTCCTTGTTCGTATGCATGAGTTGGTGCAGAAACAATCCCAATTTATTATCGCTACACATTCACCTATCCTGATGTCTTATCCTGGGGCAGATATTTATATGCTCGATCAAGAAGGTATTCGGGAGACGGCGCTTGAAGACACAGACCATTATGTGGTTACACGCAGCTTTATGAATGATCGTGAAGCCATGCTGCGTCAATTACTGCAAGAGGAGGAGTGAAGCCATACGGAGTTGTTTGTGAGACTAGACGCCAAGGTGTGCACCTCATATTGTAGCTTTACAGGAATGAGTTCAGGGATCACCTTTGCAGACTGTCTCGCAGTGGATATGACAGCTCGATGGATTACAGAAAGAGTCTATGAATTGAACCTTTATTTAAAAAGGACTTGACTCTTTTTTGTGTTGTAACTATAATGATTACATCGGGTGAGGAACATACAGGAGAAAAATCGTATATTCTTTATTATACGAATACCGTCCTCTCACTTGGATAACTTGTAGACTCATATGTATTTTTTTGTTTTGGTTGTAACAATGATAGTTACAGATTGTGAGCACGTCAGCATGGTGTTGCAGCGTTTAATTTAATTCAGTTAATGGGGCAGTGTTATTGACATATTCAGCCCTATACAGGGAATACTTAAATAATAATTTTTGGAGGGAATCATGATGAAAATAGCTATTATCGGAGCAACAGGAAAAGCGGGAGATTTTATTTTGAAAGAAGCTGCCAATAGACAGCACAACGTTACGGCCATTGTTAGAAATGCTGCAAAATTGACTGACAATGCAGTTGGGGTATTGGAAAAAGACGTATTTCAACTCACTTCTGAAGATCTTAAGGGATTTGATGTTGTGGTGAATGCATTTGGTGCAGCTCCAGGCAACGAGCATCTTCATGTAGAGGCTGGTCGTGTATTGATCGAAGCGCTTAAAGGTGCTCCTGCTACCCGTTTAATCGTAGTTGGCGGTGCAGGCAGCTTATTCGTAGATGAAGCGAAGACATTACGTGTGATGGATACGCCTGAGTTCCCGAATGAGTACTTGGCTACTGCACAAAATCAAGGCAAAAACTTAGCAGATCTGCAGCAATCTACAGGTATTCAATGGACGTTTATTAGCCCTTCCGCATTCTTTGATCCGCAAGGCAAGAGAACGGGCGCCTATCAGAAAGGTGCAGACAATTTGCTGATTAACGCTGGTGGACAAAGTTATGTAAGCTACGCTGATTATGCGATTGCGGTATTGGATGAGATCGAGAATCCGCAGCATCTAAACCAACGTTTCACGGTATCTTCCGAAGCTGAGTAATATAGAAAATGAAAGAGCTAAGAGCATTTTAATAATTAAAAACAGACATACGCGACTAACCATCACGTATGTCTGTTTTTGCGTTATAGGCATATTGTAACCTGAATGGGGATCATCATAGCCTCATTACAGGTCCTGGAGCCAATGACTTTGTCGCCAAGAAAGGCCACTGGAGCGGAGACGCTGTTCACTAAGGTGAGTGGTGGTCGCTTGTGGATGGGTTCAACGTCATCAATAACAGGAGCAACCACCTCTCCTAATGTGCTGTGAAGAGCAACTTCTGACAGAGCGGAAACCGCACAGTTTCAAATAAAAGTGCGCCTGCTGAAATGGGATGCAGATTAAATGCGGACGCCTCACTTAATAGGACAGTCACGGTAAACACATCATCTATGGATATTGCGATCGGTTATAAAATTGATTTGACCAATCCCATAACACCAACTATGATTTGTCCTAAAGAGTAAATATTTTCAAATCCCGATAATGGTTTTGGGATACAACCGCAATCTTAATTGAAAGGAGTAGTCTGAATTGTGCGCCGAATCATAAGCGTTAGTGCAGGTAGATGTCTGGATGACGTTCATAGATAATGTTGCAGTATCACGAGTATGTTAGACTATTGCAACTATTGGGAGGGACGGAATGGAGCGTAGATTCACGCTGACAACTTGCCGCAGCTTTGAGATTGGAGCGATTGAGCTTCGTTACACACAGTTGTGATGCGAAGTTATTGTGAATTGAAGTCGTAAGCTGCAGCCGTACCAGAAGGTGCATGCAGCAGTGAATGAGGACTTCATATTCCGATTAAAGGAGTATGGTAAACATGAATGTGATGTCGGATATGAGGAAGTTCTTACACGTACAAGGCGCGAGCCTCTTGCTGCTCGCTCTGTTTTGTTATGGTATTGGTCTAGGTATTCTGGCACCGATGAATTCGGTTTATCTAAGTGACAGCCTTGGCTTGTCAAAAGGGCAGATCGTATCCATATTCTCGATCTCGCTGGTACTTAATATGATCATGACGATAATGGTCGGACTAGTCAGCGACAGGATTAAGAGTAAGAAGCGATTGGCGATTATGGCCGCTGCGCTGTGTCTGGTTGGGCTTATCGTATACATGCGCGCCACCACCTACGGCACAGCCCTAGCAGGAATGTGTATTGCGTCTGCTCCCTCGGGGCTCATTATGGGGCAGCTTTTTGCGATGTCACGTAATCATTTTCAGCGAATAGCACCTGAGATCGTAGAGATCGGGCAGATATGGCTGCGTGCAGGGCTTAGCGTCGGTTTTTTTATAGGGCTGCTGTTAGGGGCTAATCTTTATTTACTTGCAGACTTTAAGGGCGTGCTCTGGGGAAATATGGCCGGATATGGTATGCTGCTGCTCTTACTGCTCTGGTACAAGGAGCATGAGGCAGTTGTAGATGCGGAGAGTGGTGCGGGTGGTGAAGCATTTTCGCTCATTATGCTGTTTGCTCTACTTCTGCTTTCTTGTGCGGATGCGATTCGTGGGTTATATTTGCCGCTTGTGGTCAAAGATTTGTTTGGCAAACCAGAGCTGATGTCATACATCTGGAGTGTCCAAGCGGTGTTTGAACTGCTGTTTATGACATTGGCAGGGTATTGGTCTGCTCGTTACGGGAGTCGAAACGTGATATGGCTTGGCGGTATTGGAGCACTTCTTACATACACCGCATATGCGTTCTCCTCGTCCCTCATCTTGTTCTTCCTTGTTCAGCCCCTCTATTCCTTTTTTGTGTCTGTATTGTATGGGGTTGCAATGGGCTACGTGCAGCGGATGTTTAAGCATCGAACTGGATTCGGCTCCAGTCTGTACGTGTTTATTTCACAGTCAGCTACGTTTATTGGTTACATGTGTCCGTTATTTATAGCAGGGTATAGCCCGACTATCTTTGTTATTCCACTTCTATTAGTGACGGTGTCGCTTGGAGTGATCGGAGGTGTAATCGGACGGGAAAAGTGGAAAGGGCGTCGTCAGGCGCTACATGTCTAATCTCAAGCAGAGGCCGATCCATTAGCTGCACGAAGAGACCTGTCAGCAACAATATATCTTTGTATAACAAAATCCCCTCCTGCGCAATGAATTAAAGTGCGTACGCAGATAGGGGATTTTTTGGTTTCAGGGGGCTTTGTCGTTAATTTAGGTTCCCCTAAGACGGGCAATGAAAATCCAACGGCTACCCGAATGAGAGGGACACTTGAGCTTGCTATTCGTGTTATCTACTTCAAAAAAGCATGCTTATGAACGCTCGATAATTGTATTGTAAGTTGTGCGATCTGTGTGCTTCACGAGCTGTACGAGCAATTCTTTGGCAGCATCAATATCGTCTGTGTGAACGATCGAGGCAGGCGTATGGATATAACGGCCTACGACACCGATAATGGTCGAAGGTACTCCATTGCCGCTCACGTGAATTTGGCCTGCATCTGTTCCGCCAGGAGAGACAAAGTACTGGTACGGGATCTTGTGCGTATCGGCGATATCCTGTACAAATTCCACCAATCCACGGTGTGTGATCATGGTCGGATCAAAGATGCGCAGCAGAGCGCCTTTGCCCAAATGGCCAAACGAATTGCGATCGCCTGTCATATCATTTGCTGCGCTGCAATCCAGACCGTAGAAGATGTCAGGCTGGATCAGGTTAGCTGCAGTACGTGCCCCGCGCAAACCAACTTCTTCTTGTACAGTCGCACCCGCGAACAGGATATTCGGCAGTTCGATCTTCTGACGGTGAACTTCTTTTAGCAGCTCTAGGGCAAGGCCGACACCATAACGGTTGTCCCAGGCTTTGGCCATAATTTTCTTAGGATTGATCATCGGTGTGAACGGGCATACCGGTACGATCTGCTGTCCTGGGCGAATGCCTGCTGCTTCAGCCTCTTCACGGTTGTCTGCACCTACATCTATGTACATGACCTTCGGATCGACAGGTTTGTTTGCTGTAGCTTCATCAAGCAGATGCTTAGGGATGGAGCCGACAACACCACGAATAGGACCGTTTGGTGTAATAACGTCCACTTGTTGAGCCAAGATGACTTGTCCCCACCAACCGCCTAACGTTGTAAATTTCAGCATCCCTGTATCTGTAATCTGGGTAGTCATGAAGCCGACTTCATCCAGATGACCAGTTACCATGACACGTGGACCTTCTTCGTTGCCGCGAACGACACCAAATACGCCGCCAAGATTATCATGGATGATCTCATTTGTGTACTTGGAGATTTCTTCTTTTACCAGACTGCGTAGTTCTCGTTCAAAGCCGGATGCAGCGGGAAATTCAGTTAGCTTGCGGAATAAATCTAAAGTCTCTTGTTGCATGACAGTTGCTCCTTTGCAGACACGTTTTGAGTTGGATCTGACTCTAATTAGGTATAACTTTATACAACTAGTATGAACTTATTAGGATAAGGAAGCAAGCGAGAAGATGGGGTCAAGCAGCTTGTCTTGTTTTATGGAGAATGTCTGTTTAAATAAGAAGTAGGAGAGTCGGTTACGAGTGAACCACGGCGCTGACTCCACAATTAGAGAACACGATCATTAGCTGTAAAGAAATAAGATAAGCTGACATCAGTTGATTACTGATGTCAGCTTATTGTTAAGGAACTTATTCTTTAATTACAAAATAGCACATCGAGCAGCAGCCAGTTCAGCTTTATTTAAACAGCCTTATAAGGTTGCTAGATCCTTGCAAGGGCAGTAACAACGCCCTGCATTTAATATAAAGACAGAGCTCTGCCCTCGTATTAAGCTTGATGAGCTGCCACGTAAGCATCGATACGGGCCATTACATCTGCTGTTACGCGCTCAAGTCTATTCATTGCATCCGTACCATCTGTACCTTTTACCGCAAAATACATCTTGATCTTCGGTTCTGTGCCGGAAGGACGCAAGCAGAACCAGCTTCCGTCTTCGAGGTGGAACTTCAACACATTTTCTTTAGGCAAGTCGTAGAGTCCAAGCGAGAAGTCCTCTGTCTTCGTAAAACGAATACCGCCTGCTTCTGCAGGCGCATTTGCGCGCCAATCCTCCATAATGCCACGTATAATCGCGACGCCTTCCATGCCTTTGAGCGTGCGGGTCTGCAAGCCCTCTAGGTAATATCCATGTTCTGCATACAACTGCTGCAGCACATCATATAGGGTTAATCCTTTGGATTTATAGTAAGCACCGGCTTCACAGATCAGCATCGCTGCAATTACCGCATCCTTATCGCGAGCATAGTTGCCTGCAAGGTATCCATAACTTTCTTCGTACCCGAAAATGAAAGTATGCTCGCCAGTAGCGTCAAACTGTGTCATTTTCTCACCGATATATTTAAAGCCAGTTAGTGTGTTCATAACGGTCATGCCGTATGATGCTGCGATAGATGCGCCCAATTCGCTAGTAACGATAGTTTTAATTACCGCACCATTAACAGGTAGTGTGCCTGCTTGTTTCATGCTGTCCAGCATATAGTGAACCATGATCGCACCAGATTGGTTTCCTGTAAGCACCACATATTCACCATTGGCATCTTTCACAACAGCGCCCATGCGGTCTGCATCTGGGTCTGTGCCCATGATGATATCGGCATTCCAAGCTTTTGCTTGTTCAATTGCAATACGGAACGCATCTCGTTCTTCCGGATTGGGAGACTTCACAGTTGGGAAGCTGCCGTCTGGCAGCTCTTGTTCAGCTACGACGTTCACCTGTTGGAAGCCAACACGTTCTAGTACGCGGCGAACAGGTATGTTGCCAGTACCGTGCAGTGGTGTATAGAGTACACGGAAAGAGTCGCTTGTGGCACGGATGACGTTCGGATTAAGACTGACAGCTGCCACGGCGGAAACATAAGCCTCGTCCATTTGTTCACCGAGCCATACAAGCAGGCCTTGGGCCTCTGCTTCAACACGTGATAGCTTCTTCACTTCAGCGAGGGAAGAGATGCCGCGAATCTCGCCAATGACACGCTTGGCTGTATCGGACGTAATCTGTCCGCCATCAGCGCCATATACTTTGTAGCCGTTGTATTCTGGCGGATTATGACTTGCCGTAACAACGATACCGGCACTCGCTTGCAGGCGACGCACCGCAAAAGACAGTTCTGGCGTTGGGCGCAGGCTCTCAAACACGTATGCCTTCACGCCATTGCCTGCCAGTACAAGCGCGGACTCCAATGCGAACTCTGGTGAGAAATGACGGGAGTCATAAGCGATTGCCACAGAAGGAGTGTCGCTTTGTTCTTTTAAGTACTGAGCCAAACCTTGAGTGGCTTTACCAACGGTATACACATTTATGCGATTGGTTCCTGCACCGATAACACCACGCAGGCCACCTGTGCCGAACTCTAAGTCTGTATAGAAACGATCGATGATCTCCCGTTCCTGATCTGCGATCGCACGTAATTCTTCTTTTGCGGTTGTGTCCACGAGTGGATCGTTCAGCCACATCTCGTACATTTGTTGAGCATGACGTTCTGTTGCCAATGTAATATCCTCCTTAGACGGCAATATCGAATGCCGAAACTTTACATAAATCTTATTGTAAGCGATTTTGTAGCCAGATGCATGTGACAAAATGGAACCCTCTTTAGGCTAGAGGCCTCTAAATCCAGCGTATGAGCGAATTATATGCGCTATTCGTCCATATTTGTTTGATCAGGCTGCTTTCCATCGTTTTTAATTTACTTGCGTAGCACGCTGTTTCAATCGAGGGGGAATTCCTCTCCTTTTTGAGAAGTGAAGCAGTATGGATAGTGACGCACGGAAATCGTGCTCATACTAAATAGCTAGCCCTAGGCCTGATTAGGAGACCTAGGGCTAGCTATCTGTCGTGTTTTACGGCAAATCAATTAACATAAAGTGTGAATCCTCATTTGCTGTTATCCTAATCTCATTGGTGTTAATGATCCGAGCATCGTCACGTGAATATAATAGTGTTCCATCGTGCAATTTTAAATGGCCTTCAATGACAAAGATATAAGTGGATCGTGCGGCTTGCTGACGAAAGCATATTGTTTGCCCTGCTCCCGGCTTGCTTAAGTACAGCGTCATATCTTGATGAATATGAGCAGTATTCAACTCGCCAGACTTGTTCGATACAACAGGCAGCAGTTGGCCACGCAAGTGATCAAGCCCATACGTAAATGTCTCATAAGAAGGAACTGCATCTTTCAGCTCCGGGAAAAACCAAAGCTGCAGCAGGTGAAGCTTTTTCTCTTCAGAAGCGTTGTGCTCGCTATGATAAATTCCGGTTCCTGCGCTCATGCGTTGTACTTGTCCTGGAAGTATGAATTCCTTATTGCCACTGCTGTCTTGATGCTCTAATTGTCCTTCCAGCACAATGGTGACAATCTCCATGTTATGATGGGGATGGAGATCGAAGCCAGTACCAGGTGAGATGTAATCGTCATTTAACACGCGCAACGAACTAAAGTGCCAATTGTCAGCATCAGCATAATCAGCAAAAGAGAAGCTAAAGTTTGACCTCAACCAGCCGTGGTCAGCAGTGTACCGATCCTCTGCTCGGTGAATGTCCATGTTGATAGCAGACATCTATATCCCTCCTCATAAAGGTGAAAACATTACGTTATATAACTCTCGATTACCTAGGGTGGTACAGCTCCTATTCATGCAATTACTTCCAATTAAGAGAGGAATGATGTTTATCGAACAAATTGTAGAATTAGAGAATGGCGTCCAGTGAGATACTCCCTGCTCCGATCATTGCAACCGCAATCGCGATGACGATTAGAATCAGGTTGTATTCGTACCCATTCTGCGTGACCCAATATCCGTTTTTGCCATGCACTGATCCGATAGCTACAACCATTGTGCCCACAATAAGAATAGCCCCAATCCAAGTGAACAAGCCGAGGCCAAATAACAATCCACCTACTAGTTCGCCCGCTCCGGCTATAAAGGCCATCAGTACACCAGGGCGAATGCCGATTGATTCTAGCCAACCACCGGTGCCTTTAAGACCGTAGCCTCCGAACCAACCAAATAACTTTTGAGCCCCATGGCCCATCATGGTTAATCCCAATATGACGCGAATAAGTAACAACCCGTAATCTGCTAGCATCGATATCTTCTCCTTTAATCGTCCCAATAGTAGGGATTAGTGTGTAATCGAAATAACTAGAATTTATTAATCTCGAATTCAAGATATAAGAGGTGGATAATCCGAATCCCACTCCTAGACTAGCTAGGAAGGGGACACGGAACCTTTGCCAACTTTCTTGAGTAACTCGACTAGCTTCTCTTGTTCTTCCGTTGATAATGTACCGATCGCGTCGTGCAGCACTTGAGCATGTTCTGGGAAGATACGTTCCATCAGGGTCTCACCATCAGGTGTCAATTGCACGTAGATAACCCGTCGATCACTCTCACAGGACTGTCTTACAATCAGTCCCTTGGCCGCAAGTTTATCGATGACATACGTCATCGTACCACTGGCCAGTAGAATTCGACTGCCAATCTGCTGAATCGGAGTAGGCCCCTTGTGGAATAACAGTTCCAACACAGCAAATTCAGAAGGATTCAAGCCATATCGTTTAATGTCAAGCTGCGCAAGGTCCATCAGCGAACGTGAAGCGCGCGACAGCACAACAAACAACTTTAATGAACGTTGAATCTCGGGTGCATATACATCAAACCGCGTATTATTACTCATCGTTATTCACCACCTTGATGATTAATGATATTACAGCAGATGATACTAACATGGAGAGTCAGCACAAGAATGCCGACAACGTTACGTTTCATTCTGCAATATAAGACGGATTCATATTCTTGAAAATAATTATCTTGAAGTTGAGATAAATATATCATAACAAAATGAGGATGTCAACACTTTGCCAAGGTGTGAATCCTCACTTTTATTTCCTTAAGGACAGCATAGATTTATCTGTCATCGTCATAGAGGGTAAAGAATGTGAACTGTTTATTTTATTAAAGGTCGAATGTAAGGTGCCATTTCAAGTCCGATTTCCAGCTTACGTTGAGTATCTGTGTGCGGCTCACTAACTAACTGTTGCTGCAGCATATAGTAGAGCGTAGAGAGTGCAGCATGCACATGAGCGACAGAAGCAGCAATGGGTGAGGCAGCGATTGAGTCGAGCACAAGAAGCATGTTGTTTATTGCAGTATGGAAATCGTTTCGGTGTGCGGCCGTTGCTGCCGTTAACATCATGCGTATAGCAGGTTGCTTGAAGCCTTTTGCCGCCTCCTCGTAGTGCCTAGCGGCCACCTCTGAGCGGTGAAGACGTTCAGCCATACAAGCTGCGGCCCAATGAGAGCGCCACCCTCCAGCACCCTCTGTAGTTGTATATAAATGTTCTATATTGCCGCAACAAGTGGCTTTGTGGGCACAGTTGTAGGCTTCCTCGAATCTGTTTAAGGTTCCTAGCAAATAAGCGTGAAGTTCCAGTAAATCAGGGAAGTTCGGATAGAGCTCATTGCCGAGCTGCGCCAATTCAAGTGCTTTTTGAATTTGGCCTGTCATTTGCAGAGCGTAGACAGATTTAAGCCAGACATCAGACATGTAACCGGGTATATCCGCTTTTTCTGTCATTATAGATAATGTGCGCATAAGCCAAGGGAGACATTCCTCATATTGCTCGTCCTGAAATAATTCCGTGCCATAGGCATACCACCATAAAGGGTCGTTAGGGTATTCTTGCAGTTGTTTTAAAAGCAGCTGACGATTGCGGTCGCTTTTGTGCTTGATTCGAAGTACTTCTGGCGCATATCCATCATGCCACAATGTTAACGGGGCCCACTGTAGTCCGTCAGGATAAGCCGTCTGTACAGAAGCAGCGATCTCCTCGTGAATGCATCCTTGGAAGCGGAAGCGCGGATCATTCCGGAATAGACGACAAGCCATGTCGACGGCTAATGAATCCGGGCAGGGCTGGCCGATGTGCCAGCGTTCAGCAAGATGAACGCAGCGGACGTAATAAGCGTGGACTCTGTCTTGGAGCAGAAGCGGCAATACGTTTCCAGCCTGCCATGATTCAGGCTCCATGATCTCATCGGCATCCAGCACGAGTATCCATGGTTCATGCGCAAGGACGATGCTGGCATTGCGGGCGGCGGCAAAATCATCCGCCCATGTAAAGTAGTGTACCGCAGCGCCGTAAGCTGCGGCGATGTGGGGAGTATCGTCGATCGAGCCGGTGTCGACAACGATAATCTCCCGTACTAACGGCACAGCTGAAGCCAGACAACGGCCGATGACGTCGGCTTCGTCACGGACAATCAGGCATAGTGTAATGGGGAGCAGGGATGTGTATGGTATACACTTCTCAGCATTCATCGCCTGTGAAATATGTGTTGCAGCGTAATGGCACGGGGGAGGACGGTCACCATGAGTCCCAATGGATGTTGTATGTGTGCTGGCGAGGACATCATTGATGGATATTGTTTTGTGCGAATCATGTAAGGAGTGGTGCCGACCTGCTTGTAACGAACGTGCAGCGTGGCTATGCACTTGATTATGCACCTCGTTATTCATGTGGCCGTGCCTCCTGTTCGGCAATAGTTAGTGCCAGTGTCCCAATCGGTATGACTAAGCGGTTCAATTTTGCTGCTGCAGATCCGCAGGGCTGCTGTTGAATGCGGGCTAATGCAATGTCTGCCTGATGCATGAGGCGAAGCGCTCCTTCTGCATTAGTTAGGGCAGAATGGTCTGTTAGGGGAGGCGTGAGCGGCGTGTCCTGTTGGCCTCCCAGCGGCATTGTTGTGTGTGATGCAGCAGGCTCGGAAGGCATGGGATGTTTAGCAGCATCAATTTGTTCATTACATGCCAGCGTCCGCATATGCGCCTTCTGCAGCGTAAGCTGTCGCGCTTCTGTCTGGGTCGTGAGCCATGCGACGGACGAAGTGTCAACAGCGGGTGCGATACCGGAGATCACCCGCATCCGCTGCCAGGCAAGCCATACCGATGCGGGACACCGCGCATCGTCCAAAGAAGCGCGATACGCGGCGTCTGCGTCATGCCAAGCCCGCGACTCCAGTGCCCATGCTGCAAGCTGCGCATAGGCACGATACGTGCCAACTCCGCCTTCGGTATGATAATGCGAAGGCGGAACGCCTAGACGTGCCGCTTCACGCATAGCACGAAGGGCTGCCCCGCGGTCGCCGGCGGCATCGTGATATATCGCCTTCGCGAAGTGGAGATCTGTATAGTCTGGATAATGTGAAATGCCTGCCGCACAAAGCTGTACGGCTTCTTCATATCGACCTAGGGCTGCGCAGGTCAGAGCTTCATACTTCACCATTAGATGGGCAAAGGTCGCGGAAATGGGAGTGGTCGCCCGGGCTTCGCGAAGCAAAATGAGCGCTTGATCCATCTTGCCCTGCCTGATGCGTTCTACTGCCAAGTTAAACAGATGAAATGGCTCTCGTCCTTCACGAGCTAATGTTAGCTCGAGCAGTTCGGCGTTACGCTCAATCTTGCGTTTATCGCGGACAATATCCGGCTGATAACCGATATGCCGCAATCTTATAGTACTAAAGCCCAACTCTGCTTGCGGACGTTCACGTAAAATAACAGGAGCGATCTGCTCATGAATGGCACCTTCGAATCGATATTCAGGACGGTTGCGAAACACCCGCAGCAGTGGATTTACACTGGCTGGAGTTGCCTGTGGGTCTTCCGACAAGGTGTGCTCTACTTGCAGAAACCAGCCTTCGCTGGTGCAATTGGCTTGCTGCAGCAGCTCCTTGAAGGCGAATTGGTCTTCTGGGACGAGCCGTTCATCTGCATCAAGCGACAAAATCCATTCACCGGTAGCTTGTTGCAGTGCAGCATTGCGGGCATCGGCAAAATGGTTGGACCAAGGATGCAGCGCAACCTTGGCATGATACTGTTCAGCGATTGAAATAGTGCCATCTGTTGAGCCAGTATCAATTATGATTACCTCATCGGCTACATCTGCTATGCTCAGTAGGCAATCGGGCAGCAAGCGCTCCTCATTCTTGACGATCATGCACACCGATAACAGAGGTCTTGGTGACAAGGCGCATATTCCTCCTTTGCAGCGTAGTTCGCTCCGTTTGCCAAGGAATGCGTTGAACGGCAGCAATAGAGCCTTGTAGCGCCTGCAACTGCTCCTTCCAAGAAGCGGAATCTGGCTCAAGCGATACAACTTGCATTAGATGGTTCTCGCTTAACTTTAAATAAGCTAGCGCGAGCATGCGGTCACGTCGGATCGTATTCGCACTAGATTGTTCGCTCTGCTCTTGCAGCCGACGTGCACCTTCTAGCAAATCAACGGCTTCTCGCCATTGACCGGCATTCATTAACATTTCGCCGACGATTACAGCTCCTTCCGCGTCCAACCGCTGTTCGCTCATCGCTTCCAATAGATAGTGCACGGCTGTGTAAGGATCGCCAGCTTGGAACAGTGCTTTAGCGCAGAATACGTCCCAAGGTGCCTGATACTGAATCCATTGGCGCAGCGGGCCGATCAAGCCTTCGCCTCCCAAGAGATTTACCCATTCGGATAATAATTGTTCTGCTGCTAACGAACAACCCTGGTTTGTATCCAATTCGTATAAAGCTTCGTCGGAATGAGAGTGTTGAGATTCTATTTCCGGTCGATCTGCGACTGCAACGGCTGACGATTGAAGGATAGAACTGGAGCTCGCAGCAGTACGGACGACCGAGTAAGCATTGGTTAGACTAACCAACCAATCGTAAGCTTCCGAGGTTGTGTTGTCCCATTTGTCGCGAGAGGGTACTTGAATGGTTCCTTGAATATACGCCTGCCAGGCACATATCGCTTGTAGGGAGACCAGTCTATGTTCATCTTCTGGATGAACACGCGCGGCCTGAAGCAGATGACGTAGAAGTTCATGAGCTTCCGCATATCTACCCATGTGAAGCCATGCTGTGGCAAGTCCTCGCATGGCCTCCGGTGCAAAGAGATGAGCCGAACAGAGCTTTGAGAGTGCACTGACATATCCAGCTTCTGCATACACGTGTGCCAGTGCGGAGGCTTCTGGGAATTGGATTGCCCCCCATTCTTGCTCGAGATGGGCTACGATCTCTTCTTCATTAACCTCCATGTCAGATAATGCTGCGCTTAGTCCAAGTAAAGCAGGTTCATAATGTGGGAGTACACGCAGTGCGGCGTTGAACCGCTGAGCAGCCTCTTGATAGCGACCGAGGACGTGTAAAGCATTTCCCATCGCTGTTAGTGCAAGATACGTATTTGCCCCTGCTTCCAACACATATTGATCGGATATGGCTTCACTTGCATTTGTATAAGCCTGTAGAGCCTCATCCCACAATCCCTGTTTTTCTAATGATTGACCATGAACAAGTTGAAGATCCGCATAATCATGAAAAGAATCTAATCCGTCACGTGTCCATTCTTCAGCCAAGTGGGGGAGGTTGCGAGCTAACAGGACTTTAGCGGCATCCCGGATCAATGTTGGTCGATAAGCTGCCATTGGGGGAACGGTTCGCCTAGCCAGCTCGAACCATTGTGAGGCTTCAACCAGTTCACCTCGTTGAGTAGAATTTACACCTAGACCATAAAGGACAAATGGGTCAGAAGATTCATGTGGACTTTCTAACGAACTGACCAAAATATCGTAATTGCGTTTCAATTTCTGTTTGGCGTGGACATGAGACGCTATCGTACCTAGATGATGAATTTGAATTGTGCTGTTGCCAATGGAAGTTGGACCTGAATGATGCAAAATGGCTGGACCGACATCTTCATGAATTTTGCCCTCGTATTGATATTCCTGCCGTCTGCGGAAGAGGCGGATAGTACGGTGCTGTAACGTGTGCCAGTCATGATGCTCACTTAATCGGTTATGGATGATCACTGTATATCCTTCTATGTTCGAGTGCTTGATCCATTCCTTTACTTCATTAACTGGAGTGGTCAATCTCTCATCTGCGTCTATGACGAGTACCCAATCAGAAGTCATATGCGCGAGTGCTTCATTTCTCGCACGGGCAAAGTCGCCATGCCATTCAACGCCAAGGACATACGCCCCGTGATCTTGTGCAATTTGTGGGGTGCCATCTGTTGATCCAGTATCGGCCACTAGTAATTCGTCTACTCCGATCGTGCTTGCGATACACGCACCGATGTATGGAGCTTCATCTTTAGCCAGTATGAGCACGCCTAGGCGATTAGCGCTCTTAGGACGACGAAGAAACATTGAATCACCTCGTCTTTATGAATTGTAAAATGGCAAATAAGCACATGATGGTCATGTGCTTATGCCAATGGTATTGATATAGCGTATGCCCAGAATGAATATTACGTGCCTTGTGCGTTAAAAAAGACGTCAATTGTAGCAGGTGCGGCTAACAAGGTTGAGCGATAGGACAGACGCGTGTATTTGAGGAACCTTGCAGGTACAATAACATCTGTTGCTCCCGCTGCAATGGTAGCCCCGTTGGTATCGCTGTAATAGTGTGTTCCATCTGCACTGACTTCCACAACAGTTGTAATTGAGCCGCCCTGACGATTGTATACAAAGAAGGAGTACACGCCAAGATTACTTGTAGTGATGGCTGGGAGTGGAGTGAATGATGTGGCCCCCACTTGAACGTTTGATGTGGATTGTTCTACAAAGCTCTTTTGAGAAATGGAAGTAACACTCGACAAAGTACCAGCGGTGATAGTAGCGCCGAGTATGTTGGAAATGGTGCCGTTCAGGATATTGGTGATAGTCCCTGCAGAGGTCAGGGTACCAGCGGTGATAGTAGCGCCGAGTACGCTGGAGATGGTGCCGTTCAGGATGTTGGTGATAGTTCCAGCAGAGGTCAGGTTACCGGCGGTAATAGTAGCGCCAAGTACACTGGAGATGGTGCCGTCAAGGATGTTGGTGATGGTCCCGGCCGAAGTCAGGTTACCGGCGGTGATGGTAGCGCCGAGTACGCTTGAAATGGTGCCGTCAAGGATGTTGGTGATGGTCCCGGCCGAAGTCAGGTTACCAGCGGTGATAGTAGCGCCGAGTACGCTTGAAATGGTACCGTTCAGGATGTTGGTGATAGTTCCAGCAGAGGTCAGGTTACCGGCGGTGATAGTAGCGCCGAGTACGCTGGAGATGGTGCCGTTCAGGATATTGGTGATAGTCCCTGCAGAGGTCAGGTTACCGGCGGTGATGGTAGCGCCGAGTACGCTGGAAATGGTGCCGTCAAGGATGTTGGTGATAGTTCCAGCAGAGGTCAGGTTACCAGCGGTGATGGTAGCGCCAAGCACGCTGGAGATGGTGCCGTCAAGGATATTGGTAATGGTCCCGGCTGAAGTCAGGTTACCGGCGGTGATAGTAGCGCCAAGTACGCTGGAGATGGTGCCGTCAAGAATGTTGGTAATCGTCCCGGCTGAAGTTAGGTTACCGGCGGTGATAGTAGCACCGAGTACGCTTGAAATGGTGCCGTCAAGGATGTTGGTGATGGTCCCTGCCGAAGTCAAGTTACCGGCGGTGATAGTAGCGCCAAGTACGCTGGAGATGGTGCCGTTCAGGATATTGGTGATAGTTCCAGCAGAGGTCAGGTTACCAGCGGTGATAGTAGCACCGAGTACGCTGGAAATGGTACCGTCAAGGATGTTCGTGATGGTCCCTGCCGAAGTCAGGTTACCGGCGGTGATAGTAGCACCGAGTACGCTGGAGATGGTGCCGTTCAGGATGTTGGTGATAGTTCCAGCAGAGGTCAGGTTACCAGCGGTGATAGTAGCACCGAGTACGCTTGAAATGGTGCCGTCAAGGATGTTGGTGATGGTTCCGGCCGAAGTCAGGTTACCAGCGGTGATAGTAGCGCCGAGTACGCTTGAAATGGTGCCGTTCAGGATATTGGTGATGGTCCCGGCCGAAGTCAGGTTACCAGCGGTGATAGTAGCGCCGAGTACACTGGAAATGGTACCGTCAAGGAT
>NZ_JASOYK010000007.1:0-291508 GCF_030226685.1 Paenibacillus sp. UMB4589-SE434 | reverse complement strand
ACACGACCGTTAAGCCCTCCAGCGCCGATGGTACTTGGACCGCAGGGTCCTGGGAGAGTAGGACGTTGCCAAGCAGATAAGTAACTTAGAACTGTTTCACGGTATATTACCGGGGAACAGTTCTTTATTATATTCTCAATTTATGACCTGCAATAGAATAAGATTAGAGCACGTGTTGACATGTCTTGCAGGAATGTAAGCTGTCCGACATCTAATTCGATAGTAAACTCAATCTCTTTTCGTTAAAGTGATAAGATGGAGGGGAGGTCGAGTATTATTAATACCATAAATAATTTACCTTGTCGCAAGCTGAAGATAAACAATCAAGCCCAGACTGCGGTGAAGGTAATATCACATAACAAGTCATTACGTGCCGTTCTTCAAACTCAACAGAAAGCTTGCATACAGCATGTTCGGGCACACCCTGCATCGTCTGATGTACAGGCGTCTCCTACGCACAATCGATCACAGTGGAAACTTTGGACGATCGTTACCGTGTGTGTGGCACTCCTTTTACCTATTCTGACTTGGACGGGACTAATAGTAGCAGGCAGCCAATGGATAGATAAAGCAAAGCTGGATATGTTTTATAATCAAGTGCAGCGACATGCAACTTTGCCTAATGGACAGCCGCTTGTCCGGCCAGACGAGATGCCATCTTATATCGGAGATACGCTGCTTGCTATTGAGGACCATCGATTTTATTTACACCCAGGTATTGACCCTGTAGGGATGGTTCGTTCGATATGGGTGGATGTGATCAAGCAAAGTAAAGTACAAGGTGGCAGCACCATAACGATGCAGTTGTCACGAAACTTATTTTTATCTCATGAGAAGAAATTTGTACGCAAATTCAAAGAAATTGCGATCGCCTTAAATTTGGACTGGAATTACAGTAAACAAGACCTGCTTGGTATGTATTTAAATAAAGTGTATTTTGGACACGGCAATTATGGAATTGAGGCAGCAGCCAATTATTACTTTGGTAAAACCACTCGTATCCATGGCAATGCACCGACGATAGATCTTGCCGAGTCAGCAATGCTGATCGGATTGCTCAAAGCGCCAGAGCACTATTCACCGTTTAAAGATTTGCAGCGTGCACAGCAGCGCCAACAGGTTGTTTTACATCGGATGTACAATTTGGGGTGGATAACCCAATACGAACTTCAGACAGCTCTTCATAAGCCATTAACACTAGCCCAGCGGTAAAAAGGTTAACGATAACGAATTTAAAGACCAAGCCATATAAAGTCTTTAAGTTCTGTCTGTAGATGCCCCTGCTTACATTGGACATCGGTTAACCATTTACTACTTCAATGAATAGGATACGAGCAGAAGAAGTACCAACGTCAGTTTACTGCATACTGGCATCGTCTACACAGATTCTTTATGTCAAATTGAATTTTTGCTTATCTTTTCGCATAGGGAAGCGTGGGACTAGACGCTCGATCTTGCCGAATGATATGATGGGTAATGGGTGAATAAGATGACAAATGAAACCATAAACCAAGAACCGACGAACAATAGCAATGAAGATACTGCTTCAGCAGAAAAATTTACTGAGCTGGTGAATGCTGTGCATCATAACGCGCTTGTTGCGCTGCGCACATATTACAGCGATGTACAAGGACAGGTATTGAACCACGAAGTTTACGGCCCAATTTTTATTTATCAAGTGAAGGATACAGCTGATGACGGTTATGTATGTGGATTTTTCCTGCGTGAATTAATCGAAGTGTTCCAATCAAACGATAAGCCGGAGCAATGGATGGCGTCCTTCTTTGTAGATCTGATGAAGACGAAGGGCGGTAAATTATTGCCAAAATCGCCTGAGTCTGAAGACGAAGCGAAAGCGTTGATTGATCAAGTGCTGATCCCGCAATGTCTCGCAGCTGTTACAGAGGAGTTCCCTGATACTGTACATGCTGGACTGGGATGGAATGAAGAGCACGGTCCCGTGTTCGAAGCAGGTTTTCCAGCGATTGTCGAAGGAAACAACACCTGTGCATTTCCGATCCATATTTTAATGATGCAGCTGCTGCTTAATCGTGATCCTGCAGATTTGATTCTACAAGGGTTATACCAAATCCAAGAAGACCACGGATTGGAAGGTTAATCCGACCGGAAAAACGGCAGCAATGCCGTTTTTTTATGTGGTTGAACGCACCAAACCGCTTTGTTAAACAAGTTGGTTACTACGGTACGATTCGATTGCGGATTAAATAGACAACGGCTTGCGAACGATCTTGCACACCGAACTTCTGTAAGATGCGATGTACAAGCATATTCACGATACTCTTTTCTGGGAAATCCACATGACAATTGTCGAATTACTTCTAGCTCGCGTTCGATAAAAGCGATAATGTGGGGAAGATCTGTGGGTATTTAAATATGGTGAAACAAATAGGAACAAAAATCTTGTTTAGTTTATAATTTCACAGATTCAAGAGGAAATATAAAAACTATTGATAATAAAGTTTAATAGTGATACTATGTACCTTAATATGGTAATTAAATATTTTTTTCTATACTATTACAATAAAGGAGTGAAAGTATTGAAGAAAAGATTAACTTTATTAGCAGCAGTAGTGGTATCATCCCTTATTGTTCCAACGTCAGGAGCAACATCAGCAGCAGAAAGCGCTATTGATATGCCCCTACTACAACCAATAGTGTTTGAAACAAAAGGTTATCTAAATTACTATTCTCCAATGATGATTAATGGTAAAAAAATTAATCTGTATCCTGAAACCACCACATCAAAGGAAGAAGCGATTAGAAAATATAACAATGGTTATCAATTCATTGTAGATGATCTAACTAATCGTGGGGTTATCGTGGATTTAGATAACGAGCAAGTACAAGATTTAATGAAAACTTATTTCCTAATCGAACTTGAGGATAAACAACTTCAACAAGAAATACGAGATTTTGCTATATACATGGATTTTTATGAAAATAAAGTAGCGAATGATAAAATAATTCAAGCTTTTTCTAAAAAAAGTTTATCCTCGGATGATGTAAATGTACTACTTCCTTCAAACTTCCCATCTACTGCCCAGACTATTAATACTAACCCTTCAGGAGACGAAAACCCTGATATCACACCATTCTTTTATGAATCATCATATGCTGCTACATATGCGACAAATTGGTGGAATAAAACTAACAACACTTCTTATCCATACTACGCAAATTATTATAATCAAACAACCGCTACTGATAACATAAATGATCTTCCCGCAGGAGCTAGTGGACAATCAAATCCTAGGAGGGCGTGGAATGATTGTACAAACTTCGTCTCGCAAGCTCTTCAACAAGGGGGACTTTCTTCTATAAAAAATGGTATTCTCAATCCGCATAGTAATTCAGACAATTGGTATTATAGTGATTCCAAACCCTCATTTACATGGGGTGGAGCACATAATTTCTACCAACATTTTAGTAAGAGAGCAGGAGTAGCATCTTCTAGTAGTGTATTATCTATTGGCGATGCAGTGTCAATTGACTTTACAGGTGATGGTAGCATCGATCATACTATTATCATTACAAAAACTACTGGAACAAACTCTAATCAACAGTATGTAACCTATCACACAACTGATACTAATCAAACTAAAACATTAGACTATTTCTATAACAACTACTCTAACTCTAAGGTTTATGGATACGAAATTGATAAAATCCAGTAAAAATTAATGAGTTTTGAAGTATTTGTTTGAATAACTTGCGTACACATTATACAGAACAATGACCACCCTTGTATAAATATGGGGGTGGTCATTATATATTCGAATCGAGGTGTGCGAGTATGAAAAAGGTAAAATTAATTGTTTTAATTATTCCGACATTAATAATAATATCAATAATTTTATTAATGATATTAAATAAAGATGACTTCAATTCGATAAGGGGAATTATCAATTTGCACTTTTCAAAGGATAATATTGTGGAATTTACAGGTCCCCCAAACTCAATTTATTATATCAGCAGATCCAAAGAAAACGATGAACCTATTATTCAATTAATGAAGCAAAAGGGATTTTTACAAACGGATCATCAAGGAGCATCATATTTTTTTGAGGATGGAAAAGTTAAAAAAATTATTACAAAAAAAATCTATGCAAAGAATTATTTAATTTGGAAAATAGATTCCAATTAGCTAAAATTGATCTGTGACCTGCAAGAGGGCACTTTTTTCGGGGTGTCCATCTTACGGGTCACAGTTCAACTCCTTATCTCACCAATTATTCACACAATCAAGAAGTGCATTTAATGATAAAATAAAATCACATATTTTCACCGTCTTGGACTTTGTTGGTACACGAATTCTTCCTGAAGAGATTACTCTAATTGTTGTACTCCAAACAAGAAGTTCATCTTCTTAGATGGAACGAGTTTTTGTCGAAGAACGATTCAGTTTCCAGGCACTGCTTGATAAAGTGATCCAAGCAAGACATGCTTAGTTCTAAACAAGATCTACAATCGTAGATCTTGTTTTCTTTTGAACTTAGTTGTAAAAGAACCTCTTTGTCTTGGTAGTAGAGCCACTCTTTATCCTTGTCACTTGATCTTTCAACCAACCCTTATTTTTCTGTCGAATTAAGTGTAAGTAATCCAGTATAATAGAAGTAGGTCAGGAGAGGGGGAGGAAGGTTGTTGATCCTTATCATATTCGTATATGCGTTTGTGTTAAATGTTATTGGCTATCAATTGATGGTCATAGACAAGCAAAAGGCGGTCAAGCATCGTAGACGCATCCCCGAGCGTAAGCTATTCCTGACAGGGTGGCTAGGTGGAGCGCTCGGTATTTTGTTGGCAATGTATAAGAAGCGTCATAAGACGCAGCATGTGTCGTTTACGGCGGGAGTACCGTTTATCCTTTTCGTTAACGTGATCGTGTACAGTTTCATCATTATCAAATTCGGGTAAGTACAAGTAAATCGCATGTACAATATTTATTCAGTTAAGATGTAATTATAGACGGAGAAGCGAGGGATTATTATGGCATTTACTAATGTATTGGTAGCTTATGATGGATCGGAACCTTCCCGCAGTGCACTAAAGCATGCACTTAGCATGGCAGAGGCTAGTGGAGAGGTACGTGTGCATGTTGTTCACATTTTCCAGTTGCCGCAATATTTCCTTGGAGATGCATTCTCAACAGCTTCCCCCCAAGTGAATCAAGAAGTATATGAGTATGCGCAGCAGATTGAACAGCATGCAAGAGAGCAGGTTAGCTTCTTAGGTGACCGCGCTGCGGTGGAACTGCTGCAAGGCCCTCCTGGTCAGGCCGTGATTAAGTATGCGGAACAACACAAATGCGACTTGATTATTTTAGGCAGCAGGGGCTTGAGTGGTTTACGCGAGTTTGTGCTCGGCAGTGTCAGCCATTATGTCGTCCAGACTGCTAAGATACCTGTATTGGTGATGAAGTCGTAGCGTGTACGTGCAGGAAGTGATTTCTACACTATAACTGATTGGCGTATTACGTAATTTAAAAGATGAACCAGTTCGTTGATCTGCCCATTAGGCAATGCGAACTGGTTTTTTTGTGGGAATAGACACGAATGCTGAGTCTAATATACGAACAATATTTTATATTATATATTTATCGTTCGCCTATTGGGTTGACACTCCATATATGACCTTGTTAAACTGAATGTATATAAGACGATAATCGAATGATATATCATTTCGTATATTTCCGTGAATATGGGCGGAAGTCTCTACCCGAGGACCGTAAATCTTTGGACTACGCAAATGACGATACTCCCTGCTTCCATTCCTATAGGATGGCTGTCTTGAAGTCGAGCATATGTGCTGCTGTTGCGGCGTATCGACTGGATGAATGGCCGAGCCATGGCAGGCAGTCGTATTGTGCTGTTCAATTGTCCCGGAAGGCCGAGTAGAGATGAGCTCATTTCACTCAGCTTTTTTTATTTGTCCATACTATGTAGTAGAGCTTGGTCAGCGTTTGTATTTGAAACGGTTAAAGTCGTTAATTAATTTTGAAAATAAAGATGTGTACTATAACATGGATCATGTCGAAAGTGGGTTGAGGACGAAATGGGAAGCATGGAGAATAGCGGCACTGAACAGGTTGTACTAAAAGTTGGCGTCATCATGGGCAGCACATCGGATTGGGATACGATGAAGCGTGCGTGTGATATTCTGGATGAATTGGGCATCCATTATGAAGCGCGTGTTGTATCTGCGCATCGAACACCAGATGAGATGTTCCGTTATGCGGAGACAGCAGAGGCTCGAGGCATTCGAGTTATTATTGCTGGCGCAGGCGGTGCTGCACACTTGCCCGGGATGGTGGCTGCGAAGACCATACTGCCAGTTATCGGTGTCCCTGTGAAGTCTTCAAACTTGAACGGCATGGATTCCTTATTATCTATCGTACAGATGCCTGCAGGAGTTCCGGTAGCTACTGTTGCCATTGGCCATGCTGGAGCGACGAATGCTGGACTCTTAGCAGCACAGATGCTGGGCATGCATGATGAGGCCTTACGGACCCGCTTGGCAGCTCGTCGGGAGCAGATTCGCGAACAGGTCGCAGAGACGGGGGCGCTACAATGATGGCCCCGCCGAGAATTACAGAAAGTTCAAATGCAAAGGAAGCTCTAGCTGTAAATCAAGGTGGAGGAACATCAGCACGCATACTGCCAGGCGCAACAATAGGGGTACTGGGTGGAGGTCAGCTAGGCCGAATGTTGGCGCTGGACGGTCTGCGTATGGGGTATCGTTTTGTTACTTTAGACCCGTCGCCAGATGCGCCTTGCGCTGAAGCAGCACGTCACATTCAAGCAGACTACGGGGATATAGAGGCAGCTGGACGTTTGGCATCCATGTCGGATGTGATCACCTATGAATTTGAGAATGTCTCGCTTGAAGTCGTGGAGAAGCTTGAACAAGGAGCTTACCTGCCACAGGGCGGGCATCTATTGCATATGACGCAGCATCGCTTGCGTGAGAAAGATGCGTTGTCTAAGGCTGGAATTCCGGTAGCGCCCTATGCAAAGATTGAATCACTCGCAGAACTGGAGCAGCAAGTAGCGGCTTTTGGCGGTCAAGGCGTACTCAAGACGGCAACTGGAGGTTATGATGGCAAAGGCCAGCGTATGATTCGGCGGCAAGGGGATGCGGCACAAGCATTTAAGGAGCTTTCCATCCTCGGTGCTGAATTGGTGCTTGAGGCGTTTATTCCGTTTAAGCTGGAGTTGTCTGTAATTGCAGCCCGTAATCCGGATGGAGACATTGCTACATTCCCAGTAGCGGAAAATAGACATGCAGATCATATTCTGCATCTGTCCATCGTACCGGCTCGTGTACCTGAAGCTGTACAGCAGGAAGCAGAACGTCTAGCGCGTCAGATCGCACAAGCGCTTGATGTGGTGGGATTGATCGCAGTCGAGATGTTTATGACGGCTGATCATCAGCTGATCGTCAATGAACTTGCACCTCGTCCACATAATTCGGGGCATTATACGATGGATGCCTGTATGACTTCACAATTTGAGCAGCACCTCCGGGCGATATGCAATTTACCGCTTGGGGATACAACACTTCGTACGCCCGTTGTTATGGCAAATCTGCTCGGTGAACATCGTAAAGACATGTTACAATGGCTAGTGGAGGATGATGCAGTGTCAGAGAAGCTTCAAGTAACACCGAAGCTGCACTGGTACGGCAAGTCCGAGGCTTTGCCCAAGCGTAAGATGGGGCATATCAACCTGTTGGCGTCTGATGTGGAATCTGCGCTGCAATGGGTAAAGCAGACGAATATTTGGAGGAATCAATAACGATGATTGAACGTTACTCACGCCCGGAAATGCGGGCCATATGGACGGAAGAGAACAAATTCAAAGCTTGGCTTGAAGTAGAACTGTGTGCTTGTGAAGCATGGGTAGAACTGGGCGTTATTCCGAAGGAAGACGTGCAGCAGCTCCGCGCAAATGCGACATTTGACATGGATCGTATCTATGAGATAGAGGCGGAAACTCGTCATGACGTTATCGCTTTTACACGTGCAGTATCTGAATCTGTGGGACCTGAACGCAAATGGGTGCACTATGGCCTCACGTCTACTGATGTCGTAGATACGGCGCTTGGTTATCAGCTGAAGCAGGCGAATGAAATTCTAGAAAGCGACATCTTGAACTTTATCGAAATCTTGAAGAACAAGGCGCTTGAATATAAAGATACGCCGATGATGGGACGGACACATGGTGTGCATGCAGAACCTACTACATTCGGTCTCAAAATGGCACTCTGGTACGCCGAAATGCAGCGTAACCTGGAACGCTTCCGCCATGCGGCGGATGGTGTGCAGTACGGCAAAATATCTGGGGCGGTTGGTACGTATGCCAACATTGATCCGTTTGTGGAGAAGTTTGTGTGCGAAAAGCTTGGCACTAAAGCTGCTCCTATTTCGACGCAGACTTTGCAGCGTGACCGCCATGCCGAATATATGGCGACGCTCGGCTTGATCGCGACTTCGCTCGACAAGTTCGCCACGGAGATCCGTGGCCTGCAGAAGAGCGAATTCCGCGAGGTAGAGGAGGCCTTTGCGAAAGGCCAAAAGGGTTCTTCCGCAATGCCTCACAAGCGTAATCCAATCGGCTGTGAGAATATCTCTGGTCTTGCTCGTGTCATTCGTGGACATGTCATTTCGGCCTACGAGAACGTAACGCTTTGGCATGAGCGCGACATCTCGCACAGTTCTGTGGAGCGTGTTATTTTGCCGGATGCAACGATGCTCTTGAACTACATGCTGAACCGTTTCATGAACATTGTGAAGAATTTGACGGTGTTCCCTGAGAACATGAAACGCAACATGCAGCGTACCTATGGCGTGCCGTTCTCCGGTCGTGTGATGACCAAACTGATCGACAAGGGCTGGGCTCGTGAGCAAGCATACGACACAGTGCAGCCTCGTGCGATGCAAGCATGGGAAGAGCAGCGCAGCTTCCGCAGCATCATTGAGGAGACACCTGAGATTACAGCGGTACTGACAGCCGAGGAGATTGAAGATGCCTTTAATCCGCAATGGCATTTAAAACATGTGGACACGATCTTTGCACAGGTAGGTTTGCTGTAATAGTACAACGCAGTGAACTAACATAGCTAAATTTGATGTAACTCAACTATATAGATGAACAGCAATTCGCTTAGTCGTGCTTAACGACGTAGATAGCTCAACTTAGTGAGATTAGTACAGCTAACTATAATGTGCTGGGACTTGATTCGAACGTATGCAAGAATAAGGATGCAGGCTAACATCATGCTTGGGGAGGCAGTTATCGTGACAACCGCAGCTATACCGACCGCAGTGAATCTAGTGAACGCTCCGCTGGTGTACAAGGGCAAAGTACGCGAGCTTTATGACTTGGGGCAGCATTTTCTAATCGTGGTTACGGACCGAATTTCGGCATTTGACTATGTGCTGGACCCGGCTGTTCCGGAGAAAGGAAATGTGTTAAACCAATTAAGTGCGTATTGGTTTGATCAGACCAAGGAACTGATTGGCAGCCATGTTGTGCATACAGATGTGGACAAGCTGGGCGATGTTATTATAGACAAAGAGGCACTCCGTAATCGGATAATGGTCACTAAGAAAGCGGAACGCATCGATATTGAATGTGTGGTGCGGGGTTATATTACAGGCGGTGGCTGGCGTCAATATACGAAGACTCAAGCTGTTAATGGCATTGAGCTGCCTGCTGGGCTGCGCAAGAATCAACGCTTTCCAGAGCCTTTGTTTACACCTGCAGCCAAAAATGATGTGGGACACGACGAGGATATTCCATTTGATCGTATGCAAGAGATCGTGGGAGCAGAGCTCGCGGCGACGCTGCGCGATAAAAGTCTGATGCTGTACGAGTACGCCAGAGCATATTGTGAGCAGCGCGGCATTATTCTTGCGGATTGCAAATTCGAGTTCGGCATTGTTGATGGTGAGGTTATCCTGATCGATGAGATTTTTACGCCAGACTGCTCTCGGTTCTGGGCCAAGGAAAATTATGTGCTCGACACAGAGATCGACAGCATGGACAAGGAACCTGTGCGGACGTATCTGGCTCATTCGGACTGGGACCAGAACAGCATGCCTGCTCCATTGCCTCAAGAGGTAGTCGAGGAGACGACACGACGCTACGTCGATATTTGGACGAGACTAACCCAATAAATTCAAAGAACTCCCGGACCGCTAGTTGGCCGGGAGTTCTGCTATGAGGCGGGGAATTGGCCTGCCACTGAACGATTTTGGTGTGGCAGGAGGGGCTCCGCTATGACGAATCGCTGCTGGCATCTGTATTGACAGTGCAGGGGCAGTTATCCTTCTCAATCGGATAGAACTGCAGGGGTGCCTGTCTTCGCCCTACGATGCCAGAATAAGCGCGTGGGTGCTCTTGCTTGCGGGGGAATCCAGCTGCCATCAGCAGCCTTTCTAACTCGGGTCGCTTATCAGCATTATTGTCCATAATAATCACCTGTTACTCTTTATTAAACAAAGTATTCAAGTCTAAACCTGGATGGAACTAAAAAAGGAGCGGCCTTCTAACAGGCTGCTCCTTCTGCTTAATATCGTATCACAAAGGGCTTTCTACGAGTTCCCACTATTGACGAATACATGCCGTACGCGGGTTTCTTGCTGCCTTTCTGCACATGAATGCCTGCTTGCTCCAGTCTGGCGATCGCATCTTTCTTCGCTTGCTCGAAGTCAGAATCGTTGGTGTCACCTATCTTCATGCACATTCCCTCGCTTTGCATTGATCTCAATTCCCATTATATACAGAGTCCAGACACTTTTGAAGTTTATTTTCAAAATCTTCCGTGATTTGATCCAGCAAACGGTTGCGGTTAGCGTCATGGAGAATCTCCGCATCGAGCGCAATGACATAAAGATAAGGCTTGTCTTGTATACGTAGTCTGGCAGCTATATATTGGCGGTTGGATTTCTCATTTCTACCGGTATGGGTGAAGGAATAAGAGTAGTTCTCCAGCAGAATGGCACGGAGCAGACCAGTCCTCTTCATGGACTCCAGCTTTTTGACTTTGTCTGGATCAAGAAATAAGGTGAAGCTGGCTTCAAACAACTTCTCAAGCAGGTCAAAACTGATTAACAAAAATGCATAAATAATAGCGTCTTTCTCATTCAGGTCCTGTTCCCGCTTTAAAGATAAGCTCCGGTTATGGGTGGTAACAAAGTCGACGAACGGCATAAAATCTCCGCGTTCAGCTGCACTCCGTGCGGTAACGAAGTCACGATAGAGCTGAATACTGAACCGATAATAAGATTGATGAACCGCATTAAGGTCCACATTTTCCATAATAGCTCCATCCATCAGATTCAGCTTGATCACACTATCGCCTTTCTGATGCTGCAGCGTAAATTCATAAAGTTGAACGGCAAGGACATAGGGGTTATTTTGCACGAAACTGCGGAACAGAAGGAGCAGGATATCTCGCATCCGGTATGCGCCTAGCTGTTGGTTCGCCATCACGAGCATCTGCATTTCGCTGTGCAGTGTCGCTTCCAGTTCCTTCTTTTCTTCATTCTTCCTGGCTAATATGTCGAGGACATACGAGGCTACACCAGCGAGGATCAATATCGTCCAAATAATCGGAAATTCTGCTTTATCGGTGTAGGGTTCAATATAAGTATGAAAGAAAGAGGAGGCGAGGTCCGAATTCTCAACCCATAAATCGAACATAAAAACAAATGCCATGACGACCAAAAACCAATAAAACTTTTTCAAGGGCAAACACCTCATATTCGGGCAGCGTATGTAAGGCTGGATTGGGCAAACAAAGGGTATGCACGAGGTTATAAAGAGCATATGCAAGAGTTGTCTAATACAACGAGTCATTTAGGAATGCATATAGTTCCATCATACTCCATGTGAAAAAGTTTAGGAACATGTAATTATGAAACGGAAGCAATGATGTTGTTTCGTTAGCACTGCTGAACGGATGTTGGCACGCAGAAAAGGGCGCAATAAGTGTTGACAATAAATTGAAACACAAGTATAGTTAGTTACACGAGTAATTAACTAGTTTGGTGGTGGTGAAATGGGATATCTGATCGATGACAGTCGCCCGATTTTTATGCAGATTGCAGAACGGATTGAGGATGACGTCATTGAAGGAAGATTGCCCGAAGAAAGTCAAGTGCCTTCAAAGATTCAGATTGCTGCTTTTTATCAAATTAATCCGGCGACAGCCGCGAAAGGGGTATCCCTGTTGGTGGATGAAGGGATTTTGTACAAAAAGCGCGGAATTGGCATATTTGTAGTCACAGGAGCTCAGGCTCTATTGATGGAGAAGCGAAGAGAACAATTTTTTGAGCAATATGTGGTTGCGATGATTCAGGAGGCAGAAAAGCTTGGTATTACAGCGGAACATTTGACGGAAATGATCAAGAGGGGGGCGAAGCGTGTTGAGTAAAACAATCGAAGTGAATGGATTAACAAAGACCTACGGCAGCGTGAACGCCGTAGATCATGTCAGCTTTACGATTGAGGAGGATAAGATTTATGGCCTTCTTGGGAGGAATGGCGCAGGTAAGACCACGATTATGCATATGATCACAGCGCAGCTTTTTCCGACCAGCGGCGAGTTAAAAGTGTTCGGTGGAAATCCTTATGAGAATGAGTCTATTCTCCGGCAGATCTGCTTTATTAAAGAGAGCCAGAGATACCCTGATATTTTCCGCGTTGAAGATGTGCTTGAGATAGCGGCTTCCATCTTTCCGAATTGGGACCGTGAATATGCACATGCATTGATTGCTGATTTTAAATTGCCTTTGAAGCGTATGGTCAAGAAGTTGTCCAGAGGGATGACATCAGCTGTAGGAATCGTAGTAGGTCTGGCAAGCCGAGCGCCCCTTACGATATTTGATGAGCCTTATTTGGGACTAGATGCAGTATCACGCAGTTTGTTCTATGACAGACTGATTGAGGATTACAGTGAACACCCGCGGACAATCATCCTTTCTACTCATTTAATAGATGAAGTAAGTCAATTGTTAGAGCATGTGCTGGTTATCGATGAAGGACGCCTGATCATGGACGAAGATGCTGATGATTTGAGAGGAAGGGCATTTACGGCAATGGGAACAACGGCTAAGGTTGAGGCTTTTGTAGCAGGTAAGGAAGTGATTAGCCGGACTCCTTTTGGTGGCATGACTTCAGCTACTGTAATTGGAAGTTTATCTACTGGCGATAGAAAGCAAGCAGAAGCACAGGGGCTAGAGTTAACCGCAGTATCTCTGCAGCAATTAATCGTTCACCTGACGAAGAGCGGTTCAGACCGCAAGGGGGTAGAGGCATAATGAATCGTATTGCAGCTGTAGTGAAGATGCACAGCAGGGATAAGTGGTCTTGGTTCGTGCTCCCTTGGCTTATTCTGTTTTTAAGCTTTTTCGTTAATTTTATTATCGCTTTTTCCATCAATAATGATGAGGGCTTCACGAGTGGCGGTTTGGCTTCGATCTTTATTTATTTGTTTGTAATAGGAGTTGTAACTATAGCACAGACGTTTGTGTTTGCAGTCAGTTTAAGTATCAGGCGCAAGGATTATTTTCTAGGGACGGCCATATCGATAGCTATTGTAAGCGCCGTCTCTACTGTCATTCTGCTTCTGCTTGGTGCGTTGGAACATGGAACAGCAGGCTGGGGATTCAACCTTCACTTTTTTCATTTAGCCTATCTAAACGATGGTACATTCATGCAGCAATTATGGATCTATTTTAGTTTCTTCCTGCATTTGTTTTATTGCGGTTTTGTCATTTCAAGTCTGCATCGACGTTACGGTCGTAATGGGTTGTATGTATTTTTTATAGCTTCATTTCTTGTTGGAGCTGCGGGATCCTATCTCTTGACCTACTATAGACTTTGGTTAGACATATTCAGCTGGATTGGACAGTATACCGTCTTCCAGCATTCCTTGTGGATATTTGTCTTGACTGTTTTGTATGCGGGAATATCGTATTTGCTGCTGCGTAGAGCAACTGTATAAATAGTGTTATCACATACCGTCCGATGACTTCGGGCGGTATTTATGTATTCAGAATGGTTTGCGGCTTATGTGGTTGGTTGACGAGAGACGATGAATTGCGGGCACAGTAAAGGAAATAGCGAAGCTGCTTCGTTTTTGAATGTTAATAATGAGTTTCTATAAATAAAAACGAACTATAATATTTAATTAACAATTAATGTTCGTGTTTTACGGTTGACATGGGCGTTTGAACACTGATACACTATACTCAAATCTAAATATAACGTATGATGATAACTCTCGTATAATTCCGGGGATATGGCCCGAAGTTTCTACCCAAAGACCTTAAATTTTTGGACTACGAGAGAAAGCGTCCAGCAAACGTATGTATATCAGACCAGTCGCTTATGTGCGATCAGGTGCAGTTTTTCTGCGTTGCTCGCGTTTTCTTTCCGGTCTAGACGGTCCTAGGGCAGTGCTCCAAGCGCTTTCTCTCGGACCGTTTCTATGTCTCTAGGTTTTGTTTTAAGAAATGCCTCATAACACAATGTCAGCAAGCACGCCCTGCGAATAGATCGCAAGGCACCTACCTTATCACTCATTCTTGGGAGGAAACGATTCCATGTTCAAAGCAAAAGTTTATGTCACGACGAAGGCAAATGTACTCGATCCGCAAGGAGCTGCTGTTCAACAGGCACTGCACACGATGGGATACGGAGCAGTGGAAGAAGTGCGTATCGGTAAATATATGGAACTGACGCTGAACACGAATGATCGCGCGGAAGCAGAGGCGGAGCTCGAGAAGATGTGCAAACAGCTGCTCGCCAACACGGTCGTTGAAGACTATCGTTATGAGTTGGAGGACTAAGCCCATGAAGGTAGCGGTACTCGTATTTCCGGGTTCCAATTGTGATTGGGACTGTGTACATGCGGCAGAAGAGACATTAGAAGGTGCAACCGTAGAGCGTGTCTGGCATACGACAGAAGACTTGACGGGGTATGATTTGATCATGGTTCCAGGCGGTTTCTCTTATGGGGATTATTTGAGAAGCGGGGCGATTGCTCGCTTCGCGCCTGTTATGAGCGCGGTCGCTAAGGCGGCGGAAGATGGCGTGTTCGTACTGGGTATATGCAATGGCTTCCAGATTCTTACCGAGGCGGGCTTGCTGCCAGGGGCGCTGCGCCGCAATACGGGCTTAAAGTTCAGATGCCACTATTCGAACTTGCATGTGACGAACAACAGCACAGCATTTACGAGCAACTATGAAGCGAATGAAGTGATCCATATTCCAATCGCGCATGGTGAAGGCAATTATTACTGTGACGACGAGACGCTGGCGCAATTGAAACGCAATAATCAGATCGTGTTTACGTATGAAACGAACCCTAACGGTTCGATTGAAGATATAGCAGGTATTGTGAATACACGCGGCAACGTGCTTGGCATGATGCCGCATCCAGAGCGTGCGGTTAGCGATCTGCTCGGCTCGAAAGACGGCGTGCGTATGTTTGCATCAATTATGAAAGCCTGGAGGGAACGTCATGCAACCAACGTTAACTAAGAGCGAGACGACATCATCACTGGAGCAAGGTAAAGCCAACATGCTGAAGGAACCAACACCGCAGCAAATAGCTGATGGTCGTATCTATGCAACCATGGGCGTGACTGATGCAGAGTATGCGCATATTTGTGAATTGTTGGGCCGCAAGCCGAATTATACAGAAATCGGTGTGTTCAGTGTCATGTGGTCTGAGCACTGTGCCTATAAGAATTCCAAGCCTCTTTTAAAACGTTTTCCGGTAACAGGTGATCGTGTATTGGTTGGACCAGGCGAAGGCGCGGGTATTGTGGACATCGGTGATGGTCAAGCGGTCTGCTTTAAGATCGAGAGCCATAACCATCCATCCGCAATTGAGCCCTTTCAGGGTGCAGCAACGGGCGTAGGCGGCATTATTCGCGATATTTTCTCCATGGGCGCACGTCCGGTAGCACTATTAAACTCACTTCGCTTTGGTCAATTGACTGATGAGCGCGTGCGATATTTGTTCGAGCATGTTGTATCAGGGATTGCTGGTTATGGCAACTGCATCGGGATCCCGACGGTTGGCGGCGAAGTCATGTTTGATTCAAGCTATGAGGGAAATCCACTAGTTAACGCCATGTGCGTTGGACTGATTGACCATAAAGATATTCAGCGCGGGGTAGCAAGCGGTATTGGCAATCCTGTCTATTATGTAGGGCCGCCAACTGGACGCGACGGCATTCATGGAGCGACGTTTGCCTCCGAGGAACTTACGGAAGAGTCGGAAGCCAAGCGTCCAGCGGTTCAAGTCGGTGATCCGTTTATGGAGAAGTTGGTCATGGAGTCTTGCCTGGAGCTTATCCAGTCCGGAATTGTGATTGGTATTCAGGATATGGGAGCGGCAGGTTTAACCTGCTCCAGTGCGGAGATGGCAAGCAAGGCCGGCAACGGACTTGAACTGCATCTGGATGAAGTGCCGCAGCGCGAGCGCGGCATGACACCGTACGAGATGATGCTGTCTGAATCACAGGAGCGGATGCTGTTCGTCATTGAAGAGCATAATGAAGCGATTGCAATGGAGATCTTTGATCGGTGGGGCGTCATTTGCCGCAAGGTAGGGCGTGTGACAGATGACGGAAGGCTCCGCCTGACGTATGGTGGTGAAGAAGTAGCTGACATGCCAGTACGTGGTCTGGTCGATGAATGTCCGGTGTATGAGAAGCCGTCCCAAGTACCTGCGTATTATACCGCTAACGAGGGGATAGATACGAGTTCTTATCCGGAAGTTGCCGATGTAAACGAAGCATTGCTGAAGGTGCTCGGCTCACCAACGGTTGCGAGCAAAGAATGGGTATACCGTCAGTATGACAGCATGGTACGTGCAAGTACGGCAGTAGCACCAGGCTCTGACGCTGCAGTCGTGATGGTACGTGGCACACGCAAAGCACTTGCTATGACGACGGATTGCAACGGGCGTTATGCTTATCTGGATCCGTTCATGGGCGGTCGTATTGCCGTTGCGGAGGCAGCACGCAATATTGTGTGTTCAGGTGCTGAACCACTTGCGATTACAGACAACTTGAACTTCGGCAATCCGGAAAAGCCGGAGAACTTCTGGCAGATGGAGCAGGCCGTAGATGGTATGGCAGAAGCGTGCCGTCATTTATCAACTCCGGTTATCGGAGGCAACGTCAGTTTATATAATGAAAATGCAAAGGGAGCTATCTACCCGACGCCTGTTGTCGGCATGGTTGGTCTCGTTCACGATGTGGACCATATTACGCAGCAAGGCTTCAAGCAGGAAGGCGACATCGTCTTGCTGCTGGGTACGACCCAAGCAGAGCTTGGTGGCAGCGAGTTCCAAACGGTTATTCATGGGGTGACGGAGGGCCGTCCTCCAGTCGTGAATTTAGATACAGAATTAAAGCTGCAGCACGCAGTGCTTCGTGTCATACAAGCGGGTCAAGTACAATCGGCTCATGACCTTGCAGAAGGCGGCATAGCTGTAGCATTGACGGAGTCTGCTATTAGCGGCAGCATTGGTGTAACGGCGGATTGGCAGATCGAAGGATTGCGTAAAGATGTGGCCTTGTTTAGTGAATCTCAATCCCGCATACTGCTGTCAGTACGTCCACAGCATGTGGAGGCGGTTCTTGAGAGTTGTGCCCAATATGATGTGCCTGTTCAGCGCTTAGGCGTCGTTGGCGGAGACCGAATTCAACTGCGGGTGAACGGTGAGGCTGCCATCGATGTGGCACGGATCGAAGCGGAACGGGTGTGGAAGGATGCGATTCCATGTCTGATGCAATAAAGCAGCATAAGCATATGAAGGAACGTGAAGAGGCGGCTCTAGTATACGACTTTACGCGTATGGACGAGAATGGAACCTACTTTAACGAGGGTATTGGCAAGGATGGTCCTTTTGATCGTCTGCGCGAGGAGTGTGGGGTATTCGGCGTATTTGGTTACGCCGATGCCGCTTCTCTTACTTATTATGGCCTCCATACGTTACAGCACCGTGGCGAGGAGAGTGCAGGAATCTGTACCTCAGACGCCAGTGAGTTCAGCTATCACCGCGGCATGGGACTGGTAAAGGAAGTATTCGACAAAGACCGTCTCGCGAGCCTGAAGGGTGATCGTGCTATCGGTCATGTACGATATTCCACATCCGGTGACAGTCGCTTGACGAATGCGCAGCCGCTCGTCTTTAAGACGCGTGATGGTGATTTGTCCGTCGCTACGAACGGAAACATCGTAAATGCACCTGTCATTCGCCGCGAACTGGAGAAAAAGGGCTCGATCTTCCAGACGACGAGTGATACGGAAGTCATCGCGCATCTAATTGCTCGTTCTGAGGCTGACCTGGTTACCGCTGCTAAAGATGCGCTGCGTCAACTCGAAGGTGGCTTCGCGTTCCTAATTATGACGAATGATCGGCTGCTAGTTGCATCAGATCCACATGGCTTGCGTCCGCTTGCAATGGGCCGAATCGGAGATGCATATGTCTTCTCATCTGAATCGTGCGCACTTGATGCGGTTGGTGCGGAATTTATTCGTGCAGTCGAGCCG
The DNA here is from genome assembly GCF_030226685.1 of Paenibacillus sp. UMB4589-SE434. Lineage (NCBI taxonomy): Bacteria > Bacillati > Bacillota > Bacilli > Caryophanales > Paenibacillaceae > Paenibacillus > Paenibacillus sp. UMB4589-SE434. The sequence goes on along the minus strand of NZ_JASOYK010000007.1, from coordinate 272,906 downwards.
GGAGAATTGCTCGTATTCGACGCGATGGGCTACCGTTCAGAGCGCTTCGCTCCTGTGGAGCGTCGTGCCCTTTGCGCGATGGAGTTCATTTACTTTGCACGTCCCGACAGCCAAATGCATGACGTGAATCTTCATACTGCACGCAAGCGTATGGGGATGGAGCTTTCCAAAGAAACATTCGTAGAAGCGGACATTGTATCCGGCGTGCCTGATTCCAGCATTTCCGCAGCGATCGGCTATGCGGAGCAGTCCGGCATCCCTTATGAGATGGGGATGATTAAGAGCAAATACTCGGGTCGGACCTTTATTCAGCCGAGCCAGGAGCTGCGTGAGCAAGGTGTTAAGATGAAGCTCAGCGCAGTTCGCAGCGTAGTGGAAGGAAAGCGAGTCGTTCTGATTGACGACTCAATCGTACGCGGCACGACGTCACGCCGCATCGTAAAGATGCTGCGTGATGCTGGGGCACTGGAGGTTCATCTTCGTATTGCGTCGCCGCCATTCAAGCATCCTTGCTTCTATGGAATTGATACGCCAGACAGCAGCGATCTGATCGCTTCGAACCATTCAGTAGAAGAGATATGCAGCATCATAGGCGCTGATTCACTTGCATTTTTGTCGCACGAGGGCACGGTGAACGCTATAGGCGGCGCATTTGCTAAAGAGAAGAACGGCGGGCTGTGCATGGCTTGCTTTGACCATGATTATCCGACGGAGCTAGCCACTACAGCAAAAGCTTCGAGCTGCAGCTGCTAGGAATAGGAAGCTAGGATTTGGAATACAGAGTTCTACTATAGGAAGTACACAATGGATATTACTATTATTTATGCACAAGGGAGAGGAACCCATGTCTGAAGCTTACAAACAAGCGGGTGTCGATATCGCTGCTGGCAATGAAGCTGTTGAACGTATGAAAAAGCACGTACGACGCACTTTTCGTCCTGAGGTTATGACCGATCTGGGAGGATTCGGTGCCCTGTTCCAAATGAATCACAAGAAATACGAGGAGCCTGTACTCGTATCGGGAACAGATGGTGTCGGCACGAAGCTGATGCTTGCCTTTGCGATGGATAAGCACGATACAATTGGTATTGATGCGGTGGCGATGTGCGTAAATGATATCGTTGTCCAAGGGGCTGAGCCCTTGTTCTTCCTCGATTACCTGGCATGTGGAAAAGTAAATCCAGAGCGTATTGAGCACATTGTCAGCGGCATCGCAGAAGGCTGTACACAAGCAGGATGTTCGCTTATTGGCGGCGAGACAGCAGAGATGCCGGGCATGTATCAAACGGAGGAGTACGATATTGCGGGCTTCAGCGTTGGGGTAGTTGATAAGAGTAAGCTCATTAGCGGGGCGGATATTCAAGCGGGTGATGTAGTGCTCGGCTTGCCGTCAAGCGGTGTGCACAGCAATGGCTTCTCGCTTGTACGCAAGCTGCTGTTGGATAAAGCAGGCTACAGCCTGCAGACATCAGTACCGGAGTTGGGGACGGACCTGACGCTTGGTGAAGTTTTATTGACGCCTACCCGCATTTATGTCAAGCCGATGCTCAGCTTGATGGAGCAAGTACGAGTAAAGGGTGCTGCACATATTACGGGCGGTGGCTTCCTGGAGAATATTCCTCGTGTTCTGCCGGAAGGTACAGCGGTTCAAATTGATTACGGCTCCTGGCCGATACTGCCTATTTTTAGTCACATGGAGCAAATTGGCGGATTAACAGCGGAAGAGCTGTTTACAACATTTAATATGGGAATCGGCATGGTCATTGTTGTTGCTGAAGCAGATGCAGAGGCCGCAATAGCTTCCCTAAACGCAAGTGGCGAGACGGTATATCGGATTGGCACCGTACAGGAAGGCGAGCGGCGCGTGCTTATTCCGGGAGCGGGGCTATGATGCAGCGCTCCTTAAGCGCCTCGACGAGCGCTGAACAGGAAGCTCCTTCAATTGAAGGAGCTTCAACTTCGGATAAGCGGCTTCCCCGGATTGCGATCTTTGCCTCAGGTTCCGGTTCGAACTTTCAAGCGATTGTGGATGCGGCTCAAACCGATCCGGAACACTTCGGAGCGGTAGTTGCTTTACTTGTCTGTGATAAGCCGGGAGCTTATGTCTTGGAACGGGCTAAGGCGGCAGGAATTCAGTCAGCTGTCTATACGCCAAAGCAATATGAAAATCGAGAATTATACGAACAGGACTTACTTCAGCGGCTTCAAGCGGAAGGGATCGAATGGATCGTGCTGGCAGGTTATATGCGAATCATTACGCATGTACTGCTGGAAGCCTATCCGGGAAAAATGATGAACATCCATCCGTCGCTGCTGCCTTCGTTCCCGGGACTTCATGCTGTTAAGCAAGCACTTGACTATGGGGTGCGTGTAACAGGGGTTACGGTACATTTGGTAGACGCAGGAATGGATACAGGGCCAATTTTAGCGCAGCATGTTGTACAGGTAGAAGCAGGCGACACGGAAGAATCATTGTCTGATCGTATCCATGCGATTGAGCATGGGCTGTATCCGGCGGTTATCTGCGATGTGCTGGCAGGAAGATTAGCGCCAATTCGAGTCTAGTAGCAGAAAGAGCAGTATAAGCAGCATGACAAATAAATGATAAAACCTATAGATCTTGAATAATAGAGTACAGAACAACGATGTGCAGCATAGCTGATCCTAATTACACTCAAGGGAGAGAACATGATGTCGATGAAGAGAGCATTAATCAGCGTATCGGACAAGACTGGAATTGTAGAGTTAGCAGAGGCATTGGCAAAAGCAGGCGTTGAACTGATTTCAACAGGGGGAACAAAGACGCTGCTGGAGCAAGCCGGCGTGCCTGTAATCGGGATTTCAGACGTGACTGGCTTCCCCGAAATTATGGACGGCCGTGTCAAGACGCTGCACCCTGCGGTTCATAGCGGATTGCTGGCGGTACGTGACAATGCGGAACATCAAGCGCAAATGCAAGAACTGGGCTTGTCTTACATTGACCTCGTCGTTGTTAATTTGTATCCGTTTAAGCAAACGATTATTAAACCAGACGTTACGTATGAGGATGCGATTGAAAATATCGATATCGGCGGGCCTACGATGCTGCGTTCGGCTGCGAAGAATCATGCTTTTGTGACAGTAGTAGTTGATGCTGCTGACTATGGTCGTATCATTGAGGAAGTACAGGCAACAGGAGATACAACACTGGAGACACGCAGACAGCTGGCTGCAAAGGTATTCCGTCATACAGCAGCTTATGATGCAGTCATTGCTGGTTATCTCAATGAACAGGTAGGCGAGACATTCCCTGAACAATTAACGGTCACTTATGAAAAGGTTCAATCGCTGCGCTATGGTGAGAATCCGCACCAGCAGGCAGCATTCTACCGTGCACCGCTTGCTTCTCAAGGCAGCTTGCCAACGGCTGAACAACTCCACGGCAAAGAGTTATCCTATAATAATATTAACGATGCTAATGCGGCGCTGGCGATTGTGAGCGAGTTTGAAGGACCGGCGGTTGCGGCGGTAAAGCATATGAATCCATGCGGTGTTGGGATCGGGGAAAGCATATATGAAGCCTACCGCAAAGCGTATGCGTCTGATCCGACGTCGATCTTCGGCGGCATCGTAGCTGCAAATCGACCTATTGATGCGGACACGGCACGGTTATTAAGCGAGATTTTCCTGGAGATCGTGATAGCTCCTGAATTTACGACAGAGGCACTTGAGATTCTGTCACAAAAGAAAAACATTCGTTTACTGCGTACAGGTATCGAACCTTCTTCTTCGAAAAAGAATGCCGCTTGGCAGCTAACTTCAATTGATGGCGGATTGCTTATTCAGGAGACGGATTTGCATCGTCTAGAGGCTGATCAACTGCAAACGGTGACAAAGCGTGAGCCTTCGGCAGAAGAGTTGGAGCAGCTGCGTCTGGGTTGGAACGTTGTGAAACATGTGAAATCCAACGCGATTGTACTCGTTAAGGACGGCATGACGGTAGGTGTTGGGGCAGGCCAAATGAATCGTGTTGGAGCTGCACGGATCGCGATTGAACAAGCAGGTGAGCATGCACATGGAGCCGTGCTGGCGTCGGATGCTTTCTTCCCGATGGGAGATACGTTGAAGATTGCGGCAGAAGCGGGGATCGTTGCAGTTATTCAGCCTGGCGGTTCCATCCGAGACGAAGAGTCCGTGCAAGTGGCAAACGAACACGATATGGCGATGGTGCTCACAGGCATTCGTCATTTTAAACATTAATATACGTTAGTTACGCTCGCTGCTCGATTACAATGGCAAGGGATAATTAACTTCAAGGTGGAGGCGACAAAAATGAAAGTAATGGTCATTGGCGGCGGAGGCCGTGAACATGCTCTAGTATGGTCACTTCGCCAAAGCAGCAAAGTGTCGGAGGTTGTGTGCGCTCCGGGAAATGCGGGTATCGCCGAACTGGCGACGTGCGTGCCGCTTGCGGTGAATGAATTTGAAGCTATTGCAAACTATGCGAAAGAGCATGAAATAGATCTCATCGTGGTGGGGCCGGATGATCCGCTTGCGGATGGGATTGTAGATGTGCTGCAAAGTTACGGATTAAAAGTATTTGGTCCAAACAAGGCTGCAGCGGAGATTGAAGGCAGTAAAGTGTTTATGAAGCATCTCTTGCGAAAATACAATATCCCAACAGCGGCCTACGAGACTTTTGATGATGTTGAGCTTGCTCTTCGTTATGTACGCAGCCAGCCGCTGCCAACGGTTATTAAAGCCGATGGGCTTGCAGCAGGCAAAGGCGTCATCATCGCTCATACGTTGGCGGAAGCAGAAGCTGCGCTGCAAGAGACGATGGTGGATAAGAAATTTGGCAAGTCTGGCAACCGAATCGTCATTGAAGAGTTTATGCGAGGACAAGAGATATCGATTCTGGCATTTGTTGATGGAGAGACAGTACGTGCTTGTGTGCCAGCACAGGATCATAAGCCGATTTTCGATGGGGATCAAGGTCCGAACACTGGCGGCATGGGAACCTATAGCCCAGTTCCGCATATCGATGCGTCTGTCGTAGAAGAGGCGCTGAAGACAATTATCGAGCCTACAGCCAAGGCGATGGTGGAAGAAGGCAGGACATTTAAAGGTTTGTTGTTTGCAGGCCTTATGATTACGCCTGAAGGACAGCCGAAGGTCGTGGAGTTTAATGCACGTTTTGGCGATCCAGAGACGCAGGTTGTATTGCCTCGCTTGAAGACAGACATTGTTGAGGTATTTGAAGCGGTAGTGAATGGAACGCTGCATGAGATTCAACTGGAGTGGAGCGATGATGCGGCCGTATGTGTAATCGTTGCGTCTGGAGGCTACCCAGGCACTTACCGTAAAGGTGATGTAATTACGGGACTAGCGAATGCGGAACAGAAGGCTTTAGTGTTCCATGCAGGCACGGCGAGTAACGAAGCGGGCGACATTGTCACAAGTGGAGGCCGTGTGCTAGGTATTGTAGGGCGCGGCAGTGATGTGAAAGCTGCACAAGCTGCCGCTTATGAAGCGGTGAAGCTGATCTCGTTTGACGGCATGTATTACCGGACGGATATTGCCGGCAAAGCCTTAACTGGCGCGTTGGTTTAAATAGTTAAGAACGATATTAAAGACTTGCTTCATCTCCTAAGGGAGAAGAGGCAAGTCTTTTTTTATGGAAGTCAGCTTAGCTTGCCCCATTTAGAACAATTATTTATCAAACTTCTCAACCTAAGGAATAACCAGACGACAACTCTCTCATACTATGTTGAAACTACATCAGGACGGCATAACCGCAGCAGGAAAGACACCTGATGAACAGAGGGTGAGACAAATGATGCTGTGGCGCCGTGCAGGATTGGAGGGCCTGTTAATGTACGAACAACAATCATCTTATCCGTCGGATGAGTTGACTAAGCAATACTTGAATCAGGAACATGCACGAGGGGTGGATGAAGTGAATGCATGGGAGAGTATAAATGGTACTGACCATAACAGCCCGGCAGCAGAAATTGATGCGGTGTCTGGCTCGCTTCAAGACTCCGATGACAATGAGTGTGTAGGCGATGCTTGTCCAGTTGAACGTGGCGCCAAGGCGACGAATCAGATGATCAATGAATCCTATGGATTTCATGCGGACGATTTGGATTATGAGTTGAAATAGCCACGCAACCTCGTTACAATGACCAGCAACAGAGCAACAGGAATACCATGGATATATTACAGGCAAAGGCCGCGGCATCTGATGCTGTGGCCCTTTTCTTGTCGGTGGGGAAAGCAGAGACTTGATAATAGATTAGGTTATTTTACGATCAGCGAACGAACTTAACAGAAGAACGCAGAGAAGCACAGAGAAGCACAGAGGAGCATAGAAGAAAGCAAAAGAGCAATTTACATGTACGGCATGAAATAGGTTGAACATCATTAAAGCCAACATTCTTAGTAGAAAATACATGGCGCAGCGTTGGATGATATGAACAATTTGATTAATGAGAATGGGCTAAAGAATGGTTGACATTACAGGAATACGATGATAAAATCCAAATTAATATAAATACAAGTAAATTAATCGGAATTATAAGATATATAACATATAAGGAAATACTGAACGGAAGTGGGGGAATAATGATGGAACGATTTGTAGAAATAAAGTGGCAGCAGGAACGTATCGCAGCTTCGATACATTATCCTGTAGAGCGTACACCTTTTGAATCCCGATCTGAGGAGAAATCATGCAAAAGGGTACCGCTGACAGTTATATGCCATGGCTTCGTGGGAAGCCGAATCGGAGTTGACCGTTTATTCGTAAACGCCGCGAGGCGTCTGACAGCAGAAGGTCATATTGTGCTGCGATTTGACTATGCGGGCTGTGGCGAGAGCTCTGGCGAGTACGGGCAACTTGGCATCGACGCTATGATCGAGCAGACTCAGGCCGTTCTAGATTATGCCCTCTCTTGTGGAGATGTAGATCCTCAACGGGTAACGCTGATCGGACACAGCTTGGGTGGAGCAGTTGCATTGTTAACGGCAGTAAGAGATCAACGCATTAAACGGCTGGTGTTGTGGTCGCCAGTGGCTTATCCATTTAACGACATCATCAACATTGTTGGACGCAATCGTTATGACGAATCTGTAAAAAGCGGTAAGACCGAGTATTTGGGTTATCATTTTACACCTGATTACTTCGATTCCCTCGGCAAACACCAACCTTTCCAGGAGGCCGTAAAGTTCCAAGGCGATGTATTACTGATTCACGGTACGTCAGACGATGTCATTCCAGCAGATTATTCGTTCTTGTACCAGAAGTTGTTCTGGATGCGCAGTGATGGCCAATGTGACAAAGAGATCGTGTTCCAAGCGGATCACACATACTCTCATGGCAGCCATCGTGAAGCGGTATATGATCGCACGATTGAATGGCTTCAACATTGGGAACGCCGCCAGCAGCAATGGGCACATTGGAGCATTTAACTAGATCCAGGCAGACACATAAGAGGCTAATATTTCTATATAGTTCATACGAAGCGAAGCACATGCGGACCTGAAAAGGGCGGTAATGGCTTCGTTTTTTGTTATTTTCTCAAAGTACTTTCGACGGGCAAGTTATTTACAGATCAGAAGAAGTATATCTTATCAATAGAGGTATCCGGATGATTGGACATTTGATAAATAATAATGGATAATAATGTTAAAATAACTGAATCGAGCAGGAGGTAATCCCATCGATGCATGAACCATCCTTCCATCGTGGTCAATGTTGTCTACTTGTGTTATTGCTGTCCCTTAGCCTCATAACCGCCGCCTGCACGCAAGCTACTACTGTCAATTATCAAGAAAAGTCAGACAAGCCCACTCAAGAGGAAATGATCATACCCGAGCAGGAAACCAGTGACCCGTTACAGGTGCTGGCTCCGTTTACAGGATTAGCGGCTCAAGAACAAGCGATTCAACAACGCCCGATTGCCGTAATGGTGAATAATTACAAGGCTGCGCGCCCACAGTCAGGCTTATCTTACGCGGATGTGCTAATCGAAGTGTTGGCTGAGGGTGGTATTTCACGTTTAGTTGCGATCTATCAGAGTCAGAATCAATATGCAGGCAGCATTGGCCCTGTCAGGAGCATTCGTCCTTATTTGATTGAACTTGGGGAGAGCTACAAAGCAGTGCTTGTTCATGCGGGGGGCAGCCCTGATGGTTATCGTATACTCCAACAGCAGCACAAGCCCTACTTGGACGAAATTTCAAATGCAGGTTCCTATTTTTGGCGGGACAAGAGCAGGAGAGCACCTCATAATTTATACACGAGCCTCACTAGATTGGAGCAGGGGATTGCGAAGAAGAAGTACAAGCTGACAGAAGCTATTCCTGTGATGTCCTTTTCTGTAGAGGGAATGTCTGAACATACTGCTCTAGCGTACACAACCGAAGCGGCAAGTAAGATTACGATTGCTTTGTTAAAAAATTCAGAGCTGGTGGAGTATCAATATGACGCTAATCGTGGAAACTATATCCGATATGTGGCAGGCAAGCAGCACGTCGATAAAGAGAACCAAGAGGCATTGCGTGCAGTAAATGTCCTTGCGGTTGAAGCAAAGCATCAGGTATTGGACAAAGCAGGCAGACTGAGCGTTGATGTGGTCACTGGAGGCAAAGCGATCTGGTTTCGTAATGGACGGGCGGCATTTGGAAATTGGGTGCGTCAAGCGGGTGGACCTATCCAGTTTCAGGTGGAGGGGAAAGTTATCCCTCTGCATCCAGGCATAACCCATATTATGATTGTGCCAAGTTTAGAAGCGAAGGAATCACATGTAAAATGGAGCGAATAGGATAATATTGTTATAAAAAATCGAAATTTGTCGAAAAAATAAGAAAATGTCAGATATGTTTATGAGAATTGCCGCGAAATGTTACATTTTACGTTTACGATTTATTTACAAACGACGTCTTTTTTATGATAAGATATGTAAGGCTTGAAAAGTTTACAGCACACGCAATTAGGTTGCAAAGGAGATTTCAGAATGTTCAAGAAGAAGGACGTGTTTTTTGAAACGCTGCAAAACATGGCGGATACGCTCGTCACGGCGGCTGAAACGTTTGCAAAAGGTGTCGAAGATCTGAGTAATGTTTCCGAGTTCGTGAAGGAAATGAAAGATTTGGAACACAAATGTGACGGCTTCACGCACACCATCATTACAGAATTGAACAAGACCTTTATTACGCCGATTGAACGAGAAGACATCATGTCGCTTACGACGGCGTTGGACGATGTATTGGACGGTATGGAAGCAAGTGCCTCCCGTTTTGAAATGTACCAAATGTTTGAACGTGATGAAATTGTAGTCCAATTTGCGGATGTGCTGAAACGAAGCACGTACGAGATTCAAAAGGCGATTCGTCTGCTGTCGCAGAAGAAACTGCTTGCTATTCGTGAATACAGCATCAAGTTAAATGATCTGGAGAACGAAGGGGACGCACTGCTCCGTTCTGGAGTGAAAGCGTTGTTTGCGAACATTAAAGACCCGATTGATCTCATTAAACGTAAGGAAATCTATGAACGTCTAGAGCAGACTACGGATAGCTGCGAAGATGTTGCTGATATGCTTGAAACGATCGTGATGCGTAATTCCTAAAGTTGTCATCGGCTGAAGACAGCTCAAGGATTGAAGGGGGTTAAGGGAATTGCGCAGACGTTCCTAGCAAGCTTCTGTGCAAGATATTCGTATGGATACGTCATTATTAGTTATCGGGATCGTTATTTTCCTGGCACTTGCGTTTGACTTTATTAATGGATTCCATGATACGGCAAATGCAATCGCTACATCAGTGTCGACAAGAGCTTTAAAGCCGCGAACAGCTATTATTATGGCTTCCGTGATGAACTTTGTTGGTGCACTTACATTTACGGGAGTTGCGAAGACGATCGGGGGCAGCGTAGCGGACCCTACGACGTTAACTAACGGCCTGGAAATTGTAGCGGCGACTTTGATTGCGGCGATTATTTGGAACCTCGCTACATGGTGGTTCGGCATTCCTTCTTCCTCTTCACATGCGCTAATTGGCGCATTGGCAGGTGGTGTATTTGCTGGAGCCGGGATGGAAGGACTTAATGTAGGCGGCTTCAAAAGCATCGTATTAGCGCTTATCTTTTCGCCTATTATTGCTTTTGTAGGCGGTTATATTTTGATGACCATCCTCAAATGGATATTTGCAAACAAGAGCCCGCACTCTGTCAACAAGGGCTTCCGTACTTGTCAGGTTATTACAGCTGCTTTCCAGTCGTTCTCCCACGGGACAAACGACGCGCAGAAAGCCATGGGTATCATTACTTTTGCGCTTGTTACAGCTGGGTTCCAGACAGAAATGGAAGTGCAGACATGGGTTAAGATCGCAGCGGCAACAGCGATGGCACTGGGTACATCTATTGGCGGTTGGAAAATCATTAAAACAATGGGCACGAAGATCTTTAAGATCGAGCCAATCAATGGATTTGCTGCAGACTTGACGTCGGCTACCGTTATTTTGTCGGCTACGTTAACTCATTTGCCTACAAGTACAACGCATGCCATTACGTCAGCTATCCTCGGTGTTGGATCAGCAAAGCGTTTCTCTGCTGTAAAATGGGGAGTAGCAGGACGTATCGTGATTGCTTGGTTTATTACGATTCCAATCTGTGCGGTATTGGCTGCTGTAATATTTAAGATTATCGATTTTATTTTCTATTAAGATACACTCATACTTGCCCGTTGTGCGAGTAATGAGAAAGAGCCGTTCCTCGGAGGATCGGCTCTTTTTGGTGTTTGGGGCTTGGAGTTTGGAGTTGAGATTAAGTGCTTAACGGGTTGGGCGTAAAGGACGCGAGGGTCGGTTCTTGGTTCTACCGGTTCGTCTTGGAGCTTGCTTGCGACGTCTAGGAGAGCGCCCAGTGCTGGACGGACGTCTCCGTCTGCGGCGGCGTGACGGCTTATAGAAGTATTCGTCGTCTTCGTTGTCTTTGTTCTTGGACTTGCCGAAGACACCGACAAGCATTTTGGCCATTGGCGCAAACTGCTGCACACTTTGCATCACTTTTTGCACTTTGCCCATGGTGGAAACAATGCCTTCAACACCACCCATACGGTCAAAGATGCCTTTTAAGTCGCCGATGTTAAATCCGCTTTTGGACGTCGCGGCGGCAGCGGATGCGACGGGAGTTACAGGCGCTTGATACGGTACGACTGCATTGGAACCAGGGTTCTGAGGGGTTAACCCAGAGGTGGTAACCGCTTGTTCCTCACTGCTGCGGTAGGAAACTTTGTATCCGGCCCCCTTGACGGGGGAGGCAGGAGGATATGCCGTGGAGCTATGTGGATGCGGCAGCGGAGACCCGGGGCGGGAGGAATGAATCTGGGCAGAGCTCCCGCTATGATGGTTCTGCTGCTGCGCATTCGGTATGTGTAAGCTCGGCACGGACATGAGCTCTTTAGGTGTGTTCATCGAATCACCCTTCATATATGCAAATTAGGGGTTGGCAAATGCCCCTGTTTGCTATACTGTATGTCGTAGGCGAACAACTCGTGTGGACTTTCGCCCGTGGGCGAACGCCTAATCGAATTGTAAGCGCTATCGGGTACGGCAGTTCGTTAACGCGAAACTACTGTACTGCTTGAAAAGGTTGGATAAAGGAAGTACAATGAGTGTACATGAGAACCTGTAGGAGTGGATCAGTTTGCAACTGAAAAAGTTAAACGATAAATCGATTGATCAATTATTTGAATCTATTTTAACGTTGGAATCATTGGAAGAAGCTTATATATTCTTTGATGATCTTTGTACGGTTAATGAGATACAGTCTTTATCTCAGCGTCTGGAAGTAGCACGGATGCTTGGTAAGGGCTGTACATATAACCAAATCGAAGCAGAGACGGGAGCAAGCACGGCGACAATCTCCCGTGTAAAGCGCTGCCTGAATTACGGCAACGATGGATACAAGATGGCGCTGGAGCGTCTTGGACGTTAGGATGAAGGGGCTATTGATTATTAGCCATGGCTCAAGGGACGAAGCTTGGGTAACATTAGTGGATGAAGCGATTGATAAGGCAGTATGGCCGGAGGGCCTGCCGGTCGCTTCTTCTTTTTTGGAATGCGTTCCGAACAGGAGCATACAGGATGGGATTGATGAGCTGGAGTCACAAGGCGTCGAGCAGATTGGAGTCGTCCCTTTATTTGTGTCATCGGGAAGTACCCACGTGGATGAGATCGCGTGGGCACTTGGCGTGAAGGAAGAGCCTTTGTGCGATTCTGACCTGGAGCGGTTCAGGGTGCACGCAGACATTGTATATGGTGCGCCCCTTGACGAGGATGATTCCGTATATGCAATGGTAGCTGCGCGGCTGCGTGCATTGGATGTGGACGGGAAGCGTGACGCTGTTATGCTGATTGCACACGGCAGTCCACATGAGCCGTTTCAGACGCGCTGGCGGGATGGGCTAACACGGATGGCTCATGAATTGAAGGCGCGTAACTGGTGTGTAGTCGCTGGACATGCTTTGCTCTGCTGCGATGATGTTGGTGGTCGCGTTCAGGAGATGCAATCACTGCTGTCTGCGGGCAGAGAGCACACTGCTGGTGGTCGAGTGGCGGTTGTTCCCATTTTTTTAAGCCAAGGATACTTTACTACGAAAGTTATTCCTGAGCGGCTATCGGCTGTTATGCCTAAGTCTGCGCCTGTGCGACAGGACTTTTTGTCCTCCGCGTTAGAAATCGAATCTCAGAATGGGAACGCTGAATTGGAAGCAGATGAGTGTGCGCTGTTGTATGACGGGCAGACGCTGCTCCCTCATCCTGCACTGACGGCTTGGTTGGAGCAGGAGGCTAGGCGAGTACTATCAAGCTCATAAATTAGCCCATTTTGTCCTGTTTGTAAGCAGTTAAATTGTAATAAGTGGATATCGATAGCTCGAGAGAAGTGAGCAAGGCGGATCCTTTTTTAATATGAGGGTTTGAAATTGCGGCCTGAACGGTTAAACTTAATAAGATGGACTAGCCATACATCGAGAGAGATTGACGAAATGCTTGATGGATGGCTTTTATTACGGAACCGTCTCTGCTTTATTGACGATTCCGCAGGTTGTGGGATGGCGTACTTATGAATAGATTGTAAATGGGTGAAGGATACATGATAAAAAGAGCGAGGCTGATTTATAATCCGACCTCCGGACGTGAGGAAGGCAAGAAGAAGCTGGCAGATATTTTGCAAAGGCTGGATGCCGCTGGTATCGAGACGACGACGCATGCAACCGAGGGCGAAGGTGATGCCAGTCGGAGCGCGGCAGATGCGATTGATCGGGAATATGATCTTATTATCGCAGCTGGAGGCGATGGTACAATAAATGAGGTCATTAACGGTATGGCCATTAAGGAACATCGGCCGCCGCTTGGCATCATCCCACTGGGGACGACCAATGACTTTGCGCGTGCGCTTGGTATCCCGCGGAATTGGGAGGACGCATGTGACCTTATCATTCGTCAGGAGACCCGTGCTGTTGATGTTGGGCGTGCTAACGATACGCACTTCATTAATATTGCTGGCGGTGGCTCTTTAACGGAACTGACCTATGAGGTGCCGAGCAGGCTTAAGACGATGATCGGGCAGTTGGCTTATTATATGAAGGGGCTGGAGAAGATGATCTTTCAGCTTCGCCCGACCGAACTGAAGCTGAAGATTGACGGCCATGGAGAGTTTCATGACGAATTTATGCTGTTCTTGATTACCAATACGAACTCGGTTGGCGGCTTCGAGAAGCTGGCACCAGGAGCGTCGATAGACGACGGTTTGTTTGACGTTATTATGCTGAAGAAATGTAATATTGCAGAGCTGATTCGTCTCGCGAGCATGGCTCTGCGCGGTGAGCACGTGAATGATCCGCACGTCATTCATATTCAGTCGAAGCGTATTGAAGTGACGTCTTCTGACTATGTCCAGTTGAACCTGGACGGCGAGTACGGCGGCACGCTGCCGGCTGTGTTTGAGATGCTGCCGCGTCATTTGCATATTTATGCCGATCTATCAGGGGAGTCGACGTATCGCTAAGTTCATTTTCTCAGATATGACGTCGTGTATTTAACGATGTGATGAATTCGATGTGCTAGTGAGCTGTTAGAGTTGAGGACATGGCAAGCAGCTATATCGTACAGGCGCGTGAGCGGGGGCTACGCGTCTTCTTTTATGCATCGGACGAGAGTGTTATGGGTAGTGCTGCTGTATTTCGATAGAGATAGCTGAATAAGGCGGTCGGTTTCGCTGTGAAATAGGGTCTTGTTATATAGGCAGGCCAACAGGACGAAACGGGCCGTTTTCTTGATGTTAAAGGGCGAGGATTACATTTTACCTGAATGAATCTGTGGATAGAAATGATGGATACAGCGTTAAAATGCAGTTATGCACAGTATAAATCCAGATTTGTCGTCTATTAATGTAAACGGACGGATACTGCACTACGATTGCGCACAGGTTATAAACATCATACACAGGGCAATACATGACAGTGAGGATTACGGCTTTTGAATAGATAGGATTCAAGGGTGCGTGGATAGGATACAAGAGTGAAAACACGATTGAAATCTAAACAGAACATAGGCACGTATGCAAGTAATTCAGATAAAGTACAGCTGGATTTGTAGGTAAAGTGGCAAGGTTTAAAAGATATAGCTGTACGGGCTGATACCAACTATTGATGTATGCCGGATTATTAGGAAGATATACAGATGGAGGAAAAAAATGAGTAAACAGGATAACAAACGAAGCAAGAACAGTAATCGCAGAGGGTCGGGAAAAGGACGCACGAATGCAGTGGCTGCTGTATCAACCGCACCTGTACAGAAAAACGATGAGGTTGTACTGGATATTATCGGCTTGACCCATGAGGCAGAAGGCGTAGGTCGGGTAGAAGGATTTACATTGTTTGTGCAAAATGCGCTTCCAGGCGAAAAAGTACGCGCTCTGGTGCTGAAGGTGAAGAAGCAATACGGCTTCGCCAAGGTGTTGGAACGTGTGGTGGATAGTCCTTATCGTGTGGAGACGGAACACCCTGCTCATTATTATGGCGGCTGCCAGCTTCAGCATCTGGCATATGACGAGCAATTGCGCTGGAAGCGTCAGCACGTTGTAGATGTGCTGGAGCGCATCGGTAAATTTGGAGTGGAGCAGGCTGATGGCGGGGCAGTTGGAGCAACAAATTCAGTAGCTGGTGAAACACAAGTCAAAGTGCTGCCGACTATTGGGATGGACAACCCTTGGCGTTACCGCAATAAGAGTCAAATGCCAATCGGCCAGAACGAACGGACTGGCGGTCTGATTGGCGGGTACTACGCGAAGGCTAGTCATCGGATTATGGATACGGATGTAAGCTTGATCCAGCACGAAGTGCACGATGAAGCGATGCGTGTTGTCAAGGAGCTTGCGCGTAAACATGGCATTCAGCCTTATAACGAGGAGTCACATACTGGCTTACTGCGCCACGTAGTAATGCGGATCGGCTTCCGGACGAATGAACTGATGATCACACTGGTGACCAACGGGAAGCGTATTCCGCAGCAAGAAGAATTCGTAGAAGATCTGGTTAAAGCTTTGCCGCAATTGAAAAGTGTATGCCAGAATATTAACAACAAGCAAACGAATGTTATTTTGGGCGATAAGACCCGTTTGTTATGGGGATCTGAATATATTACCGATTATATCGGAGATATCAAGTTTGAAATATCGGCGCGCTCGTTCTATCAAGTCAATCCAGTGCAGACGGAAGTATTGTACGAGAAAGCGGTCGAGTACGCTGCCCTGACGGGCGAAGAGACGGTAATCGATGCGTATTGCGGCATCGGCACGATTTCGTTGTTCCTCGCGCAGCGCGCGAAGCGAGTACTTGGCGTAGAGATCGTCGCGGAGGCGATCGACGATGCTCGCCGCAATGCCGAGATTAACGGCATCCAGAACGCGGAGTTCGCCGTAGGTGCGGCGGAGGAAGTCATGCCGCGCTGGCAGGAGCAGGGCGAGACGGCTGACGTTATCGTCGTCGACCCGCCGCGCAAGGGCTGCGACCAGGCGCTGCTGGATACGATGCTGGAGATGCGCCCAGAGCGCATCGTCTACGTGTCGTGCAATCCGTCGACGCTGGCGCGGGACTTGCGTATCCTTGCGGATGGCGGGTACCAGGTGGTTGAGGCGCAGCCGGTGGATATGTTCCCACATACGGCGCATGTGGAATGCTGTGTGTCGCTCGTGAGAACATAGTGATTTAGAGCCACATTAACCTAATGTTTTTCTGTAAAGCTCAAGCAGTCACTTGCTTGGGCTTTTTTTATAAGTACCCGAGTTCATCGAAGATACTTGATACTGTAGGCACTAGAAATGCCATTGTTGTTTGCTCTTTCATTCCAGGATTTCGCAGAAGCCGGTTTGCTGAGGATATATGCAACAATGATCATTGGTGGATGAAGGAATCACTCAGATCTATAGTGTTAAGAAACCAATCATTCATTTTCTTTATTCAGCAATTGCTCTGCATAGATAATACAACGTTCTGCAAATTCCAGTGATTGATCTGTTATAGGATACAGTCCAGTTGTCTCTGACGGCATTTTTCTTACTTCCCAAAACTTATTCATTAACTCTTCATTTCCATCAAATGTATCATTGGAAACTGCAATCAACTCACAACCAATCTGATAGCCAGCTTCAGATTCAGGTAATATGCTATGCTGCTGACACCATTCAATTCTCCGTAATAGTGAAATATATTGTTGGGTGATTCGGTCGCTTTTACTAAGACTAGGAAGCACTTGTTCTAAAAAATCCTTCTCGTCATCTTGAAAATATTCAGTCCATTTTTTCGAATTATGTTTGGCTGTCTGTACTAAATGTGAAATTCGTTTCCACGATATTTCTCCCTCAAGATCAAACATGTTGATGAGCGAGGTCGTATTGGAGATGCTAGTTTGGAGCGAAGAAAGTTGTTCTTGAAGATGATTATAGTGAGCTTTTAGTATTTCTCGGTAGGATAGCTTATCCAATAAATTCTGAATCTCTTCGAGTGGAAGCATGAGAGATTTTAGAAGTGTGATCTTTTCCAAAGTAAACAAGTTTTCTTCGGAATAGCAACGGCGTCCGCTTTCGTCCTTAAAGCTAGGTGTAAGGAGCCCAATTTGATCATAATAGCGAAGTGTTCTTACAGAAACATTGCTTTGTTTGGATACTTGTCCTGTTGTCCAATGACTCATGATATTCCTCCAAAAAAAATGCTTGCAGGTGACGTAGCGTCACCCAATATATTTGAATTATATCACAGAGACAAAGGGGTAAGGGAATGACTGATCACTTAACGCATTGGAAACAAAGGGATAATTGGACATGGAAAGAGTTTGTAGCTTTACTGTTGCTAGAGTTTGTATTTGTTATCGGATTTATTAAATTTGTAGTAAAACCCGTATATACGCAATGGCTTGGAGATGAGCTGTATTCAGGAACATTGACAGGGCTTACAATAGCAATAGTATTAATGCTGGGCGTGTATTTCATAGGGCTACGTCCTAAAAAGCTTTCTTGGAGTGAAGTGGGTTTAAGATCCTTTCCTGCGAAGGATTGGTGGCGAATTCTGTTATGGACGTTCTTGATGATTATAGGCAGCACCGTCGTAATGATCCTTACCAGCTATATCGGCAATACATTTGAAAATTCTAAGACGGAATCAATTCAGCAGAATGTTACGGTCTTCAGTGTATTCATTGCGTTTGCATCAGCAGTGATCATCTCGCCTATATACGAAGAGATATTCTATCGCGGTTTTATCTATCGCTGGCTGCGAACCCGATTAGGCATTGGTTGGGCAATGTTTTTGAGTGCGAGTATCTTTACGATAGTCCATATTCCTACCTATAACGCGATGCCTGCGAATTTTCTTGGGGGGATCATATTTGCATGGGCGTATGAACGAACAAATTCTGTTTGGCCTGCAGTATGGGTACATAGCTTAACAAATGGACTTTTTTTATTATTGACTCTGGTAATGTAACGGGAGAAAGAAAAAGAGTTACCTAATTCGTAAACAAGCACTTCGAGGCAATGACGACAAATGAGACGGGACTCATCACATGGCTAGTAGAGCTTAGGATTAGAAGAGATGAATGATAAGTGGGGCTGCCATTTGGTAGCCCTATTTGCTCGGTTTTGTATTTACCATTTACTATATCTATATGATTGAAAGGCATTAGAAGAAAATTTGGCTTTCCTCACAAACGCCACAAAACTGAGCTAGTATATGGTTATGGTGAGTGACGTTTTATATATTCCGAAATGGACAATGGTTTGAGGACGCGAGGTTATGTACGGGGAACCGCATCACAAATAGTAGTAAAGCGCAGAGTTAAATTGAAAATTAGTAAAATGGGATAACCCCCCACAATATATGGGGGCGCCAGTTGATACTGCATTAAATTAAAATTTCGGATTGCGGCAAATACCACGGTAATAATCGACCCAACCGTTCGCTTGAAACAGTTCCTTTAATTCATTAACTTGCAATTTATGGTGAGCAGACCAAACAGCCGTCATGCCCCATCCCATTTAGTAACCGACCTCAATACCGGCATCAACGCACCGTTGGTATTTCTCCATCGAAATTGCCTCCACAGAGTTTTTATAGTTGATAATGTCGCTCTCAAGCCAAATCGGTCCACAACTTCGTTCTTGAATCGGTTCAGGCAGTGAAAGCATCGTTTTTGGTAAGCCTCCTGGTTATTGAAAACTAACCAACGTCGATTTGTTCCACCCGAGGACTTCGGCAGCTTCGGCAATTCCACATAAGCTCAATTCATTATATATGGTTAAGCTGGTTAAATAGGTTATTCCAAGCGGGAAGAAGCAGCATCCGAATGTCTTTGATTGGAATGATGCTTTGTAATAGGTATTTTAATTATGTGATGTAAAGAATTTAGATGAAGTTTCGTTAAGTACTTAGGTGAATACAGCCACATCATCTTAATTGATTCTACCGTCAGCACTCAACACATGTGGAGTGTTGCTCACTGTTAGTGCGGAAGGTCAATTAAATCGCAGATGTAATGGCGGAAATAGTAAAGAGGGGCGATAACAACCTCTTTTTTCATGCTATCCTGAATTACTACTTCTTAATGATTGCCTGATAAAAAAATTTAGGAAGCGCGGATTGGCGCCGCCACCGTGATTTTTGTCCCTTAGCAACAGGAACAGTTAGTAACCGATGAAGCCATTCTAAATTTAATGTCTTCCAAATAGGTGGTGTAGGCTTTACCTTACCTGCGATTACGTCAAGGCTCCCCCCAACGCCAAAAACAACCTTTACACCCTCAAGATTATGTTTGTTCTTATAAATCCACTTATCAGTGTAGGGTGCTCCCATTGCAATTATTAGTACATTGGGTTTGGACTGCTGAATTTCATTAAGTATATGTTTTTCTTTGTCTTCGGAGAAGAAACCATTATGTCGACCTGCAACGACTACATTTGGATAGTAACTGCGTATCTCGGTTACAGCTTTAAGGCTTGTCTCTTCATCTGTACCAAGAAAATAGAAACTCCAACCATGTTCGTTCCCTCTTTCCAATAGTTGAAGAAGCAAATCATAACCAGTGACACGTTCTGAAATAGGGTCACCTCTTCTTTTGGAGGCAATTACAATACCAATTCCATCCGGCGTAATTAAATCCGCCTCTTTTATTATTGATTGAAGCAATTTATCCGTTTGGTGGGCTATTGTAATCTCAGGGTTCACCGTGATTAAATGAAACAATTTCGGTTGTACTTTTTGGATATGTTCGCCTAGTAGATGTACCGTTTCATTAAGAGTTAATTTGGAAAAGGGAACTCCTAATATATTTATTGAGCCTGTCATATACTCACCTTTCAGCGTACAGAATATAGTGCAATTTTACCACAGATGGTGCGACCTTTTGAAATTTATTCCACTGAAAACGTCAATTTACAACAAACGAGTATAAAAAATAGACGTGTCAAACAGCCATAAACGCTGTAATAGACTACATTTCTCACAGGCTAGGCAGTGTGTGGGAGGAACAAACCTTGCTCTGAAGCGAAATATGAACGTTTGAGCGAGGTATAAGATGTATCATGATGTTATCCTGCTTCTTGAAGATATGAATCATCAATCATCGAAGACGCAGTAAGACCATCAAGCATAAAACCTGATATGTCACCCTCAATGTAGTTGAGAAAGGGGTTAAGTATATCAGTTGTTCTCTCCTTGACTTCCGTTGTTATCTTCTGCTTGTCGTTCCACCCAATTTAAGCTCCACAAAACGGGTTGTAATGAGGCAAAGACAGCGAATAAATTGGATCGTGAGTTTGAACAAATGGAAAGCAAACGCTTCGTCGTCAGCGATCTGACCTATGTGAAGGTAGGGCACCGATGGCACTACGTTTGTGTCCTCATCGATCTGTTCAATCGAGAGATTATTGGTCATAGTGCAGGCCCGACGATGGACACTGCTCTGATCTCCCATCTATCCACCTGATTTAACAGTTCCCAATCTATTAACTTTTGACCAATTCATTCGCCAGTTCATGGATGCATCGCGCAAATCGTTTCGATATTTCATTCTAGGTAAGGATTGTATTTGTTCATCGTGAGCCAATGTTGCATAGTTAGAAGCGGCTTGAGCGATAATGTCACGGATTTGACTCGTATTATCCAGATATTGTAATCCATATTGATAGCGACTAAACAATTCTATTTTGGGTCTCGGAGGGTTTGGGGCGATTTTGACGAATTGTATAGTTGAGAAAGAATTAGGTTTTCGAAACTTATACTCTTCTTAGGTTCAAAATTAAAATCAATAATTTAAAAGCATTCAACTGTTGATTTTTAAGGTCAACTGCGAGAAGTTATACTTAAAAAGTATGCCTTAAACTTTCAATATTGAATATTTGGTAGAGCAATGAACGATTGTGATGTTAAGTGTTAACACAAAGAGTAATAAATTCGGGGAGGGGGCTGAAAATGTACAACATAACGAATAAAAAGGCATCAAAGGTAGAAGCTGTTACGTTTGCACAACTTGAAATGCAAGAGAATGATATAGAGGAACTTCTTAGAAATAGTATCGATATGCTTTGTGATGATGAGGAATCAATGCTTATAGTTGGACGTCAAGTGAAGAATGAAAGTCATGGGAGAAGTGATCTTACAGCTGTTGATAATAACGGGAATATTGTGTTGATAGAAATTAAAAGGGATCGAAAAGATATTGAAAATCGTAAAGAGGCTTTTGAATTTCAGGCTATCCGATATGCTGCAAGTTACGCGACAATCGTAGATGCCGATGATCTTGTTAAGAAAGTTTATGCACCCTATATTGAGAAATACAGAAGTGAATTCGAACTGGGTGAGCTAACCTCATATGAGCTTGGGCTTAGGAAACTGAACGAATTTTTAAAAGTTAATGGTGCTGAAACTAATTTTAATAAGAAACAAAAGATTATTCTTGTCGCCTCTGACTATGATGATCAAACATTGTCCGCAGTTGCTTGGCTAAATAACAATAGTGTTGATATGAGTTGTTTTAAGCTCACACCTTATAAAATTAATAATGAAGTGTTTTTAAATGCTGAAAAATTGTTGCCACTAACCAACTATGATGACTACTATGTCAATTTAATGGAGAAAACTCCATCTAGAATAAAGCAAAATAAAGACATTAAACGCAGGTCATTACCTAAAATTGATGAAATGCTTCTTTGGGGCGTTGTCAAAGCAGGAGATACGATTGTAGCAAAAGGGAGAAACGATGAAGCTACCCTACTTACTAATGGAAATGTATTAGTTAATGGCAAGGAAAAGTCATTGTTAGCATGGTTAAAGGAAATATTTGGATGGTCCAATATTGCGACATATGATTTTTCTGTATTAAAAGAGAGTGGAAGAACTCTTTATCAAATTCGTGAAGACTACATGAATAAGCAAGTTGCTGAAATGGTGAAAGAATTGTGATTAACGAGTAAGTCTAGCCATCAAGATAATGGTTAACAAAGCTGTCAGGGTGTATTCATTAGTGATTCAATGGGAGCTATTTAAGTTGGATTTTATGGGGTAGATTATTGGGAAGCGGAGATGCATATACTAAAGCTTACTTAATAAATAAGAGAGCATAAGTTTATCCTTTTTTTCAAGATCCTGTATCATATAAAGTAATGACTGAACCGACTAGAGCAGATTGGGCTTCAACAACATCAATTGGTTGGACTTCAACTGACCGCGCTAACTTTATTAAGAAATACAGCGAGTTGTATCCTAAAAATGGGTACGACTGGTCTGGATCAGTGACAGAAATACATCATATAAGACCACGAGGATTTGGAAGTGACAATAGTTTTAATAATCTAATCCCTTTACCTATTAACTTTCATAGGTATGTTGTGAATAGCTGGTTTAGTGGTTATTACCTCATCTGGAGGGAATAACAGTATATGTAGAAAAATTTTAGGGTCACTTCGAGAAAGATTAAATCAGAATAACGGTGAGTTGCGAATCCAATTGTTCGAAGGAGACGTAGACAACTATTCATGTGATTTTCGCCCACCAGCTACAGAGAGTCAGATTCAAACGTTACTCGAATACTATCCCCAACTTCCTAGTGGTATTTTAGAGTTCTTAAAGATAACAAATGGTTGTAGCTTGTTTGAACATGCTGTCTATGGTGGTTGTGATTTGTTACTTGGCGTTGACGAAGTTATATACTTAAACAGAAATAATGACTCAAGAATAGAAATAGCTAGTATTTGTTATGATCATATAATTGTTGATATCAGTGAGTTCATATCTGGTAATGAACATTATATGTACATTATGATAGTTGTCGTGATTTTAAGTATGCTAGAAAACTGTACTGTAATTATGAAGAAAGGCTCGATAGATTTATTGTTTCCAATGGACAAAAATACTGGGATTGGTGGGCCGAGAAGTTTATAGAGTCATGATAGTGCTAATTAATAGTTCAAGAAAGGCACATGAATGAACTGTCCCCCAATTGACACCTTAATGGGGAGACAGTTCATTTATTGTACTTCCTCATTACTCTTCATCGTCAGCCCTTGAGCCACTTTAATCCCATATGATGTGCGAGTTGTCGTTTTAGGCTTGGACGTGACGATATTCGGTTCCTCTATAGCTTGGTCAACCATTCCTTAATTCATATAATTGAAATATCAAGACGCTATTCTATGTATATGGGATGGCGTCTTCTTTTATATAGAGTATAAGCTCTAATAGAAGAACCTTCTGACTTAAACTCTGTTTAAGGGGAAACTTCCTTTACAACTACTACTGGTGCGTTATAATACAATTATCAGACAGCATGATCGGCTTATCAAAAGATAGATATTGGAGGTATGGTCATGGTCAATCACAAAAGAAAAATGATTTCCACAGCCCTCAGCACAGCTCTAGTCGTGACTATGTTGCTTACAGCCAGCACAGCCTATGCCCAAGGTGCTCAGCCGGCGAAGTCAGCAGGAGACAAAAAGGTTGAAGTTATTAAATAGTGATTATTAATGAAAAAACATACTATCTACGAAGGCAGCATGGAGTCTTACAATTGTGAAGCGGTCCAGTAAAGGTTGTTCATTTGAATGGCAAATAACAAAAAGAGAAACGGCTGATGTCCTTTGTAAAAAAGGGCTTTAGCCGTTTCTGTTCATAACGTATTAAATGTAATGCGCATTATTTTTTAAGAAAACACTTGTATATGAAATTGGATATGCTGGATTCTTTAGGCTAAATTCCGCAAAATATTTAATGATATTAATTTTCACCTATTTAACAACAAGAGGCTCGAATCTGAGTGGAATTGATAGCTTGTCTGACATTACTTGTGAAAAGCAGGGTTTCAAGGATGTAGTAAGATTTCAGCTTTTCTGCATACTTGTGATCACATATGTGGCAGCATTGTACGTTGCTAATAAGAAGTAAAGGATGAGTAGAAGGGTTCGAGAGGCTGTTAAAGATTCTTGAACCCTGCAACTAATATCGATCAGGTGATTCAGAGGATGCAAGTGCTCCACTTTTCATTGCCATAACGCTTATTTTTATAATTATCAATCTTCCATGTGTCGGCTTTTCTCAATAATACAAACAGATATTCATCATTAAAGTTAGTTTCTGTTTTGATATAAACTTCTGCACGATTTTTATTTTTAAGTTCAACATTTGTTTCAATAGAGTGCGCTATTCCATTGAACTTCACCGGAAAACCAAAGCTCTGTCTGTTTTTTCCTCCATATACCCTCTTTTTATCGGTACAGTATTCAACAAAAATAGGGCCGATCAGCCCCGAAAATTGTTCGTGCCAATCTGTTCGTTGTACATAATGATATTCATCACCTGTATATTTTTCTCTTAATTCAGCCTCTTCTTGTTCATGCTGTTTATAGATGTGATCTTCAATGTTGTTCCATTTTGATCCGTATTGTTGGACGATATGAATTAAATGCTTGTGCAACTCTTGTTGTTCCATGGGATAACACCTCTTCAAACATAAATTTAGTTATTACTTGTCCGATAAGTTATTTCGTACCCTTCGTATCAGTCTTAACAAGACTTATGGCCTCTTCCATAGTTTCTCATACATAAAATACTAACCTCAATTTATGACTTATACAATCATTCTTTGATTCAAGTGTAATTGGTTGCACTAGGTTAGACAGAAAAGAAAGGGCTTGTAGAATATAACTATCATACTCAGGAGCGTGTCTCTACATTGGCTAAACAATCACGGCACACGATCTCTGCGCAGAGGTAATTCAATAGGCGCTGTCAGATTATTAAGCTGTGTTATAATTGAAGTAAATGTCGATACTGGTGTTATGTGTCTCATGCATGAACAGAAGCTGAACATGTATATATTTGCTGGTAATCATGGTAGGGTAAGACCTAATGACTTGGAAATGCCTTTGTGTCACAGCGCTTCTCGGACGTGAAGCGAGGCAAAAAGTTTGGAAAAAAGAGACTGTTCAGACAGGGAATGTTGTTGTAACCTAGAGCTACCCACCTTTTTTGTTGGCATGGTTGGTTGTACTTCCATGATACCCAACAAGCGAGGTGGTTTTTTTGTCAAGATGAACAATTATTCTTACAGACTCAAGGGAGTAGGTCTATTTATCAGGTGCAAAAAATATAGAACAAGGAGTCGTACATGAGCTGGAGCAAATTGAAACAAAATCTGGAGAGTTTTCTATGTCCTGCGTTACATGGAAGGGTCGAATATCGTGCAACGGGTTACTGTTATTCACCTGATAAAGCAGGTATTTGTTATATTTCGGTAGATAAAAAGAACGTATTTAATATGAGTGATAAAACTAGCTTAATCAAATGGTATCAAACGGAGCTGGAAATTAAGAATGATTCAAATATCCAAATTCCGATCAGCAATGAAGAAATTGAAGCAATTAGAAAAGATACCAAGGGAACAGTGCCGGAGGATCGGCTAAAAGTCATTGCAAGAAATAGGAAAATTACAGAGTATGCAAAAGAGCTTTTGTTGGCACAATCCTCATTAAGTAAATCAAATTTTACCGTTGTGGCTAATCATTTTTTAACTACTTCTATAGAGGAAAGCATAGAGAGCGATGATATCTTATTGAATATTCTGGCTTTGGTGGACAGACGAGTTGGAAAAAAGCGAATTTTAAATATGGCTGAGAAGATGAAGTTAAAGCATCCCATTGTGCAGTTTTTTTATGAACTACGGCGTAGTACGTTGTGACAATAAATATGTCGTGTCAGGGTTGTTCTCACTGAACACTCGCCACATGTAGAGGTAACTCCATTGAAAGCTATATATATCCGTTTGGCTTGGTGATGCACTAGGGCAAAAAGTGGCGAACATTCGAATTGGCAAATTCACGGGGGGACAATTCAACACCTTTTTAAGCGGTCTTATAATCGTGTTGATCGCAATCAACACCTTGCTTGATTAAGCTAGCCTTTCAACCATGCATAAAAAAGCGACAACCATTATATTACAATACAATAGCATCATAGCTATAGAGTTGTTGTTAAAAATAGAAGGCAGCATATGAAGAGTCTTGGAGATCTTTCCAAGGTTCTTTATTTATACGGGTATTTTGACTTATATAAAAAGGAATTGGTATCGTTCTGTCGAACTATTACATGGTTTTATAAATTTCTACAAGGGGACGATTATGCATCATGTTTACAAACACAAATTGGAATAGCGAATTAAACCATAGGCGATTCCGCATGAACTTTGCGCACCTTGGGCTTCTTGCACTATTTCTTGCGCTAGTCTTTTACTTTATTTTTATGCCGCTTAATAAGGCAGTCGCAAGCGCTGACTCAACAGCTTACGCGCAGGATCAATTAGATGCCCTTGAGATGCTGAATGAGGTTCGCCTAAGCGTTGGCCTGCCGCCGTTAAAGCTTAATAAAGAAATAACCCAAGCAGCCATCAATCATGCAAAATATTATAATTTGCACGGTCGCGGAAAGAAGGTTACCTTAAGTGCCCATCAAGAAAAAATGGGACTGGAAGGGTTTACGGGGACTGGACCTTTTGAACGAATGAAAGCCGCAGGCTGGAATTATGGAACTTCATACCGAACGGGTGAAGTCATGCATTTTGGACAGAAGAGCAGCAAGATGGCCATGCAAGGCTGGCTGGATACCGCCTATCATCGTGACATTATTTTAGGTTCTGCCTATAACGAGATCGGTATCGCGCTTGTTGATGGAACAGCTGTTGTTAATCTAGGCGGTTCATACCAGTCCTCCGTGCAAAGTAACCGTATCTTTGTTTATCCTTATCAAGGGATGACCAATGTGCCAGTAGGATTCTACGGGAATGAAGTGCCGAATCCATTGGATCAGTTCAATGTCGAGCATTCAGGCTATATTATTTCTGCGTCAGTCTCTGGCAAGCTGGATTGGCATGAAACAAGCATCACGGACGAGAAGGGAAATAACGTTCCTTTTTATGAAGAAGTCTCGAGGGAGCGTACCCTGTTCCTTTATCCGAAGTCCATATTGCAGGGTTATCATACATATCGTGTCAATCTGGCATACCGTACCGCTAGCTCATCCGAGACGCAGCATCTATCCTGGTCCTTCAAGACCGGCAAGGGCCATCAGTTAGTGGGCATATCAGGAGCTGCGAAAGAGATTCTGATTAATGAAGGCGAAGAGGCCTCTATTCGGATTACAGGACGATATGACGATAATGTCACGGAACCCCTAACAAACCAAGTACGTTATGTCAGCAGTAATGCAGTAGGGCTAAAGCTCTTGTCCCCTGCTACCTTCAAGGGAATAAAGGCGGGTAATTATTACGTTACGGCTCATGTGGGGAATCTGTCCTCTGAACGAATTCAGGTCAAGGTTCTACCACGTTTAAAGACGAAGACTTATCCGCCACTGAATGCAAGCAAGCCTGCAAGCACGGTAACAGAAGCTGAATTCTGGACGATGTTCCTACAGCAGTATCAAATCCATATTGAGGCTTACTCACCAGCAAAAAAGAAACATGCCGCTGATGCTGCCTACCGGATTGCTGAGATGCGAAACATCCCGCTGATTGGATTGGCTAGCATTCCATCTAGAGATAAGCCGATTACGAGAGGGAAAGTTGCAGAAATTATAGCTGCGGCTGACGGCGTCCATTACGTCAATTACAATGCCATCTGGTATGTGCTTGGTATGAATTATATGAAAGGGACTATGGATTCAACGCTCAATGGCTTTGAGCCAGACCGTACAATGACTCGCGGCGAGGCTGTTCAATTGCTTACAGAACTGAAGCCCAAGCTGAGGTCATTGCGCGCAAGACCAGCCAGTCGGACACCTGTTGAATACCTGCCTCCTTTACCTGAACGAGAAGTCTACAAAAAACCTGAAGTGATCAAAGATTATACGTTCATTGCCACCTATCATCCTGATCGTACCTTAACGGTTGAAGGTAAATTCACCATTCTTGCTGGCCAACAGACGACGATGATGGTACAGACGGGTGGGAAGAAGTCAAATCAAATTGAAGATGTAACGGTATCCGTTGATCGTGAAGGCAACTTCAAAGTCACATCTGGCCCGTACACAGAAGACTCCTTAAACCTATACTTGAAGACACCTGGAACTCTGTATTGGATCTCTGTCGAAGCCAATGCGATGAATGCCAACGAATATACACCCAAGCCATAATGCTAATAGTGGTTTCGTATGCACCTTTTTAGGGTGAATATATCTCGAATGTAATAAAACGAACTCCTTGTACTTTAGAAAAGGTGCAGGGGGTTCGTTTTTTTGCCACTCGCAGCATAACGAGTCAAGATCTCGACCGTTTTTCATAATGTTTAACTCATGTTGCAGCTTCTTTTTTGTTTTATTGAAGGTACTGGAAGTTTAGTCTGGATATGAAATAAGTTTGAAGAATTGGAGGGTACAATGGAAATAGCTAATAAGTTGAATCAGACTAGAATTGCGAACGAATCAACTACAAAACAAAAAGTCTTTTCAATCGTATATGCAATTATTGTCGGAGTTATTTTGGGTTTAGCAGCAAAAATTGTGGATAGTCCTGATTTTAACCCCATATTCACTAATATAGGTGATCGTGTTGGTATATGGATATTTGTTGCAGCACTTTTATCGGTTTTCAGTTATTCTCCCAAATTAGCGGCATTAAAAATATTCGTCTTTTTTGGGTCGATGCTTACCGTTTATTATGTGTATACAACGTTTGTGCTGCATTTTTTCCCGGAAAGGGAAATTATTTTTTGGAGCATATGCGCGGCTGTATCACCTGTTTGTGCTTATATTATGTGGTATGCGCGTGGAAGCGGATTGTTTTCCATTATTGTTTCGGCCCTCCCAATCACAGCATTGCTGTTAGAAGGGTTTGAATTACGCAATGCTTACTTACCCGTTCACACTCATTACTATTTAATACCATGGCTCATGGGAATATATCTAGTAATGATAGTTGTTTTGTTACTTACAATCCCGAAAAACAAAAAGAGAGTTTTGGTTATTCTACCGATAGCTATTATTTTATCTTTCATCATGATATATTTTAATGTCTTTGCCCGTCTATTTCCTGGAATGAAA
Organism: Paenibacillus sp. UMB4589-SE434; assembly: GCF_030226685.1. NCBI lineage: Bacteria > Bacillati > Bacillota > Bacilli > Caryophanales > Paenibacillaceae > Paenibacillus > Paenibacillus sp. UMB4589-SE434. Next base: position 243,789 of record NZ_JASOYK010000007.1, on the reverse strand, counting down.
AGTATTTTGCAAAGCGTGATTTGATAGCATTACTATAGTTTTAAGCGATAGTATGTTCAGAATGGACCGCCTAATTATAGGGCGGTTGGCTGGATGCTGTGATCAAACTTGGCAATGGTACGGAGGCGCTGCATTGATGCAGCGCCTTTACTGTGCGGATTGCTCAAAAAGCTTATGGTATGTTCACTATCGTGAAGGTTACGTTTGTGGAAATTACTACAGGTATGTTAAGCATGTATGCAGCCAACATAGCGTCCAGGAAAACAAACTTCTTAATTAGTTTGAGCCTAAACTTATATAGTGATACTGAAAGGGATGTCTCTCTAGCTTTATCTTGAGCTAGATAGATCCTAGTCTAAAGGCTAGGCTCAGGCACTTCCTAAGACGGTTATGGCTGGCGAGTAAGGCCGTTATACTGGATTTATAACATAGAGCGTGAACTTATAAATCCAAAGGAAGTGTGTGAATATGAAGGCAACTGAAGCGGCTGCCGCAACGCCGGCAGGCAAAGTGAATTGGGTGCTTTTTAATCCAAAAACCTATGCAACGATCCTCTATTTTTTGCTATCTCTCCCGTTAGGGATAATCTATTTTACAATAGCGGTGACGGGTCTTGCTCTATCGATCGCTTTAACTCCACTATTTATCGGAATACCGCTGTTTTTTGGAGTAGTTAAAATTTTGAATGGGATTGTAAATTTCGAACAAGGCATGATTCGACAAATTCTAGGTTTACCGACTGCCCCTATTTCATATCCCTACAATCATCAACAGTCTGTAGCTGGGCAAAACTGGTTTATGCGAATGGTGAGAGGTTTTGACAGTGGGCTGTTCATTCGAAATCTGCTGCTCGTAATACAGAGATTTGTAACAGGCATTATCTTCTTTGTTATTATGGTAACAGTGTTGTCAGTAGGACTTGGACTTATTGCTCTTCCAGTCGTGCATATCATTTTGATGAATGAAATCCAGATTGATATTTTGGAGAATAGCTTGTTCAATTATTTTCATATCGATTGGACCTATAATCAGCAATATATGCTGTACGTAGGCGTTGGCATTGTACTATTTTGGACCGCACTTCGCGTCGTGAATGGGCTTATGCAAGTTCAGCGCAGAATCATGTATGTGGATGAGCCTTATCAAAAAATGCAGCCGCCAGTACCAATGCAAGATCCAGTTCAGTCGCAATATTATGAGCGCCCGGTGGATCAGCCCACCCAAGGGCTAATACATCCAGCCTTTAGAGAGCTTTAGAAGCTCTCTTTTTTGTTAGTGCTAACATAGCTCAGAATAAACGTATTTTGCGGATGTATTCTCAACTGTTGCGCTCCTTCGTAATTGGTGGATGCAGACACATAGGGTTAAACCTACCGTAAAATTTATCGTGCTCGACCGGGCAAGAATAGTAACCTTTATATGGAAAATCTAGAGTTGGTCATATTAAATAGTTCGAAAATGGGATGCGATAAGTATTATAACCACAATATTATTGTATTTAGAAAGCGCTTAATATTTGATATCCTATATTAGGAAGTCTGTATTGGTTTTTCGTATGCTTTTACCCTACTCAATATCATTCTATGAGGGGCAATGAGTAAGATAGCAATGCCACATATATGACGCACAATTTAGACTAAGAAGGAGCATGAATATGGAAAATCAAAATATTAAAACTTCAAAAAAGGCGATTGTGGATTATTGGTTTTCAATTGTAGATGAGTGTGGATTAAGTGTAGATGCATCCGAAGCGCATGAAAGATGTTGGAGATGTGGGTACAAACAGTCGTTAGAAAGATGTCATATTATTCCTAATTCTTTAGGTGGTGAAGATAAGGCTTCTAATCTTGTTCTACTATGTCACAGATGTCATTTGGAGAATCCCAACATTGCAAATAAGGATATTATGTGGGATTGGCTTCGTGCATATGGTACAACATTTTACGACACATTTTGGTTAAAACAAGGGATGAAAGAATATGAATTTATATACGGAAAATCTTTGGAAGAAGAGTTTACAGAGAGAAAGATAACTGATGCTAGTAAGTTAAATAAAATTGTCGGAGAACAGATGGAAAAAACAACATTTCATTTTGGACATCCTTATCTAAATTCTGCAACATTGGCGGGTGTATTTAGAATCTCATTGAGAAAGTATGACGAAGCTAATTAAATTGTTCACGGACCGAGGTAGCTAGAGCAAAATGGGCAGTAAAATAAGGGGTAGGTAAATTGAAGGGAGGTAATTTATGTGATTCTGTTTGAGACTTGTCACCAAAACGCATATAATTATGTACTTCATCATTTTTTAAAGATAGAAATATTTAATGAAGAGACAGATATTGGAGATATAATTGAAGAAATTCTCCCAAAGTATTTATACAGAGAACAATATCATAAATGTGTGAAAACAATTGAAGAACTATACTACTGGACTGGAGACACATTTTATCATCAAATGAATGCGATTCATGAATTTGTTTTGTATAGATTCATTGATTATATGGCAGATTTGCAAAAAGAATTGCCGAAGTTTAATCAAATTTATTTTGATGAAAGATGTCATTTATTAATTAAGGAAGCTAGTCTAACAGAATTTAAAGAATGTTGTGAATTGACCATAGAAGAATATGAGAGTTGCTTTTACGATGTCTTTGTTTATCCAGACTATTTGTTTACAGATACAGACTTTTTGTTTATTGATTCTTTATATAATAATCGTAAACTTAGAAATACAATCATAGAAGAAAGATTAGGTATTAACATAGACTACTATTTTGAATTGCTCCCCCTTGATATTCAAGAGCAATATAAAACAAAGCATATCACACTTACCGGTGAAGTTTCTTCGATGCTGAAATATATTGAAGAAAGAATAAAGCACGGAAATTTATACAAATTATTTTGGGAGAACGATATTCCAGTAAAAGAAGAACGCATACAGCTAATTCTAGAAAATATAATGGACGCTTACTTTTATAATCAAGAAGTAGAAATCACTAGAGAAGCTGTGCTAGGGAATGGAAGAGTTGACTTTAAGTTATATAAAAATATTAACGAAGATGAGAAGGTTCTAGTAGAAATAAAGAGAGCAAGCAGTTCTTATTTAAAAAAAGGATATGAAAAGCAATTAACGGATTATATGCTATCGACCAAATACAAGAATGCTTTTTATTTAATTGCTTGTTTTACGGATGATGAGTACGATAAAAGTATGCGATTCATTAGAGAACATGTTTATACGGATACAGTACAATTGTACATAAATATATCCATATTAGACGTTAGAAAACGTAAGCCTGCTTCGCTTTCGTAGGAAAGGAACAGTTCCAGAGGATCGACTAATCGTAGAAAAATAACAGAGTATGTAAAAGAGCTTTTGTTGGCACAACCTCATTAAGTAAATCAAATTTTGTCGTTACAGCTAATAAGTTTTTACCCACTTCTATAGAGGAAAGCATAGAGAGCGATGATATCTTATTAAATATTCTGGCTTTGGTGGACAGACGAGTTGGAAAACAGCGAATATTAAATATGACTGAGAAGATAAAGTTAAAGCATCCCATTGTGCATTATTTTTATGAACTAGGGCGTAGTACGTAATCATAAATTACGTATTCACCTATATCAGGGGAAGCTTTTTGAAAAAAGAGTTCATGATGAAAAGAGACAAGTAATCATTGATATCTAAAAAAGAAAGGTAAGTGGCAAATGAATCGGCATCATTGTCCCTGTTGCGGTTATCCCACACTAGAAGAAAGACGAGGTTGGGAGATTTGTTGTTTATGTAATTGGGAAGATGATGGACAAGATGACCCCCACGCAGATAAAGTTAGGGGCGGTCCAAATCAAGACTATTCACTTACAGAGGCTCGGGAGAACTTTAAAAAGCACTACATCATGTATAGAGATAGACAAAGGGTTTTAAAACAAACGGATAAAGAAATTCAAACAAAGAAAAGCTTAATACATGCATTTGAAAAACTTAGAATAGCAAATAATGAATCTACTCCACAAATATGGCAGGAGATCGACTCCTTCGAAAAGACACTAGATAACATGGTTCACGAGCGAGTGGAGCGATACAGCAACAACATAGAGAAAAATCAAGAGATCATAAACCTAATCAATTCGGATGACCCTGCTACAAAAGTAAAAGGCTTAATTTCCCTAGCGTTACATGCGGACGATGGAGAGTTTGTACAAGAACTGATGGTTCGATATAGTCAGCACAGAAACGAAAATATAAGAGGAATAGCCATTCTATGTTTTGGGCATATTGCAAGAATACACAGATCCGTTAATAAGGAACTGATTATTCCTCTTATCCATCATGCATTGAAAGATGAGAGTTCGTTTGTTAGAGGGCATGCTCATTCAGCCTTAGATGATATAAATATGTTTTGCAAGTAATCACGCTTCAGAGATTATCTCTGAGGCGTTTTTTATGGTGGAGTGGGTAATGCGTGATTGTCACGATAGATACGTTGAGGAGGTTTCTGCTTGATTCCGGAATTGAAAGGGCATTGGAAGAACTTAATAAGCGTGAGTGTAATGAAGGTAATGACACCGATGACTCTTGTGATAAAGGAGAGTTTTTATCAATTGTTGGTTTCCTATTAGCGAAGTAAGGAGGTTTTCCGATATAAAACTAGAAAAGTATCTAAGATGCTTTTGGAAGCATAGGAGGTAGTGTTATGGAAAGAGACCTGTTGGAACAGCTAAACCTCTGGCATGAAGAGGATGAATTTGAAAAAATAGTAGGCAGGATTGCGGAAATTCCCGAACAGGACAGAGACTATGATATAGTTAGCCATTTGGCGAGAGTATTAAACAATCTGGAACGTTACGATGAAGCATTACAGCAACTTTCGACGATCAAAACGCAAGGTGAGCATGACTCACTTTGGCATTTTCGTGTGGGTTATGCCTACTACTACCTATCGCAATATGAGGATGCAGTAACAGCATTCGAAATGGCGAATAAACTTGATCCCGATGATGAAGATACTTCGTTGTTATTGAAATGGAGTCGTCACGAGGTTGGACTAACAGACCATCAAGAGAAATCAGGGACAGTGCAGCCAAACGCAATTGCTTCGGTGAAGAATGATATTGAGGCGAATGAGATGCTTGAACAGGAAAAGGACTTTGGTTTTTCCCAGGTGTACGCTGTGGAGTTAAAATACAAGCAGCCGCCGAAGCTGGACCGAAACATGCTTTACGAGAAGATGGAACTTTACACGGGTAAGGTTGATCGCGGAGAACATCATCCGGATGCCGCGGGACTTGCTGTGTGGGAAGCGAACAGTCAGGAAGATCAGAATTTGCTGCATTTTTTCCATTTGAATTATATGGTTGAATATACTAAAGGCGAAATGCCGGCGCAAACCAGCCTGATGGATACAGAAAGCCGCCCGGTTACGGACTACGAGTCGGCCATTCAGCAGTCCTGGCATTGGCGGGAAGCCGCTCAAGTCGTGAGTGATTGCGAGCACTCGCTGCTGTTGATCGACATGATGGCATCGGGACTCGATCCCAAATCGCGGCTGCAGCTGTTCACCGGCTCGCTGCGGGCGGTGCTGGAAACGGTGCCTTGCGACGCCATCTATTTCCGGGAAAGCGATAAGCTCGTCGAACCTAACGCTTACCTGGCGGCGATTGAAGGAGGCGAACTGTTATATGGTGCTCTGAACCTTCGTTTTTATAATGTTGAAGGCACAGGCAGCGGCCGCCCTGAAGGTCTGATGGATTCATTGGGACTCGCCGCGCTTGGCATTCCGGATGTTCAGTGTCATTATTACGATCTGGAGCCTGATGAAGTAGCCGGAAATTTGCTTAATATCGCCTATTATTTATTCGACCGCGGGGACGTTATTGTCGACGGGGAAACAATTGGCTTCACTGAAGAGATGCGCTGGCGCTGCGAGCACCAATACGGGCTGGCCGCACCGCATCGGGTTGTTATCGATATAGATCCGGGAGAACCTTATTATGCCGGCAGTCAAGGCGCAGAGCAGTCGTAACCAGTAGTTACCTATCCGCGATGGTGCCTATGTTGCATAAAGTTCGTATCTTCAGTCTTGGTAGGAAATATCCAAGGAGCTTATACGAAGCTTCTGGAGGAGCCGTACATCGCTGCTGAGAAAAAGGAAGAGGAGCGGATCATGACAGCTGTGGAGCTGTGTGTGGCCTTTGGCGACGGTGGTGTTCCTGTTCACTGGCTTTGACTATCATCGATGGGACGTCAACTGGACTTTATTTTCAATTTCCGGAATCTTGTACGGCATGTTCAGCAATGTTTACCATACCCTGAATCGCAAAAATGTCTCCTCATAGTGTTTTCCTTGTTCCTAGGACGACACTATGGAGTGTGTAGTATTGATGTCAAAGGTAGCTGAATAATAGGGCATAAAATGACCATAAACAAAGGGTTTCCAGACATTGTGCTCCGCTCTCGATGTTAGGCCAGAGGACTAATGTCGGGAAACCCTTAATTGTCTTGTGTGCGGCATAGTTTATAAATTTTTGAATCATTATATTACCGGCTAATTAGGGTTTTAAGCTTGAAGAGGTCTTCTGATAAGGTTGCATAGTGTATCATAAGCGCATTTGCCTCGTGTTCCCAGCATAAGGCTATTAGATCAAGTGCATCATTCTCTGTACTTAAAGGTTCAGTTGTAGAAATCAGTTCAATATATTTTTTATTATCTATTTCTCTAACGTGATAGTTCAGGTTGTCTTTTTCCTCCATAACTTGCTTTTTAAACAACTTCAGACGGGTTTCACGGACCCAATTAATTTCATTTTGATAGGTTGAAATTATGTTTTCTGAAATCATTTCCCACATATTAAGCTCTCCCTAGCGCTTCTATTAGTTGAATGAAGATGAGTATTTAGCTAAAGTCAGTTACAGAGTTTTTTGTGACACAGTTATTTGGGAGGATGTATTAAATAAGAGATTGTTTCTTCCTCAGCGAGAAGAGGCTCTTATTGATACAACAATACAAACGTGCAAAGAACTTGAGAAACCTGTGCGGCTCTCTTTTGGAAAGGTGATTAAGTATATTATATTTTTTTGTATAATTTTGTTAGGATGAAGTCTATGACTTATATAAAAGCTATGATGGAAAAATCAGGAAAGGAAGTGGCTTATGATTACCATTTATGATTGGTTTGGCAATGAATTGCCCAATAAGGAACGTTATAAGTTAATAAAAGAAGCTGGATTTGATGGCGTGTTATTATGGTGGAGTGATGGTTTTGGTCGTGACTGCTTTGGTCGGAACGATTACCGCAACGGGCCGCAAATGGCGCGAGAAGCGGGTCTTTTTATAGAAAATATCCACACACCCGTCCAATACGAAAACAACCTCTGGCTTGACAATCTGGACGGTGAAATTACAACGGATTGCTATTTGCAATGTGTTGCAGATTGCGCCGAATTTGAGATTCCGACAATGGTGGTGCACCTGCCCAACGAAGACAATCCATGTAACACATTGGGACTGGATAGAATCAAGAGAATCACTGAAAAAGCTGAACAGCTTGGTGTCAATGTGGCAATGGAGAATTTATGGAACCTTTCCAATTTGGCATATGTGCTGGAGCAGGTGGATTCCCTGCGTATCGGATTCTGTTATGACTCTGGACATCACTACAGCCACTATCCAGACCATGATTTATTATCCATGTACGGTTCTCGGCTGATGGCACTACATTTACATGATAATAACGGAAGATATGCCCAACACGGGTTACCCTTTGACGGCACGATCGATTGGTCTACAACCATGAAAAAAATTGCGGAAACGGATTATTCAGGCGCGACTGCAATAGAGGCCATGAATTGGGATTATGAGGATATATCAGCTAATGAGTTTTTACATAAAGCGTTTGAGCGTGCAAAAAGGTTGGAAGCATTAAAACGGTGCGCACAGACAAGTAGTTAAGAGGGATGGCGGAAATAGCAAGGAGGGGCGTAGCCCCCTCCTTTTTGCTGATTATATTTTTCGATAGTGATTTAAGAGATTCTCTACTTTATCTTGGATAATGTGCTTTAATGATTCAGGCTTTACGGATACAACATAATTACCGTATCTCATAAAATAATTAGCTATAAACTCTTCTTCTCCTTGATTATAGAACCCTTTAATAACGGTTCTATTGCCATTTTCTATTTTCATAGAAGGATAATGTTCTTTATAATAAAGATCCTTTGCTTGTTCTGCAATCTCTACTTCAAAGTTAATCCCCTTCTCAGATTGATACATTTCTAATGAGCGACTGACGAGTTCGTCTATAGAAAAGTGAGATTTGATGTCCTCTTCTTCTATAAAGGTTATTCTATCGCATCTGAAAACTCTATATTTATTTGTATTTAACTCTATTCCTGCAGCATACCATTGACCAAACTTAGCGGAAATTTTGAAAAATTGAACATGGTAACTTGTTGTCTGATTATTTTTTACATATTGAATCTTACAATGGCTCTCATTAAGAATGCTTTTTAGAATGTTATCTAAATAACGACTAACATGTTGATGCTGATATACTTCAAACTGTAGGACTTTTTTCATTTTGTGAATCTGCTCTATTTGTTGTTTAGAAAGACAGTGTTCAAACTTTTCATTTAGCTTCGTAACACTTAAATGAAATGGTGTTGATTGATAAGATTGTAACGTTAACATGGCAAAGTACAGAGCATACACTTCATCAATCGTAAAATTAATGGGGGATAACAATCTATTTTTTAAGATGCCATATCGCCCATGTCTGCCATGTTCCGAAAAAATAGGCATGCCTAACTGTTCTAATGAACTAATATCACGTAGAGCGGTACTTTTAGAAATATTGTATTTATCCATTAGGTCATGTAAATTAAAGAACTCTCGACTGTTTAAGTATCTTATCATGTCATTTAATCTTTCTGATTTCTTCATATGGAAACCTCCTTATAAAGTTGTCATGTTTTGATACCTTTATATATTATGATGAGTTCAAGGTCATACATCAAAGGAGATTAATACCATGAGTACAACACTAGAAGTCGCCATTTTCTTATCTATGAACGGAAGAGCACAAGAAGCTATACATTTTTACAAACACCATTTTAGAGCAGAGGAATTGTTGCTTGTTACCTATCAAGACATGGCAAGGCGTGACAGTTCCATACAGCTTACGGATGAAAATAAAAATTATATTTCTCACTCCGTCTTATCCATCGGAAGAACAAAAGTAATGATAGCGGAAGATACAATGGATACCAGTGAAGAATATAAAGTTGGCAATAACACTTCATTATGTATTCAAAGTGCTGACTTAGCAGAAATTCAACATTTTTATAATAGCTTAATTACAGATGATAGAGTGAAAATCATTGTTCCTTTATCCAATAATGTGTTTAGTAAAGCATACGGTATTATTGAAGACCCATTCGGTATTCAAATACAATTAATGTTTGATCATAGATTACAATGATGGACAAACACTGCTAATAGGAATAAGACAGGGGGCTAATAGTAGCCCCCTCTTTTTGCTTTTATATAAGCGACATCATAATCTAGATGCTATAGTGATTACAAAAGCTATCCATTCGCACAGTACCAATAGGTCATCGGCATACACGCTTAATTGAAATACAACATTCACATTTATGCATAGGAGATTGAGTTATGAATGCGAAAGAAGTCAGACCAAATATCGAACAGATCAGAAACTCCAGAGGAAAGTTTATTAACAAGGGCTATAGATTTGGACGACCTCGAAGAGGCGGAGAAGCTTTTTGATATCCTTGAAAATCAAGCTGAAACTGACCCACAGATATTATATTATAGAGCAAAAGAATTAAAGAAATATGATAGGGCTATTTCTTACGCAATTTGATAGTTGGCAATACACAGGATTAGGCAGATCCATGAGTGAATCCTGGTTTGATATTTGTCTTGGGTTTTTAAAATAAGGAACAAAAAAGCATTGATAAAATGCTAAAAAAACGCTGAGATGGCACTCGAATCGGGGACCAACCCAACTGCATGTTTGATCGGTTCCCCTATGAGAATGGATTAGTTGGCATCATGGATTCGAATAAGGTTTTTTCTGTATTAAAGAGAACTAGTGGGAAAAGATGAAAATGAAGGTGTTAGAACGAACCTATTTGAAGGGAGAAACAAACATGACAAAGGGAAACGACATTAGCAATAAGACGGAATTGTCACCAGAACAACACGAGGGACTCCTCAAAGCTTTGAAAGCCCGTTTCGAGAAAAACATGAACCGCCATGAAGGGCAGGAATGGGCTAACGTGCAAGCAAGGCTCGAAGCAAATACGGAGAAACTGTGGTCGCTTCATGAAATGGAAAGAACCGGCGGCGAGCCCGATGTTGTTGGGTATGACCATAAGACGGGCGAATACATATTTTATGATTGTGTGGCCGAAAGTCCTAAAGGCCGCAGAAGCGTGTGCTACGACCGTGCAGCGCTGGAGTCAAGGAAAGAGCATAAACCGCAAAACAATGCGGTTGATATGGCAGCCGACATGGGCATTGAGCTTTTAACGGAGGAACAATACCGGGAACTGCAGCAGCTTGGAAATTTCGATCTGAAAACATCAAGCTGGGTGGTAACGCCTTCCAATATTAGAAATCTTGGCGGGGCCATCTTTTGCGATCGTCGCTATGACACGGTCTTTGTGTACCACAATGGAGCAGAATCCTACTATGCTGCAAGGGGCTTCCGCGGCTCGTTAAAAGTCTGATGATGATCTTGTATGGGGCGGAGCATCACTTGCTGGTGATATCCAATACTATTAATGCGGATGAACATCAGCATTCTTTTTTACAGGTGACCATCTCTTTGGAGGACGAATTTGACATTGATGTAGAGGGACAAAGCTTGAGTTGCGCCGGCATCATTATCCATTCCAATGTGGTTCATCGGCTAAAAGGAGCGGGGCACCCTTTGATGCTTCTTCTGATGGACAGCACCTCTGAGATAGCGGCAAGCTTTAAGCGATATATAGAGGGTCGGAATTATCATGTATTTCCGCCGGGGATGATGAAGGCTGTTCGCGAATTTGTGTCAAAAAAGTATCCTGGCGTTAAGGATACGGACAGCTATCTTTCTTTTCTGGGACAACTTATGAAGCTAATGGGCGTGGATCATGTAAATACAGCTATTGTTGATTCGAGAATAAGAGAGGTTATACAGCTTATAAAAGATTGCACCGACTCCGAGCACTCCGTAAGTCTATACGCCAGGCAAATGGGTTTGTCCAACAGCAGATTGTCGCATCTCTTTAAAGAGAATACAGGCATATCGCTTAGCGGATACATGCTGTTACACAAGCTGCAGAAGGCAACTTATTTTATGTTTAAAGGGCTCAGCATTACGGATGCGGCTATGGCGGCGGGATTTGACAGTCCGTCGCATTTAGCCGCCACCAGTAAGCGGCTCCTGGGAATGACGGCGAAGGATATTCGCAAAGATAGCGTCTTTTTAAAAGTTTCCTGCCTGCATTAACCGTACAATTGGTGCAGGAGGTGTTTCCAATGAGAGCATACTTGAAGGAAACGGAATTGCTGAACTATTCTCATCCCCTGATCAGGCAGGTCATTCACAGTCGCCAGTGGGATCGTATGCCCAGGAAGGAACAAATTCTTGGCATTTATAACTACGTCCGTGACGAAATCCTGTTCGGCTATAATAGGGCGGATGATATTCCGGCGTCAGAAGTATTGCAGAATGGCTACGGTCAGTGCAATACAAAGGGTGTGCTGTTTATGGCGTTGCTGAGGGCTGTGGGAGTGCCTTGCCGCATGCATGGATTTGCCATTGATAAAAAGCTGCAAAAGGGAGCGATGAAAGGGTGGTATTACCAACTGTCGCCCCGGGAGATCGTTCACAGCTGGGTTGAAGTGTTATATGAAGGCAAGTGGTTGAATATCGAAGGGTTTATACTGGATATTCCCTACTTGACCAAGCTTCAGCAAAAATTCGGACATTGTACGGGTTCATTTTGCGGTTACGGTGTTGCTACAGATCATTTTCAAAACCCGGAAATTTATTGGAATGAAAACGATACCTACGTGCAAAAAGAAGGAATCGTTCGGGATTTTGGGATTTACGACAGTCCCGATGCCTTCTTCTCCGTTCATCAACAAGGGCTCAGCCCACTCAAGAAAACAATCTATAGCTGGGTCGTTCGACATCTGATGAATCGAAATGTCAGCCGTATAAGGCAGGGGTAATTGAACGGCTTTGAGAAGGACATAGTGATCTGGATAAATACCTCGCTCCTCTTGTCATTGCATGGGACACACCTGACCAACGTGTATTTAGATTGAGCATTAGATGTATTGCGTGAATAGTAAAGAGGGGCTGAGAACCCCTCTTTTTGTCTAAATCAGTTTTATAAAGTACCTATACTTCGGAATTCGGCAATATTGAGGGACTGACTGTCGAACTTGGTTTCCATTCAACTGGACTGGAGTAGGCAGTACCTGTGCTGACGGTAAAAGAGGTTTACATCTATACGGCTTCAAGACGAAGCGCCAGGCTATGGACGGGTCTCTGCGCAAGCGGGGTGGCACTGCTGCTAGTTCTGGATACACTATTTGAAAATAATACGATTATGTCTAATAACAATTCGACGGAAATGGGCACGCTGCTGGGGCTGAGCGTAATGTTCGTGCTGATTGCTGTGGCAGTCGGGATCTTCATGCACAGTGGGATGCAGCTTGAACGCTTCAAGAGTCTGGAGTAAGGTTTTCAGCTGCCATATACGCTAAAGTTGGAGCTTCAACGCAAGCAAGTCCTCGCGATTTCTACCATACCCTGAACCGGAAACATGTCTCCTGATTGTGCATTCCATGGCGTTATTGTTAGTGACGAAACAAGAACGGGTTTCCAGACATTGAGCTCATCTCTCGTTGATCAACAGGAGGGCTAATGTTGGGAAAACCTTAATTTTATGGTTTGTGGCAGCATATCAACTTCTCTGAAGATTCAAGAATTTTAGTATCCTATCAGCTTGGTTGACAATGAGGTGGCCTGTATCCGGCAGCAGCTCGATCTCAGCTTGTTGTGCAAATGGTTTAAGTCGATTCATACTCTTGCTAGCCGGTAATAATTGATCAGAATCGCCAAAAAGCATTAAAATCGGCATCGTTAATTGATGAAGGGATTGATCACTAAATAGTGGCATTTTTGCAGTTCGTGGTCTGAAATACTTGAACACAAGTGATGCAAATGGAGGATCTTCTCCCAATCCAGATAACGATGATGAAGAAATATGACCAGCACCCACTAATTTAAGTGTTTGTAGCTGTCCCCATTTGCCAAGAAGTGAGAAAAAGATTGCTTTCCAAAGAAAACTGGCTTTTTCACGTGCAAGCCCTCCGGGACAAAGCAAAACTAAATGATCAACCTTTTCCGGATAAGTGGTAGCGAAGCTCAATGCCATCCAGCTGCCTAATGACATCGCTACAATTGAGCAGGAGCTTAATTTAAGTGCATGTATGGTTTCGTTCAACCATAGAGCATATGCACCACTTTTGTAGCCTGGTCGGCTTGCTGCGGATAATCCGGCTTCTCCAATAATGTCGATAGCGTAAACATGGTGAGTTTTAGAAAGAGAAGCTACATCACCGTACCAAGTGAACGAGTTCGATACGCTTCCATGGAGGAGGATCAGAGGGGGACTGCCCTTTGATCCTGACTCAATGACAAAAGTCGGTCCGAATCTTGTCTCAACTTCGTATTGGTGGTTTTCCACGGGCCAGCTCGCAAGTATTTTTCGGTACTGTTCTAAAACTTCTCGTTTGCCTACTTCTGATTTATATATATTTCCCACCGCATCTCGCCCTTCTTTCTATTTCAGGAGCCATGTTTCAGCTTCTTCTATACTTTCATACAATCTAAAATGATTGCCTTTGTTCGTTTCCATGGCCATTTCTTTAAATCTGCCTTTTTGAATGGTCTCTGGAGGAATAATAACAGCAGCTTTTATACCGTAGTTTATAAATTTTTGAATCATATTACCGGCTACTTTAGTTTTAAGCTTGAAGAAGTCCGCTGATATGGTTGCATAGTGTACCATAAGCGCATTTGCCTCATGTTCCCAGCATATAGCTATTAGATCAAGTGCATCATTCTCTGTACTTAAAGGTTCAGTTGTTGAAATCAGTTCAATATATTTTTTATTCTCTTTTTCTCTAACGTGATACTTCATGTTGTCTTTTTCCTCCATCACTTTATTTTCAAACAACTTCAGACGGGTTTCACGAACCCAATTAAGTTCATTATGATAGGTTGAAATCATGTTCTCTGAAATCATTTCCCATATTAAGTTTTCCCTAGCGCTTCTATTAGGTGAATGAAGAGCACGTCTGTGTTTCTCCTTCTGCATAATCAATTGCAGTTTGATTTCATTTTCGTATGTGGAGAGTGCCTTACTTAATTCTTGATCACTTAACATATCTGACCATGCAAGCTGTACCAAAAATGTTTTTTTTATTTCTGGAGCTTCTGGTGATGAGACAAGCCACTTTTTTAGTTCATTACGTCCTTCTTCTGTTATGGTATATATTTTTTTTGAAGGAGAGTTATCTTGGTGAACCACTTCGTTCGTAACAAAATCATCATTTTCCAGATTCATTAGAGCTTTGTAAATTTGATTATTATTACCGGACCAATGCATGAAGGAGGAATCCTCAAAAATCTTTTTTAGTTCATATCCTGTTGAGGACTTCCAACTCAGTATGCCTAATATTGCTGATTGGATTGACATGAATACACCTCGTTATAAATAACATAGGTTAACAGTAACCTATGTTATTCAGAGTGTCAATTATTAACTTTGATGAACATGGTGGCAGCTGACATGTTCCCTTGAACGTTGGATATCTGCACAGCGTCAGTAGTTCAACTTATTCGATGTGTACACATGGTAAAAAAGTATCCTGCACTCAGTACCCACCAAATGTGGAGTCGGTGACTTTGTTGGTGTGGAAGGGCAATTAAATCGAGGATGTTATACTTAAGGAGGATGGATCTTTTCAAAAATATTTATAGACAAAAGAGGAGGCATCTGAAAATTGAAGTTCTATCGTTATGTGTTAAGTATCCCACCCTTGGATTGGGAATGCTGCTTTCTTAGTATTGAAGAGTATAAGCGGAGTTTTACGAATAAGTATAATCAAAATATAGCGTATTACATGCAAGTTATCGGGGATTGTCAACAGCATCTCGTTGATATCGACAACCTCGCTGCTGTGACTTATAAAGATCTGTGTGCGAGTGTTCATTCTGCTGAGCTGCGCTGTCCAGCCATGATTTTCCCTATACCGAGTGGCGATCAGCGAGGTTCAGCTTTGTATTGTATCATGTATAAGCTTGAAGACGACGGGGATACGTTTATTTACTCGCCTGTTCCACTTGTTCATCTAGAGCAGGATCAAGCAGGTGAAATAGAGCTTTAATTGTGGTCATTAATACTATTTGTTTGATACGTGACACGTCTCAAATAAAGAAGCCTGCCTTTTGGTAGGCTTTTTAAACATGCCCAAGCATCTTTCTGGTAGGAATTAACTAGACAACTGTCGAGGTAACTTAGACAATCCAATTTCGCAATACTTTCCAGACTTCCCGAATGGAGAGTCTATTACAATAAGTCATCTATTAAGTCATAGCTCGGGAATTCCGGATTATCTAAAGCCGAATTTCAAATTTGACTACAGCAAAGAATGGAATCCAAATGATATTATAAAAACCGTTAGCGATTCTGAATTAGAGTTTACCCCAGGTAAAAGCTTTAGCCATAGTAATACTGGTTATGTGATGTTAGGACTTATTGTTGAAAAAGTAAGCGGACAGTCATATATAAAATACATATTGGTACTGAATTTTTACGTCAAGAGAACGTCCTTAAACGGGACGTTCTCTTTTTAACATAGCTGCTTTTCCCGAATCCGCTTGTCAAGATGTTCGGTGTGATTGGTCCTAGGCCTGAAGAATAAGAAAGGAAGCAGCGTCTCAGTGTTTATTTCGTTTCTTTACGGGTATCCAGACTTCGACCTGGGCATCAGACGGCTTTCCATTCAACAGAATTTCTGCGATAGGAGCACCAGTATAGGCCCATTCACAATCATCATTTAATAGATCGTTAAATGCCTGATCCTCCAGCCTGTCGAAGGCTAAACGCGACAATCCGCCGTTACCTGTAAGGACTAGATAATCGCTTTCCGGAAACAGAACCTCTTCGGTTTGATCCAATACAGGCTGCAAGGTTTTGACTCCCGCATAATAGAAGACCTTCCCTTGTTCAACAGCTATCGCGGCATAACCATACGAACTTTCAGCAAGTGGACGAAGGAGTGCCATGTGCCCGTTTTCAAGGGCTTCTCTGAAAAATGTCGTTTTGTGAGTGGTGAACAGTGGAGAATGTACGCTGCTTGACCCCTCTAAAGCTGTTTTATAACCAACCAAACGGAAGCCTTCTTTTCTTTCAAATCTAAAGTTACTCATATTAATTTCCTCCTGCATCCTTTTTTGTGGGTACATAAAAAACATAGCATGCTAAATATGACAACAGTATGGCATACTTAGAGTTGAGGTGACCTTATGAAAATCGATCGTCTGATCGCCATGATCATGATTCTTTTGGAAAACGAGGTTATAAATGCTGGAACACTTGCCAAAAAGCTTGAGGTCAGCAATAGAACCATTTATAGAGATATCGATACCTTATCGATGGCGGGTCTGCCCATTTTCACCACGAAAGGTGCTGCAGGTGGGGTTGGTTTAATGAAATCATATAAAATCGATAAACACCTATTCACGCTTAGGGATGTTCAAACACTGTCAACGAGTCTAGAAAGCTACAAACAGTTATATGATCATAAAGATATCGTTCATGTTCTGGAAAAGCTAAACTGTATAAGACGTGAAGGCGGGCAAGTTGAAAAGGAAAGCAGATACGCTGTCGATTTATCCTTAAATCAAGGGAATCGAGCTTTGCGTCCTCTGTTAAGCCATGTAGAAACCGCCATAAACAAAGAGCAATATATGGCTTTGGATTATATCGATATGGATGGCAATGTTACCTCTAGAAAAATAGAGCCGTATCAAGTCGTTTTAAAAGAAGGCAGTTGGTATCTGCAAGCTTTCTGCACCCTAAAAGAGGATTACCGAATATTTAAATTGGCTCGAATAAGCAAGCTGTGTGTGTTACCAGAAGCGTTTGCGCCCCGCGACTTTTCTCCTCTTGCAATGGACGGATCAGATTGGATGAGCCAAAAATGGGTCCCCGTCACGATCCTAATTTCCTTATCTATAAAGGATAAAGTGATTGAAAGATACGGCGAGGAGAACATTATTAGTGTTGAAGGGAATAGCTGTCTGGCTACATTTCCAATTATCAATGATGAATCTGGTTATGATGTACTTTTGAGGTTTGGAGATAAATGCGAGATTATAGAGCCTTCCGAGATTCGAGAAGCTTTTCAAAACTATGTTCGAAGAATATTGGCGAAATACGAAAAATAGGAAATCAGACTTTTGTGAGAACTTTATAGTAGGGTGATGTAATGGTAAAAAAGTATACTTGTCCTTGATGTGGATACATAACTTGTGCAGTTTGATGAACCGGACTATGAGGCAGGGGCATATAAAAAGCATGATGATAGCAAGTTCAACCCTTCCCTTTATCAGCGCGATCGATAGTTGATTGAGGTTCTTCGTATTGCAAAAGTCTGTCACGTATAGGCATATAGAAGACCTTAATAAAACTTACTTAGCTAACTATTGAAATTCACATCTGACTATGTTACTATATTCACAAACAAGAAGGAGGTTAGTTTATGTTAACTACATTTCAAGCCATGGCAAAAAAATTACCAGGTGGTCTGCAAGTCGAAGCACAATCGAGAGGGTTTAAAATCCTTATGGATGAGCCTGAGGAGTTGGGTGGAACCAATACTGGGATGAATCCGGTAGAGGCAGTGTTGTGTGCGCTTGGAGCATGTCAGTCCATTGTTGTTGCTGCGTTTGCACAAGTACAAAATTTCACATATGAAGAATTTCACGTCGAACTTGAAGGTGACCTCGATCCAGATGGATTTATGGGACTTGCGGATGTAAGACCAGGATTTCAGGAAATTCGTTTCGTGATGCATTTCAAAACGAATGAAAGCCAAGAGAAAACGGAAGCTTTTGTAGAATTTGTTGAGAGAACATGTCCAGTTGGAGATTGTCTTGCCAACGGTGTGAAATTGGTTAAAGCGGGAGTAGTCACACACTAATACATCCACCTAAGACAGACTAGAAGTGTCTTGCGGGTCCTAAGGAGAATAGCTGTGGAAATTAAAATGTCAATCATTCCAGGTGGTAAAACGGGTAGAGCAGGAACGATAGATGTTAAGGTTGGCGATCAGGTAGTTGTAGGAGATGTCTTGATACAGGTTGAAACGGGAAAAGGAAATCGTGAGATTACAGCGACAGCAGACGGATGCATTAAGAGGATTCTGTGTGAAGAAGGCAGCGAAGTTACCTCAGGCCAAGTTTTGTTTGAATTGGAAATAGCCAAAGCAGATTCGGCAGAATTATCAAGACAAGAATCAGCAGCTGTAGAGCAGCAGTCTTATGAGGAAGTAAGTACAGAACTGCTCATTATAGGCGGAGGCCCAGGAGGGTATGTTGCTGCGATATATGCCGCCAAACATGGCATTCAAGTTACATTGATTGAAAAAGAAGAACTGGGTGGCACTTGCCTGAATGTGGGGTGCATTCCGACTAAGGCTTTCGTTAAATCTTCAGAAGTCTGTCATCATGTCAGAGAATCTGCATTATTTGGTATTAACGCAGGTTCTTCCCTGCAAGTTGATATGGCTCAGGTCATTCGACGTAAGAATGAAGTGAAAGATAATTTAATTTCAGGCATATCCTATTTGATGGATAAAAATAATATTAAGGTGATTCGAGGGCAGGCTTCATTTTTATCGTCTACTACAGTACACGTTACCGGTAAACAGAATTATCATATTACTTCTAAAAATATCATTGTTGCAACAGGCTCCAAAATTTCCAAAGTAAATATTCCAGGCATTGACCATTCATTTGTGATGAACAGTACGGATGCGCTTTCATGCGAAGAATTGCCAAAAAGCATCACCATCATAGGTGGCGGCGTGATTGGCATGGAGTTTGCTTTTATTTATCGGAATTTTGGCGTAGAGGTTCATGTTGTAGAATTTATGGATCGTCTTCTGACCATGCTGGATCGTGATATTTCAGATGAAATACGGCTTGCGGCTGAACAGGCTGGAATCCATATTCATACTCGTTCAAAGGTTTCCCAAATTCAATGTGCAAATGAAGGGCAAGCCGTTGTCACCTACGTAGACAGCAGCGGAGAGCATCTTCTTGTTAGCGAAAAGGTGTTGGTCGCCATAGGACGAGAGCCAAATCTTGAGGGGTTGGAGCTTGAGAAGGCCGGCGTGTTGTTGAATGAGCGTGGAAAAGGGATTATGGTGGATAAACAAATGAGAACAAACGTGAACCATATCTTTGCTATTGGGGATGTTACGAATATTATACAGTTGGCTCATGTTGCTTCTCATCAAGGCATTGTTGCTGTGGACGTGATACTTGGGCAACCTGATGAGATGAACTATATAGCTGTTCCAAATGTAATTTTTACATCTCCCGAGATAGCTAGTGTAGGTATGCTTGAAGACGAGTGTAAGGAACAAGGAATGGACTATCAGGTGAGCAAGGTTTCATTTTCGAGCAATGGCAAGGCATTAACGATGAATGAGCCGAATGGCTTTATCAAATTAATCAAGGACGAACAATCTGGGAAAATCGTTGGTGGTGCGATCATTGGGCCTGATGCCTCTTCTCTCATCAGCAGTCTTACCCTTGCAATAGGCAATGAGCTGTCGGAACATCAAATTACACAGACGATCTTTGCCCATCCAACAACGGGTGAAGTACTTCACGAAGCTGCCTTCGGTTTAGGCATTGGAGCGCTGCACCAATAAAGGGCATGTTAAAAAGTACACCAAGCATCCATTATAAAATTTGGTATAATCATGATAAAAGAAGGAAAATACCTAAAGAGAAACTAATTGGATTGGTTGGTGTACCATTTGTTTAATTTAGATGACTGTCTCGCATTTGTCACAAATCGCAGTGCAAAGATATTCGCGGAAACGTTGGAGAAGGAATTTCGACCTTATCATATGACTCGAAGTCAATGGATTGCGATGTATTATATTTATAAAAACGAGTCCATTACCCAGCGGGAGCTAGCCGATAAATTGTCGATAAAGGAGCCCAGCGTGGTTAGAATGCTTCAGAAAATGGAGCTCGAGGGTCATCTGCGCCGCGAGGGAATTCAATCCGATAAACGGATTAAGCAGTTGGAATTAACAGATAAAGGCGTGAAGATATGTCTGAGTTTGATGCCGATCGCTGAAAAGTTTAAAAATGAGACCATAGCAGGTATTTCCGAACAGGACCTGCGGATATTTAAGAATGTACTGAACAAAATGGTTGAGAATGCATCAGCAGAGAAGTCGTAACTTGATTCATCGTTATATCCTATGAGTATATTAGAATCGGCCTAACTTAGTATGCCTGCCCATGCATATTTCTAAGGCCGATTTTTTTATGGAATCGAACAGGGCGATCTAACTGTTTCCGAAATGGACAACGTATGTGCCGAAGCAGTCATTTATCGCTACAATTGCCGATTGTCTAATCTAAAAGAGCTCAAGCAGAAATATTGCTTGAACTCTTTTTATAGTAACTTGCAATCATCATCTTCGAGTCAACGCTATTTGAAAGACCGGGCAAGGCGAAATCCAAGATCATCGATAGCAAATGTCGGGTGACTGCGACGACGACAAGAAGCTCCACAGCCTCGTTCCTCTTCTGCCCAGCTGCCACCTCGGAAAATGCGGTAGGAACCGTATACTTTCTCGTCATATAAATCCCAACACCACTCCCACACATTTCCGATCATGTCGTACAGCCCCCATGCGTTGGGCTGCTTTTGTCCTACTTTATGGATTTGGCCATTTGTATTTTCATTGTACCAAGCGATCTTATCCATTTCTCCGTACCTATATCCTGTAGTTCCTGCCTTACAGGCATACTGCCACTCTGCTTCTGAAGGAAGGCGATAACCGTCTGCATCCCAATTACAGATGATTTCTTCAATGTTATTCCTTATTGAATAACATTCATTTAATCCGGCTTGTTGAGAAAGCAGATTGCAAAAGGAAACCGCTTCATGCCAGGAAATATTCACAACCGGCATCTGATTTGTATCGATAGAAGTGGGGGATATAGTCGTAATCGCATCATACAGGTCGACTGTTACTGGATACTGGGCAAGCAGGAAGGGCTTGAGTTCGGTTTTCCATGTCCTTTTGGTTCGATCGTCTCTTAACTCTATTTCTCCACCTGGAATCTTAACCATTGGATAATGATAATTATTTTTTAATACTGCTGGCACTCGACATGCCCCCTCAACTTCAGGATGAACTAATGCTCAGTTTTTGATTTGCGGTATCAGTATTTCGCTGCGACTTACAACAGCAATTCCTATACTGTTCACTGTTAGCTTGATAATTTTCATCATAATCCTCCAGTTAACCTTTTGACATAGTCCTCACAGATATATCGATTATCTTCACCGTTCATAGGTTGAATATTAGCTACTTTAAAGAAGCTGAGCCCTACCACCATGGCCAGCAGGCCGTAAGCAGCGCTGCCCGAGTCATCCACCTTCATACTCCCCAGCATCTTTCCATAGTCAAAGATTTTCATGATACCTTGCATGTCTTCCTTGTACCCGGCTGCTACAACTTCTTGTAAACGGGGGTCGAGCACGGCTTTAGAAAAGAAATGAAGGAAAAGCTTTGCCTGAACTTCATGGGGGATATGCATCCGTTCAATACCCTCCAGTTCCGAAACGTTGATTGCCATTTGCGCATCCTCACTATAAGGTGGGAGAATGTTCTGCAGTGTAATCTCAATCATGGTCTGTGGAGTCATTGTATGCTGAATTTGAGAATTAATCTTCAAACCATAATAGGCTAAAAACGACCTGAAAGCTTCAATAATCAAGTTGTCTTTATTCTTAAAGTAATAAGTGACAACACCCTTTGAACAATCCGCATACTCAGCCACTTTATCCAACGTCATGCCATCAATCCCATGACTACTAATACACAGTAGTGTGGCGTTAATTAAATCTGCTCGCCGCTTAGGCTCCATCCCTACTTTAGGCATTTTATTACCTCCTGGGGTCATAAATAGGTAACTGAATTATTTTATACTGACCAGATAGAATAAATAAAACATACAATAAATGGAACTGAGTGTCAAGCGATTATTTATCCATTTTCCTGCTGCTTATGTAAGAGGTAGAGCAGTCGCAATCTCAGTGGTTTGTTTTACTAATGCTGCGGTTGTGGTCTATTTTTCTATGAATTCTTTTTTCTAAATAGGCTGTATAATGGAAACTATGTTCTGTTTATGCAGTTATGAGGAGGAAAGAAAAGTGAAGCGAACGAGAATATTGCTTACAAAGCCGAGCAAAAATTATAAAAATTATATCCATCTCATGATTACAGAGACTTCTACAGATCAAGATATTTTAAATATCGTAAAAGGCCGCTTAACATTACGCAAGAAAACCACTAATGCGGTATATAAACAATATCCACCAGAAGAAGCGGTTCAGCAGCTTGAGCAGCTGTCCTTGGAATACCAAGCGAAAGGATACAGCGAAGAGCCAGAATCGATATTGGATGCAATTAAGGTCCCTGAAATTCAAGTATTAGATAAAGCGAAGTGGCATTACGAAGGGGAGTTTCCGCAGGATTTAACAAGAGATGCCGCATATACCGCAACGGGCATGTTTATCACTTGGATCATAAATAACAATTGGTTTACAGAGGATATCGAGCAGGAATTCCATGCTGAGATTGAGCAAGTCAAGAAGCGGCAGCTTATGGGTGCTGAATTTTATCGAAAATGTCTGGATGGCGTGTTCTCAACGCAAGAACTTTCGGATGAGATTATACCATTCGTGAATGAATATTTGGATATTCAAAACGACATATATACAGCTGAGGATTATGTCCAAACCTTGCAAGGAGATAAGCTTACCTTTTATCATGTCGCAAATACGTGGGAAAATTATGACTTAATTGAACCTGTAATTGAACAACGTTTTCAACAATTCATGGCTAGAATCTAAAGATGTAGGGCAATGAATATAAGGAAGCCGTTAGGACAAAACCTGATAGATTAGAGATGAAAGGGTAGAAATAGCAAAGAGGGGACGTCCCCTCTTTTTGTTGGATATACGGCGCTGGCCTAGCAGGATACAGCGTTTTTAACCCTATACCAATACTTATAAACTTCTGAGTATCCGAGCTTTGAATAAAGTCGAAGCGCAGGTTCATTGTGGGCTACAACCGCTAAATAGCTGTGTGTGGCGCCATTTTCGCGTCCCCATTTGAGCAGATTTAATATCATTTGTTCACCAAATCCTCGATTTCTAAAATGAGCATCCGTCACGATATCATATAATCCTATATACTCTCGCTCTATGACCCCAAGGCCGCAAGCAATAACCTGGTCTTCGAAATAAAGGGATACAAATCCTTTTTTAGTCTTAATATTGGACAGCATACGTTCCATAATGTCTTTGTGTTTATCTATAACACGATTTAGTCTACAGTAGTTCTCTATCCATTCAGTGCTCATCTGATCTTCTATGATAACGGAATTTAATAGGGGTTCAATAATGTGGTGTAAATTTAGGGTTTGTACACTTGTCAAATCAACTAAGGAATAGCCTTTCTGCTCTAACACGTGATCCAAATCTAGGGGCTGAACAAAGGGAGTAATTTTAAATGTTGGCTGCAACTGATGGACGGAATAGAGGCTCTCACAATGTTCAATTTTAGTATTCAAATCACAGGTGGAATAATGCAGGGGATTTATCGAATTGGCACGTTTGGTATAGCCATCGGCAAATCGTAATATCCATCCATCATAAAGCAGCGTGGATAGCGAGGGCCAGTTGTTCAAGGATAACTCTTCAATCCATTTGATATCCATAATTAGTGATGATCCTCCTATTCATAATTGTATAATTATACTTTTATATTAATTAATATTCAATGTGAATGCAATGACAAGTAGGTATACAAGATTGATGGTGAAAATGGTGGGAATGTTCCTCTTTTAGCAGATGCCTTGCTGAACGAAGCTGTTGTTAGGTTTGCAAAGTAGGTCTGCTAGGGGATAAGGGGATACGGAGGTAGAGTTGAGATAGGATTGAGGCATGTAGACCTAAAGATTCTAGGAAGAAATAAAGCCGCTTGCGCGGTGGACGCAAACAGCTTTAGTATGGCTAACCAAACATGTTGTTATTTCTTACCGGCTCCAGACATGACCTGAACGATCTCATCCAACAGCAGATCTAGTGTAATCGGATCGTCATAGTTAAACTTGCTGTCTAAGGTATACACATGTCCCTGCTTAACAGCGGGAATCGTCTTCCACATGGAGCTATCCATTAGGTTGTTCTGAGCGGCCATTGTTTCGGTACCGGAGTCGTTTAGGATAAAAATATCAGAGCCCATATAGTCCGGCAGTACTTCGCTGGAAATGTCCACAAAGCGCCCATTCTTATCGACAAGCTGCTGTGTTCCAGCCGAAGGCTTGAATCCAAGCTGTCCATACAGCGTCGTGTTTAACCCTTGGTTGCCCATGATAAACATATTCTTACCCATAAGCAGCAAGGACACAGCAGTTTCATTCCCTTTAAGCTGCAGCTTGTTCCTAGTGGCGTCTGCTTTTTCTTCATATGTTTTGAACCATGTTTCGGCTGCTTCAGTACGTCCAAGTACGTCTGCTGTGAGCATGACACGATCCTTGGTAGGCGTAGCGTCATCCAGTCCGGTCACGATGGTAGGTGCAATCTTCTCCAGTGATGCAAGTCCCTTCACATCCCAGTCATCAAAAATGATAAGGTCAGGCTCTAAGGCCAGTACCTTCTCTTGTGAGTAAGGATAACCAACATCCGTAATCCCTTTAATCATTTCGGGATAGGCAATCTGGCTGGCGATGACGCTAAGGGTCGCTCCAATTGGCTTGACGCCAATGGCCAGCAGGTCACCCGGGTTGCTGCCGACATATACGACTTTCTGCGGTACAACTGGAATTTCAACTTCGCGGCCTTGAATGTCTTTGAACATTCGAGTTGCTGCTTTATCGGTATCCGTATTATTTGCTGGCTGGTTCGATGCTGATGTCTGGGCAGGAGGTGCTGCTGCGCCACAGGCGGACAACATCGCTATTATAAACATCATACAAAGAAATACAAGTGTGCGTTTGTTTCTAAACATATGAAAATAGGGCCCCTTTCAAAGATAAAACAAATTTTCAAGATAATGATAATCATTATCAATTAAATTATCATTTAAGAAGTATACACCATGCCCTCTGTCAGGTAAATAGAAATATCGTGTTTTTAATGTAGGGCCTATTAGAAGAAAGTGATAATGATATGTGGAAGGGGATACTAATATGGGAAAAGTCTTATCATCAGCTCACCAGCGCACACTGCTTGAATTAGCGGTACGCGCTGGATGCTAAAGTTTCATACTATATTTATTTAGTAGAAGGGGGAGTAAAGTAACTGGCTGCATTAGGTTATGTTTCAAATCATCATTCTTGCTTTCGAAATATTTCTTGATACTGGCTCGGCGTACTATGGGCATACTTTTTGAAAATGCTAATAAAGTACTTGTAGTCACTAAAGCCGATATCCTGCGCGATTGTATATACTTTGCTATCTCCTGCCTTTAATAAATCGATCGCGATTTGGATGCGATAGCGGTTAACAAACTCATTAAATGTATAACTCGTTTCTGCCTTAAATTTTTGATTTAAATAATAGGCGCTTAAGTCGAGCTGCTCCACGAGATCATGAATGCTGATCTTCTTGGCGTAGTGCTCTTGTACATAGGCGATCATTTTGGCTACATATTTTGATGTTTTGGTTTCTTTTTCTAAAAAACGGCTGTTTATAATCTCTTCTCTTTCTTGCTTGAAGCTGGAGATGACTTCATATTTACGGATTAAATCTACTTTTGCTTTGGCAGATTCCAGTGCTCGAATCAGTTGGTCATCCTCTAATGGCTTTACGAGAAACTCGGTTACACCTAACTGGATAGCTTGCTTGGCAAGATGAAATTCATTATAGCCCGAGATGATGATACTGCTAAACGTGTGCTGCAGCAGCCCTTCTCTAATCATCGAGATGCCATCCTTGATCGGCATGTTGATATCCGAAATGACGATATCAGGCCGAAGTTCGCAGATCTTCTCATAGCCCTCTTGTCCGTTCAGGGCTTCTTCAATGACGATACAATCGTATTTCAGCCAATCTATACTAAATCTTATTCCTCTGCGAATCATATCTTCATCTTCTACCAGCAGAACCTTAAACATCATTTTCACCCCATTCGTAAGGAATCGTAAGTGTCACACAGGTGCCTTTTCCTTGCGTACTGTCTATGTGAATACCAGATTGCTCACCATATAACAGCACTAAACGGCGATGAACGTTGTATAGCCCAATATGCTTTGTCGTATTGCTCTGACTCTGTAAGATTTGATTTACTTGCTGCAACGTCTCTTCGTTCATCCCATGGCCATTGTCATGCACTTCCAGTATTAGCTTACCTGCAGATGTATAAATCCGTATTTCAATAAGCACCTTGCTTTGGTGTTGATAACCATACTTGATAGCGTTTTCAATGATGGGTTGCAATAGCAGCTTAGGGACGTATACCTCCTGGGTTTCCTCCGCTACGGATATCTGATACTCCAGACGTTCATTAAAACGAATATGCTGTAGTTTAAGGTAGTCTTGCACATAATTCATATCATCCTGCAGTTGGACACTGCGATCATGTCCGATGCTGTACCTGAGCAGTCGGGATAAAATCATTACGATGTCTTGTGCTTGATTGGCGTCTATTTTAATGGCATAACGCAGGGTTTCCAGCACATTAAACATAAAATGCGGATGGAATTGCGATTGCAGCTGTTTTACCTCAATAATGGTGCTGAGCTCTGACAATTCTTTGTTTTTCTCCATCAGATCCTTTAATCGATCCAGCATCACGTTGTATTCATCCCCAAGAATCTCAAATTCATCATTGGTCTGAATGTCGACGTACCCGTTAAAATTCCCCTCGCGCAGCTGCGCTAACGCATGAATTAACTTGTCGATAGATTCAGAATTGCGGGTAGACATTTTATGAGACATGATCTGAATCATGATCCATAACAATACGCTCGCAGCAAGGACAAACACAGACACCGTATAGTAGGTGTATTGCTCGGACTTGTAAGAGTTAAGCGTGACGACTTGAATCGGCGTATCAGGTATCCGTTTGGTATACATATAATACTTGCCATTATTTAATAATACATGCCCCTGGTTATCGAACGTAGGGCTGAATTTATTCAGAACCCCTTTGGTTGCATTGCTTGTAGTGGCAATAATCGTATTATGTTGGTCGGTGATCATCGCAATTTCGTTATTTTGCTCGAAAATAATTTTCTGAATGTCCGATTCGTACAGTTGATAAATGATATATCCAAGCGTTTGCCCGTTCTTAATGATCGCTTTGCCAAACGTATAGCTCGTATCGCGATCATGGGAGTAACGGAAGCTGTTCATTTCGCTCAGCGTATCTTGTGGCCGTTGATGAATCCGGTTAATCAGATTGCTGAAAGCAAAGTTGGACGACAGCACTTCCGGCGGAGCAGAGCTAGCCAGAAAGATGCCTCCCGTACTGACAATATGGAAAATACTCTTCACCTTCTGATGGTTATTAAAATCATAAAATTCAGAGTACACCTTATCACTGCCCAAGTGTGAGTTTACGTAGTTTGTCACAGCAGGTGAGGCAGCCATCCTATTAATCTCGTTGTAGTATTGCTGATACACTTCTGCCATGGACTGACTAATGGATTGGGCAGCCTCGGTTGTCTTTTGAGTCAAATTCATTCTGCCATTAATGATAGTAAACACCAGAAACAATATCATTAACACGGCAAACGGGATAATTGTATATATTCGAAATAAGTGACGGGTTGATTCTTTGAAGTTGCGATACTTTTTATGTTCCATTGTGCCCCCCATCCATACCAAGACCTTTGTTTTATTATACCTTACTGCTGGACAAGGCTGAATATAATCACTTCATCCGAAGGTCATCCAAATACAACCAAGTCGGTCCCTTGATGCAGGTACCGACTTGGAAGTGGTTGAAGCTTATCTGATTAAAGTGAAACTTCTTTTTGCCCGGACAGCTTAAGGAAGGTCAGCAGCGACACGACTGTAATAATGGTAAGGATCGTGGACAGTGCTGCAGCAACCCCGTAGTTCCCGCGAATAACCTCGGTATAAATGGCAACCGTTACGGTCTTTGTCTTGCCCGTATATAGGATGATCGAGGTGCTTAATTCGGTAATGATTGTAATCCAGCTTAAGATAGCACCAGAGACGACACCGGCAAGCATCATCGGCAGTGTAATCTTAAAGAAGGTTCTCATCTGGGAAGCACCCAGGCTGATTGCTGCTTCTTCAATTCCATCATTGATCTGGTGCAAGATGGCGGCACTTGATCGAATCGTATAAGGCAGCCGCCGAATAACAAACGAGATAATCATAATTAACGCGGTTCCGCTTAATGCAAGCGGTTTGTCGTTGAACGTAATCAATAACGCTATCCCTAAAATGGAACCCGGAACGATGTAAGGGAACATTGTGAAAATATCAAGCGTATTGGTTAAGGCGTTCTTTCTGCGAACGGTTACATAAGCGATTAGTATTGCTAACAGAATAATAACGACAAGGGATACGATAGCTAACACAAACGTGTTCGTAATGACGCTCCCGATATTGTTAAATGCATCGCGATAGCTTTGAAGCGAGAAGCCTTCTACAAAGATACGGCCGTTTGATTTCAAGAAAGAAGTATAGATGACGTACAATTGCGGTAACAGTGCAATCAAAGTATACAGATAGATGACGACATGTGCTGCAATATTGCCAATTCCTTTTTTCTTCTTGGATTCAATCGGATTTAGTGCACTCATCGTAAACGATTTACGATTGGAAATGAATTTTTGCATCAGGAAGATCGCTGTTGCAAAGAGAACAACGATGACACTGATTGCAGCTGCAAAGCCATCATCGCCGCCGACTTCACTGATAAATTCATTAAAAATCAGTACAGGGACGGTCTTAAATCCTTCACCAATAAGCATCGGTGTACCGAAATCAGCGAGTGCACGCATGAATACGAGCAGTCCGCCTGCGAGCAGCGTTGGTGTAATGAGTGGAAGCAGCACTCTGCGCATTTTGTTGAAGCCTTTGTAACCCATGCTTTCGGCAGCTTCCATTAACGATTGGTCCACATTTTTTAGTGCTCCGGATACGTACATAAAGATAAGAGGCACCATCTGTAAAGTTAAGACCACTAGTATACCTGTAAAGCCATATATATCAGGCATCGTAATTCCAAACGTGTTACTAATGAATCTGGTAATGACGCCGTTTCTACCTAACAGCAGGATCCAAGAGTAAGCTCCAATGAATGGGGCTGACATCGATGAGATCAGAATTAATACTCGAATAGTAGCATTACCTTTAATCTTAACCGTTGCCATAATATAGGCTAGCGGTGTTGCAATGAGTGCAGCAAGGAATGTCACACTGACGGTTACTTTAATACTGTTAAATAGTGCATTTAAATAATAAGGCTTGCTGAAAAATTTCGTAAAATAGGCGAAGGAAAAGTCACCCGTCGTGCCGTTGTATACACTTTTGATCAACATCGTAAACAAAGGTAATGCAAGAAAGAGAACATAGAAGATAAAGATCAGGAATGAAATGTTGGTCCAGACATCAAATCGTTTGCGTGTCCCCTTCATAGCTGACCGCTCCTTGTATAATTCAATTCACCTGTTGTGTCATACACATTAATTTTATCCTTTTTCACTTTTAGGAAAATAATCTGACCAGGCTCTAATATGTGTGTGGATTTTGATTCCTGCGTAATTTCAATCCGCTGACCGGATTCCAAGTCCACAAAGTAATGAGTGTTCTGGCCTAAAAATACGCTGTGTACAATGGTTGCTTTGATGCCTGTGTTATCCTCAGTGATGATAAACTCTTCAGGACGAACCGAGATTTTGACGTCAAGAGTGGCTTGCTTATCTGATCCCGTTAGCTTAATGTTCGTGAGTTCTTCGACGTATTCTACACCGAAATGTAAGTTATAGTGATTGTCTTCTTTTGTAAGACACCCATTGATAATATTGGTCCGGCCGATAAAAGTAGCAACAAACACATTTGCAGGACGCTGATAAATTTCTTGCGGTGTGCCCAAATGCTGAATGATTCCGGATTTCATAACGGCAATCCGATCGGATACCGCCATAGCTTCTTCCTGATCATGCGTTACATATACCGTTGTAATGCCAACTTCTCTTTGAATATCTTTAATGGCATTCCGCATGTCGACCCGAAGCTTGGCGTCCAGATTCGATAGAGGCTCATCCATTAGTAGGACGTCTGGTCGGATGACGATCGCTCTTGCTAGTGCAACACGCTGCTGCTGACCGCCTGACAGATTTTTTGGCATCCGATCTTTATATTGTTCGATTTGAACAACTTTCAAAATCTCATCTACTTTGGAGGCAATTTCAGCTTTGGATAACTTTCGATTCTCAAGGCCGAAAGCGATATTACCTTTGACCGTTAAATGAGGGAAAATCGCATAGCTCTGAAATACCATCCCGATATTTCGTTTTCCCGGTTCCACCTGATTAATAACTCGTTCGTTAAAATTAATTGTTCCGCCTTCAATGCTGTTAAAGCCAGCGAGCATACGCAGCAGAGTTGTCTTTCCACATCCCGAAGGACCAAGGAGGGTGAAAAACTCACCCTTCTTAATCTCCAGGGACAACTCAGGAATGACGGTAGTATCTCCATACTTTTTTACTAAGTCTTTAATGGATATATTCACGCTCATAGTTGTCACCTAATTCTCTATAATTTATTTGATGCTTGTGAACATTTCGATGTAATGCTCTACAATTTTGGATTTATTAGCACTTACATAGTCTGTGTCTTCTTTAAT
Source organism: Paenibacillus sp. UMB4589-SE434 (assembly GCF_030226685.1). Classification (NCBI taxonomy): domain Bacteria; kingdom Bacillati; phylum Bacillota; class Bacilli; order Caryophanales; family Paenibacillaceae; genus Paenibacillus; species Paenibacillus sp. UMB4589-SE434. Next base: position 212,536 of record NZ_JASOYK010000007.1, on the reverse strand, counting down.
CATGTTGATGTCGGCATATGGCTTCATATGGTCGCCAAGCTTCGTATCTTGACGGAGCGGACGGTTTGTCAATTGCGTACCAAACGCATCCTGAGCATCTTTAGAAAGAATGAAGTCGATAAATTTCTTGGCATTATCCATGTGTGGAGCACCTTTTGTAATCGCGGATGCTGCATCCAGGAATACGGCGCCTTCTTTTGGATACACCACTTCTACCGGAGCACCGTTTTTCACATATGTGCTAGAAGGGTCTTCATAAGTTAAACCAACCACATACTCACCATCAGCTACACTTTTGTGAACCGCTCCGGAACCGCTTGCAATTTTACCATCAAGGTTCTGGATCAACTTGCTGACATAGTCCCAACCTTTATCATTCTCATAATCGCCGCCCATCGCTTTGAGCATATTGGTCAGCTGTGCGAATGCGGAGCTTGAACTCGCTGGGTCAGCAGATGCAATTTTACCTTTAAGCTTTGGATTAAGCAGATCTTCATAACCTTCAATTTTGATGTCGCCAACGAGGTTTTTGTTTACGAGCAGCACGCTTCCATCTGAGATGTAAGGAGTTGCAAATCCTGACGTATTACGATGTCCCTCGATTAAGTTTTTGTCTTCTGGTGATACGTAAGGCTCGTACAAGTCGGCATGTTCACGATAGCCTGCCATAGAACCACCGAACATTACGTCAGCATAAGGATTTTGTTTTTCTGATTGTAAACGCTTTATAATTTCGCCAGTCCCAGCCGTTACAAGCTCAACCGTAATTCCTGTTTGTTTTTCAAACATTGGGATGATCGTCTTAATAATTTCTTCACTGTTCGGACTGTAGATGACGAGTTTATTGGATGCCGCTTGCTCGGACTCGTTATTTCCACATCCACTTAGTGCTCCCATAAACAACATACAAGCCATCACTAATATAGAAAGCCTTTTCATTTTTATTCCCCCTGAACTAAGATCGTTTAGTTGCATGTTCATTGTAGCAAGGATGTTACCGGTTACATAATCCCATAATCCGCAAACATCGTCTAAAATTCGCAACCTATTTTTAATTTGAAGTATCGCTATCGAAGCGTATTCTTGTTATTATTTCCTATAAATAGGTCATTGGATGGGCTGTGAAGGATAGGAATAGTTATGTAAGGGAAAACACGCGAAGTGAACATGTATTGAAGGAATCTTCTTCGTACAGAACAAGCGATCATGGACTTGGTATTAGAAGCTGCCAATCAAGATGAGCGTATTCGTGCATTAGCTCTATATGGTTCACGCACGAGCCCGAACGCACTCAAGGATGTACTCAGGACTTTGATGTTATGTATTAGAGAGGAAGTGAATGCATGTCGCTAGCTCCAGATAAAACGAAGCTGTATCCTAATGACAAGATTAAAACCATTTGTTATATCAAAAATTTGCCAGGTAGACCAAACGTTGAGATTGGTGACTATACCTATTACAGCGATAATACCAGCTCTCCAGAGCGTTTCTATGATCACATCCAGCACCATTATGATTTTTTAGGTGATAAGCTGATTATCGGCAAGTTCTGCGCCTTGGCTGAAGGAGTTACTTTTATTATGAATGGTGCGAATCATCGGATGGATGGATTCACTACATATCCCTTCAATATTTTCGCTGGAGGTTGGGAAAAGGTTACTCCAACGATTGAACAGCTGCCTTTCAAGGGTGATACTCTAATAGGTAATGATGTTTGGCTGGGTCAGCATGTCACGATTATGCCAGGCATAACAATTGGTGACGGGGCAATAGTTGCTTCTAATTCAACTGTAGTCAAAAACGTTGAACCGTATACGATTGTTGGCGGCAACCCTGCAAAAATGATTAAGAAGCGGTTCAACGATGAGGTGATTCAGTTATTGTTGGAGCTTCAATGGTGGAACTGGGATGAGAAGAAGATATTTGATCATCTTGAGGAATTGGTTTCGATGAATGATATTGACACACTAAAGCAGCTGCTTAGTGAGGAGTAACTGAATTTATTAAAGGTGAGGAGAGGGGAGAGCAATGGACGGAAACAAAACAATATATGAAACTATCGATGCGTATATTTCACAATTTTCTCCTGAGGTTCAGGTTATTCTTGAAGCGGTAAGAAAAGTAATTCGAGATTCAGCACCCGGTGCAAGCGAAAAGATCAGTTATCAAATGCCTACGTTTGTCCTGCATGGCAATTTGGTGCATTTTGCAGCCTATAAGCATCATATTGGCTTTTATCCGACTCCAAGCGGAATCAGCGCATTTGAACAGGAACTATCAGCATTCAAAGGGGCTAAAGGCTCCGTGCAATTTCCGCTTGATCAGCCGATGCCTTATGAATTAATAAGCAAAATTGTACAGTACAGAGTTGCTGAGAATCTAGAGAAAGCAGAAGCTAAGTTAAAAAAGAAGCAGGACGGTGGCGGTAAAACAACAGCATAAGCAGAACAAGGGACATGCCTCATGCGTGTCCTTTTTTATTCAGATAATAATCATTTTATGTGGTAAAATTTAGGTATAACTTCTGAGGAGGGAAATCGTGTAAGCATTATCGAACTGTCGTTCTGTCTACAAAACATGAGAGGATGAGATGTGTCTTGAGCAATTTGACCTTACGGTATTTAAAAGTATTGATCGTTTTCTTTACGGCACTTTTTGGAACGGCAATTTTTGCAGGCAATCTTATGGATTATTATTCCAACTATATGTTTGTACAGCATGTGCTGTCGATGGATACTACCTTTGACGGGAATGCGCTTATGTGGCGCTCCATAACGAGTCCGATCCTGCACACGGTGGCCTACGTTGGCATTATTGCTGCGGAAGGCTTGTTCTCTTTGTTCGCCTGGATTGCAGCAGTGAGGATGCTTCGAAACGTAAAGCAAGAAGCAAAGTTGTTTAATAATGCAAAGACTTGCGCATATATCGCCTACATGCTGGCGTTCAGTATTTGGTTTTTTGGCTTTGCCATTGTAGGTTCAGAATGGTTTGCGATGTGGCAATCCGATACGTGGAATGGCAAACAAACCGCGATGGACATTACGGAGGTCATGATCGGTTTTGTCATCTTGGTATCGCTGCGTGATAAGGAACTGATAGAGGCCTGATCAGAACATCACTAGATAAACATATCCAGCATACGCCACATTTCCACCTCTCCTGCGATCTGGAGCGGCGACTGCCCATATGTCGCTCAAAAGGTCGCTTTTACGCCCTGTTAAGGTAACAGTCATCACTTTTATATCCTTGGGATAGTGGTATAATAATGCAGCAACTAGCGCTGTCAATGGATTCCATGGCAGAATAATACCAAAAAAAGAGATGATTACACTGAGTACAATAGATCCCAGTATAAAGAGAAGGACTACGTTCCTGCTGAACAAATATTTCACAGGTGACACGCTTGATTATAAACAAATTATCGCGATAATTATCCCGATATTTGTGGATCAAGCTTTTATTATTTTGATGAGCTTGTTAAATACGGCGATGATCAGCTCATCAGGTGTTGCAGCCGTTAGTGCAGTGAGTATGGTTGATTCGCTGAATATCTTTTTAATTAACGTTTTTGTTGCTGTGGCAACGGGCGGAACCGTTATCGTAGCGCAGTATAAGGGCAGCGGCAATAAGGAGATGGTTGCCAAGTCAGCCGCGCAGGCCATATCTGCCGTGGCCATCTTATCGATCCTGATTAGCGCGCTGGTCATTATTTTTCATAATCCAACGTTAGATTTATTGTTTGGACAGGCTGAAGCGGAAGTGTTCGACAATGCGAAATTGTTTCTCATTGGTAGCTGTATCTCTTACCCCTTTATTGCGATTTTCCAAGCTATAACGGGAGCGCTGAGAGGGATTGCCGAGACCAAAGCATGCTTGGGTTTGTCGCTTATTATGAACCTTACCTACTTGGGCTTAAATATTTTGTTTATTACGTTTCTGGATATGGGGGTCGTCGGGTTAATTATTTCGATGATCACAGCAAGAGTATTAGGCATGGTTATTGCGTTAATCTATTTAGTTAAATACAATCAGACGCTGCGGTTCCGTATCCAAAATGCACTTAAGCTTAATTTCTCTATTCTTAAAAAAATTATGATTATTGGCGTTCCATTCGCGGCGGAGCAGATGTTTTTTAATGGTGGAAAGCTATTAACGCAGACGTTTATCGTTCAACTTGGAACGATGGCCATTACAGTGAACGCGATTGGCGGCTCCATCTCATTGGTATTTCAGATCGGGGCAAATGCGTTGAGCATCTCCATAGTAACGGTGGTCGGCCAATGTATCGGGCGACGGAACACTCAAGATGCGAGGAAGTTTATTAAGTCGTTTATATGGCTGTCCTCGATATTTTTTGTTGTGATGGCGGCGATTCTTTTACCTTTATACCCGTTCATCGTGAGCTTATTCTCTCCGCCAGCCGAGATTGTGCCGGATATCTTTCAACTTCTGGTGCTGATTGCAGTCACACAGCCATTTTTATGGTCAATTAGCTTTATTTTGCCTTCCGCCTTACGAGCAGCCGGTGACTCGAATTTTACATCGATTACGTCGCTGCTTACGATGTGGGTACTCCGTGTAATTTTGGGCTATGTGTTAGGGATAACACTCGGCATGGGAATCATGGGTGTTTGGATTGCGATGGTCATCGAATGGGGCGTTCGTGGCTCGATCTTTGTCTGGCGCTTTAGAGGCGAGAAATGGTATAGCCGTAAATTGATATGATGAGTCGGGCAACGATGGAAGAAGTAACTAGCCACAAATTGTATAAATAGAAAGCTATGAAGAAAGCATGCTGCTGCGATGTATACACATCGACACGAGCGTGCTTTTTCTTTGCAATTGGACATATGAAACGGATCACGCCTAAAGAATTATTGAGTATGACTATACAACCAAAGAATCTATGCTAGGTTTTTCGCTTCTCGCCTATTTTAATATACAAAAATTTATAAAAATAGAATTTATTCTAAATTGATGCTTTAAACAGAAAAATGATAGTATAACTGAAAATTTAGCAAAATCTATTTCTCCTATGCTGCATGCATACGATGAACGTCGACGCGGAGATGGTTTGCAAAATTAATAAATTTTGCATATGTCGGCATACTAAAAATGTTTTTTGTGCCCATTGCATAGGAGGAATTGTTGTGAATCAGCTGTTTCGAAAAAAGTCACTGAGTCTTATGCTTGCTCAAAGTGAGAAAAAAGAACTGGCTCGGGCTATGTCCTTAATGGATTTAATTTTTCTTGGCGTAGGCTGTGTGATCGGTACCGGTATTTTTGTGGTTACTGGTGTGGTAGCGGCAGAAGCTTCTGGACCTGCAATCATGCTATCATTTGCAATCGCAGGCATAGTCTGCGCACTCGCCGCATTTTGTTACGCTGAGTTTTCATCAGCTGTACCTGTTTCGGGAAGCGTGTACACATACACATATGCAACGTTGGGCGAATTGTGTGCTTTCCTGATCGGATGGGATCTTATGCTTGAGTATGTACTGGCAATCTCTGCTGTAGCAACGGGCTGGTCAGCTTATTTTCAATCCTTGCTTAAGGGCTTTCAAATACATGTCCCCGCCATTGTGTCCTCTGCTCCTGGTGTAGGAAAAGGAGGAATTATCGATTTACCCGCCGTTCTCATCATATTGGCCATCACTGCACTTGTTAGTAAAGGGGTAAAGGAAAGTATTAAATTTAACAACATCATGGTATTTGTCAAATTAGCAGTTATCTTGTTATTTATCGTTGTGGGAATTTGGTATGTTAAACCTGACAACTGGGTGCCATTTGTTCCGTTTGGATTTAACGGGATTATTACAGGCGCAGCTACTGTGTTCTTTGCTTACATCGGGTTTGATGTTATCGCATCAGCATCAGAAGAAGTAAAAAATCCTAAAAAAACGATGCCTATTGGCATAATCGCGTCCTTATTTATTTGTACCCTTGTCTATATGGTCGTATCGGGTGTATTAACAGGGATGATTTCGTATACCGAGTTAAATGTGGGTGCCCCTGTTGCACTAGCACTACAATCAGTTGGACAAAATTCAGTAGCGGGTATCATTTCAGTCGGAGCTGTATTTGGGATTACAACTGTTATTCTGGCTTTAATTTATGCGCAAGTTCGCCTAGCCTACGCCATGAGCCGTGATGGATTACTACCGAAGAAGTTCTCGCAAGTCAATGCCAAGACTCAAACTCCATTCGCTAACACATGGATAACCGGGTTTGTAGCTGCAGGAATTGCAGGCTTTATTGATTTAACCACCCTTGCTCATTTAGTCAATATGGGTACGTTGGCTGCATTTACGTTAATATCCATCGCCATTATCGTTTTACGCAAGAAATTCCCGGATTTAAAAGCTTCTTTCCGGGTTCCGTTTGTGCCGGTACTGCCCATTCTTAGTGCATTATTCTGCTTATATTTGGCGGTCAGTTTGCCTTTAATCACTTGGATTTCCTTTGTGATATGGATTGGCGTAGGGACGGTCGTATACTTTGTATATTCACGTAAGCATAGCCATTTGAATCAATAAGAGCTTGTACTGTAGGCAAGTTTTCATTTACATCTCCGCTTATTTCTAACATACTGAGAATAGAAGGAAGCATGCTTGTACAGGATAAGGAATGATGCCGGACGGAGACGTTTCCGTCAGGCTGTGTCATTTTATGTGCACAAGCTGTAAAAGCTTACCTTTCATCAAGACAAGCCATTAGGGAGAGTGATCCGATGTTAAGTGAGAAGCTGCTCGACAAGTTAAACGATCAAATGAATTATGAATTTTATTCCTCGCAGGTATATCTGGCCATGGCGGCCTACTGTTCGTCGGAGAGCTTTGATGGGTTTGCTAACTTTTTCATCGTGCAGGCGGAAGAAGAGAAATTCCATGGAATGAAAATATTCCACTTTATTAATACATTGGGCAAGCGTGCGGTGATCAGCGGGATGGAGAACCCTCAGAATGAGTACAGCTCCTTGCTTGACGCTTTTGAACATTCCTATGCGCATGAGCAGTCTGTAACAAAGCGTATCTATGAATTATCCGACATTGCGTGGAATGAACGCGAACATGCGACAATCAACTTCCTCAAGTGGTTTATCGATGAGCAAGTGGAGGAAGAGTCAACCTTCGACAGCATCATTCAAAAGCTTCGTCGTATTGACAATGACAGCAACGCTTTCTATATGCTTGATTCCGAGCTTGCGAAGCGTACGTTCACGCCACCGGCGGGCGAAGCTTAAGCTTATAGTCAGTCTAGAGAATAAAGAAGCTGCTTTCCCTAAGTGTAACAAGAGGGGAGCAGCTTCTTTTTTATCAATATACGCAGCGAATAATTGATCGACCTGCAGGTGGCACGGACAATGAGTGATCCCAACGGAATCACAGCGGGCCCCCCTAAGTCATGGCGTCCAGAGATGTGGAAAGTGCTTCAGCAGCAAATTGCTTGTCAAGCCATCATCACTATTCCAGACACAGTCGAGAAAGTGCACTTTGTTGGCTTGAACAGCGGGTAGTTCGTTCCAGCCTGAAAGTTGACGAAGTGCCGCTTGGGCAGCACTTATATTTCTAGCTGGTCTAACAAGGACGAATAAGCGATCACCCATGACATAATCCTTTAACTGTTCCGGTGGAATACAAAAGTACCTGCCCATGTTAGGCCGCACCATTTGCAGGCGCGGATCCATACGGAAGCCAAGTGGATGGTAAACCAGCTTGGCCAATCCCCACATCCGATTCAGCAGATACAACCTTTGATTATGATCATAAAATAGTACGACTGCCGTCTCCGTATCAGTCTGTTGGGAGTGAAGTTCTCTTAGTACTCTCCACATTTGCTCGATCTGCTGCTCATATTCATCGAGCCAGGCATGAGCCTCCTGTTTGATGCCCAAAATATGAGCTAGCTTGTGCAAACGCTGAGAGAGTGGAGCGTACTCATTAAAGGTAAACGTTGGCGCAATCGAAGCAATCTGTTCGTACTGCTCACTCCCATAACGGCTTAGTAGTACAAGGTCAGGCTGCAGTGCACGGATCTTATCTGGAATAGCGGGAAAACCGATTTCCTGTGTATCTTTCAGCCTTGCACGAAACCAGTCCACATGGTGTTGGCGCAAATCTGCTCCTACAAGAGGAACATGAAGTGCAAGCAGATCGCCAAGTGTGCTGGCGTCGTCATAAACGATACGCTGCGGACGAGTTGGAATGAGAATCTGCCTTCCCCGCCAATCTTTAATGCATTGCTCCGTGCTGTGCAGTTGTGAATACTGGCTTGGTGTCAGGCCTGTAATGCGTCGAAAGCGACGGCTAAAGTACTGTTCGTCCATGTAGCCAACTTGGTGTGCCACTTCCCATACACGCTTTGTTGATACGGTCAGCAGTTCTTTCGCTTGTTCGATTCGGAGCGCGGTCATATAATCAATTGGTGTCTGGCCCGTTAAGCGCTTGAACATACGACAGAACTGCCAGCGAGGGAGCTCAGACATAGCAGCTAGTTGTTGTACGGTTATATCTTTATGGAAGTTTGCTTGTAAAAAGGAAATGGTATCTATTATGGCTGCTTTAGGATCGACGGCCGGGACTGGCTGAGCAGTTAGCTGTTCCAATAATTCACTAAGCAAGGCAAGGAACTGCTGTTGATATTTGAGCCAGGTTAGATCGTCATGTACAGTCGAATATTGAAGCAAGGTTTCTATTATCTCTAATATTTTTGAGACGGAACATTCTCCGTAGTTGAGCTCCATTCCCCATACTTTAGCTAAATGAAAAGGCTCTCCTCTACGGTGTTCCACTTCAAAGGCTAGTTCATAGAGCAGGCCATCTTCACTTACGCGTTCTAGTTCGGCAGTTTGGGTAGGGGCAAGAAGGAAATAGGATTGATGTCCCGCTAAATAATGCTGACGATTCACGCTCAGCTCGACATGTCCTTTTATGATCAGCAGCAAACGGTATTCGGCTGGTCGTGAGACTGTATTATTAATGAGAGCCGGCGTGTCCGACGTTATTTGGCGTATGCTGTTTAAGAAGTAAGAAAGGGAACGCAGCTCGGAGTTCTTTTTCTCTGTTTTGTTCAAAGCCATGGCAGTACCTCCAGCTCAGCTTTAATTGAGAATTATTATCGCTACTATATATCGGAAGTGTATAATATCAAAAAGCCATTTTCAAGGTAAGTCGAAAATGGCTTCGTTCTATAGTGAAATTTGTTATTTAATCAGCATATTTGGGAGTTCATCCAGCAGCAGGTTGGCCGTTGTTGCATCGTCATAATTCCACTTGTAATCCACTTTGACCATCTTTCCATTTTTGACGGCAGGGATACTGGTCCAGATCGGACTTTTCATAAAGGTTTCTAGTTCTGCTTGTCCGTTTTTGTCCACATTCGTGAGTACAAATAAGCGATCCCCAACATATTCATGCAGCAACTCAGCGGACACTTCAGGATAGGCTTGCCCGGCATCGATAATCTCCTGTACTTTGGGAGCAGGTTTAAAACCAAGCGGATGATATAAAGTACTCGTTATGCCAGCACTTCCCATGACGTACCACTTCTTATTGCCGAAGAAGACCAGGGCGGTTGCTGTTTCACTTTTACCGATTACTCCGTCCTGTCGCAGCTTGTTCCAACTATTTTTTGCTTTTTGCTCATAGCTCGTAATCCAACTTTCCGCTATTTGTTCTTTTCCGAGTAATTTCCCGAAGTTTCGTACCGTATCTGCTATCGATAATGTGTAATCGTAGGTGATGGTAGGGGCTATTTTAGAAAGATTGTCGTATTCTTTATCATTCATCACATCACCTAGCATAATGAGATCTGGGGTCAGTGACAGTGTCTTTTCCAAATTAATGGGGAAGCCGATATCCTCTAGCTGTTCCACTTCCGGAAATATCGTTTTGTCATAGTAACGTTTATCCAGTCCTACAATGGGTACGTCAAATATTTTCAAGTCACCATAACGATTGCTATTGAGGACAATCCGTTGAGGGTTGACTGGCACTTGAACTTGGTTTCCCTCCGAATCGGTGAACTCTCGCGTAGAGGGAGAGGGGGACGTCGTTTTTGTTTTAGATTCTGAAGCAGTCGTCGGTGAACCTACCTTCTCATTTGAATGATCGGATGCTCCGATATTATTGCAAGCAGCCAGCAGCAGGGCAAGCAGCAGAAATGCAGTTGTCAAGGTATTGAATTTTTTTCTGGAGTATCGTTTCATGAATTGTCTAATCCCCTTATCATAAACATAATTGACACAATTATTGATAATCTTTATCAGTTAGTCTATCTTAGAACAATTATGCTCCTGCACTCAATGGACAAAAAATATGACTTTTGTGCAGACTTTGCTGATAGCAGTCACTCTACGGTTGATTTAGTGCATTGGCAACAGAGGCATTGATTTATCGTCATATACATTCGAAGGAGAGGATGGATGTCATGGAGAATCAATCTTCACGTGTACAGGATACCGTTATTAGAAATTTCTTCACGACTGAAGGCAGATTAAAGAGCTTACCCGCTCAACTTAAGAAGAAGTTGATTATATTGGATCATATGGCAGCGCAGCTGGAAAAGGGAAGAAAGTACAAAGAAAAGGAGTTAAACGAGTTTATTAAACTATATCATGATGATTTTGCTACGATTCGCCGGGAGTTTATTATGCATCAATTCATGTATAGGGACAATGATGTATACGAGTTAAATCCAAGGGAGATGTGGGCGCGATGGAAAGCACTGTCGTGAGGATCGTCTTTATAGTTATAGATTAAAGCTGCGATGCGTCATTTCAAAAGAAGACAGACCGTAAACACCTGTGCGAATGACAGGCATTTACGGTCTGTTCTGAAATAAGGCGTCTAGTTCACTGCAGAACAGGACTGGACGACGCTCCACACCGCATATGGGCCGCTGTTCTGATCTGGCCGTTGATTTTGAGACCACCACTTGGCCTGATAAAGGACACCATTATAAGATGCCTGATGCCCATTCAAGTAGGCGGTGGAAGCATTCCATTCGTTATTCGAGCAAATGCTGCTCTTGACGGTAGTTACGCTGAGCGGAGCGCTTGCCTCGGACAAGTTGTTGCTTCCGTCTCTTGCTTTGACAGTAATCGTGTAGGTTGTGCCTGGGTTAAGAGAATAAAGGGTTGCGGAAGTACTGGATGTCCATGCGCTTGGAAGCAGGTTCCCATTCACAAATATATCATAGCCAACTAAAGTCACATCATCCGTGGTTGCATTCCATGTGAGGGTTACATTGTCCTGTGCGGTAGCTGCTGCCACTAATCCTGTTGGTGCGAGCGGAGCAACGATATCATGCGGCACGCTGCCGGGTGCTTTTAGATTCTTAATCATTTCCCTGAGATTAGGCATGAATCCGATCTTGTCGCGAGCCGGGTCAGCTGTCGGTGTATTGTACGCAGCACTCTTTATCAGTCTGCGCAGCTCAGCCGGTGAGTATGGGGTGCCAAATGTTGCCTTGGCGATCCCTTGCATGGAGATGGCCGATGCTGTCACGATCGGAGACGCTGCCGATGTGCCGGCAAAGTCCTTCATGTAACCTGTGGTAGAGTTCGCGTCAACGGCATCGAGTGTGTGCACATCCCATGATCCCCATGCATACGCATCGATACGATTGCCGTGCGTACTGAAGCCCATGCGTTTATGGGGCAGACTGGCGCTGGCTGCTCCAACGATTATCGCACCTGAATCGCGGAAGTCCGGGTGATTCGGATTCAGGATGTACTTACCATCGACCGTTTGGAACCGATCCAAGTCTACGTTGCCGTTACCGGCTGCTTCAACAACGGTGATACCGCGATTGACCGCATATTGAATGGCGTCGAATTCCGCAGGATATACTTCGATCGGGATATACCCTGAGGCAGTAGGATAACTAGTCTGTGCCTCAAGCAAGATGACATCGCCTGCTGATAACGTATTGGCTGCAACGATGATTGCTTCCGCGGTATTGTATGTATAATTTGTGCGGTGCTGGGAAGAGGCAAATGGCTGCGCTTTACTTGCCAGGCCAATATTGCCGATCGTATTATCTACCGCAGACACTTGTCCGAGTACGGCTGTACCGTGTCCGAAGTACAAGGCATTTAAGCTGCCAGGCAGCAAGGGAATGGCGTGATTGACCAGGTCCTCATGGTTAAACGCCCAGCCTTGTTCAACATCAACCCACTTGATACCTTTGCCATCGCCCCCCTCGAACTGCCATGCATAAGGCGCATGAATACCTGATGGAGCGGGAGAGGCATAACCTTGAAGCGGATAGTTAGGATCATCGTCAGGTTGTACGGGTGTAGAGTTAGGTGTGAGTGGGATAGATGGGGCCATTACTGGCTGCGGCTTGATGTAAGCTTCCTCGACAAGCGGCGAATCCTTGAACTGCTTTAGAAGAATGTCCATGTTAGCACCGTCTGGAATAGACACGGTATAGTATTGTTCGAAAACGGATAGATTTCCTGGTGCTGAAAAGAGGGACTGTGAGCTGTTATCTAGTATGGAAAATAAACGGCTGAAGTTTAATTGTGGGACTTGTGTAAGCGCGGCATGAAGTGAAGGATCTTGAAGTGCCTTAACTTCGGCATCAATTTGATCTTGATACGGTATATCGACATGCGGCTTAAACTTGACGACAATCTCTTCGGGATACTTGAATGTAGGAGACAAGGGAGCCGACGGAGGATCTGCTTCTACTGCGTTAGCAAGGCCGCCATGGAACGATGATAGGGACATAAATAATACGGTGGCCATAATGAGGGGGATGATACGATTACGTTTCATATATTCTCTCCTCTTTCGTATAGTAGCTGTCGAAAGCTACTATATATGGACGTGCGCTTCTGGTCAAGCCCTATGTATTCGTATACAAAGGGCTCAGCGGATGATAGCTAGCGTTTTCACCTTGGGGAAAAAAGCACGCAAAGCATCCTCAAGATAGCACAATGCTTCTAAATTATTTATTATAGTAAAATAATGGTATTTTATATATGATAGAGAAGGCAAGATCAATACGATTTTGTCTATCATATTATTTAGGAGGGTTTCGATGAAGTCAAAAAAGTCTTTACTTAGTGTATTGGCGTTAGGGGCTTTTGCTATCATGATCTGCACTGCTCCTGTATATGCGACAGTTACTTCTTTCGCGAAATGGCCAAGCAGAATCCATACGATGAACGTCTCGTTGAGTTCAAAAGATGCTGCTGCCTGGAACGAAGGGGCTGCCAAATGGAGAAATGCTTCACATTTTAGCCTGACAACGGTTGTAGGTGCAGCGACAAAATATTATGCCTACGATGTTAACGACTCCAGAGTAGATTGGGACGGTATTGCCGATTATACGGTCACGAATGGAATGATCTCGAATGCGCAACTAAGAATGAATACGTATTACACCTCTACTGCCAAATACACATCAGCTATTAAAGCAGCTGTCACGGGTCATGAGATTGGCCACTCCCTCGGTTTGAATCATACTTCTATTGTAGAAACCAGCTCCATCATGCATCCCTATACGTTTAACAGTGACGGTACAAGAGCACGTGCGCTGTCTCCTTCTGCTTCTGATCTTGCGGTTGTTAACAACTTGTATCCATTAATGAACGGGGTAATACAAGAGGGCACAAGCTCAAACCAAAAGGCGAGCGGTGTATATCTGCATCCGTCTTGGGCTGTTCACTATAAAAACGAGCAGCAGTTAGCCAAGGCGGCTGATCTAGTCGTCCAAGGTAGAGTGGTTGCCGAGGCGGGCAGCAAGTATGAAGAAGGGGAGTATCATACTTATGTTACGCAAGCTAAAGTTAAAGTTAAGCAAGTGATGAAGGGAGACCGGTCTCAAGCGGGTACACAGATCCGGATTGCCCAGATGGGTGGAAGCGATGGCAGGTTGAATGTATATGCTGAGCATACAACTTATTTACAAGCCAATCAGGAAGTGGTTTTGTTCCTGCGCAAATCAGATCATGGTACGTATAAGCCTCTTAATGAAGACGATGGTGTGTTTATTCTCAAAAATGGTCAGTTTAACAATATATCTAGTCAAAATCAGCTTCACTTTTAAACGTGTATTTGTAAAATTATAGCGGCGCAGCTGAAACAATTGGATACCAAGGAGCGTTAAGATACTGAGGTGATGTATCGTGAGGAAATTAGTTATGATCCTAGCCATTCTCCTTCTCAGTGCCTGTATGAATAACGAGACAGCAAAGAAGGCGGATCCTGCAACACTAGAGCCACGTTTGCAATCCGCTGCTTCCTTTCCTTACCCCTCGGTGAGATGGAATCATCAAACGTACCGAATAACCGACGTCACCTTATCGGAAGTAGACGAAGAACTAGGAGAAATTGCAGGTTACTCTCTGGATGAGACCGAGACGTTGACCGAACCTTATTCCAACTACTATCGAGAAGGTACCAAGCTTTATGCAATCAAAGGAGAGTCCAGCAGTAAGGCGATTGCGATTAAGGCATGGGAAGGGGTATACATTCAAGCGGTTGCTGCACCTTAGTATTATCAGTGCGGTATTTGTCGTTAACGTTTATGTGAATTTACAAATATGACTATTTTTATTGTTGAAGCGTGGTATAATTGCAGGAAATAGATGGGAGTGAGGTGCGATATGCCCGTTCAAACATTTAGAGCAACTGCAAGTCTGCAGGAAGGCATGGTCGTGAAGGCGCAATCCAGAAATTTCGAAATTACGTTAGACGAGCCTAAATACTTAGGCGGTACAGATACAGCTATGAATCCGGTAGAGTTACTATTATGTGCGCTGGGAGCCTGTCAGTCCATTGTTGCCCGCGTATATGCCCCTAAGTTCAACATTGAACTGGAGGAATTCCGAGTAGAAGTGGAAGGGGACCTGGATACGGACGGTTTTATGAACAAATCAGACGTTCGGCGAGGGTACTCGGATATCAGGTACAATATTCACGTGAAGTCAAATGCTGCGCTGGAGCAGGTAGAGGAATTCGTTCAGTTTATTGAGCGAACTTGTCCGGTAGGAGATTCCATCAGCAATCCAGTTAATCTGGTGCTGAATCGAATTGTATTAGAATAACGGCATGTGTCCGCATGAGACTGTTCGCATTTATAAATAATAAGCAAGCCCCCTAATGGGGGCTTTTCCTATTTAGTGGGCTATTATGAGATACGAATCAGCTTATGTTGTGCCATTATCCGGTTTGTATGAAATTTTCCTATATGACATTTGTCATGTCTCGTACTTGACGTTTATGACTACTACAAACCAGATGAATTTCCTATACTGAAAATAGGAATCTACAGCCGTGCGAACGGCGGAGACGTTCTATGCGCCCTATAGTAGGAGGAAAAAGATAAAATGAATCAATCCAAGCTGGCTAACTTAAAGAAAAATGTCGCACCCTACGAGCAAATCGATACGAAGTCGAGTATTAAGCAGATCATAAACACTTTAGTACCTCTGGTTCTGCTTTGGTACGCTGCATATTTAAGTCTTTCCGTATCTTATTGGCTCACAGTTCCAATTGCAGTGCTTGCTTCTGGATTTGTCATACGTACATTTATCATATTCCATGACTGTTGTCACCAGTCTTTCTTCAAGAGCCGTATGGCTAACGATATATTAGGCACGATTACAGGCGTATTGACGCTTGTGCCTTATCAGCAATGGAAAAATAGCCACTCGATCCATCATGCGACGAGCAGTAATCTGGACAAACGGGGTACCGGAGATATGTGGGTGCTGACCATTGATGAATATAAGGCAGCGCCTTTATTTACGCGTATCGCTTACCGTATCTATCGGAATCCGGTTGTCATGCTGGGTTTGGGCCCGATCTTTATCTTTTTGATCTCTTATCGCTTTAATCACAAAGGAGCAAGAAGAAAAGAACGGATCAATACTTATGTAACGAATGTATCTATTGTGGCTTTATATACGATTTTGGTTTGGGCAATCGGTTGGCAGGCATTTGTGCTTGTACAGGGCCCGATCTTTTTCTTGTCGGGTGTACTTGGTATTTGGCTGTTCTACGTGCAGCATCAGTTTGAGGATTCCTACTTTGAGCATGAAGAAGAATGGAGTTACGTACAGGCGGCTGTAGAAGGCAGTTCTTATTACAAACTGCCAAAGCTGCTGCAATGGATAACTGGCAATATCGGGTTTCACCATGTTCACCATTTAAGTCCGAAGGTGCCTAACTATAATCTGGAGAAGGCGCATAATGCGACACCGCCCCTTCAGAAAGCGACAACGATCACGCTGCGCACCAGCTTGAAGTCTTTGCGCTTCCGGTTGTGGGATGAGGAGAACAAGACGTTTGTCAGCTTTAAGGATTTAAAACAGCTCCAACACAGGCTTGGTCGCTTATCGGATAAAGTGAGCAATCGCAGACCGAAGGTGCAGGGTGAATAACGAATGATCAGAAGATAGCCGTTTTGTGCTACTATACAATTAAATACGTATTCAGCTTAGAGTAAGGAAGGAGGAAGACGAGCATGCAGAAATGGTATCAAATATTTCACCGTAATACGGGACTTAGTCCGTACGTATGGGTCGTCTTTTACATCCTTCCTTTTTATTTTATATTTCGGGCTTCTTCCACCTATGAGGTCGTTATCGGGATTGTGATGATTGTTGCTTTTTTTATCTGCTACATGCTTTCTTTTGTTTCAAAAGGTTGGCTTGTTTACTTTTGGACCTCCTTACAGATCATCATCTCCGTTACGATGACGATGCAGTTCGGATACGTTTATTTCTCCCTGTTTTTGGCGTTTTTTATTGGCAACATTCAGCATTGGATCGGATTTGTAACGCTATATTCTATCCATTTAGTTACGACGGTTGTGACCATTAATGTTGGATTTGTAACCAAGAACTCGCTGCTCATTACGCAATTGCCTTTTGTCCTCGTCAGTCTGATTGGAGTCATTCTACTTCCTGTGACAACTTATAACCGTAACAAGCGGGACAAACTTCAAGGTCAACTGGAGGATGCAAATAAGCGGATCTCTGAGCTCGTCAAGCTGGAAGAACGTCAACGAATTGCCCGTGATCTGCATGATACTCTGGGTCAGAAGCTTTCTTTGATCGGCTTAAAGAGCGATTTGGCTGGGAAATTAATAAGCAAGAATCCAGCTCAGGCCCAAGTGGAAATTAACGATGTCCGTCAAACAGCCAGAAGCGCCCTTAAAGAAGTGCGGGAGATGGTGACTCAGATGCGGGGCACACGGCTAGAAGATGAGATGTTCCGCATCAAGCAAATCTTAAAGGCGGCAGAGATTGAGTTTACGATGGAGGGCGACGAGAAGCTAAGCAATACCTCTTTGTTAAATGAGAATGTACTCAGTATGTGTCTCAAGGAGGCTGTAACCAATATCGTGAAGCATAGTAGCGCTTCGACATGCTCGATTATGATCCAGCCGTCAAGGACTGAGCTGTGCGTCAAGGTGCAGGATAATGGCATCGGCATTGCAAGCGAGTCTCCTTATACGAGAGGGAACGGGCTGCGGGGCATGAAGGAGCGGCTTGAGTTTGTAAATGGATGTATGGAAATCCATTCAGATAGAGGTACAACGGTTATCATTAAAGTACCAAACGTATTTAAGCAGCCAGAAGAGGAGGGAAGCTCATGATCCGAATCGTAATTGCGGAGGACCAGAGGATGCTGCTTGGAGCGCTCGCTTCCTTGCTTGATCTGGAGGACGATATGAGTGTTGTCGGCAGGGCAAGCAACGGTGAGGAAGCTGTAAAGCTTGTGCATCTCCACAAGCCCGACATCTGTGTCATGGATATTGAGATGCCTGGAAAGAGCGGGCTTGATGCAGCCGAGGAATTAAAAGGATTTGGCTGCAAGGTGATGATATTAACAACTTTTGCACGGCCTGGTTATTTTGAACGGGCACTCAAAGCGGGAGCCAATGGTTATTTGTTAAAAGACAGCCCAAGTGAGGAACTGGCGGATTCCATCAGAAGCATTATGGCAGGTAGACGTATTTATGCTTCAGAACTGGTAGACGAGGCTTATGGAGAAGAGAATCCATTAACCGAGCGCGAGAAGGAAGTACTGAGTCTGATTGCCGATGGGAAGAACACCAAACAAATTGCGGATCAATTGTATCTTACGACAGGAACCGTGCGGAATTATATCTCAGTTATTCTCGACAAGCTTAATGTAGGAAATCGAATTGAAGCCATTACCCGTTTTAAAGAGAAGGGCTGGTTCAAGTAAATAGAGATCAGAAGAAGATGTGGCTTATATATGGTAATATGATCTTGATAAGTAATAACGGGGAGCTGACGCTCCTCTTTTTGTTATACAACGAGGCTTATTTTATTACTGATGAGCGAATTGGTGAAAGGAATAAGGAGAACAGGATGACATCTACTATACATATACCTCGATTAGGGGTAGGTGCGGTTATTCAAAATGAGAACAACGAAATTTTGCTCGTGCTGCGAAACCGGAGTCCCGAGAAAGGAACATGGAGTATCCCTGGGGGGAAGGTGGATCTGTATGAGTATTTGGAGAGCTGTGTTATACGAGAGGTGAAAGAGGAGGTAAACCTGGATATCGAAGTGAAGGGCCTATTAACTACAGCGGAAACGATACGAGCCGAGGATGGGGAACATTGGGTATCCGTTATTTATGATACCATTGTTCGAAGCGGTGAGGCTTGTAATATGGAAAAAGACGGAGCGATCGGCGCAGTCCGTTGGTTTCCGATTGATCAGCTTCCTGACAATTTGGCATGTTTCACCGTACCTGCAATAGAAAAGCTGCGGGAGCGAGCCGGCCTCGAAAAGTAAGGAATCAATCAGCTACAGGAAGAATACCTATGCTCTAAAACGAACGAGCATCGCTGTCGCTAACTTGAATGTTCGAATTCGAGCGGTTTATAATAAACGTAATCTTTCCATTTGGGGTGAAGCGGATGTCTTACCGTATCGTTCGAGGTAGCTAGTTTTCGGGCTGGAAAAACACGCGTGCCAGCCATCAAGGGGGGAGTCTGCCCTTTTGATCTTACGAACTATGCTGATGAACGACAGGTTGGGCGGTTTCGCGATTATCACGTTTTAATTATGGAAAGGGTGTTTATAGATGAAAGCTTTTGATTCTGTTGCTTATTACGATAAAGTAGGCCGCATAAATGGATGGGACTTCTCTCAGATGAAGTTAACCTCGGAAGGTATTGGATGGGATTTCTATCAGGAAGTTGTTCGTGCATGCATACCATCAGACTTCTTGCTTGATATTGGAACGGGCGGCGGAGAAGCTGTATTGGCTATAGCCGGCTCCGCTCAACTGATCGTTGGGATTGATCATTCATCAGGCATGATCAAGACAGCGGTTCAAAACTTAAACCGAGCGGGTATCCCAAATGTACGTTTTATGCAGATGGATGCAGAAAAATTGCTGTTTCCAAACGAATTCTATAACGTAGTGTCCTGCCGTCATTCGGGATTTTATGCAGAAGAAGTAGCCCGAGTATTAGCACCGGATGGCCTATTTATGACGCAACAAGTAGGGGAGCGGGACAAGATCAATCTCAAAGCGGCGTTTGGCAGAGGACAAGCGTATGAGTCTATGCCAGAAACTTTAATGAGGGGGTATATCGCCGAATTAAGTGCTGCTGGTTTCCGGGATATTCAATTTGATCAATATTATGCAACGGAATATTATGAGACTCCGGAGGATCTCTTATTTCTGTTAACGCATACACCAATCATTCCTAACTTCGGTGAAGTGAAGGGTGATATGGAGGTGTTTGAACAATTTGTAGCGGATCATATGACGGCCCAAGGGATTATAACCAATGCTGAGCGTTTCATGATTGCTGCGAAGCGAAGAGGCTAACGTTGGTGTACTGAATAGCATTAAGGAAAGGGTGCTTGCGATGCAGGCACCTCTTTTAATGTGGTTTATGCTTGTATGAAGGCTATTATTTTCATGTAGCGTATTCCCAACAAAACTGCTAAGTTAATTAAAGGCCATAAGGCTGACGACCAACTTTATTGTAAAATATAAATATATAGAACATACATGATCAACATGGAATGGGGAACAGGTATTGAAGACGTTTAAAAAAGTATACATCGAGATTACAAGCGTATGTAACCTGGCCTGCACTTTCTGTCCGCCAACGGAAAGGAAGGCTAATTTTATTAAGCTGGATACTTTTAATCACATATTGGATCAAATAAAGCCACATACAGACTATATCTATTTGCATGTCAAGGGTGAGCCTTTGCTTCATCCCAAAATGGATGAACTGCTGGATGCGAGCCATGAAAAGGGCTTTAAAGTTAACATTACAACCAACGGTACTTTGATCCGGAAAAATAGACAAAAGCTGCTGGGCAAGCCTGCCCTGCGGCAGATGAATTTCTCGCTTCACAGCTTTGATGGGCATATTGGTTCAGAGGATCGCGACGGGTATTTGAAGGAAATCCTTTCATTTGTACGGGAAGCAAAGCAGTATAACGTTATCTTTTCGTTTAGACTTTGGAATCTAGATCAAGATAACGTGACCAATCAAGTGAAGAATCGCAATCGCGAGACGCTGGAAATTCTGGAGCAAGAGTTTAACCTTGATTATAAAATAGAGGAAAAAGTGATACGCGGCAGCGGCTTGAAGATTGCTGACAACGTCTATTTGAATCAGGACCATGAGTTTGAATGGCCTAGCCTGAGTGCCCCTGAGGATGATGGCAAAGGTTTCTGTCATGCGCTTCGCAGTCAGGCGGCGATTCTCGTGGACGGAACCGTTGTGCCGTGTTGTCTGGATGGAGAAGGTGTTATTAATTTAGGCAACGTTCACAATGATCCATTCTCCGAGATCGTAGAGAGCGAGCGGGCGAACAATTTGTTTTATGGTTTCTCGCGGCGTGAGGCTGTCGAGGAATTATGCCGAAAGTGCGGTTATAGAAAGAGATTTGGAACATAAGCTGCGGTTTGCTGCCTAACATTGTCTACAATTTACAGTTATTAACCAATCATGGATGGTACCATGCCAATGATTTAACTATTAAAAACAGCTCAAATCGAATGATGATGGGGCTGTTTTTTGTTATGTCCTGCGGGTTTCCTCTATGTTGAGAGCTCGGCGATGCGGGATAGATAGCAAATGGAATATGAACATATCATGTCAGGTGTATATCGATAACTGTTAAATAGGACTTTAGTTGGTATGTTGTGGATAGTCGTTTAGGTATCATTTTAATAGTGCAGGACACTTATACGGGGAATGACAGATAGGAGCGATAAATGTTGATCGAGATTACAGAATCCTATATTGATTCGTTGGCACCCAACAGCTCTGCCATCAAGAATGCGCAGGGACTCGTGAAGAAACGCAGCTTCGTGAGATTTAATCGCTCGCAGGACGCGACTTTGCTGTTTGGTGAATGTTCAGGTAGCGGTAAATCCAATTATCAGTGCTCGGCAGATTTTATTCATCCAGAGAAGCCAGTGCTGCGCTGCTCCTGTCCGAGCAGACAGCTGCCTTGCAAACATGCCCTTGGGCTGTTATACGCCTATGCTGGGGGAGCGGAATTCTTGGAAGCCGAAGTTCCAGAAGACATCCTTTCGAAGCGGGAGAAGGCGGAGAAACGTGAAGAGCAGAAGACAAAGCAAGCGGCTGAAGGCATTGAGACGAAGCCCAAGAAAGTAAATAAATCAGCATTAAAGAAGAAGATCCAAGCGCAATTGGATGGACTGGAACTGTTGGAGAAGCTCGCGCTTTCGCTCATACGTGGAGGATTGGCGACTATAGACAAGAAAGTGCTCAAGACGATCGATGAGCATGTCAAGCAAATGGGCAATTATTATTTGACTGGTGCTCAGATTGAGCTGCGTCAATTATCTTTACTGCTCAAGCAAGCAAGTGAACAAGATGAGCTTTACACGTACGCGATGGAACAGTTGACACTAATCCATGCGCTTGTGAGGAAAGGTCGAGCACACTTAACGGCCAAGCTTGCTGATCCTGATCTCGCGCTGGATCACGAGTCGACAATCGAGGAGTGGCTTGGCCATGCGTGGCAGTTGGACCAACTGAAAGCGTGTGGGCTGATGAGGGAACAGGTTGAACTCGTACAGCTTGCATATTTCAGTTATGATGATCAGGCAAGACAGGAGCTTGTGGATTTGGGTTATTGGCTGGAACTATCAAGTGGAGACATTCATAGAACAATCCAATACCGCCCTTATAAGGCGTTAAAGCATATGAAGGAAGAAGACAGCTACTTTGATGCTGTACAGGTATCCGCTCTATATACATATCCCGGTGAAATGAACCGCCGCGTTCGTTGGGAGGACATGATTCCGCGACGTATGGAGCTGCAAGAGATAGAGTCGCTATCGAAGCTTGGGCAGCGATCTTTTGCGGAAGCAATTAAGTTGGTGAAGAACCAACTTAAAAATCCGTTAAGTGACCGGAATCCGGTGATGCTTCTGCATGTGTCGGAGGTTCTTCAGAATGAGCAAGGCCACTATGCCATTGTCGATCAGGCAGGGCATCATCTGGCGCTGGAGGATATCACTCCGACAAATCAAGGATCAGTAGAGCTGCTACCTTATATTCCAGCTGAACAATTGTCGGATGCAACGATGCTGGTTGTGTTCGAGTATCATATGGGTTCAGGTAGACTCGTTGCACAACCGTTAACCATTATCAAAGGCGCGGATATGATCCGACTATTATATTAGGAGGCTGAAGAACATGAGCACAGCGCTGTTGCAAGAGCTTCATCAAGAATTACGTCGGCTGTATATTGCAGGCAGTGATCTAGCGGCAGGGGACTTCCGCTTGAAACGCATGCTGCCCCAATTTCAACAGCTTGGAGAGCGTGCGCCTGTCTTCAAGCGCCTTGCCGAAGGCATCACAGCTCTTGTGGAGCCTACGGATTCACTCCAGCATAGTCCTGCTGAATGCTTGCAGGACGTAACGCTGTTACTGGAGTCCGTGCTTCGTACGCAGGGCTCCACAGCGGTGAGTGGGGAGCTTGGCCAACTGCACAGTCGCCCGACGAGCTTAACGACCTTTTTGCCTTACCGCAAGCTGGCTGATGTGGAGCGGGCGTTAACGACGACGGGAAGTGGACGACATGAGATTATTGTACATGCATTTGAAGAGGGCATGTTTCAGGACTTGCGATTGATGAGATTAGCGATCAACGCGTTACAAGATCCTTATACGGACATTGTAGACTATACGATGAAGCATGTGCTGCCAGGTTATGGCGAGCAGATTGTACCGCATTTAGTAGAGAGTTTCGATGCCATGGGCGGTAAGTTGGAAGCGAGAAAGCTGAAAGTTATTGGTCAGGTCGGTGGCGAGGATGTGCTTGATCTTATCTATCAAGCGGCCGAGTCGGGGTCAGACGATGTTCGCATAGCGGGGATCGGAGCATTAGCTAAGCATCAGCGTTATGAGTCGTCTTTGCTGGAGTGGTCCAAAGACAAAAAGAAGTCGATCCGCGAAGCAGCTTACTTTGCTTTGGCTGAGATGGGAACGGACACGGCGGCAGCGCGTCTGCATGAGGCTTTTTCCGGCAAGGACATTGAGCTGGCTGCTGAAGCATCCGCCAAGTGTGCTTCAAGTCAGCTGATAGTGAAGCTGGTCAACGATCTTGGTGTGGAGCTACATAGAGCAGTGGAACTTAAGGATGACAAAAAGAAGATTGAGGTATTGTGGGCGAGAATTCAGCATTATCTCACAGGACTGGACGAAAAGCGCAGCGAGGAATTGTATGCACGCTATAAATATACAGTAGAACAATATGCTTTCTTTATTTCATTAGGATGGATGGAGCTTATTGATTATGCGGCGAGCTACCTGAGTCAAGAAAACACAGAGGAAGCGCTGCAGCTGCTGCAACAATTGGAGCAGAACAATGCACGTTATGTACCACATGCGTTCCGCGCTGCATTCCAGCAGTTGTCTCCTGCTGAATTGTTTGATCAATACGTTGAATCGATGCGTAATAAATGGAAGATTGCTACTAATAAAGAAACCAACAAAAGAAAGCAGCAGTTGTTCAGTGTTGTAGAAGGACTGGTTATCGAGCGAGGATATAAACATTGCCCTACGTTGTGGGGGGCACAGCATGAGCAATCAACGCTGTTTGCGGCTGAGTTAATACCTTTGGAGCAGATGGCAGCGCAATGGGATAACCGGTGGCTTGAGTGGCTTATGGAACAAGGAGCAACCGAGTTGGTATGTGCGTTTGCGTCCCCTGGACACAAGGCTTGTCAGCAATTTATGCTGCAGCAGTTAACGGAGCACGCAGGTTTCAGTACTTCCACTGCAGGACTGTTACTGGCTGGGCTCGAGCGTGCTGAGGTTGATGAGCATGTTCGTCATGAAGCGTTAATGACCCTTTTGGAGCATAAGAGGAATAAAATGGGTTACGTATTTGAATGGAACGTATGGGAGCAGCTGTGTCAGCTTCCAGCAACGTATCAAGAGCGGTTAGCTGCTGTTGCGCCTAACTACCGGTATACAGCAGGCAGCCAGCTGGAGTATGTACTGCGAATGATGCAGGCGGACGGCACAGGGGTTAATGCAGGCAAGCCCGTATAGTGTTTGCGGGCGATAGCGAATTGAGAACGTAAAGGGAGATGAGCAAATGGCTGCACGACAAGAGAATCAGGAAATGATGCGACTGCCTGCGGAACTATTGTATAAGGAAGAGCTTGAGGCGCTGCGCAAAGCAGATAAAGGCAAGGTGCCAGCGGGTTGGCAGATGTCGCCGCAGTCCGTGCTTACGTTTATTGTCGGTGGTAAGGCGGGGAAAACCGTTATTACGCCCAAATATATGGGAAACAAACGTTTGGTTGAGATGGCTATCGCGACACTGGTGACGGATCGTGCATTGCTGCTGATTGGCGAGCCGGGCACAGCCAAATCGTGGCTGTCTGAGAACTTGTCTGCTGCCATCTACGGCAATTCTGGACTTGTTGTGCAGGGGACGGCTGGCACGAGCGAGGAACACGTACGTTATTCGTGGAATTATGCCATGCTGTTGGCTAACGGACCTACTCCTGAAGCGCTTGTGCAAAGTCCGATCATGCGGGCCATGGAGGCCGGCGGTATCGCGCGGTTTGAGGAAATTTCCCGCTGCGCATCGGAAGTTCAGGACGCCCTGATTTCTATATTATCCGAAAAGACAGTCTCGGTGCCTGAGCTAAGCCGTGAAGTAAGTGCACGCAAAGGCTTCTCGATAATTGCAACAGCTAATACGAGGGACCGCGGCGTTAATGAAATGTCAGCGGCTTTAAAGCGCCGATTTAATATTATTGTGCTGCCTACACCTTCGGATATGGACACTGAGGTTGAGATTGTTAAGAAGCGTGTTCGTGAAATTGCTGCTTCTTATGATCTTCAAGCTGCTGTGCCGGCGGACGAGGCGCTTATCAAGGTAGTGACCATTTTCCGTGAGCTGCGCAGCGGTATGACGATCGATAAGAAGGAGAAAGTGAAGACGCCTGCAGGGGTCATCTCAACAGCGGAAGCTATTTCGCTACTGACAAACAGTATGGCGCTTGCTGCCAGCTTTGGCAGTGGAGAGTTGACGGATGAGGATTTGGCTGCTGGTCTTCAAGGTGCAATCGTTAAGGATGACGTAAAAGACAAATTGGTGTGGAAGGAATATCTCGATAACGTGATGAAGAAGCGCGGCGCAGAATGGCGCGGCTTGTATACGGCGTGCAAGGAGATGAACGAGTGAGCGTGACTGCGGAAGGAGCTGTACATATATTTGGTGTACGGCATCTGTCGCCTGGCGGAGCCAAGCACCTGCTCGATTACTTGCAAGAGGTTAAGCCTACGGCTGTTCTGATCGAAGGCCCTGCTGATGCGACAGCAGAGATGCGGCATCTCACTCATGCTGCGACTCAGCCTCCTGTGGCGATACTGGCCTTTACAGATGATCTGCCAGTTCGGACGGTATTGTGGCCGTTCGCCGCTTACTCGCCTGAATATCAAGCGATGAAGTGGGCGCAGGAACACGACGCTTTGGCTGCTTTTATTGATTTGCCTGCTGATGTTACGCTTGGCTTGCAGGAGCTTCGGCTGCAGCAGGAAGTCAAAGAGCAGGTCGACGAGCAAGAGGGAGCACAAAGGGCAGGAGAACAAGATAAGCCACAAGAGCAAGTACAAGGGTCAGAACAACAAGATAAGCCGGAAGATCAAGAGCCACAACTAGCCAAGAAACGTTCCTTGACGGAAGACGCCGTCGCAAAGACGGAGGCAGATAAATCCGGAGAGCACTCTATCTATAGCCGAATCGCTGAATTGGCTGGAGAGCACGACTACGACATGTATTGGGAACGGAATTACGAGCACAACCTGAACGCCGGGGCTTATCAAGAAGCGATACTAGCTTTTTCCGCTCAGATGAGGGAGCTGTCAGAAGCGAGCGAGCGGCGTTATGAGCGAAGAGAATATGCTTATAATGCTGTGCGGGAAGCTTATATGAGAAGACAGATAAACGCCACCATCGCGGCAGGTCACGCCCCTCACAAGATCGTAGTGGTATGCGGGGCCTACCATGCATCAGCACTAGTTGATCTGACGGATGCGATGACGGATACAGAGCTTAAAGCCTTGCCTCGGCGCAGCGCCAAGCTTACGCTGATGCCATATTCTTACTATAAGCTGTCATCTATGTCTGGTTATGGAGCGGGAAACAATGCGCCCAACTATTACGAAATGATGTGGCATCGGATGAGTACGGATACGCTGGACGAACTGTCAGAGTATTATTTATCAATGGTCGCAAGAGGGATGCGGGACACTGGAACGCATCGCTCTACCGCTGAGGTTATAGAAGCGGTACGTCTTGCAGAGGCGTTAGCGGCGCTGCATGGAGGCAGTGCGCCGACGTTGCGCGATCTGCGGGATGCGGCGCAGACGCTGCTGGGCAGAGGCGAATTATCCGTCGTGGCAGATACGCTGGCGCGGGTAGATGTAGGTACGTCTATTGGCTCATTGGCGGATGGCGTGAGTCAGACACCGATTCAGGATGATCTGAACCGGCTGCTCAAGCGCTTGAAGCTTGATAAATATAAGACGGCAGTAGCAACGGATGTAGCTCTTGATCTGCGTGAAAACCGCCGTGTGTCTACAGAGGAAGCGGCGTTTTTGGACTTAAACCGATCGTTCCTGCTCCATCGGTTGAATTTGATTGGAATTACGCTTGCAAAGCTGCAGCCAAGCGGACAGGATCGAGCCACTTGGGCAGAGCATTGGATAATGCAGTGGTCGCCAGAAGTAGAGATTCAAGTCGTCGAATCAACATTGCTTGGCGAGACGGTGGAGGTTGCTGCTGCTCATGTACTGCAGCAGAAGTTAGATGGCTGCGGTACGATTGCTGAAGCCTCAGATCTGATTCGAACAGCATGTGAATGCGGCATGTTGGCACAGATGGAAGCAGCACGCCAAACTTTGCAGCAGCTTGCCGCTGATAGCCGGGATGTGGTGCAGATTGCTGCTGCGGCACGAGATCTGTCTACCATCATCAGCTATGGTGACATTCGCAGAGTAGACACGTCACCGCTAATCCCGCTGCTTGAACAATTATTTACACGAGCATGTCTGTTCCTGCTGGACTGCAGCGGCTGTAACGACGAAGCTGCTAATGCGATGTGCACAGCAATGAATGAGATGAACAGTGTAGCCTTGGATCACCATGAGCATGTGGACGATCCCTTATGGCTGCGGGAACTGCAGCATCTGGCAGAGCGGGATGACAGGAATCCGAGGCTATCTGGATTCGCCTGTGCCATATTGATGGAGCGCAATGCAATCACCGTCGAGCAATGCTCCACTGAAGTAGCACGACGCTTGTCGCCGGGTGTGCCTGCAGACTTGGGAGCAGGCTGGTTCGAAGGATTGTCACAGCGTAACCGATATGCGCTTCTGTCACGGATGAGCTTATGGGAGCAGTTAAGCAGCTATATTCAATCGCTTGATGACAACGAGTTTGTCCGTGCGCTTGTCTTCCTGCGCAGAGCATTTAGTACATTTTCACCTCGCGAGAAGACGATGATAGCAGAACTGCTAGGCGAGTTATGGGGTGTGCACGCAGAAGCAGCAGCAGAAGTGCTGACAGGTGAGCTGAAGGAGGACGAAGTTAAAATGATAGATGAGCTGAACGATTTTGACTTTGAGGACTTTTAACGATGAGTACAACAGTGGATTCTCGGGTGGTATCCCGTTGGCGGCTTATTCTGGGACAGGCCGTAGAGCAGCAATTAGCTGGATTTAGTGCGGACAGAGTAGTGGGTTTAACTGAGGAAGAAATAATTATGGATCAAGCACTGGCGGCGATCTATGACGAGACAGGCGAAGGAACGAACGGCAATAGCGCATCAGCATCAGGCGGCAGAGGTGCAGGATCGGGTAATTCAGCACCTCGGCTTTCAAAGTGGCTTGGCGATGTGCGTACCTTTTTCCCAGAGGATGTCGTCTCCATCATTCAGCATGATGCAATGGAGCGCAAAGGCTGGAAGCAGCTCCTGTTCGAACCCGAGGTGTTGGCGAAAGTAAAGCCAGATATTCAGCTTGTCGGCACGTTGTTATCGCTTAAAGGAAAAATACCGGAGAAGACCAAGGATACAGCACGTTCGCTTGTCCAAGCGCTCGTAGATGATCTTGTGAAGCTGCTGGAAAATGATATCCGCAGAGCTGTGACCGGAGCTCTTAATCGTAGGCAGCATACACCACTGCCCTCAGTTAGCGGCATCGATTGGAAGCGAACGATCCAGCGGAACCTAAAGCATTACAATGCGGAACGTCGTCAGATCATTCCGGAGAAGTTCTACTTTTTCGATCGGGCACGGCGGAGCAACGAGTGGACGGTAATTGTTGATATCGATCAGAGCGGATCGATGGCGGAATCGGTCATCTGGGCTTCTGTCATCGGTTCCATTTTCGCAAGTATTCCTGCTCTGAACACACGAGTTGTCGTATTTGACACCGAAGTGGTTGATTTGACCGAACAATGCGCTAATGACCCTGTTGATATGTTGTTTGGCGTACAGCTTGGCGGGGGAACTGACATCAATAAGTCAGTTGCTTATTGTGAGCAATTTATCGAGGAGCCAAAGAAGACGCTCTTTATTATCGTCTCGGATCTATATGAGGGCGGGAATCAGTCTGCGTTGATCCGGCGGATGCGCGAACTGCGTGAAGCAGGGGTGAGGACGATGTGCCTGCTTGCTTTATCTGATCGGGGACAACCTTTTTACGATGAACGTCTTGCCAAGCTTCTGTCGCGTGACGGAACGCCTTGCTTTGCATGTACACCATCCTTGCTGCCTGAACTGGTAGAGGGAGCACTGAAAGGGCTGGATTTGTTTGAGTTAGCGAAGCGAGTTGGAACCAAACCTGAGTAAGCAGATGTTAATATATCCACTTGTGGAGGAACGCAATCATATATAGGCTTAAAAAAGGGGAGCAGCCTGCTCTCCTTTTTTGTTGTGATGCCGGAGTATACGAGGGGATAAGTAAATCTGCATGGAATGAGTAGAATTAGGTTCAGTACGATTTCATGTTTTTTATTCCCTCCGATGGGTAAACCTATAGTGACATTTGCTTTGAGGAGGACCAGCATGAAATTAACAAGGGACCAGCGCATCCAACTGCACGAATTTAACAACTTAACGAAGTCGTTAAGCTTTAATATGTACGACATCTGCTACACGAAGACTAAGGAAGAGCGAGAGGCTTACATCGAGTATATCGATGAGCAGTACAATGCGGATCGACTAACCAGCATCTTAAACACAGTGTCCGATATTATAGGGGCACACGTTCTAAATACGGCCAAGCAGGATTATGTGCCACAGGGTGCAAGTGTTACGTTACTGGTATCAGAGGGGCCTGTTGTAGAAGTGCCAACCGAATCGTTTGAAGAATCACCTGGACCGCTTCCCAGCAATGTAGTGTTACAGTTGGACAAAAGTCATATTACGGTGCATACCTATCCAGAGTATCATCCGGACGAGGGCATTAGTACATTCCGTGCAGATATTGATGTGTCCACATGTGGGGAAATCTCGCCTTTAAAAGCGTTGAACTATTTGATTCATTCTTTTGATACGGATATTATGACGATCGACTATCGCGTTCGTGGATTTACGCGTGATATTAATGGGCACAAGCTGTTTATCGATCACGAGATTAATTCTATTCAGAATTATATTCCGGAAGAGATCAAAGACATGTTTGACATGATTGATGTGAATGTCTATCAGGAAAATATTTTTCATACAAAGTGTAAGCTGAAGGCATTTGACCTGAACAATTACTTGTTTGGTTATACAAAGGACACGATAAGCACGGAGGAACAGCAGGAGATTACAGATGGACTAAAGCTGGAGATGGATGAGATCTTCTATGGGAAAAATATTTATTAACCGGCGCTGCATGAATGATGAGTTATCGATGTATCGTTTCTATGAATAGTTATACGTAATCAGCAGAAAAGCTTCAGGCATTGGCCTGGAGCTTTTTGCATGTGATGACGATGGAAAAGCATGATTAAATTCCAATGGAATGATATACCATTTTGTGTAATTTTGATATAATCATCGTAATGGTTATATATCATCATGTATCGGCATAGTTCTGTCCTATAACCTGAAATTACAGGAGGATGTGAACGTATTGAAGCTCGTACAAGAAGACGATCCTAAGAAGAATGGAGTTCTCAGACAGCGCCAGTTATCGATTCGGATGAATGCGTTTTTCTTTGTTACCTTTATGTTGTTTACCGTATTAATTGTACGGCTGGCTATATTGCAGTTCGTTGAAGGCCCGAGCATGAAAGCACAGGAAGCTCAGCTTGGATACCGCGAAGTCCCCATACCTCCGCTGCGAGGCACAATTTGGGATGCGTCCAACACAAGACTTGCGTATTCGACCTCAACTCAATCTCTCTATTTTAATGTAGAGAAAAATTATGGCGATCCGAAAAAAGCGAAGCTGACAGAGTTGCAGGCAGCTAACCGCAAGGAAGCTCATGCTTTGGCACTGCAGTTGGCTAATGTATTTGCCAAGTTAGGGGATCGCTCGAACGAGAAGCTAACAGCGAAACTTATTGTTAGTAAAATGGATTTGGAAGGAGCTTTGAACTTTGTCTATGTGCCAAGGCTTATTAAGACAGGATTAAATCAAAAAGAGATCGCTTATATGATGGAGCATCGTCCAGAGTTTAAGGGGATAGAGGTCGTTGAAGACAGTGTTCGCAATTATGACAACGACACGGTTGCTGTACAAACCATTGGTTACTTAAAGAAATTTAAAGGAGTGCGCGAGAGCTCCGCTCATTATAAGAAAATTTTTCAGCAGCGCAAGGACATGCCTACGGAAAAACGTTATTTGGATTATGAAGATGTTGGTTTTGATGGCATAGAGTTAATGTATCAGGATGTGCTCCGCGGTCTCAATGGCGTCAAGACCTTCCCTGTTAATGTAGCGGGACGAATTATTGGAGCGATGGAACTAAACAAGCCAGAACGAGGCAGTGATTTATATTTGACCATACATAAGAGTATTCAGCTTCGTGCGGAGCAGTCGATCATGGAGCACCTAACAAGGTTGCGTACTTCTTCGAATAAGTTCGAACACGCAGCTCATGCGAGAACGGGGTATGCGGTGGCAATGGAGGTTGATACAGGTAATGTGGTCGCGATTGCGAGCATGCCTGACTACGATCCGAAAGTATGGAAAAATGGACAAATCAGCATTAAAAACTACGAATTAACGAGGTTTTCTACAGGGAATGGGGCCATACGTGAAGTGCAGCCGCCTTATGCAGATGACAAGGAACGGATGAGAAGGGCGAACTCGCTAGTATATTTAGGATCTACCATGAAGCCGTTAACGATGCTTATTGGGATGCAGGAAGGTCTGTTCGACCCAGATGATACATACCCAGATCAAGGTTATGCCCAATTTGGGCGCAGCGGGTATGAGAAAAACGTGTGGAATGCCAGCAATCGTGCTTGGGGAAGAATCAGTCCTGCGCAGGCTCTAGAGCGATCTTCAAATGCCTTTATGGTAGATATGGTAGGCAAACGTCTCTATCGAATGAAGGAGCGAGATGGTAAGAATGGCTTGCAAATTTGGGATTCCTACATGGATGCCTTTGGCCTAGGGGTACAGACAGGAAGCGGGCTGCCGCTAGAGTCGGGAGGCATGAAGGATTATATGGTTGAAGCGGAGCGTAATAATGCTCAATCTGCGTTAGTATATGCTTCATTTGGTCAGCAGGGGAAATATACGGCTTTGCAGCTTGCACAGTATACGGCTACGCTGGCTAATCGCGGCAAGCGGATTAAGCCGCAGTTCGTCAGCAAGATTGTCGATGGCAATGGCCGAGTTGTGAAGACATTTGGTCGGGAAGTGCTGAACGAGACGCACTTTGATGAGAGGTACTGGCGAGTAATCGAGGGTGCGATGCTTAAGGTTGGCACTCAGGGGTTCGACGGCTTTCCGTATAAGTACTATCGCAAGACTGGGACATCGGAGCAGGACGTGGGTGGAAGACGACTTGAGAATGCGGTGTTTATCGCCTATGCGCCGGCAGAGAAGCCCAAGCTGGCAGTTGCGGTGGTAGTGCCAGAAGGCGGCTATGGCTCGTATGGAGCAGCGCCGATTGCACGGCAAATATTTGATGCTTACGACGAGGTATATGGTCTGAATGGCATCCCGAAGCTCAAAAAGATGCAGGAGAAAGCAAAAGGTAATGAGCAGTCATCAACGACTTCATCTACGCGTTAAGTGAGCTACGTATCCTGAAGCAATACGAAAAATCGCGTAAGTTCTATCATGAACAACTGGAAATGGAATGTAATGAGGAGTAAGACCCGAGTGAAGACATCGGAGCATCCTTTTAAATGAACTTATGGGCAGGAATACTTAGTAGCGGGTAGTCTTCATAAAAATGAAAGATGAAACGTATACATGCTGCTTAACGCTCTTGCTAAAGATAAGATATAAACAGGGGGGCTTATCAATGCTCTATATAATGATTTATGTAACGCCAATTGTTGCCGTTATATTTTTTATTAATGGTGTTGCGCTTGCCAAGAAAATAAAAAATGGAGATGAAAACACAGCTAGTCATACAGGCTGGGGTGCTGCAATGCTTGGTTTTATTATTTATATGTTGATTTGGAGTAACTTTTTAACTCAATAATAAGAACAGTCATCTGCGTTCCTAGCTGAACTCAAGGGAACACAATAGAGCAATACAATCGAATAACCCCTCCCATAAAAACTAGAATTAATAGATTTCATGAGAGGGGTTATTATGTATTTTCGAGAGTTAGGGCTACTTTACGAAGCAGTACATAAATCCAGGGTGTAATCCATTTATAATGCCTGATTAAGCCCTAATATCTGATCATTAACATTTACATTACTTAATCCCCCGTGATAACAAACCACAGATGCAATGTCGAGATCTAAATACTTTTTTAATGAGAGACAAGCTGCATTCATATCTAGTGTGGTCGGGACATGAATTCCCCCAAGAATCCCGTCTACACTGTACATCGAATCTCCAGCAATGAGAGTCTTACTTTGTTTTAAATAAAGACTGATATGACCAGGGGTATGCCCCGGAGTATGGATGATACGAATCGTGCCGCAAACCGGCAGTTCCTGACCATCTATTAAGATATCGTCCACTTTGCCCTTCGGGGGGGTTACAAGGTGACCATCTTTTAGCAGGGGCAACTCCCCTTGAATATATGGCTTATCCAGTTCGTGTGCATATACTCTAATATTATTTCCACATTCTCGCAGAATCTCAGGGAGACTTCCTATATGATCCACATCCTGATGCGTCAAAATCACAGCTTTTAGTTTGTCCAACGACACGCCTACGTTTTCCAATGCCACACGTAAATCCTCAAATTGTCCCGGGAATCCTGTGTCTATCAAAATAGCCATTTCTCGATCCCATACAAGAACAGGGTGAACAATATTTCCATGAAAATCTAGAGAAAGCATCTCAACTCCCTTTGAAATTTCCATAATAGCAGACCTCCTTGAAAAATGTAATTTATACATACAATAAAATTAAAGTTCTCACGTTTAATCTCTTTTTTATCCGCTGCTTTCCTGTATGAATTGCTTTCACTTTGTAAACGAACATAGGCCCTAAAAAGATATGGGGCTTCAAGCAGGTGGCAGAGAATGTGGAGCATGCTCGACGAAGTTAATAAAATTTCCCCTTCATTGTCTCTCCATTCTTAATTATGTTAAAGTGTTCAGGTAAAGGATTGTCATATGATGTAACATCAGGCGTACAAGGAGTGTAAAACGGAATGAACCATATCTTAATTGTAGAGGACGATCCCAAAATTGCCGAATTGCTGCAATCTCATATTATGAAGTATGGAGACGAAGGGATTATAATTAAGGATTTTCAGCGGGTGCTGCACACCTTCGAAGAGGTGCAGCCGCAGCTTGTGCTATTGGATGTGAATCTTCCCAGTTATGACGGATACTATTGGTGCCGCCAGATTCGCTCGGTTTCCACCTGTCCGATTATTTTTATTTCGGCGCGCAGCGGGGAGATGGATCAGGTGCTCGCGTTAGAAAGCGGCGCAGATGATTATATAACGAAGCCTTTTCACTATGAGATCGTGATGGCCAAGATTCGAAGCCAGATTCGGCGTGTATATGGCGATTATGCCACGAAGGAAAGAGTGATCGAGCATTCTGGGATGACATTGTACCCGGAGCGAATGGAACTTCGTCTGAAGGACAAAAATGCCGTATTAACACGCAAGGAGACGCTGCTCATGGAGACGCTGTTGAAGCAGTGCCCACGCGTAGTAAGTCGAGAGGCTATTTTGGATAAGTTATGGGACGACTATAATTATGTCGATGATAATACGTTAAGTGTGAATATTACCCGTCTTCGGAAGAAGCTGCTGGAGCTTGGGATTGAGGATAGTTTGGAGACGGTAAGAGGTTACGGCTATCGACTAAATGTGACATGGCAGGATGAGGTAGAAGGATGAGGCTGTTTATTAAAGATCATATTCCACTTATCTGTTTCTCAATCATTCAATCTTTTATAATGCTGCTTGTTTATTGGTTTGACGGCTATGACCGGCTCCCGACGGCGTTTTATGCCATATTTTTAGGGCTTTGCTTGCTCCTTGTCTATTTAGTTTATCGATATGTCAGCCATCGTGATATGTACCAGCGGCTATCCCACCCCCAAGAAGTCGTGTCCAATATTGATAATGTCAGCACGGCTCCGTTTCCAAAGGCATTTAATGAAGTGCTGACAACGCAATATCGGTATCACCATCAGCAGTTGAAGTCATGGGAACGCAAGCAGCAGGATCACCTCACATTTATGAATCAATGGGTGCATCAGATGAAAACTCCATTGTCTGTCATCGAATTAATAACACAGGACGCAGATGATACCCGATTCGAGAGCATCGG
Organism: Paenibacillus sp. UMB4589-SE434; assembly: GCF_030226685.1. NCBI lineage: Bacteria > Bacillati > Bacillota > Bacilli > Caryophanales > Paenibacillaceae > Paenibacillus > Paenibacillus sp. UMB4589-SE434. The sequence goes on along the minus strand of NZ_JASOYK010000007.1, from coordinate 177,067 downwards.
GGAAGAGACAGATCGTCTGAGGCAAGGGCTTGAAATGGTGTTGTACATGGCTAGATTAGAGACATTTGCACAAGATTTTCACGTGGATAAGGTTGAACTGCGTGAACTTGTCAATGAGGTCATACAAGACAACAAACGGTCGTTTATTCGCAGTTACGTGTACCCTGAGATTATGGTGGATGTCGGGTTTGTTGTGGAGACGGATGCGAAGTGGCTGCGCTTTATTTTGCAGCAGGTGCTGTCGAATGCGATTAAGTATTCCGCAGGGAGCCGCGAGAAAGTGACCGTGTCAGCCTTCACAGAGGAACGAGCTGTTATTCTTGAGATCAAGGATCATGGCATCGGCATTCCGAAGTCAGATTTGTCACGTGTGTTTAGGCCCTTCTTCACAGGTGAGAATGGCAGGGCTTATAAAGAGTCGACGGGGATGGGACTTTACCTTGTCCAGGAAGTGATTGATCGGCTTAATCATGAGATCAGACTGGCGTCAGAGGCTGGCGTTGGGACGACTGTGCAGATTGTATTTCCGTATGCTTTGAATTAGGACGATGAGCGATGAAGGCTTATCGTCTTTTTTATTTCAGGGGCGAATCAGCTATCTTACAAAGATGTAAGATGCACGAAAGGCAGCCATATATGAAGCAGGAAACAGTTGGATTACAATGGGGTACATAAGCTGAAACAAGGAAAGGAGAATAAAGACATGGAGATATTAAAGGTCCGTGAGTTAAGTAAAATTTATAATGAGAAAATTCCATATACGGCACTGTCCAACATTGACTTGTCCATAAACAAGGGAGAATTTGTAGGTATCATGGGTCCATCCGGCAGTGGCAAGACCACCTTGCTAAATCTGGTATCCACGATTGATTACCCAACATCAGGAGAGGTGATTCTAGAAGGGCAGAATCCGCATCAGCTGCAGCCCGACCAACTCGCCTTATTTCGTCGGCGTGAGCTTGGGTTCGTGTTTCAGTCCTTTAATCTGCTCAGCACATTGACCGTAAAGGAGAACATTTTGCTGCCGTTAACACTTGATGGCACCTCGATTGCGGAGATGCATACCCGGGTAGAACAGGTAGCTGGAAAATTAGGAATCTGTGATATTCTTGGCAAGCGTACATTTGAAATATCGGGGGGACAAGCCCAACGAACAGCGATTGCCCGCGCTCTTATCCATAGGCCTAAGCTGGTGCTGGCGGATGAGCCAACGGGGAATCTGGACTCCAAATCGGCAAGAGATGTGATGGAACTGCTGACTGTGCTGAACAAAGAAGAGCAGGCAACGATGATGCTTGTGACGCATGATGCAATGGCTGCGAGTTATTGCGATCGTGTCGTGTTTATAAAGGACGGACAGTTCCACAACGAGATCACATGTGGTGACAATCGTGAGGTGTTCTATCAGAAGATCATTAATGTGTTATCGCTGCTGGGGGGTTATCGCCATGACTTTTCGACAGTTCGCGTTTAATAACGTCATACGTAACAAACGGATATATCTCGCTCATTTTTTAAGCAGCTCATTTTCGGTCATGGTATTTTTTGTGTATGCATTGTTGCTGTTCCATCCGAACCTGCAAGGCGAGCTCGCTTCGACAAGCGATACAATGAGTCATCTGGCGACGATGGGGATGAATATATCACAGTACTTGATCTTTATCTTCTCGTTTTTCTTCTGTTTATATTCGGTTAGTGCGTTCTTGAAGACCCGCAAACGGGAATTCGGCATTCTGATGGTTCATGGGCTGTCGCATAAGCAGCTGCACCGTCTTGTATTTACGGAAAATATGATCATCGGCGGTGCGGCAGTGACTGCGGGAATATTGACCGGGTTAATCTTTGCGAAGCTTGTGTTATTGATGAGCGCTAAAGTGCTGTACATCGATAAAGGATTACCCTTTTATTTCCCAGTGCAGGCGATATGGATTACAATTGCAGCCTTTGCAGTGTTGTTCCTGGTTGTCTCCTTCTTTACCTCACGGTTAGTAAAAGTAGGACATTTGGTAGAGTTATTAAAATCAGAAGAGAAACCAAAACCAGAACCAAAAGCTTCCGTTTGGTTGTCTTTGCTTGCAGTTGTCTTAATTCTGGCTGGGTACAGTGCTGTGTTTTATTTTGTAATTGAGCGTGTTTATTCCTTGCTGCTCTTGGCATCAGGTGTCGTGCTTGTTGTAGCAGGGACGTATTTCTTATTTACACAGCTAAGCGTATATGTGATTCATTCCTTACGTAAAAAGGAACCGGTATTTCTCAGTAAGACGAATATGGTGACGATCTCGGAGCTAGCTTATCGTATGAAAGACAACGCAACCATGTTTTTTATGATTTCGATTATATCCGCTGTAGCATTTACGGGCATCGGAACCTGTATTGCCATTGCTGATCCGGGATTAGAAGAAATGGAAAACCCTTATGCGTTCACTTATGTATCAAATCTTCCTAATAAACTGGAAAAAGAACATGTCGAGTTGATTAAACGAGAGCTTACAGCTTCTGGTTTCAGTTATAAGTTAGGTACAGCAGTTCCCTTATTTACGGATAGTGGGGTGAGCGTGATTAATTTGAGCGATTATAACAGCTTGGCAGTGGCGTTAGGGCATCCCACGGAATCGTTATCGAACGATAATGAGGCTATACTGCTACCTTCAATTGTCTCAGAGAAGACCAGTTATGAACGGGGAGAATACCCGGATGAAGTGATGATCATGCAGCATAATGTAGAGAAAGCGATAAAGATTCAGAAAGCAGTCCCTTATCTTGTACTTCCCTATTATGGAGAAACGATCGTGATCACAGATGCAAAGTATAAGACCTTAATGGATGAAGCAGCCACCAAGAAGGTAGAGCAGAGCAAGCGTTATCTGTTTGCAGTTCCGGGCTGGCAGAAATCGAAAGAGCTCTCCAATCAACTGGCACAAACAATCGGTAATGATTATGATAACGGCAACTATTATTTTTCTGCATTAGTATTGAATTGGATCTCCTCCAAGCAGGAAAACGGCATCCTATTTATCGTCAGTACCTTGGTGGGTGTTGTATTCTTTACATTTGCCGCTAGCTTCTTGTACTTTAGACTATATACGGATCTGGAGCGTGATCGTCAGCAGTATCAGATGATTGGCAAGCTAGGTTTGACAAGAAAAGAACTGCATCAAATCGTAAGCCGTCAGTTAGTGTTGATGTTCTTTTTGCCTATCGTGATGGCATTAATTCATAGCGGCGTAGCTTTTATTGCACTCCAGCAGTTGGTCGATTATTCTGTATTAAAAGGGTCCATTATGATTTTTGTGTCTTTTGTATCGATTCAAATCGTGTACTTTATGGTTATCCGCTGGCGTTATTTGCAGCATTTGCGACAGAAAGCCGTATAGAAAGTATAATGTGTCCGCACAGGTGCATGTGGTGCTCGGAGTTATAAATAGCATTATAAACAGGATAAAAGGCCTAAAAAAAGCCAATACTGGAGCTATCAGCTTATATACATAAGGTGGCAGCTCTTCTTTTTTTTCAGGGTAAAAACCGGGTGTTATCCGGAGTATTCACATGTGGTTATAAGTACCTTCAGTTACTTTTCGCACAGTGGCGCGGTTTATGGTATGATATAGAGAGTTCAACTCCTTTCATTACTAATACAAAGTCATATCTACAGGACGCTGCTTTGGATTAAGCAACCGTTAGGAGTCCTTGCTGATGAGTAACCTTTTCTTTGTAAAGAACCAGGAGATCAACTAGATCATTCTTCGAGTACAAAATATGGTTTATCAGAAAAGGAGACATGTAAACGTGCAAATTAATTTAATCTTTACCAATAAAGGCAAAGTGGCGATTGAGAATTTCAACAATGAAGAATTGATTGAAATATTTACACGGTACAGCAATACGCTCACCAAAAAGTATGATATCGAAATTATCGTTCCGGCCGAGGCTAACTCGAACATTACTGAAGAGGGCGTATTAACAGTAGTGGCACAGCAAGTGAATTGTGATGTGGAGACTTTCTTTAAAGAGCTGGGAAGAGATATTAAGGTACCTCTTAAGAAACGACTTGGCACAAAGCTCGACACCGTATTCAAAATTAAGATCGTGGAATAGAACCACATCTGAATTGGCAGGCAACCTCCCTTGGTGGAGGTTATTTTTTTGTCTGCAATTGGCTCTTGGACAGTTATGTCTGGATAACCGATTTTCATGCTATACTGAGCTTAACTTTATCCTATGTGAAAGGATTCGCATCATGAAATTCATAAGAACGCTGATTTGGTTTATTTATTTTTGGTTGTACTTGTTATTTTTGATTCCCAGTATGCTAAAAGCTAATTCGCTATATCGAAAGGGACGTTTTGACGAGCTTGATGCCTATACAGCCAAGCAGGTAGGACGATGGGCACGATCTCTGCTGCGCGTTGCAGGGGCTAAAGTGGAGGTTCAGGGCCTTGAACATATGCCGAAGGACGGCGCAGTGTTCATCGCTAATCATCAGGGTAACTTTGACGTGCCGATTATGCTGGGTCATATTGGAGCGCCTAAGGCGTTGATGGCGAAGGTGGAGCTGACAAAGCTGCCATTTATCCGGGTATGGATGAAGTATTTACGATGTATTTTTGTGGACCGGAAAAATGTGCGTCAGGCGATGAACAGCTTAAATGAAGCTGCTGAATTGGTGAAGAACGGCCATTCTATCGTAATATTCCCCGAGGGGACACGCAGCAAAGGAGACCATATCGGCGATTTCAAAAATGGAGGTTTTCGCGTAGCAACGAAGACAGGGGCCCTGATCGTGCCGATACGAATTAACGGCTCCTATAAATTAATGGAGGCGAACGGGAACTGGATTCGTCCGGCTACCGTCAAGGTCACGATCTTGCCACCTGTACCGACTGCAGGTCTTACCAAAGAAGAAACCGCAGCATTGCCAGAGCAGATTAAAGAGTTAATTGTGAACGCATCCTAGATGGTTGGTATTCGGTGTCATTCGGGATAAATGCGGTGATGTTTGGATGCCTGTAAATAAACTGATGAAGCGACTCCCGTACACATATCTTGTTGATAAGATAGGTGACGGGAGTTTTTGCTGATGATAAAGTGCGGGCTAGGTGAGTATTACGTACAATATTTTAGTATACGATTGCTTATCCGGATTGGTAAAAATAGTTTTTTCATTCAACTTGTCATGCCTTATAATGAAGGCGTTTGAAAGGGGGCGGGCGTCTTGGTGTATAACAGGTAGTTCCGTAAACAGAGGTGGCTATCGTTATGGCAATCAAGCGTACGATGAATTTACACGAGTTGAAGGTGAACCTATCTTCATGTCAGGTACATCGAATGATGGAATAGCTTCTGTAAGTAAGAGTAGTGTATTGATTTTGGGATGCCACATTCCTCACTGTAAGGTTTAAGTCAGGGGCGTATACTGTTAAAGGTTTTGTTGTAGAAAAGTTTTAAAATACATCAACGAAAGAAGAAGGGTGCATGTGAGAAGTAAACAGGCTGGTCGGTTTGCATCATACTCGATGCAGGCATTTCGCAAGGATATGCTTGCAGGGGTAGTTGTCGGGGTGATCGCTATTCCACTAGGAATGGGGTTCGCCATTGCGTCGGGGGTAAAGCCGGAGTATGGGATTTATACAACCATTATTGCAGGGATCTTAATATCACTGCTTGGAGGTTCCAGATTCCAGATCGGAGGTCCGACAGGTGCATTTATTCCTATCCTGTTAGGTATCGTTATGACCTATGGATACGACAATCTGTTGATAGCGGGTATTTTAGCAGGGATTATGCTCTATCTTATGGGGCTATTCAAGTTAGGATCGCTTATCCAATACATTCCACACTCCGTGACGATTGGCTTCACGGCTGGAATTGCCGTTCAAATATTTACTGGACAGCTCGGCAATCTATTCGGGCTGACGGGACTTGTGAAACACGAAGATTTCTTATCCAATATGAAAGAGCTGGTCATCCACGCAGGTACTTGGAACGGGTACAGCGTGCTTACGGCAATCATTTGCTTCTGTGTAATCTTATTGGTTCAGCGGTTCATGCCCAAGATCCCCGGCGCGCTTGTCGGCTTGATCGGTTCAAGCATCGCTGCAGCGCTGTTATTTCCGGGCCAGGTGGCAACGATTGGCTCCACGTTCGGTGAGATTCCGAGCACGCTGCCCAGTTTTCGTCTGCCAGACTTGTCATGGAAGACTTGGGTGCATATGCTGCAGCCAGCACTTGTGATTGCGATGCTTGGGGGCATAGAGTCGTTGTTGTCGGCTGTTGTAGCTGATGGTATGACAGCGGATCGCCACGACAGCAACAAGGAACTGCGCGCGCAAGGGATTGCCAACATCATTACGCCGTTATTTGGCGGCATTCCCGCCACCGGAGCGATCGCCCGCACGGCGACAAACATTAAAAATGGCGCAGTATCACCTATCTCAGGGATTATCCATGGCATCGTTGTCCTGCTGGTATTATTGTTGTGCGCCCCTTATGCTTCGGCTATTCCATTGGCCGCAATGGCGCCTGTGCTTATGCTGGTCGCCTGGAATATGAGTGAACGAAAGGCGTTTGCCCATTTGTTGGCTACGCGTACGGGTGATTCGCTTGTGTTGGCGATCACTTTTCTGCTGACCGTCCTTGCAGATCTCACCATTGCCGTAGAGGTTGGCTTGTTAATGGCTATCATTCTGTTCGTGAAGCGTGCAGGGGATACTTTCCAGGTAGCGCAGGTGCTGCCGGACCCTGAAGATGAGCAGCATAAGCTGGGGCCACACATGGTAGATAAAGACCATGACTGTCCGCAGATTATGATCTATAAGGTCAACGGACCGTTGTTTTTCGGGGTGGCTCGTATGTTTACCACAGGACTTGACGAAGCGATTGAACGCAAGCCAAGGGTCGTTATTATTAGAATGGCCTCAGCTCCCTATATGGATATGACAGGAGCAAAGATGCTAAAGGAAGGGCTGCGCATGCTGCAAAAGCAGGGCACAAAGGTGCTTATCTCGGGAATACAGCCGCAGCCTCTAGCAATATTAAAGCGTTCCGGGCTGTACACCATCATTGGGGCGGGTGCTTTCTTTGATCAGACCAATAAAGCAATTGAGGAGGCAGCGCTGCTGGTTGACGAGCAGACATGTACTGCTTGCAGTCATCATGCCTTTCATGAGTGTGAGAGCTTAAGCTTGGGCTTATCCGTGGGGGTACCCTCCAAACAAGCTTCATCTGGATCCTAAATGATAAGCCAACATCCGCGACGTAGTGACAAGCGACGTGGGTGTTGGCTTATTATCATTTCTTGAATATTTTTATTTAAACAGTACCTTGATACAACCCGTGTTTAAAGAAGTTGTACCACTCCTCTAGCGACTCTCCTTGATACACTTCCAACAGATCTAAAATATGCTTGGTAAATTCGACTGCAGCTGTGCCATTGGCTGTTATTAACTCTCGATCACGGACAGATTGAGCCTCTAAGTAAAGCTGCTCGCCCTTATAATCCGGAGCTGCTTCTTGAAGAGAGACCAGCGAGTTGCTTGTATGCTTGTGCTGGTCCAGATAGCCATATCGACCTAAGAAGGTGGTCGCGTCACAGATAGCAGCTACTGGAATAGCTTGGCTGAAGCAGAAGTCCACGAGTACACATGCTTGCTGGTTATGCTTCTCACGCCAGCCTGTGCCGCCTGGGATAATCAGCATCGCTGTATCTTCGTTAGGCACGTATGTTGGCAGACTGTAATCTGGCAGCACCCTAAGTCCGCCCATAGACGTTTTAGGTTCTGCATCTACCGCAATCGTCTTAACACAATAGCCAGTAGAGGGCTTGTTTATTTCGGCTGTAGCGTAGCTAGCCTCCCAATCGGAGAAGCCATCCGTAATAAAAAGCAGCACTTCGCGAATATTCGTCCCCATTTGTGTACCTCCCTGATATAAGAACCTGATAGAACCTAATAAACTATGTCTAGTATAAGCTACCTTTGCTGACAGCTATAGTCAGTCAAATGACGACCGTCATTATTTTTATTGTAAACAACATGAATGGAATGAAAGATTTCATCGAAACGGACGGAGTACAACTGCTGATGATCCGGTTATTACGGATGCTCTACATTATTTGCGCAGCTAACTCCTGAGAAGCATATGCCGGAAGGATGTACGATTCGTCAGGTCGTTTCGCCAACCGATGTGATTCAATTTGGTGAAGTACTGTCGGCACTCTTTGGTGATACGCAGGAAGCAGAACAGTTACGTGCATACTATGGGAAAGCTGCTGCGCGTCATTAGAGTACTGCTCAGAATTTAAAATGTACGTAGGCGAGTACAACGGCGAGGCTGTCTCCATTGGTTCGCTTCTATCGACAGAAAATAGCGTGTGTATATACGATATTGCTACCAGACAGGAATACAGGGGCAAAGGATTAGGATCTGCCATGTTTCACTATCTCCTGGAGGAGGCCAAGCGAATGAGTGATGGAATTTGCGTGCTTCAAGCTTCACCGGAGGGGCTTGGCATTTACAAACGAGCAGGTTGTAAAGAGGTATCCGAAGTCATTGTCTATGGAAATAGGCATCTGATTAATTAACAGTTATACTTTCGAGACCGATCCTTTTGGACCCCACCTTGAGCGATCCTGAACAGTTAGCGAGTCAAGGCATTTGGATATCAGGGAGAACGTTCCGTGATAAGAAAAATATAGAAGAATAATATTTGATGTCGTAATTTTATAGATAATATGTCGCCATTTTGAACTATTATCGCACAGTTAATATGATATATTGTAGGCAAGTGTCATTATTCTATAGTAATAAGGAGAGATTGATATGTCACTTCGTATCGGAAAAATTAGTTATTGGCATGTACATGCCTGGGATTATACAAAACAATCGGAGGCACATCCCGATACCCTAATAACAGCAGTGTGGGATGAGGATCAAGAACGTGGGCGCAAGGCGGCAGAACAGCTTGGCGTTCCATTCTATGATTCGTTAGCAGACTTGCTAGCAAGTGATATCGATGCTGTTATCGTTGATGCGCCAACTAGAATGCATCGTGATGTGATCATTCAAGCAGCCAGAGCAGGCAAGCACATTTTTACTGAGAAGGTGTTAGCGCCTACATTACAAGAAGCGTTGGAGATCGTGAAGGCGGTGGAGGAGAATGGCGTGAAGCTGACAGTATCCTTGCCGCGTCTCAACGATGGTTATACGCTGACGATTCAGCGCGTCTTGAATCAAGGGCTGCTCGGCAAGGTAACACAAGTTCGTGTGCGATTATCTCATAATGGGGCGCTTGCAGGTTGGTTGCCGGAGCATTTTTACAGCTTGGAGGATTGCTTCGGCGGCGCGCTGATCGACCTCGGCTGCCATCCGATGTACCTTACACGTCTGTTTCTCGGAGAGGAACCTACAGACGTAACAGCGCAATACGGCTACGTGACCGGTAAAGCCGTGGAGGACAACGCCGTATCCGTACTGTCTACTTGGTCTGGTGCAGTCGGTATCGTCGAAGCTGGGTTCGTAAATGCGTTTTCCCCGTTTACGATTGAAGTTCATGGAACAGAAGGATCTTTATTGTACGGCACCCCAGAAGAAAAGCTGCTGCTCCGCACGACTCAGCATGGTGATGGTCAAGCTTGGGAGGAACTTCCGCTGCTGCCGAACCGTGAGAGTGCGTTTGAGCAATGGGTAAGCCATATTCAACATAATACAACGGCTGATGAAAATATAGGAATCGCTCTCGAACTGACCAAGCTGATGGAAGCTTCCAATCGTTCCACCACAGAACGTCGTTTGATTCGATTAGATGAACTTGCACGTGAGTAGAGGATGAAAGGAGGCTAACCGCTTGCATCCATTTCCATTTGATGTCATGCGTGAACGGAGAGAGGCGCTGGAACGGCTTGACCTGCACATTCGTTGGGGACATTACGAGATAAGAGTACTGCGTTTTCATTTGACGACATTTGGTCCAGGCAAGACGGTTGGCTTCCATCAGCATTCAGAGTTTGAATTTCATTTTATCCCGCGTGGACGGGGCAAGGTCGCGATGGGCGGACGGGAGTTCGATTTGAGTGCAGGGATGTTCTACCTGACGGGGCCTGGTGTCATGCACTATCAGGAGGCGCATCTTGAAGAAGCGATGGATGAGCTGTGTCTGCACATCGATATTGTGGACAGGACAACAGGAATGAAGCCCGAAGATAGTCTAGCTGTTGATCGCTGGGAAGCTGCGGACTCCAGATTATGTATGGAGAGGCTGCACAAGCTGCCGCTTGTGCCAACTATGGACACTTACGGAGCGATGTCATGCTTCCTGGAGGCGTATCAAGCTTGCATCGCCAACACAGTCGGCTCCTATACGACGATCAAGCAGAGCGTCCTGCAAATTGTGCTGCGAGCCGTCCGCGCTTATGAGATGGGGGACGAACCGGTATCGCTGCCCTCGCGTGACTTGCAAGCCATTCGTTATCGGTTGGCACTGCAGTATATTCGCGCCAATTATGCGGGTGTTGTAACGTTGGAAGACTTGGCAGACAAGCTAAACATTAGTTCACGTCAGCTTCAGCGTATTCTGAAAACTTATCATGGCAATGGTTCATTTTCGAGCATTGTGGAGGATGTTCGGTTGGAAGCTGTGTGCCGACAGCTCAAGGACACAGCGCATTCAGTCGAGAAGATCGCTGTCAGCGAAGGATTTTCGAATGGGAATTACTTACATGCGGTATTCCGCAAACGCTTTGGCATGACACCTTCTGAATACCGCAAGCGGGAGCGGCTGCATAATGGGGAGGACACAACACATGAGTAAAACGTTACGGATCGGTATTATCGGAAGTGGTGGTATAGCAGGCGCTCATGCACGCAGCTACCAATCACTTGAGGGCGTCGAGATTGTGGCGGTTGCAGATATAGCTCCAGGACGGGCACAGCAGTTTATCCAACAATGGGGGCTAGAGCAAGCTCAAGCCTATGACGACCACCGTCAATTGCTGGAGCTGGATCTGGATGGCGTAAGCATCTGCACGCCTAATGCTTCACATTATGCGACGACAATAGACAGCTTGCAAGCGGGGGCACACGTCATGCTGGAAAAGCCAATGTCCGTGACGCTGGATGAAGCCGCAGAGATGGTGCAGACTGCCAAGCAGACGGGACGAATGCTGAACATAGGATTTCAGCCACGGTATGATCCGAACATGGCTACGATCCGTCAGTTGGTTCAGTCCTGCCAGCTTGGTAAAGTATATTACGTTGAGACTGGCGGCGGCCGCCGCAGAGGCATGCCGGGCGGCACATTTGTAAGAAAGTCGCTTGCTGGAGCGGGGGCAATTGCGGATATTGGCTGCTATTCGCTTGATATGGCGTTGAGCGCGCTCGGCAATCCGAAGCCGATCACCGTGTCGGCATACTCGTCTAATCACTTTGGTACAAATCCGAAGTATCATCCGCAGGCAGATGCATTTGAAGTAGAAGACTTCGGCTCGGCACTAATTCGATTCGAGAACGATCTGACTTTACACTTTAAAATATCGTGGGCGATGCATATGGATTCACTGGGAGCCACGATGTTTCTTGGCACGGATGCGGGACTAAAGGTGACGCCAGCAGGTACGGGACCATGGGGCGGCGTATTTGACGGGAGCGTAGGCTCGATCACGATGTATCATGACATTCAAGGTCACCATACGGAAAGTCCGATTCCGATTATTACGCACAATAAGGACTTGTTCCTGGAGAAGGTACGCGATTTCGTTGAGGCGGTGCGTGAAGGCAGGCAAGCGCCAATTCCGGGACAGGAAATCTTGTACAATCAAGCGATTATTGATGGTTTCCTCCGTTCAGCTGCATTAAAGCGGGAAGTTGAAATTACAGTGCCCGCCATATTGTGATCGATATCTCCAAAGAGTGAAAGGGCAGTTATCGTTGCAATCAATCTTAACGGGGCAACCAATCTTAACAGGGACGGCTCAATCATATCGAAAATGAAGGAATGCAGAAGGACATGGAGATTTCTTCTTTGGGTCTAGAACAGCTTAAATAAAAGAAGGTGGAGCGCCTAATATGACAGCTCCACCTTCTTTAGCTATAACACAAATAGTCTGATTATACTTTGTATCTTTCAATTAATTGGCTCAGCTCTTGCGACATCTGATGGAGCTCTTCGGCCGCTTCAGTTAACGAGCCCATGCCAGTTTTCTGCTCGCGTGCTGCGGCAGCAATCTGTTTTGCATGTCCAGTCGATAATTTCGCAATTTTAGCGATATCCTCAACTGAAGCAGCCACTTCCTCTGAACCGGCAGACATCTCTTCCGAGACAGCGGAAGCTTCTTGAATCTCATTGGTAATGCTGCCGATCTGGCGCAGGATCTGCACAAATGCTTCACCAGATTCCTTCACCTTGTCGGCTCCTGAATGCACGTTGTAGCTAACAGCAGCCATCGCTTCGATCGCCTGTTCAGTCTCCATGCGCACATGCTCAATGACACGTGCTATTTCGTTGGCTGAATCAGCAGACTGCTCCGCCAGCTTGCGCACTTCGCCTGCCACAACAGCAAAGCCTTTGCCATGTTCGCCTGCTCTTGCTGCTTCAATGCTTGCATTCAACGCTAGCAAATTAGTTTGCGCGGCAATATTTTTAATAATTACAGCAAATTGTTGAACTTCCTGTGAGCGCTCACCCAATTGATTCACGATGGAAGCGGACTGGTGCACAGAGCTTTCAATGTCTGTCATCTGTGTTACCGCCTGCTGGACGAGCTGGTTGCCCTGCTCTGCTTGCGATGTGGTATCAATGGATGATTCCGCGATCATCGAAGTTGTCTCGGCAATCCGTTGGATACCAATCGCCATTTCTTCCATTGCTCGTGAGCTTTCTTCTGTAGCACGAAGCTGGTTCTCAGCTCCTGTTGAAGCATCTTCTGAGCGAGAAGAGATGGAATTAACCGTCTTAGACGTGTCGTCGACATGGGCATTTAATTGCTCGGACGAAGCGCTTAACTTCGTTGCTGCACTCTTAATTTCTAAAATGACGGTATGAATGGAAGATTGCATCATATGCAGAGAACGACCCAACACACCGATTTCATCTTTCTGTTTTAACAATCGTTCCGACACTTCCTCTGTAAAGTCGCCTTCGCTAATACGTTTTAAGCTGCTGACAACGACGTTAAGCGGCTTCGTAATCCGAAGCGACAGCATAACACTAACTGCTACCGCTAACACAGCGAATATGGTACTAGTTAGGAAAATGATAAAGCCGATCTTGTCAGCACCTTCATCCAGTTCCTCCTGCTCTACAACGGCGATATATTTCCAGCCTGTTGTCTTGGAAGTGAACAGATTGGCAACATATTCGGTCTTATCCAACTGCACGTTAAACTTCCCGGCATCCATATTTTTGACGTCTGCAAACTCCTTGGCCTCCAGGTCTGCGACATTTTTGGAGATGTTGCCTTTATGTTTAGGGTCCGCTAGAATGGTACCGTCTTTAAATAAAAGCATGACGTAACCTGTCGTTCCGATCTTAATATCGCTTAATTCATTAGTTAATTCTTCAAGGCTGGTGTCAACACCGGCCACTCCAAGCGGGGCTCCTTGTTTATCCTTCACGACAGCCACTGTGCTGATTGCAAAAGTATCGGTTCCCGACAACACGTAAGGATCAGTCGTCAGGACCTCTTTAGGATGCTCAAGTGCTTGTTTGTACCATGGACGAAGACGCGGGTCATAATTAGCCACCATTTCCTTGTCCGGTAAAACTACGAAACCGCCATCCTGTGTACCCAAAAAGGCGGAAGAGGTCTTCGGATGTGCTTGTATGTATCGTTGGAAGTCTGTTGCGATAGCGGCTTCTATATGGCCAGCCGTTAACGAATGGCTTTTGGTTTTGTTTGCATTGTTAACGTAAGAGGTAACGCTGCCCTTGGCTTGGCTCATGACGGGATCATTAGCCAAAAGAAGTACATTTTCTTTTAGGGTTTTAAAATAAAGGGCGATGCGGCTATCAACCTGATTTAGCTCGCGATTCGTCGATTCGACAAAGTTGTCCGACAGTTGGGATTGCGTCGTGACATACACGATAGTGCCGATCGTAGAGATGGGGATCAAAATGGTAAGAAGAAAAGCTGCGATTAATTTGGTTCTTATGCTGTGCAGCATGGTGTATTCCCCCTGACGAATGGTAAAATATCATCAATATATGATGAAATATAATTCATCATACGACATTATTTGTTTTATTTCGACACATTTTTTATAAACCTTAATCATATTGATGTTGACGATAATAAAGGGATAGGCGGTTACCAGTCCAGGACTACAGCTGTCCGGGTCCAAAGGACAATTGTCCCGAATAAAGACCGAAATCTCAATAATTCATTCTTACTTTTAGATGTGCAGCGGACGAGGGTCCTGTACGGCTATGATGCCAGAACTATATACTTGAGGTGAGTCCAAAATGGGGATGCAGCAAATGATTAAATACATGGAGCAAAGCGACCATATTTATGCGATGTTGAAGCAGTGCCCTTATGAAATATTGCGAGAATGGAAGCTTACTACGCATGCCGCGGGCACTGTATTATTTTCACAGGGGGACGTACAGGACAGCTTCTATATCCTTGTAGATGGGATAGCTGATATCAGCGTGGTTGGGGAAAATGGCAAGAAATACGTTCAATCTACTTATACTGCCGGAAATATGCTTGGGGAATTAGAAATTGTTGATCGGCTTCCTTTTATCAGTAATGTGGAAGCGGTTACTGATGTTGCATTGATGGGACTGAAGCGAGATCATTTTCTGAAGTGGCTGCAGTTGGACCGTAATTTTAATGAGTACTTTATTCGCAGCATCTTAAAACTGCAATATGACATTTTAAAGAAGGAGGGAGACAATAATCTGTATCCGCTGCATCAACGGGTGTGCAGTTATCTGCTCAGCTGCGTTCCGCAAGGTCAGAAGAACACGGACGGGACGATCATCATTCAGATCGATAAGCAGCAGCTTAGCAGACAGTTTGCGGTGACTCCTCGAAGTATCAACCGTATTTTATCGAAATTAAAGGAACATCATATCATTAACTTACACAAGCATGAGATCATCATTCGAAATATGGATCAATTGCGGTTAGAGGAACAGATCAGCCGATCTTAAATCAAACGAAGAAATGATGATTTCCATACACGCTAGTAGTTCATAGTGAGATAGTTAAAATCGTTTGGCGTAATATGAAAGCCTTGTCATTTAATAGTAAGCGTGTCAAGGGCAAGGAATTGTAAGCAGGCAGCAGGTTAAACTCATGGAGGAGGTAAAGCACATGGTAAAACATCCTTTGTTCGTAATAATTGCATGCGCTATCAGTATTGGGGCGGGCATCTATTTAAATTCCTCGTATATCGAGATTTTTGCTTCTGTGGTAGGCGTGGTGAATGTATGGTTACTGGCAAGACAAAAAGTTATTAATTTCCTGTTTGGTGCCATTGCGGTCGTAAGCTTTATGTACATTTACTTTGACAATGGCTTATATGCGATGGTTATTCTGGCGGCCTTGCAGCTTATCTTTAACCTATACGGTTGGTATTATTGGGTAAAGAACAAAGGTGAAGAAGACGTTGCACCAACAATTCGTTTGTCTGCACAAGGTTATGTCATTTGGACAACCATTATCTTGCTCTCATGGGGACTCTGGTCGTACATTCAAGTGAAATTTACGGATGCAAGTAATCCGTATCTGGATGCATTAATCGCTGTTATTGGTCTTGTTGCACAGTACTTGCTTAGTAAGAAGATTCTGGAAAACTGGCACTTGTGGATTCTGATGAATGCCATTTCTATTGTGGTGTATTTCTCAACTGGTCTGTACGTCATGATTCTACTTGCTGTTATTAATCTGTTCTTGTGCATCGATGGGCTGCTGGAATGGAGACAAAATTACGAAGTCAATCGTAACCGCAAAGGGGCAACGGGAACCGGTTTTTAAGGTCGATCAGCGACTCGCTGCTCTATGAGGGATGAGGCATCAGCTCAGAGTGACAGAATGGGGTTAATGAGGAGGAATATAGGATGAGCTTTCATATTGAAGCAAGCATTGGCGATATTGCCGAGACGATATTATTGCCAGGGGACCCGATGCGTGCGAAGTATATTGTTGAGAACTATTTGGAGGATGCGGTATGCTACAATCGTATTCGTGGCATTCTAGGGTATACAGGTACGTATAAAGGCAAGCGTATATCGGTTCAGGGTACAGGGATGGGCATGCCGTCGATGTCCATTTACGCGACAGAATTGGCACATGACTACGGTGTCCGCAACCTGATTCGTATCGGATCAAGCGGATCTTATCATCCGGATATCAAGCATATGGATCTGGTGCTGGGCACAGGGGCATGCACTAGCTCTGCGATGTTTAAGCATGAGTTTGAGAATTTTAACTATGCGCCTACAGCACATTTTGACTTGTTAAGAGCGGCATATGACACCGGAAGTAAGATGAGCCTGCCGGTACGAGCTGGGCT
Organism: Paenibacillus sp. UMB4589-SE434; assembly: GCF_030226685.1. Taxonomy (NCBI): domain Bacteria; kingdom Bacillati; phylum Bacillota; class Bacilli; order Caryophanales; family Paenibacillaceae; genus Paenibacillus; species Paenibacillus sp. UMB4589-SE434. The sequence continues at coordinate 160,555 of NZ_JASOYK010000007.1, read as the reverse complement.
TGTCATGACGGAGGATCATTTCTATGACGGCAATGCACATATGTATGAGAAACTGGCGGCCTATCAGGTGCTGGCAAGCGATAACGAGACGGCTGCGCTGTATATGGTTGCTGCCAAGTATAATGCTCGTGCGTTGTCGATTCTGACGGTGACTGATCACATGCTGACCAATCAGACCGTCACGTCTCAAGAACGTGAGACCGCGCTTCATGATATGATTCGTCTTGGTTTGGAGACCGCTTTTACGTTATAACTGCAAGCGTTCATCAATAAATAAAGCCATGATTCTAGGCAATTCTTTCGTCGGCGGACGGAAGAATTGCTTTTCTTTGTTCATAAATCTTACTAATTTCTTAACATCTTATCATTCTCTTAAGTCCAGAAACCTTTTCCATTAAGAGACGTCATATCCTATATTCACCGTCCATAGTAATGGACTTAGACGAGAAGGAGTGGACGTAATCATATGAATAATTATGTGTCTAATGGATTCAAAGGGGTATTGGCCTGCTCATTGGTTGCACTGCAGCTGGCGACTTTCGGTACTGCGGCGTACGCGGAAGAAGGAGATGCTGCAAGTATACCTTCTATATCAAGCGTAAACGGTGATCCAAGCCTCTCAACAGCCAGGGAGGATCAGCTCGTGAAGAGCAGCCAGAGTGTTAATGATAGCAGCGCGGTGAAGAGAGAGGGCAGCCATCATGTACTTACGATGACTGACAAAAGCAGTCAAATGGTACATAATGGAGAGAAGGTACAGGCTGCACAAGTCATCACAATTCGCAATGGAGTCGCTTATGCCCCGTTGAAGAGCTTGGCAACCCGCTATGAGTATACTGTTACTTATGACGCGGCAACTAAACAATCGGCTGCAAGCAGCGGCAGCCAGAACATTCGATTCAAGCCGGACTCCAAAAGCATAGTTGTAAACGGGAAACCTGTTACGGCTGCAGGGACCATCTATACCTACAAGGGCAGCATGATGGTTCCGCTGAAGAGCTGGGCCCAATTGACTAACAGCTCGCTTAAGGTATCAGGCAAAAGTTATACTCTTGAATGGGCCAAGAGTGAAGTGGTCAAGTTTAAGGAGCCTGTAGCGGAATTCCAAACGGACAAGGAAGAGTATCGCATGGGGGAGCATATTCGATACGAGGATACAAGCTACGATGAAGAGAGTAAGATTGTGAAGCGAACGTGGAAAGGGAAGCAGCCCGCTTATTTTGAACCAGGCATACATGAAATTACACTGGAAGTACAGAATCAGCATGGGCTGAAGCATACTGTAACCAAGTCGGTACGCATTACTGATAACCAACTGTATACACAGGCCGATTACGCGATGCTCTATTCTCCGCAAGGCGGTAAAATTTCCGTCGCCGGCGGTGATGTGTTGAACTATACGCCAGTTCCTTATCATGTTGTGACCAGTCCCATGACATTTGTTCGCAGCAATAGTCCAGAGCACCTGTTGGGGGATGAGGGTATTGCATATCGAGATGTCCTGTCAGGGAAGTTCCGGATTAATATCCATAACCAGAATCGTTCACAGCAGGACTTAACGGTGTATTTGTTGGCGACAAACCGTAATCAGACAGATGCCAACTTGACTTTGGACGCCTTTGGCATGGGTGGTCCAACACAGTATGTCTCGACTAGCGGCAAGGTAGCGGTATCTCGTTACTTAGGGTCTCACGCGAAAGGCGAGCAGGTTAACGCGATGAAGGTACCCGCAGGAAAAACGGTTGTGGTCCTGCCGGACATCAGCAAGGCACCAATTAAGCCCGGCCTGACGATGACCTCCTATTCGGAAATTAGCACCGATGCCGAGCTGGAATTCTCGGTTGTCATTTTAGACCCTGCCAAGGAGCCTATAAAAGCGTTGCCGCAGCTAAGCTTGATGGACCGTGACGGCAAGCACGTCCGCGGGACATTCAGTGAAGGGAACCGCACGCTTGAAGTTCAAGGACTGCACGGCGAGAAGGCGGAACGGCTGGTGATCGGTGATAACGCCAGCGATATTTTTGTAGATGGCGTGGATCGTGTTACAGGGCTGGATGAGATTAATATTGGCAACACAGGCGTGCTGTATAACATGGAGGTGGAGGTGGCCCCTCGTACTGTCGTAGCGTTAAATGCCCGTGGCGGCCACTATGCAGGAGCATTCCTTGTGAATGGGCAGGTCGTTAACATGACCGATGACAGCATTCTGCTGAATCCTGACGAGGCTGGTGTACTATACCGTACTGGCAACCAGTCAGAGAAGGTGAAGTTTAGTTTTGTGCTAGCTTCCGGCAGCAACCTGCCACTTCACATGCTGTTCCTGCCTATGCCGGAAATGAAGGAGTAACCTGAAGAACAGTCGAATAGAGATGTGATCAAGACGCTTCTTTCCAAGGGGCGTCTTGATGGTGTGTTAGCAGCATCTGAATGGACTGATTAGTTTAAAAATGAATGAACATGCCGAAAAAGGGGATAAACAGATGGCTAGGGAAACCATTTTATTGGTCGATGATGAAAAAGAGATTATAGAGCTGATTCAAATCTATTTGAAAAATGAGGGTTATAACTTGCTGCAAGCATCTAACGGGGAAGAGGCGCTGGCCCTGCTGCAAAACAACCGTGTTGACTTGATTATATTGGATGTCATGATGCCTAAAATGGACGGTATTCAAGCCTGTATGAAGATTAGGGAGGAGAACAATACCCCGATTATTATGCTGTCAGCAAAGAGTCAGGATATTGACAAGATTACGGGGTTAAGCATCGGGGCGGATGATTATGTAACTAAACCGTTTAATCCACTCGTCTTGGTCGCGAGAGTGAAGTCTCATTTGCGCAGATACAAGCAGTTTAATCAGGCAGCGCGGAATCGAGACGATAACGAAATTCAGATTGATGATCTGATCATTAACGTAGCTACTCACTCCGTTACCGTGGATGACGTGCCTGTGAAGTTGACGCCGCGTGAATTCGCTATTTTGAAGATGCTGGCCATGAATCGTGGGATCGTGTTGAGTATGGAGAAGATCTATCAGGAAGTATGGAACGAGCCCTTTATGGAGTCGAAAAATACGGTGATGGTTCATATTCGCAAAATTCGTGAGAAAATCGAAAAGGACAGTCAAAATCCACAGTACATTAAGACCGTATGGGGAATTGGCTATAAAATGGAATCATCGTAGGAGGGCGAGAGCATGTCAACTAACAAGCTGCTGCATACAGTACGTTGGAGGTTCCTATTAGTCTTGATCGCGAGTGCTGCTGTTACTGGATTGTTTATCCTGCTCGGTAATTTGCTCGCCACTTACTTACTACCGATCAAACCTTATAATATCCCGTTAATTTTAACGATTAACAACATTGGCTCGAAGCCTACGGCAATTGTGTTGGGGATCATCATTTTTATTTTCAGTTATTATCAGTTCAGCCGCAGTGTAATTGGCTACTTGGAGGAGATCCGCACGGCGGCGCAACATATTGCCAAGGGACAATATGATACGACTTTGCCGATCAAGGGTTCAGACGAGCTGGGTGGAATTGCATTTGAGATCAATCAGGTAGCGTCTGAGTTAAATTCTTATTTGCAAGAGATTACATATGGGTTAGGGGAAATTGCAAAGGGCCAGTTCCAGCATACGATCCCGGTAAAGCCGGAGCATGAATTGGGGCGGGTTGCGGAGAGCATCAACGAGATGAGCGCGCAATTGAGTCAGTCCATTCAAGAGGAGCGAAATGCTGAAAAGACAAAGAATGACCTGATTACAGGGGTATCACATGACCTCCGTACACCGCTTACATCCATTCTCGGATTCTTGGAGTTGATCGATAAAGATCGTTATCAAGATGAGATAGAGCTGCGTTATTACGTGAACATAGCCTATGAGAAGGCAAACAGCCTTAAGAAGCTTATCGATGACCTGTTTGAATATACGAGGATCAATAACGGCTTGCCGCTTGAACTGAAGGAGCTGCACATCGTCAGTTTCATCCGTCAGTTGGCAGAAGAATTTGTACCGAGCTTAGAGAATGCGGGGATGACCTGTCGTATCCATACGGAGCATGAGACACTTAAAGTGTTGGCCGATGGTGATCGGCTTGTTCGTGCGTATGAGAATCTGGTGTCTAACGCGATACAATACGGCCGCAAAGGCCAGTATGTGGATATCGAGATTGGTGTCTCGCGGGAGGGAGCTGTTGTAAGCATAACGAATTATGGCGATCCGATCTCGGAACGGGATCTGCCGTTCATATTCGACAGGTTCTATCGTGTCGAGCAGTCCCGTTCTAAGGCCACTGGCGGCACGGGGCTTGGACTTGCAATCACGAAGAGCATCATTGAAGTGCATGGTGGACGCATTTCGGTAATGAGCGACCGCCGCCAAACTACATTTGAGACCAGACTGCCGCTTGTATCCGAAAGTTCTAAACCTTTATTAATAAATTGATAAGTAATCGATAAGATCTGCGACACGAAATCATTAAGAACCCTCCTTTATACTCCGTTCTAGGAGATTTAATTAAGGAGGGTAACGATTATGTCATCTAGAGAGAAGCTGCCCGAAGTGCAGCTCGTCAGGGCAATGGCGATTATCGGAGTGCTGTCCGTACACTCTACTTCTTTTGCCACGCTTGCCATGAAAGATTCAAGCTTTTATTTGCTGTATAACTTTTTTAATGTGTTTATGAAAATAGGTACACCTACGTTTCTCTTCCTCAGCAGTTTTGTGCTGTTCTATAGCTACAGTCAGCGTACGTTGGACAAGGAACTGATCAAGAGCTTTTATGCACGACGATTAAAATATATTATTGTGCCGTATGCATTATTTTCCGTGTTTTACTTTGTGCTGGTGCACTTTCTTCATTACCGTGACCGCTCATTGGAAGAGACATTGGGCAAGTTTATCGTCAGTCTTGCAACTGGCAAAGCTTATACGCATCTTTACTTTATCTTTATAAGCATCCAGTTCTATGTGCTTTTTCCGATTTTTTTAGGTCTGTTTAAGCGTAAACCGGTTGTGGCGAAATGGGCTGTACCTATCGGTCTTGCTTTGCAATGGGGCTTTATCCTCTTGAATAAGTACGCCCTTCAAGTGCCGAATAAAGGGAGCTGGTCCTTATCGTACATGTCATACTTTATGTTGGGCGCGTGTCTCGGCATCTACTATCCGAAGTTAAAGGCATGGATCGTTATAAGCCGGGAACATGCGACTGCCACGAAGATAGCGGTATGGGGCATGCTGTGGCTTACCGGTATCGGGGCAGGGGCATGTCATATGCTGATGTGGTACAATACTCGACTCTATGGTGCCGCATATAATACATTAGCGTATGAACTGGCATGGAACGTACATACCTATGCGGCTGCATTAATGGCATTCCAACTGGCGCATCTGCTGTGCAGGCATGCCAAGCCGTGGCTGGTTCAATCCATGCATCGCTTAGGTGAACTTTCTTTTGGGATTTACTTGATCCATCCTTTCTTTCTGCTGCTTTATCGCTCGTTCCCTCCAGAGCATGCTTCCAGCAGATTGCTTCATTTCTGGTACGCAGGCGGATTCCTGTTTGCGTTAATCTGTTCATGGGCAACGGTCTCGCTTGTGGTCCGCGTGCTGCCGCATGCTTGGGTGGTGTTCGGACAGGTACCTGCCGTACCAAGGAGCCGACGAGCGGTACGTGTCGCAAGCAGCAGTTAGGCTGTGGTGAGCAGTATCGACGGCAATAGATGCAAATGGTACGTAAGATGAGTTAAGCATTATGATACTGATAGATGGACACAAACATAATAAATCAGGTTGTAGGTAAAAGCTCGCAGCAATGCGGGCTTTATTTATTGGGCGGTATGTTCTCTGTGGTTATTAACGATTTCTTAAGAGGCGTGCGGCAGATTAGGAAAATGATAAGGATTCGTTAAGGATTGGCGTACGCATTCATTAAGTTCTTCCTTCTAGACTTGGTATATACAGAAAGCAGGGGAGGAAGCCTCAATGAAAACAAACAACTTTATACACATAAATAGTAGGACTAATTGTCCCAAAAGGAATCGTATTCACCTTCGAACAAAGATCTTGTTAACTGGTATGCTTGTCCTATCTTTGTTTACAGGGTGCGCATCAAGTACGGAGGCGAAGTCGATAACAGCAACCTTAAACGGACAGAATGTGCAGGTGGAGTCTGGAATTAAGCTAATCGACGGACAACTTATGGTGTCGCCGGCATTTATTAAGTCGGTGTTTGGGATGCAGGTAGACGTGAGCAAGCAGCCCGTTGGAGCTGCAACTGCCGCTGCTGCACCAGCTTCCAAAGTCTATTACTCGAACCAAGTTGCGGTGCTGATGTATCACGATCTCGCAGACAAACCGGAAGTGTCTCACATATTGCCGGTATCACAATTCGAGCGCCACATGAAGCTGCTGGAGACACATGGTTTCAAGGTCATCAGTATGGATGAATATTTAGACTTTATGATTTTAGGCAAAAAGGTGCCAAACAATGCGGTGCTGCTTACTTTTGATGATGGATATGAAAGCTTCTACACAAAGGCGTATCCAATCTTGCGAAAATACAACTACACGGCCACTAACTTTGTCATCGTATCTGCTATTGATAATCAAACAGGCCGTAAGAAGCTGACATGGGATCAGATGCGTGAGATGAAGCAAGCAGGGATGAGCTTCTACAGCCATACATATGATTCTCATAAGTATGGGGCAATTAATGCCGCGGGTAAAGAGAAGCCGATGCTGACACGCCACTTGTATTTAAAGGATAAGAAGCGGATAGAAAGTGATCAGGAGTATATCGCCCGAATAACTGCGGATCTGTCCACAGCGGAGCAGCGATTGAAGCAAGAGCTCGGCAATAAACGCAGCGTAATTGCCTTTCCTTATGGTGCCTATAATAATGACGTGATAAAGGTGCTGCACAAGCTGGGTACTCAGCTTTCTTTTACGGTAAAGAAAGGAATGACAACAAAGGACGACAAAAATGCCTTTCGTTTTGACGCGGGGAACAGCAAGCAGACTCCAGAGGCATTGATCAACCTGATAGGTGGAACAACTCTTGTCAAAAACGTAGGGCTTCCGATTACGGTTACGATTGATGGCAGGGCCATTTCGTTCAGCAAGAAGCTTTATCAACGGGAGGGAAGCGATGTGATGCTGCCTCTGCGTGAATTTTGCGCCATTCATGACATTAAAGTGGAGTGGGATCATAAACAGAAGCGGGTGCATCTGAAGGCGGAGACCTTGCCTCAACATAAGGAACGGGCTTAATGCAGGGGAATGGGGCAGGGAAGCGGACGCAAGCCGTTATCGTGTTATTAGCTGTGAATCCCCATGAGGAGGAGCACACATAAGATGAAAAACCCTCCGTAAAGGCGGGTTTTTCCACATTTGGTGATGCTCTAAGGTAGATAATCCGCCTTACACCGTGCCGGGTCATGGGTGCAGGTGGAGAGGTGAGTGTACATATCACATTCAACATGACGATTCCATGGAAAATAAGAATAAGGATATTTATTCGCAGCCGCCAATACCAGTTCAAGTAATGAATTGAACTAAACTGTTCAATTCTCCAACCGACTAAGCTTGTAATCGGTAACGCTTCGGTTTTACGTTTACAAACAGAATGCTGAACGCAATCAGCACAAGCCCCGTCAGCAAGCTAGCGGTAACCTTTTCATGGAAGAACATGACGCTAATCAAAATAGACACGACGGGTATAAGGAACGTAAAGGAACCTACTTTACTGGCTTCACCTGTACCAATCAGGGTAAAGTAGACGAGCCAGCCGAGCGCGATGACAAACACCGATATAAATAGTGTAACTCCGATAAAAGAACTACTCCATACAATATCAGTCCAGCTTTCCATGAAGGAACCTGATGCGAGCATGACGATGCCGCCAATCAACATCTGCATCGTCGTCATCCAGACGGAATCCACCTGTGCGGCCTGTTTTTTCATATACAGGGAGCCCATGGCCCATGAAAGCGCACTGGCAATTGCCAGTATAATGCCCCAACCTGATATATTTCCGGAGAATCCCCCGATACTCATGACAGACACACCGGCAAATCCGAGCAGCAAGCCAACCATTTTGAGCCCGTACATCATTTCACCAAACCATAACCAAGAGAATATGCCTAGCAGGACGGGCTGAAAAAAGACGATTGCAGAGAACAGACCAGCAGGCATGTACTGCAGGCCAACGGTTTGAAAGCCATAATACAGCACGATGTTTAATACAGAAGCCAACACGTATATGGGCCACGTTTCCTTGAAACGGAGCTGTTTGTACCTGGTTAGCGCAAAGGCAAGCAGGATGATGCCTGCAACAAAGGTTCGCAAACCTGCAAATAAAATAGGGGGAGCATAAGCCAGTGCAAATTTGGACAGCGGCCAGTTAATGCCCCAGATCAAAATTAAAAATGTGAGGTAACCGGCTACCTTCACACGTGAGAGTTGAGGCATGTGGGATCACTCCTTGTTTGTTGTCTGTTCTCATGATACAATGCATCCTGGCATTAATAAAATGAATGTTTATCATGGGAGGCATAACGATTCTGTTATGACAAATCAACAACTGCAGCTATTCGTTAAAATAGCGGATACAGGGAGCTTTACGAAGGCGGGACAGGAACTTAACCTGACTCAGCCAGCTGTAAGCCGCGCCATGTCAAGCCTGGAGACCGAAATGGGCGTTAAATTGCTCATTCGAGATCGGCGGAACGGCATCCTGTTAACGGATGTGGGGAAGCGAATATTAGTTTTGTTTCGAGATATATTACAGTCGTTTGAAAAAGTAGATCAAGAAATTGCACGGGAAAAAGGTTTGGATGTAGGGACAGTACGGGTGGGGGCTTTTCCCGTCGCATCCTCTTATTTCCTGCCGAAGATCATGAGTGTAATTACGGAAAAATACCCGCAGCTGGAATTTGAGCTTCATGAAGGCACGATAGACGAAATAAAAGACTGGTTGGACAAACGAGTAGTGGATGTAGGGCTTATCATTCCGCCGGACGGTGATCTGGATACGATTCCGTTGTTTAGGGAGAAGATGTATGCCGTAATAAGAGAGGGTCACCCCTTGCAAGATTGTTCTGTTATTGCAGTAAAGGATTTGAGCCACGACTCCATGATTATGTGCCGGTCCGGTTACGAGTCCCCGATCGTCGATTTATATCGCAGAGCAGATACGAAGCTTCAGGCGAGGTTCGTCGTTCGAAACGTGAATACAGCATTAAACATGGTTCAGGAAGGTCTGGGCACCGCTATACTGTCACAGTTGTCATTATGGGCGCTGCCGCCTAATGTACTTGTCCGCGAATTAGAACCGGAGGCGTTCAGGGACATTCGATTGGCAGTTCCTTCGCGTTCAGATACTTCTATCGCTGTTAATCTGTTTATCGAGACGGCGCTTAAGTTGTTCGGAGGTGATCAGGGTGGCGGCAATATATAAGTCAACTAACTGACGCTAGGAGGAGCAGCAGCCAGCCCGACCACGCTGTGCAAGATTAGTCCTGTTGTTCGGCTGCAGCGGCTGCTTGGCGCTTGGTGTTGTCCACTTGCAGTGAGATGACAGGACTGTCCTCGTTCTTGGACATAATACTTGCGCCCACAAATGTTGCTCCTTCATGAATAATAAGGTTGCCGCTCGTAATATTACCATACAGTCGGCCAGTTGGCGTAATCGTCAGCTTGCCGCTAACCCGCATGTCGCCGTGTACTTGACCGGCGATTACAATGTCTGCTGCTTGGATGGAAGAATGGGCGACTCCGCTCTCGCCAATGACGACATCGCGGGAGCATTCGATCTCTCCCCGAAAGTTGCCCTCAATGCGCAGGCTTGTCTCGCATATAAGCTTGCCTTCTGCCTGAGTGCCATAACCGATCAGCGTGTCGGTTGGCTGCACAGAGGCTTTATTGCTCTTAAACATCCTCGAACTCCCCTTTATTCATGATTATTTTGAAGCGAAGTAGGTATCGTTACTTCGGCAAATTGCTGCAAGTATGGCAGTGGATCAACAGGACTATCATTTTCGACTACTTCAAAATGCAGATGTGTTCCCGTACTGCGGCCGGTGCTTCCCATCCCGCCAATCGGATCTCCCTTGGCTACTTTGGCACCGCTTTCCACTTTCACGCTGGAGAGATGATAGTATCGGGTAGTTAGACCAGATTCAGGGTGTCTAATAATAATATAATTGCCCCGAGATTCGCTTAGTCCTGTATCTGCTACTCTGCCTTCTGCAGCGGCATAGACTGTGTCTCCATGACTGCCGCCAATATCAAGCCCCGAATGAAGTGCTGCTTTGGAATTAAATGGATCTTCCCGATACCCGAACAAGGATGTAATACGAGTTGATTCGGTCGGCCAGAGGGTTGGTGTTCCATGTAAAATATGCTCCGTCTCTTTTACTTCCTGCAGTGTTCCATTTACGTTGGACAGCAGAGAAGTAAAGGTGTTTGGCATCTTTCTCAGCTTATCTCCCGTTGATTTGGCCAGCGCGATCATTTCCTCGCTCGACGCTTCACGATACTCGCCGCCCATCGGATTAATGGCATTAAGGGAGCGAGCTGATAATGAGACAGGTTGAATGAGAGCAGCTGTCTTTTTGCTGGATGACTTCGTCTTTGTCAGTTCCTTCGGGTTGCTGTACGTGCTTACGAACTGCTGAAGCTGAGTCTCCATCTTTGTGATCTGCTGCATACGCCCTTCAACATCGCTAGCAAGAGCTGTAAGCTGCAGTACCTGATCTTTTAACTGATCGATCTCTTTCTCTTTTTTCTGCATATGGTTCGTATATTGTGATGATTCAGCCGTCAGTGAAGTGACGGTGAAGGATTGGTAATAGAGATAAGCGGCCATGCCCAGCAGCAGCGCTGAGAGGGCGATAGGCAGGACAGCAAGCATCAGCTTGGGCAGTTGGATCTGCTTCACGGATTGATGCGCGTCGCGCATGATGACGATGGTGAGCTTGGAAGAAATCCATTCTTTCTTCATTATTTGTTTCTTCATGAAGGGTCAACCTTTCATTAAACATGTCGTTATATGACGAAATGTATACAAAATTAGGGATCGTTGTCGTAAAAGCACACTGCTATTAACATATCACGAACATTATGTTTTTTCTATTAAAAATGTCGGTATGTTCATATGATTGATTCCAAGGGCCTACTTATTCGGTAATCGTCAACAAGGAGAGGGACTTCACTCCTCTTTATGCAGCATAATTTAGACCTAGAAGAAGCAGAACAGTTCTATCCAATCAGCAGAAAGAAAAGACGACTGATATGAACAGTCGCCTTAATTTATAACTATTTAGCTGAGTTCTTTCTGTTATTGTTCAAGTGCTGCGCGCAGGACGAGCTGCCTTAGTTCTTCATAGTCGGATTGGTTAGCAGCAAGCCACTCCATCGAAAATGTTGAGTGGTCAGTTTCCAGCCTGTTTGAGGATATCAGCTGTTGGATCGCAGATAAGACTTCAGTATGACCTAGCTCCAGTTGATCGAGTATAAATGGAATGGCAGGTAAGCCTAACTGAATGAGCTGTACTGCTTTTTTCTCTTTATTTGCTTTCGAGTTTACTATAACAGCGACACGCTGCGGGATATGTTGCAGATGCTGCCGCCATTCAGTCAGAAATTCTTTTCCAGTGTCCCAGGAGGCTGATGATGTTGACTTTAATTTAACCTGAGCGATATCCTCGATCGCAATAGCAATAATGTACTGCTTCAGTCCGTTTTCTTTGTTGGCAGACAATTTGTCTTGCAAAATAGGAAGCGCTGCATGGCCGAGTTTAAGTATATGTGAAAAGGGTACGCTGTTTCGAGTGTAGTCATATGGGTTGGAATGTAAGGTAGTAGGGAGTGCAGAAGCGCTCCCGTTGTTGTCATGGCCTATGGCCATGATCTGGTCTAATTTTTGGTCTATAATCTGTTCTATTGAGGCATCTACTTGCCGCACAAGTAAAAAAAAGGCCGTTAATATTAGACTAACTGAACAAACAACAATAATTGTAATTAATCGATAGCGCTTCTTCACTAATGAGACTCCTCCTCATATCGAGCCTTTACAAATCATAACTCAACGATAAATCCCTACAGGCTCGCTTTATACTGCTGTTACGGCGGTAGGACAGCACAGCGGCTGTTGCCTAACTTTCAAAAAATTCCATCTCTAATCTTAGACGATAGTGGGAGACAATTGTTGTGCGTAAGTCGAGTCGGAAGACAGCTTTTATTTTGACGGGTTCTTCATAGTAAGCTGGGAGCCGTGTAATTATAAGCGTTGGACGGGGATTGGTACTTCACTTTCCTTTGCGAAAAGAATGACAGCATCTTACAAGCTGTGCGTAAAATGTTATAATATACGTACAAGTGTTTGGACGAGAATAACGAACTGATTACATATAGATGGGGAGGTCAGACTATCGATGAGACAGCGGCATGAACCGATCCGTTTTGCTGAAATGGAAATTCAAGGTGAAGAGCAGAACATGTTGATTCCGAATAAGCGTGAGCAGATGTCCAAGGATCACGCTTTGTCTGATTCAGTCCCTGTGGAAGATCTGGAACGGGAACAAGATCAGACTGCCGCAGATCCTTTTGGAGCGGATGACTGGTATGAGGATTTGGAGCAGGAGGATTGGAACGCGGCGGCATGGCGAGAGGAGGCCGTTGACTGGCAGATGGGGCTTGAGGAAGCAGATATGTGTGTAGCTGCAGATGTGGATATGTGCTTATCGCAAAGTGGGCCGTATTCGACAAGCCGTACGGGGCAGGTAAATGAACGTGGGGAATTTACGAAGCATGAGCTTGAGTTTGCTCCATTTGATATAGAGCTTGAGGAGACGGATATATGGGGATGGGCCCGCAGGCGGCTGGATGCTTCGCTGCATCACGAGCAGGTAAGTGTTGAGGAGCCACTAGCAGGTGGATGTGAGGAGATGGACTCGGGACCGGTGGATGCAGAAGCGGATCGTTATGTACAAGCATTTGACGAGACGGCTGATTATTTAACCCAACTAGCGTTGGCAGGGGAGAATATAAGATCTAAAGTGCTGGTCTTTGAACGGGTGATGGCTGGGGCTAATAGCAGCAAGAAGGAAGAAAATGACTCGCTGCCACCTGTACAGCGGGAGGTTGGTAATGTACGTAACCCTGACCAGTCAGAGCACGGAAGGAACTCGATAGAAGAATCATTTATCCATTTTGATAGTGCTGTAGATAATGTCGATGCTCGTCCACTTGAGGACAATTACTCTGTGGAGGTAGAAGGGTCTCAGCTGATGCGCAGCAGAGAGCGGCAATTTGCTGACCGCGCACGTGAAATGGAGCCATTTATTGGGCCGGAAGCACGTTATGTGCCCTTTGCTGCTTACTGGCCTGCGTACAGCAATATGAATGCCGCACAGACCAAATGGTATTTCTATTGGCGTGCTGAGGTACGTCAAGGACGGTATCTGGATACAGATTTATCCTATCTCTTTATTTATATGTATGAATTGATTAATGGAGTGGGATGGGAAGAGCCAAACCAGGGGTGCAGCATGTTGTTGCAAGTATGGGACGCATACCGAACGTCTTTTCCGCGTCTGGACTTTTACCTGCCGGATTGGATCGCGGACTTTGTGCTCGTCCATCGACTTGATGTTCCGCTGCAGGTGCTAATTGAACGACTGCCGCATGGCTTGTCGGGTGAACTAATGGAGTTGGAACTGCTCGAGTGTTTATCGGCCAAGCCATTGCATGTAGGGCTGAAAGCTGTTGGCAAGTTGTCTGACTATAACGTCGCGAAAAGCAAGTTCTATGCAAATGGAGGACAGGCACTGCTGGAGACGTATGTACCTAAGGTGCTGGCTCTTGTGGATGCTTATTTGGAACGTACCGAGGGATTGCGTCTTATTGAACGCTATCACCCTGGTTCCAGCGGTACAGTACGACATGAGCGTCACTTGTTCCGCAGCGCGGTATACGATACGACGTTATATGGGCGTACCGTGACGATTGGATTGGTGCGGCTAAGCACCCATGTACCGCTGCGGGGTATGATCACGCAGCTCGTACGGGTGACAGAGAATACGCTCCGCAGATTGGTTGGCTTTCGCGGCAAGCTGCGCGGTATTAAGGAGGCCGCAGAGGTGGAGGCGCTCGTTACACGTTATCTCGAGCGGGAGTACGCACGGGCTAATGCGCCAGCGCGAAAGATGCCGCCAGTTAGCATTGATACGGATAAGCTTGCCCAGCTTCAGACGGATTCGGACATCGTCCGCGAGCGGTTAACGATTGATACAGAGACTGAGGCCGAGGAATTAGACTTGCTGAAAAATGTAGGCACAGTTAAGGTCTCGCCACAGATTGAAAATCAGCACTCAGAAGTGGAGAAGGTGGCTCACCAACATCATTCGGCGAGCGGGATGATGAAGGTTTGGAACAAGCTGTCTTCGGATCATCGGATGCTGCTGGATTATCTTGTGCGCAGTGACGCCTCGATGGAGATCCATGAGCTAGCTGTTCTAATGCCAGGTATGATGCTTGAACTGGCGATAGATGATATGAATGAATTAGCACTAGAGGAACTGGGCGATCTGCTTCTCATCTATGAGAATGGCGAAGTTGTGATCGATGATGAATATATAGCTGAGTTGATACGTCTAAATAATGCATCCAACAACAAGGGGAATGGTGAGGCTTTAGAGGTGGACGAGCAAGTTGGTCTGGAATGGGAGAGCTTGTTGAAGTCGCTGAAATCTGTAGAATTAGAGGCTTTAATGATTCTTTTTCGAGGGGAAGGGGAGCAGGGGTTATTCGCTATTTCGCAGCAATACGGCACGATGCCTGCATTACTGATCGATGACCTCAATGAGAAAGCGATGGAGATGATCGGCGATTTGCTCGTAGAAAATAACGTGATTATTGAAGAGCACCTTTCCAAAGTCGGGGCATGGCTGAGGAGCGAACACTTGTCTAAAGAAATGAATAGGTGTTGACGTGCGAACGTAACCACTACGACCTGAATGAGTCTTATCTTATTTTAGTTAGAAAATAAAAAGTTGACGTTAGACAAGAGCAAGATCATGAAGTGGAACGAGCAATCATCTATTGGCGACGAGAAACGAGAAATAGCAACGGCATTTGGCCTTAAAAGGAAGATCCGCAATTCTAGGGTAAGCCATGGGACGCACGGTTATCCAAAGATTGAACTTTTTAGATGATATTTAGGCTGTGGTGTCGAGTACCTTTTTGGGCAGCGTATTTGCAGCTGTAATGATGAGGATCGATCTAGGCTCAGACATAGTTGGGGTGATAGGTAATGAATGAAATTAAAATTCCAAAACGCATAACTACTGCATTAATCAATTCGTTGACGGCAGGCGTGGTGCCGCGAATCGGGTTGGAGCATATTGCGGTTGGACGCAAGCCCGAGATTGAAGCGATATTGGGAGACTTGGACAACATTGCAGAAGGCGGTGCGGCATTTAAGCTGATTACGGGGCGTTATGGCAGCGGGAAGAGCTTCCTGCTGCAAACGATTCGTAATTACGCGATGGATCGCGGCTTTGTGGTAGCAGATGGCGATTTGTCGCCCGAGCGCCGGCTTGTAGGAACCAAAGGGCAGGGACTCGCGACCTACCGTGAGCTGATGATGAACTTGTCAACGCGAACAAGACCGGATGGGGGCGCATTGGAGACCATTTTACAGAAATGGATTGCAGTGCTGCAGCAGAGTGTGATGACGGAGCTTGGCTTGAGTCCGAATGACGCTGCACTGACCGTGGAAGTGGAACAACGAATCGTTGCTGTGACCAACGAAATGCAAAATATGGTGCATGGCTTTGACTTCGCAAAGGTGCTGGCTGCTTATTGGTCTGGATATAAGCAAATGAATGACGAGCTTAAACAGGCGGCCTTACGCTGGCTGCGCGGCGAATATCCGACAAAGACGGATGCGCGCAAAGAGCTTGGCGTCGGTGTTATTATCGACGATGATAATTGGTACGATTATATGAAGCTGTGGGCCGAATTTGTCGCAAGGATCGGGTATAAAGGATTGCTGCTGTTTATAGACGAAGGGGTTAATTTATATAAAATAACGAACAGTATTTCCCGCAACAGCAACTATGAGAAGCTGCTGACGATGTTTAACGACACGATGCAGGGCAAGGCGGAGCATCTTGGCATTTTCATGGGCGGCACCCCGCAGTTCGTTGAGGACGAGCGGCGCGGGTTGTTCAGTTATGAGGCGCTGCGTTCAAGGCTGGTGGCTGGGCGTTATGCGGGGGCGGGTTTACGGAATTATACAGGGCCTATTATTAAGCTGGACATGCTGTCTTATGAAGAAATATTGATTCTTCTGCGAAGATTACGGCATGTGCATGGGCTGCACTTTGGCTATGAAGTGTCCTTGACGGATAGTCAATTGATCCTGTTTATGGAGCAAGCAGTCGGGATGTTGGGCGCGGATGAGCTTTTGACGACAAGGGAAATTATCCGTGATTTTGTGGATATGATGCATACGCTGCATCAGCATCCAGATATATCGTTCGAGTCGTTGCTAGGGGAACGCCTGGTGAAACCTGCGGTATCTGATCCGGATGAGGCCAATGATTTCTTGGCGGAGTTTGAGTTATGAGTGGACATCCCTTCTATCGGTTGGCGCCCTTTGTTCAGGAGTTTATTTATAAACGTCGTTGGGATACGCTGCGTGAGGCCCAAGTGGAGGCATGCCGTGTGTTGTTTGATACGTCCAATCACTTGTTGATTGCGTCGGGTACCGCTTCTGGAAAGACGGAAGCGGCGTTTTTTCCAGCGCTGACGGAACTACACGAACGGCCGTCGAAGTCAGTTGGCATTTTGTATATTGGACCACTGAAAGCATTGATCAACGACCAATTTGAAAGGCTAAACGATTTGATGCGTGAAGGGCATATCCCAGTGTGGCATTGGCATGGAGACGTGGCGCAGGCGGAGAAGACCAAGCTGATGAACAATCCGGCTGGGGTGCTTCAAATTACGCCAGAGTCGTTGGAAGGGCTGTTGATGAACAATCCCAATGCAATCCCTGCTCTGTTCCATGACCTGCGCTATATCGTGATTGATGAGGTGCATGCTTTTATGGGGGCGGATCGAGGGATTCAAGTGTTAAGCCAATTAACGCGGATCGAGCGGATGGCGAACTGTAGTCCACGTCGAGTAGGACTATCGGCAACGCTGGGCGATTACGAGACGGCGAGCGGATGGCTCGGAGCCGGAACGCCGCATTCAGTCGAGATCGTGGCGCCACAAGGAGGGCGGAAACTGCGATTGAGCGTGGATCATTTCTCGTTCCCCGATGCGCGTGATGAGGAACAGGCGGAGCACTTGGCAAATGCGCGTAAGGCTTATTACGATTATATTTACGATCACACGCGCTTGAAGAAGGCTCTCGTCTTCACCAACAGCCGCTCGGATGCGGAATTGACGACGCTGGAGCTGCGGCGGGTGGCTGCTCGGCGGCAGGAGCGCGACGTGTTCCATGTGCACCATGGCAGCATCTCGGCGATGCTGCGCGAGGAGACGGAAGCGACGCTGCGAACAGGGGCGGGCCCCGCGGTTGCGGCAGCAACGGTGACGCTGGAGCTCGGCATCGATCTTGGCGAGCTGGAGCGGGTCGTGCAGTTGGGCGCGCCGTATAGCTGCTCCAGCTTCGTGCAGCGGCTTGGCCGATCGGGGCGGCGCGGCGATGCGGCGTCAGAAATGCTCTTTGTTGTCCCCGAAGAGGAGGACGAGGAAGCGCCGCTGCCAGCTAGGATGCCGTGGACGCTGCTGCGAGCGATCGCGGTGATTGAACTGTATGTGCGCGATAAATGGGTGGAGCCCATCTCATTGCGGCAGAAGCCGATCGGGGTGCTGTATCATCAGACGATGAGTGTGCTTAAGGGAATGGGCGAGGCTTCGCCTATTGAGCTGGCGCGCGCCGTGCTAACGCTGCCACCCTTTCAGCATATTGAGCCTGAGGAGTACAAAGCGTTCCTGCATTATTTGCTGCAGACTGATCATTTACAGCGGACCGAAGAGGGCGGGATTATGATCGGCCTGACCGGGGAGAAAATCGTTAACAACTTCCGATTTTTGGCGGTATTTAAGGACGATGAGGAACATTCTGTGTATAACGGAACGGAGGAGATCGGCTCGATTACGACCGTGCCGCCTCCGGGGTACTGCTTCTCACTGGCAGGCAAGCTGTGGAAGGTCGTTGAAGTGGATACAAAGCATAAGGCGGTGTATGTGAAGGCCGCTGAAGGCAAGGTGGACACGCTTTGGCTGGGTGCCGGCGGAGACGTGCACACGACTGTCATGCGGAGGATGCGCGAGGTGCTGGCGGACAGCAATATATATCCATATCTGGCGCCGCGTGCCGTCAACCGTTTGGAACGTGCTCGACGACTCGCTCGTGAAAGCGGTCTGCTGAAGCAGACCGTCGTCCCTGCGGGAGGCGACTCCTGCTTTATTCTGCCGTGGACCGGCACTAAATCATTCCGTACATTAGAGCGTGTACTGAAGCTCCGTCTCGCCGACCGCCTTGGCTTGCGCTCTATCGTGCCGATGGAGCCGTATTACATGACTGTCTCTGGCCATGCGGACGCGGCCACGCTGTCGGACCAGATCCAATGGGAGCTCCAACATATAGATGATCCAGTATCGCTGCTAGGCCCGGAGGAGGCGCCGTACTTAGGAAAGTACGACGAGTTCGTGAAGCCGGAGCTGGTGAGAAAGGCGTTTGCGGTGGACGGGTTGGAGTGGTGAGTATGGTTTAGGCATGGGCTGTTAATAGAAATACTGCTTGTTTCAGTAGTTTTTATATTCACCGATCAATTAGCATAAACTTTATAATCGTGAATTGGCGCGAACCTCTATCGGAGGTAATTTCATGGGGAGGTTCGTGTTGGTTACTTGGCGGGCTAAATGAAAACTACGTTTTTGTATGAATGAACCATTGTGTGATGCTGTCTTTCAAGAATACTACAACGAGAACCATACAAGTAAATAAAGATGTAGGCTGACTTCATTACATACAAGCAAGGTACTTTCTAAGGTGGTGGTTATATTGATAAAACCATATACAAAACCAGTAATAAAGTAACCTTATTTTGTTATTCCCTCTTGGCTGGACGAAAATGTGCCATATAAGGATTACGTCATTTTAACTGCTGAGAGCAGTAGGGAAGATGTTGAATTATTTTTAATACATTTATTTGGATATAATCAAATAGACGTTACGCAATCTTTAGAAGCTTCTTGTCATGACTTGTTTAAGGAAGATGGAGTAGTCATACAAGGAGGAGTAGCTTTTTTTAATAATGAGAGTCAATTTATATTGCCTAGCTGTTGCTGTGGATTGGAAGACTGGTATGAGGTCCTCGATGCAGTAAAGAATAGAACAAGCAGTTGGCTAGGGCACGATCCAAGTCCTGAAATTACCTATCATGATAATCTCGTTCGAGTGTGGTCGGATAATCCTGAATTATTGAGTAATTCAGATGAGGCGAGTCTTTATTACATAGAGTTTGAATATGAGGAATTGCTAGATTGCTTAGAATTGACAAGGTCTGATTTAGAAAAGTTTATAAAAGGGCCGTTGTATTACTGGATGAATAGCAAAAATGGAGATATTGCTGATACGATGAAGGTAAAAATGGAGCAATGGTTCCTAAAATGATAGGGGGTAACTCCAAGAAACATTAAATAGACTAGCCAGTTCTCGGATCAGTGTATAAAGAATCAAACGGATATCACCTAATACATACTTTGTAATGAATATAAGAAGACTATTAGATCAGCTGACAAAAATAATTATATGTTCACGAGTGGATTACAATTGAAATCGCTGTCAAAACATGAGAGAAGGTGAAATTCGATTAAAATACTATTTATTTGTAGCCGCAATAAGTGGCGCAGTCTAACAGCAGAGAAGATTTTTCATGGCTATAATGGTTACGATGTTAAATCAGCTGGAACAGAGGAAAATGCAAGAATCAAGGTCACTCAGGGACATATTGGTTGGTCGGATCTGATATTTGTGATGGAGAAAAAACATAGTAGCAGACTACGAGATAAGTTTGCAAATAAACTGACCAATAAACAATTAATCTGTCTTGATATACCGGATGATTATAAATTCATGGATGAAGAATTAATAGAAATTTTGAAATCGAGAGTATCTGAATATATAGAGGTGCCGGATTAAAATGTGACTGGAGATTTGAAATTATGTTAATTTAACTAACGGAAAACAATAGCATAACAAAAAACAGCGGCAGTCTAAGACCTTATTTTCCAAGTCCTAGAGCGCCGCTATTTCATGTTAGAGCAGACTAGTATATCATGAGTGCCATCTACACGATATTCTCCGTTCGCGCCATTTCTATCGCTTCTTCGCGATTGCTGACGCCGAGCTTCGAGTAGAGAATGGAGCAGTAATTGCGGATCGTTCCCTCTGATAAAAATAACTTGGCGGCGATCGATTTGTAGCGCAGCCCGCCCGACAGATGCTCCAGAATCTCCACTTCGCGTTTCGTCAGCCCGTACGGGTAGTTTTCCCGAGTTGAGCCTATCTTTTCCAACTGCTCGCGTTGACGCTTCATCTCTTCGAATACTTGCGTCGCAACCGATTGGTCGATCCATGTTCCACCGTTATAAATGAGCTTCAAGGCCTCTTTCATTTCCCGCGGATGAATCGACTTCAGCATGTATCCTTCCGCCCCTTGCTCTAGTGCGGTTGCTGCCTGTAAGGAATCCTCGAACGTTGTCATGAACACAACCTTTATATCAGGCCAGCGTTGTTTCATCTCAAGTAAAGTTTCAAGTCCGCCCATGCCCTGCATACGAATTTCCATGAGCACGATATCCGGTTGGGACCGCTCACAATGCTCCAATGCTTCGCGTCCGCTCCCCGCCGTACCAACGACAGTAAAATCAGTATGCTGGGCCAGAATTTGCTTCAAACTGTCAGTAATGATCACCTGATCATCAACGATCAGTAGGCGGATCGCTTCATGTACTGGTTCTGTCTGTGACGGAATATTACATATGACAAAAGTCCCTTCACCTGATCCAGTATGAATGGATAGTGTGCCGTTAAATTGCTCAAGCCGTTCTTTGATTCCGTCGAGCCCAGATCCGAATTGGATTTCTTCCGTCCTGATACCGTTATCTTCGATCTGTAGTCGGAGCTGATGACTATCGAAATACAGCTGAACGGAAATCACGCTTGCCCGGCCGTGCCGAACCGCGTTGGTTAGAGACTCTTGAAGGCATCGATATAGACAAAAGCTTATTTTTTGCATTACGAGGGTCTCATTGCCGATCACACGGAATTTGACCGTTACACAAGTTGATTTCATAAACTCTTCGATTAATTCCCGCAGTAATTCACTTAATGAATGGCTGAGCGGAGTATGGGAGAGCTGGTGCAGATGCTTTCGGATATCAACCAGACTGTGTTGGGCGATACCGACAATCGAATCGATCTTATCGATCTGCGAATTCGGAACGGCTGATCGCAGCGATTCGATACCGACGATTAGTGAGGTAAGCGTATGGCCAATCGTGTCATGCAGCTCATGTGATAATCGGCTGCGTTCCTCCATCAGCGTAAGCTCCTCAATCCTCTTAATATGCTGTTCCAGTAGCAGCTTCTGCTCTTGAATAATGAAGGCTTGCTTATGGGACTGAATTAATACATTAAACGCGAAGCCAATGGCAAAACCAAGGCTGCAGCTAACGATAAACTCAAACGGGAGACGATCAGCGATCCAACCGTTTAAAACCGGGAATATGATGCCGCAGAGGATACCTGTCCATACATAGGTTCTTCGACTGCTTGCCAAGCCGATAGTCACTACGAGTAAAACAAAAGACCAAAGTAATCCTGGGGCTGCGTAGGCCAAATAAAGATAAAAAAAGCCCGTAGCCGTCACTTCAACTGCAAGATGCCAGTCTTCTTTCCTATAGCGGACGATTAGTGGTATGAGGTAGACGGCGAAAGCACAAGAAAGTACAATCCAAAGCGACCCAGCGATCAAGGACGGATCGACAAAACAAGCGCTTGCGATAATGACCAGCCAAATTGTTCGGATAGCTACAAGTATCCAATCATACCAGAACCATTTTTTCATGATAGAGAACACGAATTATGCACACCTGCTTATATGTTTTTTGATAATTAATTTCCGATTGATTCAGACCCTATCATGCAACATTACATCTTGACTCGTCAAGCGAAAGAGGGGGAGGGTTGGGGATTTGGCTGTAGCGAGGACGTCACATGCGTCATGACAATTTGTCATACCGGTGATGTGACAAGCCGAAGGGCGATGTCATCTAAAGTTTGGCGGTTTCATCAATAGTTGATTTAACAATTTCGGGGGTAAGGTGAAGGAGTTGAGCAACACAACATACCAAAAGTATAGGAGCGATACGTTATGAAATTATTCACCACCCACAAAGGAGTTACACTTACGCTAACCGCGATATTGGCAGCTGCAACGGTATTCCCTGCTTATGGAACGCTGCACGCAGCGGGCCACACGGCAACCTATCAAGCAATCGACAAAGCTGCCAACAGCACCAATATTCCAGGTGTTATCGTTACTGTGAAGAATGGAGATGCGAGCTGGTCCTATGCGTCCGGTGAAGGGAATATCGAAAGAAACCATAAAGTGGACGCCGACTCCGCATTCCGAATCGGAAGTACAACGAAGACGTTTGTCGCTGCGGTTGTCTTGCAGCTAGCTGCTGAGAAGAAGCTGTCCCTTGATGACACGGTGGAAAAATGGCTGCCGGGGCTCGTACAGGGCAATGGGCACAACGGCAATAAGATTAAGATTCGTCAATTGTTGAATCAAACAAGTGGACTTCCAGACTATTTGACACCAGAGCTTAGAACGAAATTACTCACGAATCCAGACGAAAATTATACACCTGAACAGGTAATCGCCATCGGCTTGGAGCAGAAGCCGGTAACGGGCTGGGCATACTCCAATACAAATTATGCGATTATGGGTCTCATTATCCAGAAAGCTACCGGGGAAACCTATGCAGAGCAGATTAAGAAACGAATTATTGAACCGCTACAATTAAAAGAAACGTTCCTCCCAGGCAGCTCGGTGGATATTCCGAAAAAAAATGCCCGCGGATATTTGGACACGGGAAATAAATTGGTAGATATTACGCTGCTTAACCCATCGTTTGCTAATGCCGGTGGGGATATGATTTCGACAGGGGAAGACCTGACGACGTTTTTCCGTGCTTTACTTGGCGACAAGCTGTTGACACCGGAGATGAAGAAGGAGATGCTGACCAGCACATCCGAATCCCCATTTGGACAGTATGGACTTGGCATCCATCAAACCAAGCTGCCTGACGGCAATGTCGTATGGGGACATGGCGGCGGTATTCCCGGATTTACCAACTTTGCGGGCGGAACGGAAGACGGTCAGCATGTCATCTCGATCAATATTAATGTACTGGGAGATGCGCCTAATCATATTAACCAAATTATAGCAGCGGAGTTCGCAAAAGAATCCAAAAAGGAACTCACGGAAAAAGAAAAGAAAATTAAGCATAGGGAAGATGTCAAACGCGTCATGGATGAAGTGGTAACAAACAAACGTGTCCCAAGTGTCGTGGCTGGCGGGCTGCAGGATGGGGGACGCTGGTCCTACGCAACAGGTACAGCCAGTTATGAAGTACCAAGCCAGGTAGAATCGGATTTCTCTTTCCGTATTGGAAGCATTACGAAGACGTTCACTGCTTCCGTTATACTGCAACTGGCTGAAGAGAAACAATTGAGTCTGGATGATTCGGTCGAAAAATGGCTGCCAGGGGTCATAAAGGGAAACGGGTATGACGGCAACAACATTAAGATTCGTCAGTTATTAAACCATACAAGCGGGCTTGCTAGCTATACGGATGAGAATATGCGGGATATTACCTTGCCTCAAAACCCTTTCCGTTACTATTCCGTTGACGATCTTGTTGGCTTGGCACTTGCAAAACCGCCTGTTTATGCACCAGGGACGGGCTGGAATTATTCCAACGTCAATACGATACTTGCCGGCAAAATTATTCAGAAGGTAACCGGGGATACGTATGCGGAACAGATCAGGAAACGGTTCATCGAACCGCTCGGGCTGACGGAGACATTCGTCATGGAGAATAGTTCTCATATTCCGGGGAAGCATGCCACAGGATATAACATGGACCGATCAGGCCATTTGTATGATTTGACTGAAATGAATCAATCCTGGGCAAATGCAGCCGGAGATATGGTGTCCAACGTCAAAGATTTGACCACCTTCTTCAGTGCGCTGTTAGGTGGAAAGCTGCTGAATCAAGAGATGATGGACCAGATGCTCACAACAGTAGATTCACCATTGGGTAAAGTCGGACTAGGGATTTTTGAAGGGAAAACGCCAGACGGGCAATCCTATTGGGGGCATGCTGGGGGTACGTTCGGATTTGAGACGAGAGCCTTCGGACCTTTGGGTGGTAAGCATATTTTGGTAACGGCTATCAACTCGGTAGGACCGGACGCCACTGCGGCACACATTAAATTACTCAACAAGGAGTTTAGCCGTTAAGTTTAAAGCCGACATCGCTCTCTTTACTTGAGAGAGATGTCGTTTTTTTGTAAAGAAGTTTAATGAACAGTCAGACGTCATTGCTGCCAAGTATGTAAAACAGAGGGACACCAAAAAGGAGCTTGCGATGCAGCAGCTCCTTTTTTCTATTGAAGTAACGGGCAGGTTAGTGGAGTATGTAGATGCTTTGTTGTAAAATATTTCAATAGGAGGTGTGTTGTGCGATTAATAGTGTGCGTGTTGATATTAGTGCTATCTTTAACAGGATGCGCAGTAGAATCAGGCAAGCCCGTCCCTGAAAGCAAGAAAGAACCTAGCAAAATAACACTGACTCCTGTTGACCTGTTTGAAGGTGACCATGCAAAGTTCCGACCTTTTCTAGGCGTCCTGTCCGGAGCATTTAAATTACGCTATGAAGGAAATAAACCAAATGCGAATCTGGATATTGATATATGGAAAAATGGAAAAAAAGTAGCTTCATCCGGCTCCATCGGCGATTTGTTCTTCAGTTGGGACGATCAGGCAAGTCCTGAGGTTGAAATCATGATTTCAATAGATACCGTTTCCTTTTTTGAGGGTCAGGACGATATTATCAAGATCAAAGTCAACACTATGCGCGATTCTGAACATAGTCTTGTTACCTTTGCCACGGCATGGGATAAAGGATTGACCGCACAAGGATTGATTGAGCACAATAAAGCGCGTACCTTTTTCGCAAAAGAACCTGTTTATTTATGGGGGATGCATGCAACGAGCACCAATGAAATTCGTACGGCGGACTTCACTCCGGAATCTTTAAGCAGACTTGAACAGGCGATCATTTTCACGCTGCGTTTTGAAGATTAAGCTCTGAGAATCAGAGGGAAAGCAGACTGCGTAGAAGGCACGTTGAAAGATCTCGTTAGAATTAAATTTTTGATAGAGTAGCATATATTTCATTACTTGCAGGGTATAGGTGTATAAATAAGGAGCGATATTCATGTACGATACGATTATTTATGATGTAGATGGAACCTTGATTGATACGGAGCAGGCAGTACTTGGCTCTCTGCAGAAGATGCTGCTGACGGATTATAGTCAATCGTATGAGCGAGAAGATCTTGTATTTGTACTGGGTATTCCAGGGGCTTCCGCTTTACCGCAACTGGGAATTAAGGATATCGATAAGGCAAACGAGCGATGGAATGAATATATGAAGGATTTTTATGCTTCAATTAAAGTATTCGATGGCATGTTGGATGTAATTACAAAGCTGCACAATCGACGTGTCCCCCAAGGGATCGTTACTTCTAAGACAAAGCAGGAACTGCAGGATGATTTTGTACCGTTTGGTCTGATGGATTATTTGTCCTACGCCGTGTGCGCGGATGATACGAGTAAGCATAAGCCTTATCCAGAACCGCTGTTAAAGTTCATTCAAGTATCTGGGACTGACCCGAAACGTGCCATTTATATTGGGGATACGATTTATGATTATGAATGCGCACGTGACGCGGGCATCGATTTTGGGCTTGCTTTATGGGGATGCAAAAATCAGGTGGGCATTGACGCAGCTTATAGATTAGAGCAACCTCAAGATATTTTGAATCTGCTGAATAAGACCCGCTAGATATGAGTTAATAGAGATATAAGGGGGGATTTTACTATGGTTGTATACCCTGTTTGTACGACAAGGGAAGAAAAGTTAGCGATGATAGAGGTATTAAAAAATCGGTTGCTTGCCAAGCACAAGCACGCGATTATGGCCATCGGTGTGTACGGCTCAATTGGGCAAGGAACAGATGGGCGTTATTCGGATATTGAAATGCATGTGATCACCCAGAACTCCATTCGTCTTGATAGCTATGAGTTCATATATGATAAATTCAAGATCGAAATCAGTACAGCAACCTTGGATGAGGCTTATATCAAAGCCAAGCAGGTTGATGACATGTGGCCTATTAAAGCGGGAGTATTTATCCACGTATTATCTCTATACGATCCTCATCACATCTTTGAAAAACTTAAGCTTCTTCCTCTGCAAGTGCCAGAAGTCGAATTACGAGAGGTCATGAAGCAATTTATGATATGGGAATCGTATGAAACGATGGGGAAGATCAGAAACAACTGGGAGAATGGGAACGTTGGGTATTTGGCTATTGGCGCAAAGGATTTAAGTTGGCAGACGGCCAAGTTAATTGGACTGGCGAACAAGCAATATTTTCGTACTAGAGCAAAGACTTTTCAGGATTCATTAGCTATGAAGGACAAGCCAGCAGGATATGAAGAATTAGTTATGTGTGTTCTGGAGGGAAATGAAGCGGATAAGGAACAGGTATATGTATTGTGCGAACGATTATGGAGTGGCTTAAATGAGTGGTTCGAACGGCTGGGAATCAAATACAAATCAGATGAGCTGCCTTTTTAGGAATTGGACCAATGAAGGACTGAACCCGACTGGACTCAAATAGGAGGGCAAATGAAACATGGATAATCAAGTGAACTTTGGATGGTGGGATTTAATAAAGATGATATCCAAAGAATTAGACATCAATGATATAAGCTACAGTTATGATGCATCCACTTCACTATTCGTGCATGGGATGGAGATTGATATGGACGATTTAGATATCATGGTGCAGTGGGATTGCTTTACTAAATCCTATGATCTGTTCCAGAAGTATCAACCATCAGAGATTTCATATCATAGCTTTGTGCATTACCATTTTTATATAAACGGATTAAAGGTACACATATTAGGTTCCGAGCAAATTGACAACTTAGCAGAGGATCTAGAGCGGGTAAGATTGATCACTACACAAGATGATGTGGTATGGTCTAAATCGCTCTTTTTTTATCGGCGCCATCTAGCAACGGGCCATTCAATGATACAGGAGATTGATGCTTGGATAGAAGACAATAAGGCTTGCGTCGAAGTGCTTTATGGCAATAAACTTGATCATTTATATGCATATCGTGGAGGGGAGTAGCAGTGCAGGACAATCTTATTCAGAACAATAACTGATTTATATCGGCAGAAGAAATGATACAGAAAGCAGGTAAACTATGAAACGTGTGAATGTTGTATACGCATTAATAACGGATGAATCGAAGACGAAGATAGATCATTGGCGGTGTTGAAACGGTCGTTAGACCAGAGGAAATTGTCGAGATACAATGGGTGGCGATTCAAGAAGCAGATAAGCTGCTTCCATATTATAAAGAAGGACTATACGGGTTGATTAGTCAGAAGAGAGATCACGTACTCTGATCAAGGAGTAGTCTAGAGGCATCGATTCTCATCATCGATCAAACTCAACATGACACAGATAACGGAAACCCATTTCGTATATTACTAAATACATATTTTTGATGTTATAATAGTCATGTTCTACTGTAAAGCCATCTTACTTTTAAATATGAAGGAGGGAATACCTAATGAAAAAGCGGTCGATTCAATATTTATCCTTTGGTATTGGGTATTCTACTGCTGTTTTTTTCTAGAATTGATATGGACGGGATAGGTCTGTCCAAATCCAGAGAAAATAAAAAACAGTACAGATATATAACCATCTATAGATGATATATTTGTCCTATTTAAAAGGAGACATTACGAATCATGAACTTAACTAATCATGTAATTCAAAGATCTAATCCAGAACAGATAGCACAACCTGTTGGAAACTATAGTCATGTAACCAAAATAAGTAGAAATGCTGATATATATGTATTTTCTGGTCAAATCGGCATCGATCCAAACAATCATATTCCTACAGACTTTAATCAACAAGTAACCAACACCATGAGCAATATTGTTGAGGTACTTGCTTCTCAGCATCTTACTCCTGATCATGTAACTAAAATCAATATCTGGGCCACAGAAGAAATAGATTGGAATCATTTCGATGAGATTTGGAATCATGTATTCGGGAATACTCCTCCTTCAATGACGATAGCCTATGTTAAAGGACTGGGTCTTCCAGAGTTGAAAATAGAATTAGATGTTTGGGCTGCTGGATGATGGTAAGCTCAAAAGTGACGACTTGATATGAACATATCCCCTCTTGTTATACGGAAAAAAAGCTCATGATCTAATGAGTGTAATGACTGTTTAACGGAGGGGATTATTTATGTACAAAAAGGATGGATTTCATTGGTACAATCAATACGTGATGGGAATGAATCTATGGGTGCCCGTATGGTTAAGTGTAATAGCATCGGCGTGTATGAGCATGCATTAACAAGAGGGAACTCATACGAAGTAGTCGATGAAGACGCAGAGAAATATAGGATCGTTGGGGATCAGGGGAGAAGAGTATGGATTCCTGCTTCCTATTTTTCAAGAGAAGATGAGATGATATTAATGATGGAAGAATGGCAATTTGACGACGATACGGATACAGAATATTTTATAGAAGTAACGATAATGTTTAAAGATGGATCTAAACGTTGGTGTCTCCTAACAACCTCGGAAAAACTTATCGAGTATTTTAACAATGAAATAATTGATCCTCCAGGGATAAATATTAAGCATTTAGTTATTATGAAGTCTATGGAAAAGGAAGCCGTGGAAAAGACCTTGAGACATTTGGACAATCAGGGTGAATTGCAAGAGGTAACTATATTTTTAAGTAAAAGTTAGCGTATGACTTAAATCATCAACAAAGAGGTCTTTATGGAGCATAAACCCAAATATTTGCCAAGAGATAAGCACGACTTTGAGCGCGTAAATGAATTATTTCAGCTGGATCCGCCTATAATCGTACCGCTAATTCCCCGACTAGTAGAGTGGCTGCAAGATATCAATTGGCCTATAGCTTCGGATGTAGCCAAGCTGCTGCTTAAATACCCCGAAGAAACAATACCTCACATCAAAGCAGTTCTAAACTCAAAGGATGATATTTGGAAAAACGGGTGCTTGCTCTACTTTGTTCAAAAGCTCCCGGAACTCTATATAGTCCAATTTAAGAATGAAGTTACAAGGATAGCTACAGACCCCACTCAAGGAGAGTTACTCGAAGAAGTAAACGAGACTGCAAAGAGGGTATTAGTCTTTTTTGATAAAAGATAGTATGTAAGCGCAATAAACATTTATTAATAAGAGAAAGAGAAAGCGAGGTTAACCCGTGAGCTTTTCATTTGAACTAATCATAATCCAATGTCTGTGGCTGGCCGTAATTGGAATATCCTTATATGTATTGATATTGCTCATTAAACTTGCCCGAAGAGGGATTAAGGCGCTAGATATTTACATTCAAAGGAATCAATAAATGATCAATATAGGCTGATTCCATCTCTATAGTTCTACGTAACTTGACTAGGAAACAGGTGAGCCGAAATGAAACTTAAAATACTCATATTAGTCGAACCTTCATTATTTCTATCCTCATAATTCTAATTGGGTAGGCTGGAGTGTAATCCAAGCCTATGATGCTACTAATAATTACGTTCCTCAAATCGTTCTTAGTTATACTACAGTAGAGTATGTTGACTTCAATGTTGATGTTGGTACATAAAAAGACCCACAGCTTGTCCAGATACGCGATGATTCCAGCGCTATCTAATATGGACAATTATGCTGTGGGTTTATTTCGTATTATGAAGCTGGTGTTGTGCTGCTCTTGTCGCCATGCTTCAACTTCACCTCGCGATATACCTTTAAGGTTCCTTTCAGCAGATCGGCTTCATCGTCCGATAGCTCCTCCTTATGGATGCCGAAGAAAGCGGAGTTGCGCAGCCTTGGATCAAGCTGAATGTAAGTTCCAGGCGAGGGCGGGAACTTGCGGCCCAACATATCGTCCACACTCACTTCGAAGAAATCGGCAAATAAGACCAGAGTTGCAAAGTCGGGTTCGCGCGAGCCCTGCTCGTAATTCGAGACTTGGGCACGGGATAGGTGGAGCCGATCGGCTAATTCCTGTTGGGTGATGCCTTTCATACCTCTTAATTCCGCAAGCCGTCGTCCAAACAAAGGAATCACCTCTACTAGGATTCTAATGTCGTTCCAGTAACAGTTACGTAACCGGAGAGATGACTTCATTATAGGAAACTAAGAGTTTCCTTACCAATTATTTTGACTAAAAGTTTCACATTTAATTGACTGACACACAATGTGTCTAATATAGTAGGAGAAGGAGAGTTACAAAGACTTGCTACTGCTTCCATATATGAGGTGACAGGTATGAGAAGGATAAGGCTGATCCAGCTTAGAGGGAAACAGACTTTGGACCAAGTCGCAACTCAGATTGGAATTACGCGGCAGATGCTGGGAGCGATCGAGCGAGGAACCCGTACACCATCACTCGCTGTGGCAAAACGGATTGCTAATCATTACGGCATGTCTGTTGATGCATTGTTCTATGAGGATGAGAATAGGGACAATTCGGAGCAAAGGGGCTGCAAGAATGACGGATTGGATGGGTAAGGTCTGGACAGAACGTATGAGTCAATTGATGGACCAAGCAGAGCAGCTAAGTGATATCCAACGTATGAAGGTACAGTCTGAGCAGTGGGAGCGTCGCTTAATGGCGGCACTTGAATCGGAACATGAGCAGTTGATGAAGGACTTTATACAATTACAGCTCCTTATGTCACAGATTCAGAAAGAGTGGCTGTATGCACGCGGTCTGCAGGATGGCGCAAAGATGCTGGCCTTTGCCATGAAGTCGGAGATGTAATCGGCGATGCGTGTACAGGATAGAGCTATTTATTAATCTTACATACTATTAATTTGTGCTATACTATAAAATAAATAGGAAGTTAAAAAACTTATATGGAGGACATCACTGATGAAAGTATTAGTCATAGTTGCTCATCCTGATCTGGAGAGCTCCGTTATGAACCGAGCTTGGATCGAAGAACTGCGCACGCATGCCAATGTAACGGTACATGATCTCTATACAAGTTATCCCAATGAGCTAATTGACGTCGAGCGTGAACAACGTCTATGTGAGCAGCATGATCGTATCGTCATGCAATTCCCATTCTATTGGTACAGCTCGCCGCCCCTATTGAAGAAGTGGCAGGACCAAGTGCTGACATACGGTTGGGCATATGGCTCAGGAGGGGACAAGCTGCATAATAAGGAGCTTATGCTGGCGGTATCGGCTGGAAGTGTAGAGGAGAAATACCGCGCAGGCGGCGCAAATCATTTCACGATGAGTGAATTGTTAAGACCCTTCCAAGCAACAAGCAATCTGATTGGAACGACTTATTTACCGGCATATGTGTTTTATGGGACACACGAGGCGTCTGCGCAGGATGTACGGCTCAGCGCAGAACAATATGCGAAGCATATTTTGGCTCCGGTGATATAAATCCAAGGGTATGCTCGCAGGGGGATACAAGCAGGCAGGCCGGCTGAAACCGACCTGCTACTGCTATTAAATGCCTGAATAGTAATTACGAACAAGAGAAAATACTTCAAGTTAATATACGTTAAATGCCCACAAAGAATAACCCCAAATGCTCGCTCGTTCGATTCCTTGCATCCGAATATACCGACCTTGTATGTTTAATCCGTCAACAATTTCAATACCGCCGAGACTGGATGATGTCTCATAAATATCTGTCCAGTGCGTTGCATTATCCGATATTTGCAGCTTGTAGGCTTTGGCATGAGCGGACTCCCAGTGGAGACGGACTCTTGAGATGAGCGTCTGTTCTTCTAGATCTATGCAGATCCACTCCTGATCCGTTCGCTCGCTACTCCAGCGAGTATAAGGATTTCCGTCCACCACATTTTGCCGCACATTTTCATGCGTTTCTTCGGAGGAGGCGGAGACGGTCTTGTACAATGCTTTGTCAATCAATAAGGCTTTGGTTTCCTGCAGCGTGATAGGGTGATAAGTATCCTTTACTGGGCGGCCAAAAGCATCAACAACCTTTAAAGTGATGCCATACGGCGAACGGGAATCGTAGTTGGACAATTGAATCTGCGGTGATGTTGTCTTTCCCAAAAATTTCGTGTGCTGATAGCAGTGATAGGAGGCGGCCCACAGGTTCTGCTGCGGTTCATCCCAAGATAGATTCAGCTTGTTGTCTGTCGGACTGTACTCGACTTGGGGAATACTTGTCGGTATGATGAACTCGTCGTATACGTGTTCCGCAGCACCGTTGATTATAATCTCCTTTGTCACAGCGAGTACATGTTGTTCAATAGTTTGGAGTTTCTCAATTTCTAAAGCTAGCTGCGGATTAATCTGCCGAGACATGATGGACGCCAAAATCATATATTTACACAGTTCGATCCGATCAGACACATACGAATATGCCTCAGCCAGCGGTTCAGGGTAATTCATAATTTTAATGTATTTGGAAAATAGAATTCTGGACCCAGAAAGAATGGATAACGCTTCAACTACATGGGTACAGGCCTCTTGCATGTCGGCAAAATGCATCAAATTCCCCTGCAACAGCTGTTGAATAGCCGGGTAGAGTGGAAAGCTGCAATCAATCTGTGCCATATGCTGCTTCATCGCTTCATGGAACAGCTTGATACACGAGTCATCAAATACGATCTGTTCCAGATCCAGATATGCAATGCTACGAATCTGAGGCAGTGCTCCTTCGTAGGCTGTCGCAATAATAGCGCGCTTGTAATCGGCTTCATATTCTTCATCATGGATGTGAAACGTATCCTCCTGTTCATTGTAGGAGGTTATAGTGAAGGAATGGCTCCCTTCAGGTGGGATAGTTGTACGTTCAACATGGGGCAAATACTTGCCTTTAGTCCACACAAATACATCTTTCTGTTCAGACAATAAGCGGCGAACATGGTCGAAGGCCTCGTCAAAAGTATCGAAGGCATCGTACACGTACACCTTGCCAAAATGTTCCGTCTCGCTCATCAGCAAGCTGGGATACTGAGGTCGCGTTGTTTTGTTAAGTACAGCTTCTTCATACACTGCCGCACTATCCTCGTAGACGTTATAGAACATATAATCAACTTGAATCCCTTTTTGAAGCATGGAGTATAAGAGCTGGAGCTTCCTGCAATTTAAGTAGTGCCGATTAAAATAATTGTCAAATCGATACATGTGTCATACCCCCTTTTTGTTAGTGGAGACATAAACTCAAGGTGTGCCTAGTCGTTTTCTAGTGCGTTGGCTTTTTCGATCATGGGCGATAGGATGTTCAATTTGATCGTTTGAAGTTCTCAGGTGAGAGGCGAAGATAAGATCAATGCCTAGTGGGGTAAGACTCTTAAAGTTAAATAGTATGCATACGATAAAAACTCTAATTGTGCAATGAGTAAATATCTTTAAGTTAAGCGCTTTAAAAATTGAAGGTGATGGAGCTCTATAACGTTAAATTTATAGTACAAAGTAAATCATTGATCAGATGTAAGAAAAATATGCAAGCGTATACATATGTAGAAAGTATAGTAGGTTAAGTATGTGCTGTTTATAGTTATATCGTTTATATCATTTGTTGAAGTTAAATGTCAACTATTGTAAAAATATAAGGTAGTTAGGGGCTGAATGCTTCCAGTCTGATGCTTGACTCCTCTGCTTCATTCTAGCTTGTTGGTAGATGTTAGAACTGTTATGATGATGGTGAAATTGCGGACTATCTATAGGAGTTGAGCAAGAGTAAAGGGGGATCGGTATGGAAATTCAGAGCCATAGGCTGCAGGCAGATGCGCTAGCTTATTTAAGTCGCATTGGCTATGACGGAGAGCTGCGTCCAAGTGTGGAGACATTAGCCAGATTACAGGAGTGTCATCTCCATACTGTACCTTTTGAGAACCTGGATATTATCGAGCGTATCCCGCTATCGTTAGAAGTCCCCGATCTTATTGATAAGGTTGTGCACAGGCGCAGGGGCGGTTATTGCTTTGAATTAAATGCGTTATTTGGATGGTTGCTGCGGGAGCTTGGTTTCTCTGTAACGGATTTAATAGCCCGTTTTTGGCGGGGGGATTCTTATCCACCCCCTATGCGTAGCCATCATGTGCTGCAGGTTACAATTGGAACTGTACAATACTTGTGTGATGTTGGAGGCGGGGGAGGCACACCATGCAGGCCGATCTTGCTGCAAGAAGGGCTGGTGCAAGCGCAGGGTAAGGAGTGCTATCGTGTGCTAATCGACCCCCAGTTTGGTTGGGTATTGTGTGGGCGGAAGCAGGACGAGTGGAACTGGCTATATTCATTTACGAAAGAACCGCAGTTGCCCAGCGATTATGCAATGGCTACATATTGGTGTGAACATGCGCCAGAATCGAAATTTACCCAGAACTTAATACTGGCGATACGGACTCGAGAAGGACGTCATACTGTATCTGGAGATGAATTCCGCATTTACATAGGGGATGAGGTAACTAGTTTTGTCCCGCAGACACAGAAGGCATATGATGAGGCGCTGCTTACCTATTTCGGAATCGAGCAGGCACAGAACCGGATGATTCCCTTAAATGCGCAGCGTCGATAGCGGAGTAGGTTGCGTTTATTGCAAATTCCGAGAATAAATATGCAGGAGCTGCAAAGCGAGCGGTCATATGCAGGCCACTATGTCCAGCATGCAGGCCGTGAGTTTGAATACTATATTCCGATCCATCTGCCTGAGCATACCAAAAAGCAGAGGATTAGCTCCTCTGCTTGTATTTGCAGCTTATAGAATGATGTTACGATGATCAGGTAAAATGGCGGAGCTGACGGGATTCGAACCCGCGGTCTCCTGCGTGACAGGCAGGCATGTTAGGCCTCTACACCACAGCTCCACAACAATTTAACGACATTTAATATATTATCATATAGAGTGTTTGTGTGACAAGCCTCTTTTTAGCCGATCAGGATATAGCTGTGTCTTGATCCTTTATCGCTTCACTACCTCGAAATTTTCGTCGATCAGCAGCCAATTCTGTGGGAAATCAAGCCCAAGCTTCCAGTAGCTGATGCCTCGTATACCTAGTTCTTTTAACAGATCAAATTTGGCCTGAATTGAGCGGGCATCTTCGAACCATACGATATGTTCCTTCCGGTTGTCATCCCAGTAGCGGAAATAGGGTGCTTGTGCCTCCGTATCATATTGGATGGCAGCGCGGCGTCGTCTGGCCAAGTCAGTAGCGGCTACCGGACTTAAAGCACGTGCATAAGGGCCGCCCTGCACAAACGGAAGTGTCCAATCGTAGCCGTACAGGTTCTGTCCCATCATAATTTTGGAGGCTGGTATTTCGGTCTTCGCGTATTCCAGTACGTTCCGTACGGGACCAATCGGCGAGACAGGCATCGGCGGTCCGCCGCTGTAGCCCCATTCGTAGGTCATAATCACGACAAAGTCGGCTACTTCGCCATGTACTTTGTAATCATGAGCCGTATACCATTCGCCAGTCTGGGAAGCACTTGTTTTTGGTGCGAGTGCTGTAGACATGAGAAAGCCCTCGTCGTGAACTCGTTTGGACGCCTTGCGCAAAAAGCGATTATAGGATTCTCGGTCCTCTGGACGCAAATGCTCAATATCAAAATGAATATCGTTAAAGTGTAATTCCTTTGCCGTCCGGATAATGTTGTCGAGCAGCTTATTCTGCAACTGGTCGCTGTTCAGGATTAGTTCACCGAGTTCAGCGCTGAACTGATCCTTCTCCAGATTGGTTACAACCATCATAAGTGTGACTTTGCTGCGCTCGGCAATGGCGGGCAATTGATCAAGCGGCGGAGCTTGCAAAGTGGCATCCCGCTGGATTCGAAAGCTGAACGGGGCAAGATAAGTTAGGTGCGGAGCTGCTTCCCTCGCTGCATCTGTTAGATTTTTCGAGACGACGCGGCCTCGTGGTTCGATGTAGGCGTTAACCTCAGCCCGTGAGCGCTTGGCAGGAGGGATGTAGAGGCGTTGGCCTACGGTAAGCGGTTTATTGATCTTAATGTTGTTGATGAACGCCAGTTCTTGTGCCGTAGTGTTATATTTCTGCGCTATATCGTTTAAAGTATCTCCCTGCTGAACCCAGTAGTATTGACCGACAATAGGGATCAATAGAGCTTGACCGATGATGAGCGATTGATTTACTGTCATGCCATTGGCATCAGTGATGTCATCTACCGGAATACTATAAGTTTGGGACAAGTTATAAAGCGATTGACCTTGCTGTACAACATGAATTTGCATGATCGGTCTCCTTTTCTCTTTTGAAGAAATTGACGGATTCGTATAGCAATGCAGCACCTAATTTTAATTAGGCTATGCACCCAGTAGTTGATAGGTGAATGTCTGTAATGTCTGTAGAAGACAAAGTTAAAACAGGTGTTGGACTAAAGCAGAGCTTTTGCACCTTATTGGTTATATCAGAGATGCGGTAAAAAGAGTGTGTTATAGATGGCTAAATAAGCAAAAAGTACACCCCCATGAGTTTGAACTTAAGGAGTATGTTGTTAACAAGGAGTAAAATTTTGTTGACGGCAAGGATTAAGCTCCATAGCAAAGCGTATGTGTAATGCTCACGACCATGAGCATATATTTCGGCTTGATTTGAAGCAGAAACTGTTCTAATGTTGCCTTAGATAATTAAATTGAGAGACTCATAGAGTGGATAGCAAGCTGCTGCTTGAGCCTCTTTTGCAGCATGAACATTCCCGGTGTCAGCTCTTCTAGAGCACGGTAAGAGTAGATATCGGAATACAACCTGACCGGAATGGAGTGAGCTTCATGAAGCAGCACGAAACCATGTATGAGATGGATCATG
This sequence comes from Paenibacillus sp. UMB4589-SE434, assembly GCF_030226685.1. NCBI lineage: Bacteria > Bacillati > Bacillota > Bacilli > Caryophanales > Paenibacillaceae > Paenibacillus > Paenibacillus sp. UMB4589-SE434. The sequence continues at coordinate 123,275 of NZ_JASOYK010000007.1, read as the reverse complement.
AGATGAGAGTGATGTCATTTAATATCCGTAATGGACAATCGGAGGACTACCATGTGAATGGTTGGGGATCACGGGCAAAGATGGTTGCAGGACTGATTCGATTTCATCGTCCAGATATTGCGGGTTTGCAGGAAGTGCTAGTTAATCAAGTGGAGGATCTACAGGAATTACTGCCAGAGTATGCATTTGTGGGGGTTGGCAGGGAAGATGGAGTGAGACAAGGGGAATTTGTTAGCATCCTGTATCTTAAGCAGCGCTTTGACGCACTGGTGAGCGGCTCGTTTTGGTTATCAGAACAGCCAGACCAAGCCGGCTCGATGGGATGGGATGCAGCCTGTACGCGGGTGACAACCTGGGTGAAACTGCGAGATCGTCGAACAGATACGGAATTTGTCCATTTAAATACCCATTTCGATCATGTGGGGACATTGGCGGTGGAACAGAGCGCTTATCTGCTGCGTGAACGTGCAGCGCATTTGGCTGGTGCGTACCCTGTTATCGTCACTGGAGATTTTAATTTTACGTCTAACTCGACAGCCTATCCTATTTTATGCGGCAAAACAGGCGAGGACGACTTGCATTTGAAAGATGCAGCGGAAGCAGCTTACTACAAGCATTTTGGCCCGTCCTTTACGTTTCACGGGTTCGATACAGACGAGGTGGCAATGCAGTTATTTCCTGAACATCGCAAGGACGAACAATCGCAAGGTCTAGAGTTTGACTCGCCAATTGACTTTATATTTGTCGATGAGCAGGTAAATGTCCGGTGCTATGGCATCATTGGGGATCATCATGCAGGTCAGTTTCCTTCTGATCACTTTCCAATTGTAGCGGATATAATATGGAGGTAAGTGCGTTAACGTTCGGATTGTGCGCTTTGCTCTGAGATGCATTATGATAAGTAATGTATAGGACTTGCCTTCAGCTTAAATGATCAGGCAATTAACGACTCGGAGGAGAACGAAGAGCTTATGACACAATGTTGGAGCGAGAAGCATTATATACACTCGGATAATAGTGATTACAAGAAAGATTGCAAATTGTCGACCTTATTGGAATGGATGCAGCGTGCAGGCGATGCCGATATTGCGCAATCTGGTATTATATTGGAAGAACTGATGCAGCAAGGGATGGCATGGATGCTCACAACCGTGGATCTGGAAATACATCGCATGCCGCGGTACGGGGAAACCATTCAGTTGGATACCTGGCACAAAGGCTCAAAAGGTGTGCAGTGGCTGCGGGATTTTCGCATCTATGGTCCAGATCAAGAGCAGATTGCACAAGCGAGAACGGTATGGGTATTAGTCGATTTGAACAAGCGCCGTATATTGCGTGCTTCAGCACTGCCTTATGAGGTACAGCCACATACGTCCGACTCCGTTGGAGAAGTACCGGAACGAGTTGAGATTCCTTCGAATATTTTGCTGGATCATGCTTATGATCTTAAGGTCCGCCAGAGCAGTATTGATATGAATGGTCATATGAACAATACGAAGTTTGCGGACGTTTGTTTGGATGCACTCACAGTAAAGCGGTTGGATGCTGGCATTACTCGCTTTCGCATCACGTATCATCAGGAGGCGAGGCTGGATGAAGAGATCACTGTGTTTCGCTCATGCGGCGTAGACAGCGGCAGCTGCTTTGTTAGTGGCAGATCTGGCGAGGGGAAAAAATATTTTGATGCCGAGGTATCGCTAAAGTGTTAGCGATAAATTAGGATTTGCTCACAACAAGCAAAAGGACCTTCATTCCTCTTCTTAACAAGAGGGTGAAGGTCTTTCTATGTTCAGTACTATTAAAGCTACTTCCCAAGCTCTTTTGAAAGGAATCAGCTTGGGTGCATATTGCTTATGCCCGCAGCTTGGCTAAGTCGAAGGTGGGCACAAGTCCTTCTTCCGCAGCTCGTCCTAGCAGTGAAGTGATGGCACCATAGCCTTCCTCCCCAAGGTTAGCGGTGAAGTTATTAACATAAAGCTGGATGTGCTGCTTCGCAACATCAGCGTTCATCTCTTGGGCATGCTGCAAAATATAATGCTGAGATGCCTCAGGATTGGCCCAAGCGTAATCCACGGATGCACGCGTCCATTGGGTCAGTGCCTCCAGATCCAGAGAACGGCGGGCAATTATGGCGCCGAGTGGGATAGGCAGCCCCGTATCTTCCTCCCACCAATTGCCCATATCGGCCAACAATGTCAGGCCATAAGAAGGGTAAGTGAAGCGGGCTTCGTGGATAACCAGCCCTGCATCAATCAAGCCGTCGCGTACGGCAGGCATAATCTCGTGAAAAGGCATGACCACGATCTCGCCAACACCGCCTGAAACGTTCTGGGCGGCCCATAGCCGAAACAGCATGTAAGCTGTCGAGCGTTCGCTTGGCACTGCGATACGGCGTCCAGTGAGCACGCCTGGATCGCTAGTATCCGTCAAGCTGCTGCGCGTGAGCACAAGCGGCCCGCACCCTCTGCCAAGCGCGCCGCCGCAAGGCAGCAGAGCATAATCTGACAGTACCCATGGCAGGGCAGCGTATGAGATCTTCAGTACTTCAGGTCCTTGACCGCTAGCAGCCAAACTATTGGTAATGTCGATATCTGCATATTGCACGTCCAGCTTAGGGGCACCTGAAATGAGCCCGTGTACCCAAGCGTGAAAGACAAATGTATCATTTGGGCAGGGAGAAAAAGCAATCTTCATCATAACACCTCCGATAATACGGTACTTGCGGCTTCGAGTGCTTGCAATGCTTGCGGGATTCGCCATGCAGAGCGATCGCGCGGGCCGACCGCGTTAGAGATCGAGCGCAGCTCCAGGCACGGGATGCCGCGCTGTTGAGCCGCTATGGCTACGCCATAGCCCTCCATCGCTTCGGCAGCAGCGCCCGGCACACGTTTGGCGAGAACGGCAGCGGATCTTGCCGTGCCTGTTACTGTGGATAGTGTAAGCACGGGGCCGCTGCTTACAGCCAAACGTGCCGCCTCCAATGCTGCTGCGAGCCGTGCGGCAGTCTGGGCATCCACTGCAGCTCTTGCCGACCCGAAGCCCAGTTCATCCAAGCTGATGAAGTCGACGTCTGCAAGCCCTGCGTTGTGTGGATTTGCATACGCGCTGCCGCGCTCTGACTTCCTCATATCCGCAGCTAGGACCGTATCCACATCACGGCCCGCATGTTTGCTGACGTCTTCATTGCCGACGTTCCCTTCGTCCTCTTGGGCATGTCCATTATCGCCGCTTTCGGCTCCCAAGTCGGCGGCAACGATTTCACTGGCTACAACCAGTGAGCCGACTTCGGCAACACCTACGAATCCGCCTGCAATTCCGGCGCAAATCACGAGGTCGTACTTGGCAGCAGCCAGTACGGCTGCGGTACTGGCTGCTGCCGCTGCTGAACCAACGCCGCCTATGACGACGTTGAATCTATCGCAGCCTTTTAACCCACGGAGTACGGCGTCACGCTCTGCCGCGACCGAGGTAACAACAAGTACCCGTTGCAATTCTTTGTGTTCTTGTATAGGGCTCCCATCAGTAGGGGATACAGAAGCTGTTATGTTCATATCTATAGTACTCCTTCAAATGTACTTAAGTTAATAAAGCCACTTCTCCAAGCTTATCTTGCCTGATGAAAGAATCCGAATGAGGTCTCCATCGAAACGGATTAGCATTTCCGATTGGCATAACGTCTTAGCGGTGACCAGGTCAGCAGTTCTTGGTTTATCTTATTCCAACTTATCGCTAATGGGGGCATATGTAAAGATAGGGATAATAATTTATATGTAAAAATATTTATATGAATAGCAGCGTGGATGGTGAATGAGCGTTTAAGGAGAATTGCTGCTAGACGTGTCGACTCGCTTGGCTAATGGGTTTCAAACTGTCTGTCCAAATATAACAACAGCGCCATCGTCATGCCATTTGCTTCGGCACATCGATCGGCGCTGTTCGACTTTCTTATTTGGTACAACTTGGGTCATCGGTTTGCGCTGCCATGCTTGTCTAGACAACTCAGGGTTCAACTTGTTCTCTCGCTCCAGCTTCTGGCGGCTGCGCTTGGTCTTGCTGCTCATAAAATACACCTCCAATAGAATTGATCTTATCATATGCGATGATAGCGCTGAGTTCAAGTGGATAGACTACCCTGCAACTTCGATTTGCGCATTAGGTCTGAAAAAGAAGTTGACAATTCTTTTTGATAGTGTCATATTGATATTATCAAAAAGATACTAAAAAGGAGCGGCACAGATGGAACTAGAAAATGAGCACAATTACAATCCATGCAAATTTCGCACCCCAGATGGTGCGCCAGCCGATATTGTCATATTTACGATTACGTCGGAATCACAGCGTCGTGGCACCAAATCACTGCCGAAGCGAGAGCTGAAGGTGCTGCTCATTCAACGCAAAGTATGGCCTTATGAGGGGATGTGGGCGTTCCCTGGCGGCTTCTCACGCGATACGGAATCAATGGCAGAGACTGCAAGACGCGAACTGCTTGAGGAGACGGGTGTCGAAGGGCTCCATATGGAGTACTTAAACGTATACAGTTCGCCTGGTCGTGATCCTCGTGGCTGGATTATTTCCCACGCTTATGTGGCGCTTGTGCATGAAGACTATTTGAGCAAGCGGCAGGCAGCGGACGACGCCGCAAATGTGGGCCTGTTTACAGTGGAGGAAGCTCTTCATTCCATGCAGTTGGCATTTGATCATCAGCAGATAATGTCAGAGGCATTAGACCGCGTGAGAGAGCAGATTTTGCGAACTGATATTGCAAAAGAGTTCCTGCCAGAATCATTTACGCTTGCAGAACTGTACCAAGTGATTAAGACGGTGGAGCCTGCGTTTGAGGAATCGAATTTCATCCGTAAAATGAAATCAACGCAAAGCCGCAGCGGCGTGCTGGAGGAAGTGCGTGATTCGCAAGGCGAGCTGCTAAAATCAAATCAATATTCCCAACGGGCAGCGCAGCTGTACCGATTCACAGGTGAGACACCAAAGTTATCTCTGTACGGGTAAATTTTTTTTATGAACTGATATTGTCACTTTGAAAGTATTGAAAAGAGGGGTTAAGGATGAATCGAGGAATCACTTTAGCGGGGTTAATGATGGGGATGCTGCTGGTCGCATATTGGACGTCTTCTTCTACTTTAGAAATAGTGGCTACTACTACAGGGCTGTTAAGCGTCTGGCTTACGGCGCGCGAGAATATTTGGTGCTGGCCGATAGGCCTGGTGAACGTAGCATGCTTCTTCGTGATGTTTTATGATGCGAAGCTGTACGCGGATATGACGCTGCAAATTTTTTTCTTTGCTTTCAGCGTTCAGGGCTGGATTGTATGGCTGACGCGTAGAGGAGCAGATAAGGTTCGTCCGACTGTTCGCATGTCGTCCACATGGAGGATTTGGCTGGCTGCTGCCATTGTCGGTATTACAGTTGCAGGGGGCTATTTACTTGCGGCTTACACAGATGCATCAATTCCTTATCTGGATGCGCTTGTCGCGACGTTAAGCCTTGCTGCTCAATATTTGCTGTCACAGAAAATATGGGAAAGCTGGTACTTCTGGATCACTGTTGATGTGTTATCGATTGGGATGTACATGTACAAGGGATTGTTTACGGTTGGCTGCCTGTATGTAGTGTTCTTGGCGATTGCGATTGCGGGGCTGCTTCAATGGCAGCGTGGTATGGAGAAGCGCCAGAGTGGATTGGCAACTGGCTTGAAGCAGACAGTCATTTCTCCATAAACAAGCTTGTTAAGGTTTAGCATCATGATTGTCTGATTACTACAACGAGAGGAAATTTTATATGAATAATGGAACTGGCACTGGCTGCAATCAGCGTGTAATTACATCGGTAGGCTTGACCCTTGGCAAATTTGCACCCCTTCATAAAGGCCATCAATTTATGATTGAGACTGCCTTGCGTGAGATGGAGCACGTGATTGTAGTTATCTACGATTGTCCGGATACAATTGATGTTCCTTTGCCCGTCCGGGCAGGCTGGATTCGTAAACTGTATCCCAGCATCGAAGTGATTGAGGCTTGGGACGGCCCTCAGCAAATGGGGGACACCCCCGAAATTAAGCGGCTGCAGGAACAATATATACTTGGTTTATTGGCAGGCCGCACCGTGACACATTTCTATTCAAGCGAGTTCTATGGGGAGCATATGAGCACTGCGCTTGGCGCTGTAGATCGAAGAGTAGACGAAGAACGGACGATGTATCCCATCTCGGGTACTGCTGTGAGGCAAGCGCCCTATGCATGCAAAGCCTATCTTGATCCTTGCGTGTACCGTGATCTGGTGACGAAGATCGTCTTCCTGGGTGCGCCGTCGACAGGCAAGACAACAATAAGCGCTCATATGGCAAAAGAGTACGGAAGCATCTGGATGCCTGAATACGGTCGAGAATATTGGGAGAATAATCAGATCGAGCGCAGATTGACCCTGGAGCAGTTGGTGGAGATCGCCGAGGGCCATCTGGAGCGTGAAGAAGCGCTGGTGCAAGAGGCGCGTGACTTCCTATGGGTGGATACCAATGCTATTACCACGTATATGTTCTCGCGCTATTATCACGGCAAGGCTCTGCCTAGACTGGAGGAGCTGGCACGTCAGGCCGCGGCCAGATACGATCTCGTATTTGTGTGTGAGGATGATATTCCCTACGACGATACGTGGGATCGTTCAGGCGACGTTCAGCGTCACGTTTTTCAGAAGCAAATAAAGACCGATCTTATTCTACGCAATATTTCTTATATTCCGCTTAAAGGGACGTTAGAGCAGCGAGTCAGCACAGTAAAAAAGACGCTGGCTGCATATAGACGTTATGCGAATCTGGCTGAATGGATAGGAAATGGATGCGGAGTCTGATACAGCCGTGATCAGGAATAGTGATGAGATAGTCATGCGAGGTTTGCCTATTTTTTAGAGCAGGAAGGAGAGAGAAGCATGCTCATAAACCGTATAAAAGGCGGCTTGTTTGGAGTTGCTGTTGGGGATGCGTTAGGCGGGACGACTGAGTTTATGACAGCATCTTCCATCAGTCAGACATACGGAGTATTAACAGAAATTATAGGGGGAGGCGTCTGGGGCCTGGAGCCAGGGGAGGTGACAGACGATACGATGATGACGATCGCTGTGGCGGAAGGAATTCTGAAGCGGCCTGATGATCCCATGAAAGCAATAGGGGAACAATTTATCGCCTGGTATGAGACAAAACCTAAAGATGTTGGCAACATTATTAGGCATGTGTTGGAGCAGGTGGAGAATAATTGGTTCGAGGCAGCTTTCCTGGCGGACCAGGATCTGGGACGAAGCGGGGGGAATGGCTCGCTGATGAGATGCCTTCCAGTTGCGCTTGCTTATGATGACCCAGTAGTGGTTAGCCGGATTACCCGTATGCAGTCGCGTATGACTCACTACGATGAACGCTGCGACGCAGCTTGCGTTATTTACAATCGAATTGCATATCGTCTTATCCATAATGAATCGTTGCATGAGGCAATTGCTTGTGAGATAGCAGGCACCGAGTATGAGCGGGATCAGGATGGTTTATTGAAGCCTCCTTTATGCGAACCGACAGGATATGTAGTGGACACGATGCATTGGGTCATCTTCCTGCTGTTATCCTCGTCATCATTTGAAGAGGTGGTGCAGGGTGCTGCCAATCGAGGGGGAGATGCAGACACAATTGGTGCGATTGCGGGTGGATTAGCAGGCATCTATTATGGGTACGATGCGATCCCAGAGCGTTATCGGAAAGCCATTATGTTGAAGCAGCAATTGCACAAGCTGGCAGAACAATTAATGATGCTGAGGTTGATTGGCTGCAAATAAAAAGATGGATTTATGCATTTAACAATATTATCCTATTCATAAAGGAACTTAGGAAGGATGATACGGTGTCCACTTTAATTGGAGTCGTTGGCCCTTCCTTTTCTACCTACCTCATTGCACATTGGAAAGTGTTGATAGAGGTAGTCGGGTTATGAGTTTATTGTAAGTTTGTCCTAGCATGAACAAGAGTACACGCCAAGGAGGGATAACATGGCAGCTAGCATCGTGCTTGCAGGTGGAAGCGGATTTTTGGGTCAGGCACTCGGCACCTATTTATGTGAGCTTGGTTACAAGTGCTGTATATTGACGCGAGGAGAAGCGGGAACAAGAGACGGCATTCGTTATGTGAAATGGGATGGCAGGACACAATCCGGCTGGGAGCGTGAACTGGAAGGCGCACACGGTGTGGTGAATTTTACGGGAAAAAGTGTGAATTGTCTGTATACGAAGGCAAATCGTGCTGAGATTATTCGCTCGCGGTTGGACGCTGTACGTGTTATCGATGAGGCTGTACGTGGTCTTAAGGTGAAGCCGAAGGTGATTGTACAGGCGGGATCACTTGCGATCTTTGGCAATACGGAACGTGAATGCGATGAAGATGCTGCGCACGGGAATGGCTTCTCAGTTGAAGTGTGTCAGCAGTGGGAGAAAGCCTTTTTTCAGCAAGACATCCCAGGTGTACGCAAGGTTATGCTGCGTATCGGCTTTGCCTTAGGCCCGGACGGAGGTGCACTGGAACCGTTAATGCAGCTTGCACGCTTTGGTCTTGGCGGTACGATTGGCTCGGGCAGGCAGTATATAAGTTGGCTCCATCTCCATGACCTTAACGCTATGTTTCGTTATGCGCTTGAGGAAGAGCAAGCAGAGGGCATATATAATGCTACTGGAGTTCAGCCGATATCGAACCGTGAGTTCATGAAGACGCTGCGTGAAGTTATGGGGAAAGGATGGCAGCCGCCAGCCCCAACGCCTTTTGTCCGGCTTGGTGCTTATCTAATTATGCAGGCCGACCCTGAGCTTGCGTTATCCGGCCGTAATTGTGTACCGAAGCGTTTGCTTCGTGAAGGCTTCTCATTCCAGTACACCAAACTGGATGAAGCGCTGAGGCAAATTACAGCACAATAATCCTACAAAAAGGGTGTAATCAAGCAGATGGCAAAGCCGTGAGCAGAAGCTCGCGGCTTATTATTTTGTAGAAAGATGTTATGAATATTATCGTTATTAGTCGTATTTTGTCATAATTTGAGTTTATATGTTTACAAAGTATTAATTTTCTTTACGTGGTAAAAACATGAAACTATAATTAAGGTTGCCTCGTATTAAAATCTAGAAAAATATCACAAAATAATCCGTCGAATCCTTACTAGAATTGTAGAATGCTAGCAAGATGAAGGTGGATAATAATTCTAATATGGGAGGTGAAATATTTTGGCGATTTCTTTAGTCAAAGGTCAGAAGGTTGATCTGACAAAGGGTAACGCAGGTTTGTCGCGCATTGTTGTAGGTCTTGGGTGGGATCCAGCCGAGGTCGAGCAGAAAGGACTGTTTGGGATGAAGAAAAAACAAGTCCTGAACGTAGATTGTGACGCTTCTGCCCTCATGTTAAATGCGAATGGGAAGCTCATGAAGGAAGGCAATCTTGTTTGCTTCTATAATCTGAAGAGTCCTTGTGGTTCTGTCCACCATTCTGGTGATAACCTTACAGGCGATGGTGACGGTGACGATGAGCAGATTCAGATCGACTTGTCTCGAGTGCCTGCCGATGTAGATAAGATTCTGATGTGTGTCAACATTTACGAATGTGAATCACGTCGTCAAGATTTCGGGATGATACGTTCCGCTTTTATCCGTGTGGTCAACCCAAGCAATAATCAAGAACTTATTCGCTTTAATTTGACGGACAGCTATGCGGGTATGACAGCTCTACTAGTTGGTGAAATCTATCGCCACGACGGCGAATGGAAGTTTAATGCATTGGGCGAAGGTGCCCATGCTGCTCATATTAATGTATTGGCAACGCGATATACCTAAAACAACGAAGCGAGGGATACGACATGGCGATTAGCTTGCAGAAGGGCCAGAAGATTGATTTGACAAAAGGAAACCCTGGGTTAACTAAGGTTGTAGTTGGACTTGGATGGGATACGAACAAGTATGATGGCGGTAAAGATTTTGATTTGGATGCAACTGTGTTCCTGTTGAATAACGGCGGCAAGGTAGCTTCGGAAAAGGATTTTGTTTTTTACGGCAATACACAGAACAGCAATCAATCCGTTGTACATACAGGCGATAACCGCACAGGCGAAGGCGAAGGGGACGATGAGCAGATCAAAGTGGATCTGGCCAATATCCCAGCGGAGGTTGACAAGGTGTCATTTTGTATCACCATTCACGAAGCGGACACGCGCAGTCAGAACTTTGGACAAGTGTCCAATGCTTTTGTTCGGATTGTAAACGAGCAGTCTGGTGAAGAACTAATCCGTTATGACCTGGGCGAAGACTTTTCTGTAGAGACGGCTATCGTTGTAGCAGAATTGTATCGTCATGGTGGTGAATGGAAATTCAGCGCTGTAGGCAGCGGTTATCGAGATGGTCTTGCAGGCCTATGCCGCGATTTTGGCCTTGATGTAGGCTAATCGTAATCATTACTTGCTATGCAGTGTTGAGAGCCGTCCAACAACAGGCGGCTCCTTCTAATATAAGGAGAAGGGTGCTGGAGTAGATGCCTGTAAATTTATCGAAAGGCCAGAAAGTAGACTTAACGAAGTCTAACCCCGGATTAACCAAAGTGATTATCGGATTAGGATGGGATACGAACAAGTACGATGGCGGCAACGATTTTGATCTGGATGCGAGTTCATTTTGTTTGAGCGCTTCCGGCAAAGTAAGCTCTGATGCTGACTTTATTTTCTACAACAACCCAGTTAACACTAACGGCTCCATTCGCAGTACCGGCGACAACCGTACGGGAGAAGGATCTGGAGACGACGAGAGCGTTCATATTCAACTGGCAGAAGTTCCGGCAGCCGTGGAAAAAGTGGCGTTTTGCATTACGATCCATGAAGCACAAGCACGCAACCAAAACTTTGGTCAAGTCGCTAACGCTTATGTTCGGGTAGTTAACGAGCAAACAGACGAGGAGCTTATTCGGTATGACCTAGGCGAAGATTTCTCCATTGAGACTGCTGTAGTTGTCGGAGAGTTATATCGACATGGAGCTGAGTGGAAGTTCAGCGCTGTAGGCAGCGGCTACAAAGATGGATTGGTTGGCTTATGCCGTGACTATGGCGTTAGTGTCTAAGACGTTAGTGAACAAGTGATAAGGAGTGATGACATGACAATCAGCTTGTCAAAAGGACAGCGAATTGATCTGACCAAAACGAATCCTGGATTGGAGAAAGTCATCATCGGTCTGGGTTGGGATACGAATAAGTACAGCAATGGCGTTGATTTCGATCTGGATGCATCTGCTTTCCTGCTGCATGAGGATGGAAAAGCCAAAGGTGTGGAAGGTTTCGTATTCTACGGCAATACGAAGACACCTAACGGCTCCGTTCTTCACACGGGCGATAATCGCACGGGAGAAGGCGATGGGGACGATGAACAGATTAAGATTAACTTCGCTTTAATTCCGGCGGAAGTCCAGCGTATTGGCATCACGGTTACGATCTATGAGGCGCAGGCGAGAAGTCAGAATTTTGGCCAAGTAGCCAATGCATTCGTACGTGTAGTGGATGAACTGAGCGGCAGAGAAGTACTGCGCTATGATTTGGGCGAGGATTTCTCCATTGAGACGGCAGTAGTCATATGTGAACTGTACCGTCATGGATCAGAGTGGAAATTCCAGGCTGTTGGGTCCGGCTTCACGGGCGGACTTGCTGCATTATGCCGCAATTATGGACTGGATGCCCAGTAACGGGCTGATCGTTTGCAGCGGAGAGGCGGAGACATATGTCATTAGCATTGATAAAAGGTCAGAAGGTGGATCTGACAAAAAGTAATCCTGGTCTAGATCAGATTGTTGTAGGGATGGGCTGGGTTAACCCGAAGCAGGTAGATATTGATTTGTCTGCCTTTCTGTTAAGCAAGGATTCGAAAGTTACTAAGGATGAGGATCTTGTATTCTATGGCAATTCAACAGGCGGTGCTGGCTCTGTTAGCGTCCAGTCCGCAGCGGAGAAGCGCTCTTATTCAGGCATAATGGATAACGAGCAGTTCATCATTCAATTACAGCAGGTACCTGCTGTGTATGAGCGAATTGCTTTCACACTTACGATTCATTCGGATGCACATGTGTCGCATCAGTTTTCAGATATTCAGGAACTGTACATTCGTATTCTCCACCCGATGACGGGCAATGAGCTCATTCGTTACAATCTTGGGCAGATTTTTACAGTCGAAACCGCTATTGTTGTCGGTGAACTTTATCGTCATAACGGGGAATGGAAGTTTAATGGAACAGGAGCCGGATATGCGGGCGGACTTGCTGCGCTGTGCGGGAGCTTCGGCATCGAAGTGCAGGATCAGAAGCCATCGGCATCAGCAGGCAATTCTTCAGGGGATCGCGATGACATGAACTCGCAAGCGTCGGTTAAGCCTGTACCTCCAGCTCCCTTGGTACAGACACCTCCTGTTCAACCATCTCCTGCGCCAACGCCTGTTAATTTGACTAAGATTGAACTAAAGAAGCGCGGCGAGGTAGTTAATCTGACGAAGACAAAGGGACCAATTGGCGAAATCGTCGTTAATCTCAACTGGAATCGTAAGAAGTCATCTGGTTTTTTCGGGGCGAAAGGTGTCGACCTGGATGTAGGCTGCTTGTATGAGTTAACAAACGGGGATAAATCAACCGTGCAAGCTTTAGGCAATTCATTTGGTGCTCTCCAGTATGCACCGTATGTCGCTCTTGACGGAGATGATCGTACAGGTATGGTCAAGACGGGAGAGAACTTGCGCATCAACGGACAGTATCTGTCCCAGATCAAGCGTATTCTGGTGTATGCCTTTATCTATGAAGGAGTAGCCAACTGGGCGCAAGCAGATGGCATTGTTACGATTAAGCAGCCAGAGGGACCCGATATCATTATTAAGCTCGATCAGCCAGAGAATCGTAAGGGAATGTGCGCGATTGCTATGATCCGTAACGTGAATAATGAAACATTCAGTATTGAAAAGCTGGTTGATTATTTCCCGGGCCATCGAGATATGGACCATGCGTACGACTGGGGATTGCAATGGAGAGCCGGTTCTAAATAATAAAGCAACCTCTTTTATAGAAGGAGCCAATATTCGATATGTCTGATTTCATAAGCAGCTTTATTAGCAATTTCTCCAGTTTCTTTGAATGGTCCAACATTGTAGCTACACTTAGTGATCCTGTTAACTGGGGCATTATCGGCACGCTTGTTATCTTGGAAGGTCTTTTATCCGCAGATAATGCGCTTGTCTTGGCCGTTATGGTTAAGCACTTGCCGAAGGAACAGCAGAAAAAGGCCTTGTTCTACGGAATTCTGGGTGCTTATATATTCCGGTTCATCGCTATTGGTGTAGGTACATTTTTAGTGAAGATCACATGGGTTAAAGTTGCCGGCGGTGTATATCTGTTATGGATCGCGCTTAGTCATCTGTTTGGACTACAATTTAAACTGGCCAAAGTCGGCGGCATCCCGTTAATTCCTTATATCGGCAAAAAAGCGGAAGCAGAGGCAGAGGAAGTCGAGAATAAAGGCTATGGCTTCTGGAGAACCGTACTGGCCGTTGAAGTTATGGATATCGCATTTAGTATTGACAGTGTGTTGGCGGCATTTGGTGTAAGCGAGAAAGTGTGGGTGCTGTTCCTCGGCGGTATTCTCGGCGTGCTAATGATGCGCGGCGTGGCACAAGTCTTCCTGCGGCTTATTGAAAAGTTCCCGGAACTAGAGAAGGCTGCTTTTATTCTCATTATTATTATCGGTGCGAAAATGATTGCCGCAGCATACGGAATCCATGTGTCGCACATCTTGTTCTTCTCGGTCATTATCGGTGTCTTCGTAGGTACGATGATCGTCAGCTCCATCAAGAAAAAAACAGAGCATACGACTTCTGCTTAATCAGCACTCTCCTTCGCAGTACAATCCCCCTTCTGAACCGTAGATCAGGGGGATTATTTTTTACTTAACAATCAGTCCCCGCTTACGGAGGAGGTCATTCGAATGCGTTACTTCAACAATCTCTCTGAAGAGGAAGAAACGCTGATTTTTCATAAAGCGCCGGTCCCATTCGATAATAGGGCAGATAGAGAATTGCTGTCGCATGCTCTTGGCGCGGCTTTGTACATGCCGGCTACTCGGCAGACGATAAGTGAGGATATCTTGACAGGCAAGTACGAGGGTCTTGTTACCGTTGTGCTTGACTTGGAAGATGCGGTAGGAGATCAGCATCTTCAGGTTGCCGAGGAGTCGATCAGGGATCATCTCAGAAGGTTATCAACGCTGCTGCACCACGGTTTGATGACTCGTGATCAGCTGCCGTTGTTGTTTATTCGTGTGCGTGCACCAGAGCAGCTGACACGAATGATCGCAGTGCTGGAAGATACGATTGAACTGGTTGCAGGCTTTGTGCTGCCTAAGTTCTCGGTGCTGAATGGACGTTCATACTTATCCATTCTAAGAGAATACCATTTGGCTAACCCTGCCTTGCCATTGCTGTACGCGATGCCGATCCTGGAATCTTCGAGTGTTATATATTGTGAGTCGAGAAGGCAGACGCTTATCGAAATCAAGCAGCTGCTGGATGAATATAGGCCTTATATATTAAATGTACGGATTGGAGCTACCGATTTCTCCAGTTTATTCGGACTAAGACGCAGCCCCGATATGACGATCTACGATATTGGTGTAATCAGGGATTGCATCACGGACATTATTAACTTATTTGGACGGATGGAGGACAGTTATGTCGTTTCGGGTCCGGTCTGGGAGTACTTCAAGAGTGAACGTGTGCTGAAGCCACAACTCCGTCAGACGCCATTTGAAGAAAGTGCTGGTCGATTGGGACGAAGATTGCGCATGCAGTATATCAATGTATATGTAGATGGACTCATTCGTGAGGTCGCTATGGACAAGGAGAACGGCATTATCGGCAAGACCATTATTCATCCGTCACATATTCGACCGGTTCAGGCGCTCTATGCGGTTACACACGAAGAGTATGTGGACGCAGTTCATATTATCGCCAACAACAATGGACTGCTCGGTGTGATGAAAAGCGAATATTCCAATAAAATGAACGAAATCAAGCCGCACATGAACTGGGCGCGCCGCATTATGATTCGTTCCGAAATATACGGGGTGCTGCATGAAAACCAAAACTTTACCGCACTGCTTATCGGGAAAAATGAATACGAGCAAGCATTCATTTAACATACTAGGGGATTTGTTGGTAGAGATCGAAGTGACAGGCAATCCGTTTGGGCTTCCGCTTGATGTGTTATTCGAAATGGCGGCAAGAATCAATAAAAAGCGAAGCTTTCTCTTTGTCAGCAAAATATTGGGCAAACACATTCCCGTTCATCCGCATGTCTCTTTGTTGGGAGGAGCGGCATTAGCCTTATTGCTTCAGAACAGATTGCAGGGATCACCCGTAATAGGGCTTGATGATATGATTCAAGCGTTTGTCGAACCGGATACAGCGAAGGATAAATATGAAGCGCTGCGGACAAATCCTCTTGAAGTAGAAGAACCTTTGTTGTTTATTGCGTTTGCGGAAACGGCAACAGCTCTGGGACACAGCATGTACAGTTTCTTCAAGGGTCAGACTCGATTCTTGCACACAACTAGAGAAATAGTTGCAGGTATGACACCGGTTTTGGAGTTTGAAGAGGAGCATTCACATGCGACAGCACATCGCTGTTATGCGAGACAGGCAACTTTTTTTAATGGAACGGAACGTGTGGTATTAGTAGATGATGAGATAACAACAGGCAATACGTCGTTGAATATTATTCGTGATCTTCACAGCAAGCACCCGCGCAGCCACTATGTGATCGCTAGTCTGCTGGATTGGCGATCAGCATCGGACAAAGCGAGATTTGCCAATCTGGAGAAGGAACTCGGGATTACAATCGAATGTCTGTCATTGCTGCAAGGAGAAATTCGAGTAAGCGGAGGCCCGATTGAACTGGAACGACCTCAGCTGGATGTATGGCCAGGGCATCAAGACATGCCAGTTAGGCGTCACTACATAGGGCGTTATTTTGAACCTGCTCGGGCTCAAACGATGATTGCGGAGCGGTCGGTTCACGAGGAGTCCTACATGAGGGATACGGGAAGATTCGGAATGGACGCTCTTCACCAACAGGAATTAGAGGAACAGTTAGCTCGTGCGGGACAGTACATCCGATCGTTGCGGACGGGGAATAGAACATTATGTATGGGAACGGGCGAATTTATGTATATCCCGATGCGGCTTGCCAGTGAGATGGGGGAAGGTGTGTCCTATCAATCCAGTACACGCAGCCCCATATACCCGCATCGTCAGCAAGGATATGGGATTCAGAACGTGTTCTCATTTGATTCAATGGATTGCAGGGGAACGTTAAACTTTTTCTATAACGTGCCTTTGGATACGTACGATGAATTGTTTGTATTTATAGAACGGGCAGCAGGAGACGAGCAGGAAGCATCTTTTCTTGATGCATGTCGTCTGACGGGTATTCCGGTTATACATATCGTGTATGGTGATCAATGAATTAATGGGGGTATGATCGGATGCTAACCAATCTCATGTCCAGGCGCTTACCGGATCCGCCACATATGGGCAGTTACCGTGCTGAAGATGTACGATTTGTGCTTAAGGATCTGAGTGGTCTAATGATGGAACAAGGAACAGAAGATCGGGAGGAAGCGATCCAAGCGGGCGTTCATTATTCGGAAATGCTGCCGCTGGAGTATAGACCGTCTGACGCTTACATTCAACTGTTCCATCAGGCGCTGAAAGATAATGCTGAGCGGGTGGCATTAGCCGTAGGGATCGTGGCAGAGCTGATCCGGCTGAAGCGTGGCGACAACGTTGTGCTTGCCTCGCTAGCTAGAGCAGGAACACCCGTAGGGATATTGATCAAGCGATACTGGCGTGAAATATGTCAGATCGAAGCGCCGCATTACAGCATTTCGATTATTCGTGGCAAAGGGATCGATGAGAATGCTGTCTGTTATATGCTGCAGCAGCATCCGGATCGCCAGATCCAATTTGTTGACGGCTGGACAGGCAAGGGGGCGATCCGTACAGTACTCATGCAGGCTAGCGACCATATGTTCAGCAAGTATGGTGTACAGGTGGATGACGATTTGGCTGTATTAGCTGATCCTGGCCGCTGCTCGGACACCTATGGCACAAGGGAGGATTATCTCATTCCGAGTGCCTGCTTGAATTCCACTGTATCTGGATTGATCAGCCGAACGGTGCATCGAGCAGATTTGATCGGAGCAGATGAATATCACGGTGCAAAGTTCTATCGCGAATGGCAGCAAGAGGACTTGTCCAACTTATTTGTTGACACCGTATCCCGCTGCTTTGCACGTGTAGCTGCTGAGGCAAAGGTAAAAGCAGCTTATGCGTACGCGCATCCACGGGAGCATCGTGCAACTTGGCGGGGACTTGAGGATGTAGTAGGCATTCAAGATCGCTTTGGCATCAACAATGTGAATCTGATTAAGCCTGGCGTAGGAGAGACGACAAGGGTGCTGCTTCGTCGTGTACCCTGGAAGATTATTGTGGATCGCCTCGACAATCCGAGTTTAAAGCATATCCTCTTGCTAGCTGAGCAGCGAAATGTACCTGTTGAAGTATACAAGGGATTAACGTATTCCTGCTGCGGCCTTATAAAGTCGATGAAGGAGGATGCTTAACGGATGTTATTTGCGAGTGATCTCGATCAGACCTTGATCTATTCACAGCGTTCTATGGGGCAGGTTAGTCTGGATCAACTTGTGCCTGTCGAACGATATGAAGGTCGCATTATTTCTTATATGTCCCACACCTCGATCGAAAGGTTAAGGGAGTTAATGAATCAGGTGGAGTTTGTTCCTGTTACGACAAGGACGGTTGAGCAATATCGCCGTATATTTTACCTTGCCGACCTCTGCAGGCCCAAGTATGCGATCACGAGTAATGGCGGGTATCTGCTCGTGGACGGCAAGCCCGATGAGGATTGGGCGCAGAAGATTCGCTTGACAATGCGGGAATGTAGCGAAGCATTAGAGGTGAAAGCAAGGTTTGATGAGCTGGCCCATCCAGAATGGGTAGTCGATGTATCATTCGCTGATGAGATGTTCTTTGCGATACGAATTCATAGAGACAAGCTGCCGTTGTCTGAGATGGAGTCCTTCCGCTTGCTGCTTGCTGATCAGGGGTGGAAGATGTCGATTCAGGGAAGGAAGCTTTATCTTGTTCCTGCTGGATTATGTAAAGGTCGGGCTTTGTCTTACGTCGCTCAACTTCTGGGTTGTTCCCGTTTGGCTGCTGCGGGTGATTCCTTGCTGGATGAGAGCTTGCTGCGTGCAGCAGACTTTGCAATTGCACCGAAGCATGGTGAGTTGTTCAGACATTACGGGGGGGCAGCGCCTACTCATTTTACTTTTACTGAACAGTCAGGATTGGCGGCGTCAGAGGAGCTGTTAGTTCGTATACAGGCGTGGTTTGCCTCAAGTACTAACTATGCAGAAACAACCCCATTAGGGATACAGTGAGGAAGATGTGACATGACGAAAATTTGGTTTAATCGTTGGTTTTCCGTAGCTTATCATTACATTCATATGATTCGCAGCAATCCGGACCAGCAGCCGTTTGTATTTTATGGGACTCATCCTGACCCCAATCATATGCATTTGCAAGCTTGCGATTATGCTTTTGTGGAACCTACTGTCAAGGGCGCGGAATATGTGCAGTTCTGTCTGGACTTCTGTAGACAGCATGGCATTGATATCTTTATCCCCCGCCTGCACATGTATGACATTGCCGAACAAATCGAGCGTTTTGAGGCCATTGGGACTAAGGTGATGGTGTGCAGGGACCTTACGCTGCTCCACCAGCTGATGAACAAGCATTTGTTTTACGAAGCGCTTCAGAACACCGATGTCGTTACATTGCCCTCTTATCGGGTCGTAAATACGGCTGCACAGTTCAAGCAAGCTTATGAAGAGCTAACATCAGAAGGGAATAAAGTGTGTTTCAAGCCAACTAACTCTGAAGGTGGAATGGGATTCCGTATTATTGCTGAACGCAGTAACCCATTAGAGGAAATGTATGGCTGGGTGACGCTTAGAACTTCGTTTGAAGAAGCGTATAAAGCTTTTTCAAGCAAAGAATGGTTCGACGGCATTATGGTAATGGAACTGCTGGAAGGAGACGAATACAGCATTGACTGCTTGTCCTCGGCAGAGGGAAAGCTTCTGACAGCTATACCACGCAGAAAGTCGACCGGCCGGGTATACGAGCTTGAAAAGCTCCCGGCACTGCTGGACGTTGCCGAACGTGTAGCCGCACGTTATCGGATTCCATATGTGTTTAATATTCAAGTGAAGTACAACAGGGGAATTCCAAAACTGCTGGAAATAAATCCGCGTATGTCGGGGGGCTTGTATATATCCTGCCTATCGGGTGTTAACATTCCGTATTTGGCTGTAAAGGAGATTCAAGGTCAGTCTTTTGTTGTTCCAGAGCCAAAGTTTGATATGCAGATCAGTTATATTGAACAACCTGTCGTCTTAAAGAGCCATGTTGGGCACTGAATTGACTTCATTGACAAGCCTAAAAACCACCCGTAGAATGAATCCTGATACCAAATATTTACTTGGAATAACAGGGCAGTTTATCCTGTTCATCCGGGATCATATGGAGGTGTAGAGGGATGAACCGTAAATATAAATGGGCCGTAGGTCTAGCTGTTGCAGGTTATGCAGCGGCTCTGCTAACCCATATATGGCTGCCGTTATACGTCAGCATGCTTATACCCGCCGCCATTATTTTTGTGGCGGTAGCCGCAGGAAGTGGTCGTGCCAGACAGGTGGCGGCACAGGCCCTGCCTGATCAAGGACTGGCTAACGTACAGTCTGTGCAGCAGTCCATGCACATAGGTCAGCCGACACAGGCACCGCCGCAGCCAGCACATGCAGCATCCGCGGATAACCCGCCGGATTTGCAGACTGCAGCCGCGCAGGAAGAGGATCCTGTATGGGCTTCCGTGTATGAATATATCGGCGTTATCGAAGAGATGGTAATCTCTGAAGGTCAGAAAAATACGCTCGATAATGAGATTGTAGAGAAGACATTGACGTTATTAACACGTATTACGCGGCTTATCCCGCAGCTCAAAGAAATGAACGATGGTAATATGAATCATAATATTCAACGGCTCGTATTCCGCGATTTGAACGGTGCCATTAATCCCTTTTTAAAGTTGAGCGGAGAGGCTAAACGTCAAAATCGAAGATTGCTCTTAACAGGTGTAAAAGATATTAATTCTAAGTTGTCATTTTATGTGGAATCTATTGAACATAAAGATCTGGTTGAGCTGCAAGCCAAGGTTGAACTCATCCAGCAGCGCTACCGTACAACGGATTAAACCAATGAAGGAGGCGAGCAGATGGCTGCAACGCAGACGACTTTGTTAAAGCAAGAAGATGTGCTCAGAGTTGAGCAGGAAGCTGCACAATTTATTACCAAAGTATCAAACACCAATCCGATGGAATTGGAAATGCTCATGGACGATATCGGAATGATGGGGCAGAAGACGATGGAGAAAGCGGGACAATCGCTTGCGATGCTTGAACGTCCTGTTAATGAGCTTGCGTCTGGCAAACGTGCGGAAGTAAGCAACCATATTTTAAAGCTGCGCTCTGAGATTGATTCATTAAGCAAGAGCAAGCAGTTAAGTTTGTTGGACAAAATATTACGCAAAACGCCGATCAAAAATTATATCTATAAATACCAATCCGTCCGAACTAACGTCAACGCAATCGTTTCTAATTTGCGAAATGGGCGTGATACGCTGCAGGAAAATATCGTGTATATGAAAAGCTTAAAGCGGTCCTCCTTGGAGGAAGTGTATCACTTGCAGACACGAATAGCGATGGGGAAGAAGCTGCAAGAATTATTTGAACAAGAGATTGCTAAGCCAGAAAATGAGAGTCGTAAAGTACTGCTGGAAAAAGGACTTCGCAAGGTGGTTACTCGAATCCAGTCTTTTACGGAAATGGTGATGTTGTATCAGCAGGCGATAGCTGGCACAGACATTATTAATGATAACAATGACAAGCTGATTGATTCTGTCAACGCGACTATCGATAAGACACAGCATCTAGTGACGGTTTCCGCCATGATTGCGATGGCGCTGCAGGACCAGTTGGATACGATCGATGCTGTCAATACAGCGAATAAGACACTGCAAAATATGTTTGAGGAAAATTCAAAATTGTTAAAGGAAACTACGGAGAAGACGAATGATCTGCTTGGTAAGCCAGGATTAGAGCTGGATTCGATCAATCGTGCAATGACCGATTTGTTTGCGGCGATGGATGCTTATGAGCAATCAAACCGGACAATCATCCAGACAGCAACGGAACATACTGCACGTATGTCGGAAGCCAACCATAAGTTATCTGAACGGTTGGGTTTGACAGCTGGCAAGCCAGGCTCAGAGGCCGGTAGAGAGCTTCATACGGGAGCCAAAATGTCTAGCTTCCTGGACTAAAGCAAGCTTCGGGCGGTCAATCCAGGTTCCGATTGTCGTTTCCACGGCTAACGTGACAAAGGGAGATCAAGCAGCTTCGCCTGTTCATATTAGCAGCTTCTGATTCATATAGATGTACTACTATGAACATGGAGGAGCTAACATATGGTGGGGGTTATTTGTGCTGTTCTATTGACTGTGTTCCTTATCGTTATAGCAAGCCTTGAGAAGACTAAATCCATTTTGTCACGTCTATCCCAATGAGCATAAATCGAATCGAATTTAATTTGAAGGAAAGAAAGAAGCCGATCTGCGTTATATACAACGTTAAGATCGGCTTCTTGGCATACGGCGGGAAGAAGGGATGAGTCATCTGAACCGTGAAATGTGTGAATGATATTGTATATCTTTTATGGAAGGGGAATCTCTTTGCCCATCAGTTTCTGGAGCTTGTACTCTGTGGAAGATTCGGGAGCGGGCGTATAAATACTGACCCTCAGATCCGTATCCCCATGAACTTGCAACGAGGTAAGATGGAACAGCATTTTACCTGCTTTCGCATGTCGGAATTCAATAACAACTTCTGGCGCAGAGCTGACCTGGCTCTGATTCCAGAGCTGTTGGAATCCCGGATGAACTTCCCTCATCTCCTCTAAAAACGATTCATACCACTGATCTTCGACATGTTGGCCATAATATGCGCGGAAAATGGACAGGAACCCCTTCACGAAGTGCTCCCAATTGACAGCCAGCGACTGGAACTCTTTGCGTGTAAAGAGCAGACGGATCATATTCCGTTCCCCGTGCGGAATATGATTAAAATCGAGAAATACATGTGCAGCGGCCTCATTCCATCCTACGATATCGCATTTTCTATCCGAAATAATGGTGGGACAATGCTTTAATTCGCTAAGGATACGCTGGAGCGACGGGCTAATTCGTGGCTGCTCCTCGTGTATGACGTAGGTGCCTGTACCACTTTCCGTCGCTAACGCGTACAAATATTTGCGCTCATCAACCGTAAGCTGCAAGGCTGAGGCGATGCTGTCAAGCACGGAGGAGGATACCTGGATGTCACGCCCCTGCTCAAGCCATGTATACCAGGTGGTGCTGACGCCGGCGAGTTGAGCGACCTCTTCACGTCGAAGACCCGGTGTTCGTCTGCGTGTACCAGCAGGCAGGCCTACGGCCTGAGGCATAATCTTGGCGCGCTGTGCCTTCAAAAACTCGGATAATACTTGTAGTTTTGTCGGATGGTTAGAGTTAGATTGAGTCATATGATCATCCCCCCAGACGGTTAAAGGTTGTGTTCTATTTAGGGTGCATGCTTTGCATAAGGTGTGTTTATTGGATATCTTCGATCGGGTTTAGAGCGGAGATAAGTGTCAGGTTTATTCTAGTAGTTATTATACTAGGATAAACAACAACTTGTAATATGATAACTACTGTGTGAAGATAATGCCATGATTAGGAAAGCAGGAGGGAATTCTTCATGAATAGAGTTGTAGTTACAGGAATGGGTGTTATCTCCCCTGTAGGCAATGACGTGGATACATTTTGGAACCGCTTAGTGGAAGGACAATCAGGTATTTCAAGCATAGATGCTTTTGACACAAGTCACCATAAGGTAAAAATTGCAGGTATTGTGCGTGAATTTGATGCAGATGGCCGCTTTGGCCGCAAGGAAGCAAGACGGATGGACCGCTTTTCTCAATTTGCCGTAGCTGCGGCTGAACAAGCATACGCAGATGCGGGATTGGAGGGATACAAAGTCGATCCCGAGCGTGTTGGGGTGTACGTCGGCTCTGGCATAGGCGGCATTCAATCTATGATGGAGCAGGAAACCGTGCTGCGTAATCGAGGCCCTGAGCGGGTGAGTCCGCTGCTAGTACCGATGATGATTGCGAACAGTGCAGCAGCACAGATCAGCATACGTTTGGGCACATGGGGGCCAACCCTGTCCCCAGTGACGGCATGCTCAATCGGCAATACCGGAATCGGCGAAGCTTTCCGGCTTATTCGCTACGGTGGAGCGGACGTGGTCTTGGCCGGCGGGGCCGAAGCAGCGATTACGGAGCTGTCGCTCGCCAGCTTCAGCAATGCGACCGCGCTGTCTACGCGTAATGAGGAGCCTACCCGCGCAAGCCGACCATTTGACCAAGCGCGCGATGGCTTTGTAATGGCTGAGGGTGCTGGGGTTCTGGTGCTGGAATCACTCGAACATGCGCTGCATCGTGACGCCCGGATTTATGCGGAAGTGATCGGTTACGGAGCAAGCTCTGACGCTTACCACATGGTGGCAACACACCCAGAAGGGCGTGGCGCTTATCAAGCGATGAAGCTGGCGCTGCAGGAGGCTGGACTTCAACCCGAACAGGTGGATGTTATCAGTGCACATGCCACAAGCACAGAGCTGGGCGACCGTGTCGAGACAATGGCAATCAAGCGATTACTCGGCGAGCATGCGGGCAAAGTTCCAGTGACCTCGAACAAATCGATGCTGGGTCATATGCTTGGTGCGTCAGGAGGAGCAGAAGCGGTTGCTTTGGTGAGGATGCTTCAAGAAGGGATTGTGCTCCCAACGATCAACTTAGATCAACCCGATGTCGATTGTGACCTCGATTATGTTCCACATACAGCACGTCAGGCTGCATTAACGGTAGGCATGTCCAATTCCTTTGGGTTCGGCGGCCACAATGCGGTTATTGTGTTGAAGAAGTATATTCAGTGAAGCTTAATAAGCATATTAAGCTCAGGATAAGTTAAGGCTGTGGAAGAAATGAGAGACCTTGTAATGAATAAAGGAGGAAGGACCTAATCAGGTCCTTCCTCCTTTATTATCACGACTGACATGATCTGTCAGCCTCATCAACTCCGAGAGCTCCTTCTCGGTCAGATCACGCCACTGGCCCTTTTTCAAGGTACCGATTCCGATGTTCATAATTCGAATACGGCGCAGCTTGACGACGGTGTAACCAAACACTTGGCACATACGACGGATCTGGCGATTAAGTCCTTGCGTAAGAACGATTTTGAATACATTATCCCCTATCTTAGTCACGTGACAAGGCTTGGTGGTCGTTCCTAGAATACGGACACCGCTTGACATCCCTTGAACAAACTCAGGCGTTATTGGCCTGTTCACCGTTACAATATATTCTTTATCATGGTTATGTTCCGCACGAAGAATCTTGTTGACGATATCTCCATCATTGGTAAGCAGGATTAACCCCTCTGAGTCCTTATCCAGTCGTCCGATCGGGAAAATACGTTCTTTATGATTAACGAAATCGACAATATTCCCTCTAATGTGAGGTTCAGATGTGCAGGTGATACCAACAGGTTTGTTTAGCACGATATAGACATGACGTTTCTTCTCGCCAATTGCCTTGCCATTAACACGAACATCATCGCCTGCTTCCACAGTGCTGCCGAGCTCTGCACGCTGGCCGTTAATCGTTACACGTCCTGCCTCAATCCATTTATCTGCTTCACGTCTGGAGCAGACGCCTGTCTCACTAATGAATTTATTAATTCTCATATGGATTCCCTTCTCGTATCAGATCAAAGTACATCGCCTCACTATTATACTACATATGCATAAAAATAATGGAATTCTAAAGGGAGAACCTAATTGCACAATTTGACAAAAAAGTCTAGAGGTAAAGTGAATTTTCTCAATTTAAGGAGGAAATTTACATTGTGTGCAGAATATTTATAAGTGATCATACTTTCAGCAGAGAGGGGTAGGCATATGTGGAAGAAAGCAATTAATGAGTACATGTTCTCCAAAAAAACGATGATGTCAGTTCCTCGGAGGTGCATTTTAAAATGAAATGGTTACGTAAATGTTCTATTCTTGGGATATTGTTGTTTATAGTAGCGGGCGTATTTGCTCCTTACCAATCAAGCGCTGCAACACAGTCAGAGGAGATTATAATAACCAAGTGGGAAGTGTTGTGGGAAACAAGTGCCAAAGAGTGGGAGGAAATAGCAACGGGGAATCAGCCGTGGCAGGCCATCAACTTTGAACAAGGACTTCCTCCTATTCCTGAAGGAACTCACTCCGCGTGGTATCGGATTGACCTTCCCGAAACGCCATGGGGACAGCCAAGCCTAAACATTAATAAGCTGCACGGATATGATGTGGAGGTTGTTTCTTCTGAAGGAAGGACGCTGTACCACTCCATTCGGACATATGGTTTGGACCAGTATCGATTATTAATACCTGTACCCTTTCAAGAAGGTGCCCAATCGCTCTACATTCATATTAAGACTCCAAGTGATCGCATAGGTATTCAAAGTAGCATGGTTCTTGGAGACTATCAGTCACTATTCCCGAAGCATGTCTGGGGGGGCTTAACAGATCTGCTGCTGATCAGTTTTTTGATTTCAGTGGCCATTATAATGCTCATTTGTTCGATTTTTTTAAGAAGAAATCACTTTTCTTCGATGCTAACTTTAGCAGTACTTATCCTCTCATTTGGTGTACTTATTCTGGGGTATAGTGAATCTATTACGATGATTTTACCAGGTTATCAGACTGCGCTCGATACGGCCTTTGGAATCGCCCTAATCATTATTATGTTGACCCTGAGCTTGTACTTTGAGAAATTGGTAGGAGCAGGGCCTTGGGGTATCATTCGTCGTTATAGATATTTCTTAATCATTTACTCCATACTGTTTGGTGCGTATCAATTAAGCGGTGAACTTGTAAGTAATGAATTTATTAGCCTGTATATTTTTAGTTTGAATATTTATGGATTATTCCTGGTGATACAACTTGTCTTGCTTCTCGTTATTTCGATTGCGTATTCTACGAAGAAGAATAGCGACGCGATTTCGTTTATCATCGGGTATGCCATCTTTAGTTTACCTTTGGCTGGAGAATTGATATGGTTTATTATAAAAAGAGGACAATATGATCTTATATATTGGAAATGGGGGATTTTGGGGTTTGTACTGGTTATGATTTTAATGTTGGGCAGAAAAATGAAGAATACAAATCGAATGATTGGATAGCAGGTCACTACGAAACTAATCTTGAATGGCGAGCATATAGATCATATAGAGTAGATTAAGGATGGAGGGGGAATCCCCCTCTTGCTTAATCTATATCAGAAGTTTTAAAGTTTAACTATTGAGTATATGTTCATTTTATAATATGTATAATATTAAAGTTGTCTGATGTAAAAGTTATATGGTTTTAATTTTCAAAACTCGCAACAATCGCTACTTCCTAAAAACTTATGCTAGTACTAAGTTATTTCTTTGTGAAGTTGATAAAAATAAGTCCAAAGAAAGTTGATATTTTTTATTTATGAAAATATGATCATTTATTTAATGAAATTTGATAAAATATAGAAGGTAATCTGCAATAATTTGTCGAATAGTAACGAAATACGAACAATATTTTGGGTCTAAATAGGTTCCGAGGTGCATATTATAATGAATTTAATTCGAAAATGCTCTGTGCTCGTGATCGTATTAATCCTTCTAGGAGGCATATTTGCTCCCCTTAAATCGAGTGCAGGGACACCATCTGATGAAATCAGATTAAAGACATGGAAGGTGTTGTGGGAGAAAGAGATTAAGGAATGGGATGAAATTTCAAAGGGTAATCATTCTTGGGAGACGATTAACATTGAACAAGGGCTGCCGGATGTTCCAGAAGGTGTTCGTTCAGCTTGGTACAGAGTTGACCTTCCTAAGCTGTCATGGGGACAACCAGGCTTAGGTATTTATAAGTTATACGGGCGTGAAGTTCAAGTTGTATCATTTGATGGAAAAACCTTGTATAATTCCGTTCGTCAGTTTGGCTTGGATCAATATCGCTTATTATTGCCAATCCCATCTCAACAAGACGGGCAATCGCTATTCATTCACGTTAAGACACCAGATGACAGAATAGGTATTCAGGAATCTATGCTACTTGGTAATTATCAGGAAATGTTTCCTAATTACGTAGGCTCGGGGTTAACGAATATTCTACTTGCATGTTCTATGATATTAATGGCGCTTGTTATGTTGTTTTGCTCGGTTTTATTACGAAATGCTTATTTTTCTTCATGGATTACACTAGCGGTTATTGTACTTTCATTTGGTTTTCTTATTCTTGGGTATACGGACTTTGTGTTAGTCATTTTACCTGGATACGAGACTGCACTCGACATGGTTTTCGGAGCAGCGCTTATATCTTTAATGCTTGCACTAAGTGTTTATTTTGAGAAATTAGTAGGACCAGGGCCATTTTTGATTATTAGAAGATACAGACATCTATTAGTTGTTTATTCTTTATTATTTATTACCTTCCAATTATGTAATGCATTTGTGAGTAGTGAGTATTTTAACTCGTATATTTTTAGTTTGGATATATATGGGATGCTGCTGGTTATTCAGCTTGCACTTCTTTTAATTATTTCCATCGTATATTCAGTTAAGAAAAATTTTGACGCTATTTTGTTTATCATTGGTTATGCAATCTTTAGTATTCCGTTTATAGGGGAACTAGTATGGTTTATTCTAAAAGAAGGTCAGTATGACCTTGTATACTGGAAATGGGGTATTTTAGGATTTGAATTTGTGCTTATCATTATGCTGGGTAGAAGAATCGCTAATAATCATGAACGAGTTATTCGATATTCCAAAGAACTGGAAATGTACAATAATGAACTTCAACACTCTGAGAAGATGGAGATTATTAGCGAGTTAGCTGCTTCAGTTGCACATGAAGTGCGAAATCCATTACAAGTAACGAGAGGATTTATGCAGCTGTTGAATCATCGTTCAGGACCAAAGGAAAAAGAATACTTGGATATGGCCCTGATTGAATTGGACCGTGCGGCAAATATTATTACTGACTTTTTGACATTTGCCAAGCCAGAACTGCATGAAGTGATTCTACTTGATTTGGGAGCTGAACTTAGACATATTGAAAGTATTCTTGTACCGCTTGCCAATATGCAGGGGGGGCAACTCAAACTTCATATTGAAGAAGATGTGTTTATATATGGGAACTCTTCGAAATTCAAGCAAGCATTTATTAATATGGTCAAAAATAGTATTGAATCGATTACCGTTAAAGGTCTAGTTGTTATTTCTGCACACAAAAAAGGAAATAAAGTATTTGTACACATTAAAGATGATGGATGTGGCATGACTGAAAAAGAGCTGGCTCGGTTAGGCGAACCTTATTACTCAAATAAAAGTAAGGGTACTGGTCTAGGTCTAATGGTTACATTCCGTATTATTGAAGTTATGCAAGGCAAGATCAAGTTTACTAGTAAAAAAGGTATCGGTACAGAAGTAATGGTAGAATTTCCTTATGGTGAGCTTAATAATCCTCCAATACCGGTCTAGCAGAACAGGAGAAGCTGAGTATCAGCTTCTCCTGTATATATGTATGGGGCAGTAGTTTACCAAGCTATTTTACTTTGAGGCAATAGTACATTTGGATCAGAGGATTGCGTATCTGCGGGATTGGGAGGAATGACAAGCACGAATCGAGTAGGCGTTTCTTCCTCAACGTCTAGTGTAATATGTTCAGGAATTACAATGCCAAACTCCTCTTGAATAGCTTTTTTGGGGTTGATTAATAGTTCATTCTTGAACTCTTGATCATTCCAAGCTTTTTGAATAATTTCGTTCTTGAGCTGTTGTTCAGCGGACACTGAAAAATCATCCTTCCAGAATAATGTTTTGCGAATAATTCTAGTGTACCATGGGATATAATCAGGTTCTATTTCTTTTTTACTATTTTCGACAAAATAGGTCCTTTTTTTACTGTATATCTTGTCGATTGTGTTTCAGATAGGATTATTGATCTGGATTTCATTTGTTTTCTATAATATGGACAAGAAGTGAGTGAATCCACCTTCGAATAATAGCTCCTTTTGTCTCTGAATACGATTAGCCTCTTCTACTAAGACTTGTATGAGTAAATGTTGAAAATCATGTAGCTCGGATGCAACGGTGGGAGCATGATGGAGCAGCAAGGCAAATTGTGCAAATCCATCAAAATGTCCTAAAGTAAAGATCGATTGACGAACAGTTGCCGCGGTAAGCTCCTCAAAAGAGGATAAGTCTAATTTATATGTAATCCACGCCAACAAGCTATTGTAATTTCCCTCTGCCATGTCTTCTTCCCAATCGTAATAGTCGTCTACCATCTGTAGAGCAATTAATGCGTTGTTCACCTCATGAGATAGAACATCTTGGATATGGATACGCCCACCTAAGTAAACCGCGCCTTCAAATGCCAGTTTAATAGGTGCTGCCTTCAGCGTAATGTGAAATGGATTGGTTAAAAAGTAATTCGCGTATCCTTCTTGTGTAACTCCTTCTGCCCATTCTGCAGTACATTGATCAAACGCATTCCAAAATGGTGATTCGGAAGGGAAGAGTTGTCGGTATAAGGATAAGGCTGTGTTATAAAATAAGCTGCTAAGTGCAAGCGGCTCCTTTATTTGCGCAGGACGAGTGTCCATAACATCATCCTGAAGGAACAGATACAACATAATAAACACCTCTGCTAGAGACAACTGGCGACATTGCTCGGTTGTAATGCCGGTTGCCTCTTGTGTCCAATAAGGAAGAAGGTAGCAGATATAGTTCTTTGTGCTGGTTTCATTTAGCGGATTGTAAGCTTCTATATAACGAAAGCCATGTTCCTTTAATGATGGAGGGTATCGATTGATGTATGTTTTTGCTTGAGCGAAGATTAGCTCTAATTCAGGCTTATATTTCTCGAACCAGTACATGTGTAGTCCCCCGTTTATTTAGATGTCGTTAAATACGTTTTGCATGTAGACAAAACATACTTATTTCCATCGTGTCATCCCCTGAAATCAGCCAATTCTCCAATTCCTCATATATGGCGTTACGATTATGATCAAATGGAGTATGTAGGTGTGATTGCACAGCGGTCATTAGCTCGGTTACTGATCTTAGGTAGTGATAGAATTGTGCTCGCAGTTCTTTCGTATGGATGGCTAACTGATATTCTGTTGTAGTCACATGATGAAAACGAAATTGTTTCATCTCCAACCGTAATGAATCTTGAAGTCGAAGAAAAGAGGGCCGACGAATCCGATCTCTTATTCCTTTGTACATGCTAGTGAACAGTGGGAGTTTGGTAGAATCTGAAATACCATAGCCATTTATATCTGTAATTAAAATAGAGCCGTTTATCGCGGCTCGCTGCTGCAGCCAGTTCCAAAAATGAGTCCGATCCGAGATATGGTCAATGACTAAGCGAGCCAGTATCGTATCGAACGGATCGCTGACAGGCAAGTTTTCATAACTGCAATTGTAAAAAGCGATCGCCTCTCCGTTTCGATCTTTCGCTTGCTGAATAATAAAGGGGTCCAAATCCAGCCCGATAGCTTGTGCTTGGGGGAAATGGTTAATATATCTGGCTAGGTAATCTCCATTGCCGCAGCCTACATCCAGTACATGTTGAGCGGAGGAAGAGACCTGACCTAATAGCAATGATGACTCAAGCTCGAAAAACGCGGATGAGGTGAATGTTAACATTTTGTCGAATAATGCAGTGCTC
Source organism: Paenibacillus sp. UMB4589-SE434 (assembly GCF_030226685.1). Lineage (NCBI taxonomy): Bacteria > Bacillati > Bacillota > Bacilli > Caryophanales > Paenibacillaceae > Paenibacillus > Paenibacillus sp. UMB4589-SE434. The sequence continues at coordinate 92,184 of NZ_JASOYK010000007.1, read as the reverse complement.
CGGTCCATACTATCCTCCGATTGTGTTATAACTACCTGGTTAAGTATAAGTGAAGGTGACGAAAAACAGCAATAAGTCCCAACTATTCTTTCGAACAGTTGGGACTTGATGTTCATGTGTGTGAGCTGATATGAATAATTTCCATGTGAGATAACGTAACTCGGATGTGGTTTAACTAGATTACTTCATCAAGACGATACAATAACGGATTTTATTATCCTCAACTTTGAGCCTAATACGAAAGGAGCCGAATAACACACCCCTTTGTTCAATCGGAGCTTCGACTTACATACTGTATCCCTCTCAGATAGGCGGTTATGGCGTAGTGCAATGATTCATTCTTGCTCAGTTCGATATTGAATTCTTTACGTAGCTCCAGAGAAGCAAAGCCATGCACGATGCTGCGCATGCCGCGTACCGCATGAATAGCTACTTCTGGTTCTAATTGATAAGATTCCATAAGTCGCATAATCAATTGAACCACTTCAGTCCCAGCGGTCTGGAAGTCTGGGTCTAACGGATCAGGTGCACCCATCGATGCCTCATATATGCCGGGATGTCGGCGTACGAAGTCTACATAGGCGAACGCTAATGCATGAAGCGCTTCATCACCGCTCTTGCCGATAATGGCCTCGACGAGTGCCTCTTTTAGCTTGCGTACAGCATAGGAAGCCAGCGCTTGTTTAAGCCCAGGCATTCCTTTCACGTGATTGTATAACGAAGGAGTACGGATCTGAAGCTGTTTAGCCAGCGAAGCTAAGGAAAGCTGCTCATAACCGTGTGCGTCGGCGAGCTCTGCTGCTGCCTGTAACACGGTAAACTGATCAAGACCTTGCCGCATGCTGAGCACTCCTTTCGATGGCTGCTTCCGCTTCTGCAATGGATTGTTGCATTGCTGGCAGCGGATTAGCGAGCATAAGCCCATGGCCAACAGCCAGTGTGGCGGGCTGCAGAGCAATCAGGCGCTTGGCACTGTTTAGTGCAGACTCTTTGTGCCAAGTAGCCATTGCTGGGAATGGGAACCACGGCTTCATCGTGCCGGATACAGCGATGCCCCCTCTTGTCTGAAAAGCATCCCCTGCAATAAGCGTCTTGCTTCGTGTATCCAGGAAAGACATTGAACCTGGCGTATGACCTGGAGTGGATATGGCCATGAGCGAGCCGATAGGATCGCCATCTTGGATGTGGCAGTCAGGTATAGTCTTGACCTTTTTCGGCACGCTGCCTCGTATGGGTACAGTGGGTTCTTGGGTCTCCAATGACGTATCACCGTGGAGTAGCTTGGCATCCCGCGCTGAAATGTATACTTTTGCTTCCGGTAATCGTACTTTTAACTTGTCTAAGGCGCCGACATGATCGTCGTGCGCATGGGTTAGCACAATACGTGTAATTGGCTTGCCGATTCTCTCCGCTGCCTGTAGGATGCTCTTATCGCTGTATGGAAGTGCGGCATCAATCAGGGTAAGCTCACTTTCCTCCTCAATGAGATAACAATTCACTGGAAATAGATTTGGCATAAAAGATAATTGAAAGACCTGATGTACTTTACTCATTCGCATTGTATATTACCTCCCAGAAGGGTGTGTGTTTATTTGCTCTAAACTAATGATGTTAGTATATAACTAATAATATTAGTTAATCAAGTTGTTTTTTATATTTATTTGGTTCGTATACAAAATGGATTAGCTAAAAAGCGAGAAAAAGTATACTATATAGGGAACGTATGTGCGCTAATTACTTGTTAAGCAGTTTAAAGGCTATTGTTTATTATTTTTGTAGAGTTATTCCAGCATTTATACCAGCAACATTGATATATGCATAAAGATTATGATGACATATGCAGCAGGGAATAAATGATTCATAACAAGATGGGTGCAGAGATTACATCTAAATAGGAGGACTTTCCAATGTCTGAGCTGCGCAAACAAATTTTCGGCGATTCTTTTTTTCGTCCACTGATTACTCATTTAACTGATGCTTATCCGAAGTTTGATGGTGAGCGTTTTTTGTCTCTCGTTCAGGACACAGATTGGGAAGAACGTGAATTAAAACAGCGAGTACGTCACGTATCTGGAGTATTAAGGAAGACCCTGCCCGATTCGTATGAGGAAGCAATCGAAGTGTTGATGGAAATTGCACCTTTAGGGTCAGGGCTTGCTTATATTACGTTCCCTGATTTCGTGGAAGTATACGGACAGGAGCATTGGGACGTGTCTATTCGCGCGCTGGAACGTTTTACACCTTATTCTACGTCAGAGTTTGCAGTTAGGCCGTTTATTGAACGAGACCAGCCGCGTATGATGGCTCAGATGCTCAAGTGGGCATCACAGTCTAACGAGCATGTTCGTAGACTAGCTAGTGAGGGCTGTAGACCACGCTTGCCTTGGGCGATGGCACTGCGGGAGCTTAAGCGGAATCCAGAACCGATTTTGCCTATTTTGGAGCTGCTTAAGGAGGATGACTCCTTGTACGTACGGAAGAGTGTGGCGAATAATATCAATGATATTACAAAGGACCATCCTGCACTTGTTAGACAATTGTCCGCCGCGTGGATTGGCAGGCATCCACATACCGATTGGATTATTCGTCATGGCGCGAGAACGCTGCTGAAGCGTGGAGATGAAGAAATGCTGCAGTTGTTTGGGTATAAAGGGCATTTGCCGGTGCACGTGGAAGAACTGGAACTGTCCGCAGATAAGTTGCTGTTGGGGGAGAGACTACGTTTTCAATTTAACATTGTAAATGAATCGATAGAGTTAGAGAAGCTTCGAATTGAATACGGAGTGGAATATGTGAAGGCAAATGGAAGTCGATCCCTAAAAAAGTTCCAGCTGTCGGATAAGCTCTATCCGCCTGGTAGAACAAAGGTAACTAGGGAGCAGGAATTCCGCGACTTGTCGACACGCAAGCACCATGCTGGCGAGCATATCGTATCGGTGTGGGTAAATGGTGAACGTAAGCAGGAAGCCACCTTTATGCTTGAGCTTGTGTGAATGTCAGCCGTTGTCTCGTTTTTTATTAGAGCACTTGGGGTTGATGCTGCTGGGAGGAGCGCCTCAAGATCGATTCTAAAGGGACGGCTACTCGTGAAGAAGTAGCTGCTATTACATAAATCATAATATGATCCATTTACATCTACGAGGGACCCTCAGCGCTTATGCGCAAATCATCCGTATTCAATTACCCAAACCTTAACTTTCTCCAGCAACCTCTTGGACGCCTTCCTTCATACCATCAAATGGTATAGAAGGTGAGGCTCCAAGAGGTATTTTTGTGTCCGGCAACATGAAATCGTTTTTATGTTGAAAGATATGTCATACTTTCAACGTATTAAGAATGAAGATTCAATAAGGTACTTTGGGGTGACATGAGGATGAATCAACTATGGAGACCAAGCTGATCGAAGCAAGGAATACACATGTGGCTCTACAAGGAAAGACATATAGGGAAGATGACAGACGGAGGAACAATGATCATGATGGAAGATCAGGAGTGGGTAGCTCGGGTGTTGGCCGGCGACACGGAGAGTTACGCTCACCTTGTGAATAAATATAAACATAGGCTTGTTGCCATGCTCGTAGGTATGGGAAATTCTGCTGCGGATGCGGAGGATATCGCGCAAGCCGCTTTTGTGAGAGCGTACAAGCATTTAAGCAAATATAATCCTGAAAGCAAGTTTCCGGCCTGGTTGAATCGAATTGCAGTCAACTTGAGCATCTCCAATTGGCGTAAAAATCAAACACGCCAATGGTCGGAGCTTCAGGACACGTTAGTGGGGAGTGAGCCCTCTCCGGAAGTACAACTCCTTAAGCAGGAACGAAGAGAGGAAGTTGCGGAAGCTATTAAGCAGTTGTCCTTACCATACCGTACTGTCCTGTGTATGCGATACACGCAGGACATGAGCTACAAAGAAATTGCAGAAGTGCTAGAAGTCCCGGTGACAACTGTACAAGTTCATCTCCATCGAGCGAAGAAGAAGCTAGGGGAATTGATGGCTGAAAGGAGGGATTTGCTTGAAGTGTAGTCACTTTATATCGCTGCTGGATGAAGAAAGTCCATTAACAAATCAAGAAATAACTGCGCTAGAAGCACATGCTGCAGCGTGCGAATCCTGTTCTGTACTACTGGAGCCGGGAGAAGAACGAGATGAGTGGGATCTGATGACTCAATTACCAGATGTAAACGTATCGGAATCATTTACGAATGATGTGATGGCACAGATCCATGCGATAAATAAGGCCTCGACCAAACCAAAACGAATGCGCAGTAACATGGGATTAATCGCAGCAGGAATTGCATTTGCTTTGGTGGTAGGTGCTACGTCATCGCCGGCAGTTGCCCAGATGATCAAGTCCTTCTTTGCTTATGGCTTTGACAATTTGGATCGTGCCGCTGAGATGGGCTTTGCAGATCAGGTGCAAGCATCAGCTACGGATAAGGGGATAACGCTGTCGGTGCACCAGGTACTGCCTGATTCACCGATTGTATATATTACCTATCAAGTTAGCAAGGACGGGCAGGTGTATGACCCCTACTTACGATTCGAGGGTAAGAGAGGAAAGCAGAATAGATTGTATGTTACAGATGATCAAGGAATGGTATATGAAGCGAGGGCAAATGGAGGATCAGGCGGCAGGATGGGCAGCAACGATTATTCTACAGTCCGAGTGGATATGCCCTACGGTCTGGAAGGCAAGCAATTGACTCTTCATATGGAAATTCAAGTCGTAGGCGGACAGGATGAGTATGCTTCAGAATCTTTAAATATTTCATATAATGAGAAGGTTGAAGGCCATTGGAAAGTGAGTGTTCCTTTCTCATTCGGGAAGAGTGAGCACGCCAAAGTTCACATTCCGTTAAATCAATCAAATAAGTCACCGCAAGGTGTAACTTTAAACGTAAACAAGCTAGTATTAACTCCTACAGAAACGATTTTGGGACTGTCTCATGAAATGACAGCAGAAGCCAAGCAGCGCCAAATAGAGCATAAGCCACCATTTTGGAGCCAACTAAGCCGGGATGAATATATTCAGTATGATCTGAATACGCGTCGCTTTCTATGGCAGTTGTTGGACGATGCGGGAAATGTGATTAGTGACACGAACACATCCGAGTTATTGCTTGGTCGTTGGCCGCAAGGGAAGAAGTTGACGTTTAGACTGGATTATGAAGAGTACAACGAACTATCTGATCTAACTTTAACGTTCCGCCCTGCCGATGTTCGTCAAGGAATGGTAATCATAAAAATAAACGATCATGAATTTAAGTTAACCTCATTTAAGACGGAGGCTGACCCAAGAGAGTCTGGCAAACAAAATGCTGTACTCGAAATGGATCTCATCTTGAAGGCACCAGATTACAAATTTGGGGCGTGGATGCTGGCTAATGAGTCAGATTTGCTGCGGGAGCATTTGTTGGTTGAATCTAATCGCAACGAAGTAGAGGCGCATCAATCGCTTCAACTTGCGGGTACAGCCCGAATGAAGTATACGATTCGGATTCCGGATTATGATCCGTCATGGGAAGACAAGAAGCTGAAGCTTATCGCCCCTATAGTAACCAAGCGTTACTACTATGGTGATGAGGCGTGGACTTTCCCGATAGAGATTCCGCCGACAGCAGTACCTAATACCACTAGTAACTCTAGTAAATAACTTGTAATCAGGGAATCGAAGTGAATGCTACTCTTATAATATACGATAGGACTGCAGGTTCGGTTATGATATGACAATTCATATGAGACTAGTTCTTCTATTTATTAAACTGACAAATGCCGAGGGAAACCTCGGCATTTGTGCATTGCTTGTCTAATAGTGGAAAAGGTCTAATTGATACCCCCGCAATAACGCTAGAGGAAAAGTTGCGGGGTTCGGAAAACACACGTAAAACTTGTAGAATTAAAGCCTCTCAAATGTGATAGAATGGTTCTGCAAATTGTGTCATAAGTGCGCTTAACCCGCGTCAGTAATGGCTTTACAGCCATATCCGACAACTAATTAATTCTTGATTCTGGAAGTTCGACACATTCCGATAGCCCGCAAAATTATTGTGGGAATTACGGGGCATGAAGTCGGTGAAGAAATCCGGAATATAGTATATGATACAGACAAGACAAAGGTTGCAGTTACGTCAGTCATTCCTCAGTCAACAACTCATGAGGTGCAACTTCTCCTCTTGCACAATTAGTTGTTGGTACTGCCTCCTCTGCTAGGTTAACGGTGCTGCGAGCAGCCTCCCCCTTGCGCTTGCAGCACCGTTTATTGTTATCAGTCTCAGAAACAGGGAGATATCGATAACACATCCCTTTTTCATTCGCTGCTGAAGGTAGAACCTTACCAGCTATAAGTATCGATTCGAATTCAGCCCATTGCATGCGATAGCGACGTAGAGTTACTGAAATATATGGATACGAGTCGCAACAGCAGCGCAATTAGGTCAGGCGAAGGAGGTTTATCTTAGTGTGGAAAGCTGTGCACGTATACTACTATGAGGACAAGCAGGAATCGCTGCTCCTAGATGGCATACGACCGGTATTGCAACGCATTCAAGCAGAGGGGCAAGTGATTAGAGCCTATGTGCAGAGGCGATGGAATTTCGGGCCGCACATTGCCATCCATGTAGAAGTAGAACACGAGGCTTCTTTTGACCGCGCGTTACATGTACTCCGACGTCGAATTGGCTCCTATTTGAAGAAGCATCCTTCTACTAAGCAATTGGATCAACTAAGTTATAAGGCTCTATTTAGTAAGTGGTCATCGCCTGGGCGTGATACAAAGACATTTGAGCTTATTGCACCGAATAACAGCATTGAAGCAAGCGAACTCCATATTTCAAACGAATGGTATGGCAATGAAGCAATAATGGAGCTGCTGCACAGTTTTTATGCCTATACACATGAGCTAATTCTTAGCGAGATCGAACGAAGCCGTTCGAACAGCCAATTTCGCTTTCTCCAAATGCTTCGGATGATGGCTGTGAATGGTGGCTACGACCTGCAGGAAACTTTGCTGCGCGGTCACATTTCTCCCCGTGCTAAAGTGAGCCAATATATCTCAAGTTTACCGGAGCGTGACTTCGTTCAGGAGCAGTATGAAGCAGCAGATGTTCAGTTAGGCAGAGCTGTCGATGAGGTTGTCCAGGAAGTTATTCTGCATACGACCAAGGATGGCTTGTATGTGGGGGAAGACGTTATCCTGCGTCGGTGGTCAGCCGCACGTAAGGAACTGTACAAAGCAATCTGCAAACTTTCTGAAGTAGGCGTGATCCCTAATCAACTGGCTGCCTATGGGCGATATTGTCATGAGTATTCCGCTCATCAAGTGCTAAACGATAGTGTTGTGGCACTAATGCCATTGTTTCATATTAATCGGCATGAACAATTTATGCTGAAATTTTTGCTTATTCGAAGTATGGAACGCGTGGAAAGTCAAGGCCTATATGCTGGGTGCAGGATGCCAGTGACTACAACGCGTACAGCAGCTAGTTTCGCCCAATAACAAGTAAAGGAGGGCTACCCTATGGACGTGAACCAGCATCGAAGCGGTCCTCCAAGAACGGTAGAGAGTATTATTCAGATGCGTATGCAGGCGTTGTCTTCCCTGTTTCAACGCATGAACGATCCAATGGCAGGGTTGAGTCGCGAAGCCGTTAAGGGCCATATCGCGGAAAAAGACAAGTTTAAATAAGACATTCCGAAATGATTCACGTATGTCCGCGTTCTTTACTTCTACAGATGCCTCTAGTCTTTTTCTATCCGCCTTTACTTTACTCATCTCGTTTCAGCCTGTGGGTCTACATCCATTTTACGCATCTGTTGCATAATGACATTTCATTTTACGTAATTAGATTACATCTTAGTTATACAATCTCAACAACTATTGTATCATTAGCAGGTAGCAGAGAGGGATACTTTGTAGTTCCTATAGTCTGCTGCCTTTTTTGTGCTGTTAATGAACCATACGTAAATTATGTATGGGCCCTATTAGATACTATAAAATGAACATAGTCCGGAGTATTGAGCATTATTCTCTTCTGCACTTAAATTATGTATTAAGAGAGCATAATAGCAAGGGAGAGAGCGTGCCGAATAACGCTAGATTGAATCATTGCAATGACATACTGCTGCGAATTTTTGTATGAAACAGCATGTCTAGTAAAGCATTGGTAAGCAGAATTAATCAAAAAGCTGACTCCCGTCAGAATGATTGCTTCAGGCTATTTGATCTTTGATTGTAAATCAACAATAGTTAGCGCACCTGTACGCTGGACGTTTATGTTTAGATCAAATACCTTTGACATATCGCGAACGGGTACGTACAAGGTCCCTTTTCTTACAAACGGGCCGTGATATTTCTTTTCATCCAATGTGCAATTGTCCGTTTCTGGCTTACAAATGTATGTAGGTCCAGATATCTTCGTACCATAAGGACTATCCTCTTGTCCGAGCGGACGAGTTTGTATCCAGTAACCACGCTCAAGGTTTCCCCATACTCTAACGGCTTTGTTATTATGTTGTGTCTCATAGTTGTGATAGACATATTCTTCATTAAATTGAGAGAAATTCACGTTCAAACCAAGCGCATGAGTCAGAAACTTAAAGGGGACGTAAGTTCTTCCGTCTTTTAAGTACACTTCAGCGTCTCTAGCCACTTTTCCCTCGAACTTGATGACGTAATTGGACTGGACGTCTTCAGCTGTTGCCATCTGTCCATTAACACTCATAACTATAATCAAAGAACAGAATAGAGCTATCCAAGCGAGAGAGGGTATTCTTTTAACCCCCACAGTCTTACCTCCTAAACAACATTAGTGGAAATTGGACGAAATCATGTACACACTATATAGACTCTTGCTAACTATAAAATATTTCAATATCACTATGATTATTGGGTTGAATAATCTCACTGTTAGATTCTAAAGAGTTTATAAAAACTATTTTCATTTTCTGTTTTTACTATATGCTTAAGATAATATTGGGAGAAACTGCATTCACTCGTTTATACGCAAAAAGAAAGTATCTTCGGATGCGATCTCACTGCGGATATTCATCCCATGATTAATGAAAACCAATTGGTGTATCGCTACTTGATGTATCAGATACATCTTCATTCATGGAGCAGCGATAGCGAAGGAATACACCTTAATAATGATGAATTATATCTAACTTTGTTAATAGCGCTGCTTATTTGGTTTTTTTATGGATGCTATATAGGATAATGTTACAGCTGTGATAAAACTAGGATCATCCATTTCGCGATGTAAGATAGGGGACTTGAGTACGATGATAATTTAGTTATCGTGATGTTGTACAACAATCGACATATTTCGACTTTATTTTAAGGCTAAATGAAGATCTCAGGCAGTAAAATGAGGATTTCTTTTCATTATGAACTCCTTCATGGTTGCCTGTTTTTTCTTTTATAGTTATTATTATCAGTAGTAGTAAAGTATCAATTTGGAGGTGGGGCATGGAAGTTGAGTTAGTGAGAATTAAAGAGGAATTGCTCGCATTAATCGACGAATATTTTCAAGATTCGCTACGGGAATATGCGCGTACTTTCTTGGATGACAAGCTGGAGGAAGGCACTCATTTTGGCTTGTTAACCGTATTCCACTATCGCATGTTCGGAGGAGAAGGAGAGCTTATCTATAAGGCTGCGGCTGCTATTGAACTGTTTGTGTTGAGCTGTGACATGTTTGATGATATTCAGGATCAGGATGCGCCGTCTAAGCCATGGATGCAGATTCCTCAACCCCTTGCTATTAATGTAGCATTAGGCTTTATGGTTTTAGGGCATCAGTGTATAGGAAATAGTTCATTAGACCATGAGCGGATACGTATTGTAACTGATCAAGTAGATCGATTGCTTCTTAAGTCAATTAATGGCCAGATGATGGATTTGCAAAATGATGTGGCTGATTCTGATGGTTACACGAACATGATCACCATGAAGTCTGCATCCATATTAGTAATGGCCTGTATGGCAGGAGTTCTCCTTGCTACTGGGGCATGGAATGAAACTGTTGCTAATTACGCTACCGAAATGGGTCTGGGGGCACAGCTATACAACGATTACCGTAATATGCTTCGTTGGCATGAGTCCAGTGATATCATATCCGGTAGACGTACGCTGCCGATCTTATTAATGTCGGAAGAGCTTGAGAAGGCACAGCTTGTGTCAAGCGAAGGATCTAATCCGTTAGCCCTATATTTAAGCGAACATGAGAATACGGAAGAGATTGTTGCGCTGCTGGACCAAACAGGTGTAGGGAAATACATACAAGTACTGTTGAAATTGAATTACTATCAGTGTCTGGAATATTTCGACTCGTTGTCACCAACACCGTTATTACGCCAGCAATTTATAGATTCCTTTGTTCAACAGACTGAATTAGTTTATTGAACGTATTGTTAGCACACATTAAGCTTATATCATAGGAGGATTTTAAAAATGATTAAAGATATAATTAAAGAATTGATGAATGATATCTCTAAAAGAGAAATGTTTTTACAAGGGAAATTGAATTTCGCAGGTGTAACACCTGTTCAACAACAAGTTATCATGGAGTCTTTTAGCCCAAAGAAAAATTCTCCAAAAGATAAGGTTTTTCTTAAATGGCAATAAAGAGGTGACTTGAAATTCGATTTAAAAAGTGGCAGGACATCATATTTGTGATTTGTTTACTTCTATTAATAATTCAAATCGTTTCTGCATCTATGAAGTGCGCTCAGATTGGATTAACGGTCTCTATGAACAATGAGGGGCAATATATCGCAACGGATATAAATCCTTACGATAGAGCAGACGAAAATGGAATTAAGCGAGGAGACATATTACTACAAGTCGATGGAGATCCACCTGCAAATAATATGTTTGTTCGAAAGTTTGGCTTGGTTGAACAAGTAGATACGTTAATGATTCGTAAGCTGAATGGCACAGTACAGACAATAACAATTGATCACGATTGGCTTACTAATATACGGTCAGGTCCACTATTTTTTCAGATCATCATGCCCAGCCTTGTACTGATTGTTTTCCTCTTGATGGCCAGTATTGTGTATGTAAAGCGAGGGGATGATAAGGCCGCAAGGCTGCTAATCCTATTTTTTGTATCATTAGGCATGATGTATTTTAGTGTAACAGCTTCAACAAGGCTTGATCATATTGGACGTATAGTAATGTCTTTGCTCCCTGTAAGCTTCTGTATTTTTATGTACTTCATGAATGTATACTTATGTCGGTATAGAGTTAAATTTATAAATAATGTGATATTAAACTCTTTGACGCTTATTGTATTAACACAATGTATAATACGAGCATTGTATCAATTTGATATTATTCGTTCGAATATAAACATAATGTTAAATTACTTATATTTGGGTTCTATCACAGTTGTTTATGGAATTTGCTTATACCGACTTGTTACTTTATTTGTGCAGTATCGATTTACTAAGCTTAATCCATTATTCAAATTTATGCTTGCTGCACATATGATGGCGTTCATACCATTTGTCACTATGAATGTACTACCATTAATTCTATTGAATTTGCAATTTCTTCCTTCAATGTTCACTACGTTATTTGTGTTGGTTCTTCCTTTAAGTTATATGTACTTAATAACATCTAATCGTTTGTTTGATATCGATTTTATTTTGACACGTTTTAAATATTACACTTCACTAGCTATTATTCCGTCACTTGTTGTTCTATTTTTTTTAGGCTTAGTTTACAATATTAATTATGATCACACATGGATACAGTGGTTCCAAATCTTTGTTGTGATCCACATTGGGTTTACTCTTTTCTTGTATCTCAAAGAGCAAATCGATTATAAATTTAGACCCAAGCTCTTTAAACAGATGTATAGCTACCAAGATAGTTTGGATCGATTTTCTAGATCAATGGCCCGTGTGATGAAAAAGGAAGATCTTGTCCGCGCTATTGAGCAAGAAGTGACCTCCATGTTGCCGTTATGCAGCTTTCAATTTCTTACAGTGAATGGTGAACAGCGTATCGTCAACCCAGACCCTTTTAATGATGTAGATCATGACATTGCAAAGTATCTATTAGCAAATGTGGAATCTCTTCAAGTAGCAGAGGTCATCACGATGCCACAGGGTGTCGCATTAATAGTAGGGCAACGCAAAGAAGAGATTCATGTCATCTGGATTGGCAACAAGAGTAATCGCACCTTATTTAATGTAGACGAACTGCGCTGGCTCAAAACAATTGCTAATTACACAAGTATTGTGTACGAGAACCTGCATTTTCTTGATAACTTTATGGAGCAGTTGGAAGATGAAATGCGTCAAACGCAGTCTTCTACCTCGCCTTGGCTGCTGCGGTTGTTGTTCTTGCTATCAGAGAATGAACGACGTCGCCTTGGTTCGGATCTGCACGATTCCGCGCTTCAAGACCAGTTGATCTGGTACCGGAGGCTGGAAACCTTTATGGCCGACAACAAGATCCCTAAGCACATGCAAAATGAGCTGTTTCTGATTAAGGAAGGGCTGCTTGACGTTATACATCAGATTCGTGAGACGTGTAACGAACTCAGACCGCCTTTGTTAACTGAGCTGGGTGTAGTAGAAGCGGTTGAGTTTTTAACAGATCATTTGCAGCTTCAGGTGAACTTTGCGGTTGTTCTTCAGGCCAAGCCTGTAACGGCAACTTTAAGCGAAGAACAGATCACTGCGGTATATCGGATTATGCAAGAACTGCTGCGCAATACGGAGAAGCATGCGAAGGCCAATAAAGTTGTTATCGACATTGAAGAGGATGATACCCACATTTACCTAGCCTATAAAGATGATGGTATCGGCATGAATTTGGACAACTTACAATCGTCATTCAGCCATATGGGATTGTCAGGGATTCGTGAACGTGTGATTAGCCTGGAAGGTGAGATTGAGTTTCATGCGGAAGAGGGCCATGGGTTCGCAGTAAGCATGAAGATTCCGATTAAATTGTCAAAACGACGTGAAGAAAGGGACGATATACGTGATTCGTATCTTATTGGTTGATGATCATCCTTCTGTAGGAGAAGGTACGAAGACCATGTTAGAGCAGGACCCGAACTTAAACGTAACATTTGTGCTGTCTGCAGTTGAGGCGCTGGAAGCGGTAAAGCACGAGGAATTTGACATTTTTCTGTGTGATCTGAATATGCCTACAATAAGTGGCATGGAATTAACGAAACGGTTAATACAGGAGGACCCGGATCGTCGGGTCCTTATTTATACGGGCTATGAGATCAATACTCATTTCAACTTGCTTGTTGAAACGGGCGTTTCCGGCTTCATCTCAAAGACGGCGCCACGCGACCAACTTCATAATGCTATTTATTGCGCAATGCATGGCGAGGCTATGATTCCTGTAACGCTGTTGAGACAGCTACGCAGAAGTGAGGTTAAGATTCAGAAGGGCGAGAAATCAATCGAAGAAGCCTCCATTACGGAACGAGAACAACAGATTTTGCAGGGCGTAGCGGATGGGATGAGCAACAAGAACATTGCGCTTATGTTGATGATGAGTCAACGTACAGTGGAGTACAATCTAACCCGCATCTTTGAGAAGTTAGGTGTTAGTTCGAGATCAGAAGCCATTGTAGAAGCAAAACGATTAGGTCTGGTTCGAATGGAGTCCTTTTAAACGAGATTCATCACGGTAGGCCCTTGTATTCAGATTCTTTCTTATACCTAAGCACTAATTAATATATGAATATATGTTGATTAATAGTATATATCCCCTTATAATGGGCATGTAGAACTATGTTCTTGCATATATATGGGTATTTTTTGAGAGGAGGAATTAGATGTCAAGGGCTTATGAGATGAGTTTGGCTAGGCAGCTAAGTTATGTATTTGAGGAGTTGGAACCGGAACTTCTAGGCCTGACTGGGGGCACCTTAGTCGTTTGTATCCGTAATGATTCCATAGGTAAGTTCGGCATCAGACATGATGCTATGGAAAGCCATGACGGTGTTATTGTTCCGCTCCGCAAAGGACTGCAGAAAAGTCATGTTACCTCATTCCGCCTCATGGCGATGGAAGCATTAAAGCGCAAGAAGAACTGGACACACGGTGAGATCGTATTTGACTTTACAATGAAGCAGGATACGCTGCTCGTGAGTACTTGGTTCGAGTCCAATTATAACATGTCCAATTTGTTAGAGAAGTTCCCTTATTCAGATCCACATCAAGCTTCCCGTCGTTAATCCTCTTACATCATGCTTACCTAACATCCTTTATTCGGATCGTCCCATAACTTATATTGTTATCCGTACCCTGTATGATGCTGGAGCTGCAGCACAAAGGATGTTCAAGGTAAAAGACTATCCTGTTTGCTACAATTCGTCACATTTATAGCTGTACATACCGTTTGAAAACAAGAGCGTTGGGCCGACAAGGTCCAGCGCTTTATTTAATAATGTTGAGATCATAAGAGAACCAAGTAACACTTTAATCAGACTCAAACCCACACTGGACATACGAAGCGTGGGTTGTATAGTTTGACAACGCGAGATTTATAAGAGACCGCCGATAATCCTTATGTTCAAAGCTTGATCATGGCCCTATATGGAGCCGAATCGGTTTATTAATTTGTCCTGATGGGCTTGCATCATACGATCCATAGAAATATCATATCGCTTCGCTAACACGAGCAGATTTGCCAGTACATCACCAAGTTCTTCAACCAGTTCCTGATGCAGCATGCTGTCGCTTGGAACAGCCTCATCTGGCCGATCACGACCGATCTCCATTGCACGTACTGCTCTGGCAACTTCGCCTACTTCTTCCATGAGGAATCCGACACGGATAAAGGAGTCATAATCAGACCATTGGCGAGAGGCGTAGAATTGATGTACCCATTGTTCAAAAGATTGAATATCCATTTTTGTGTGTTCTGTCATATGTAAGCTTCCTTTCTATGCCATTAAGGCTTATACTTCTTATAGCTTATATGGAGCTGCAACAAAGAACAAGTAATAGGAGTGTTAACAGAGATGAAGAGTATTTGTGTGTACGCTGGCTCTAACTTGGGCAATCGGCCCGAGTATGCGGAACAGGCACGCCAATTGGGTGTGGAACTGGCTAAACGGGGGATTCGGCTTATCTATGGAGGTTCCAAAGTGGGACTGATGGGGGAAGTCGCAAACAGCGTATTGGAGCATGGCGGTAAAGTGACAGGTGTGATGCCAACGGGCTTATTTAAGGGAGAAATGATGCATACAGACCTTACTGAGCTGATCGAGGTTAAAGATATGCATGAGCGTAAAGCAACGATGATCCGGCTGGCGGATGGCTTTATTGCGATGCCAGGCGGTTTCGGTACGCTTGAAGAATGGTTTGAAGTGATGAGCTGGTCCCAGCTTGGTATTCATGAAAGTCCAGTTGGGTTATTAAATGTCGCGGATTTTTATACTCCATTGCTGAGAATGATTGATCATTCAATTGAAGCTGGATTTGCTCTTCATACACATCGAAGCTTGGTTATTGCAGAACCGACAGCGATCGAGCTGCTGGAACAGATGGAAGCATTTAAGCGTCCTGTATTCGGGAATAAGTGGAAACAGCTTGATGAAGCTTGATGTTTACATAAATGTATACAGATAGAGGACTGTATCCCAGTGAATGCAGTCCTCTTTAGTGATGTAGAGGTAGTGACGAAGTGTCACATATTTCCCGATATCAGCAGATTATAGCGCTGTTCATCTTATAGATGAGGGTTCACTTATAATTAAAATGTGCCGAAAGAGGCAAGTTTATTGTGTTCAAACAGGCCGAGCAGGATGGCCAAATGCGATCTTAAGCTAAAAAAATGTTAAAAAAAAGACGTATCGCTTTTACTTTTTTTAGAAACGTGTTGTTATAGAATAGAGAAAGTTAGGAGTATAAAGGAATAGATACATAAGTAATTAACGGATTGTGGAAAGGAGTCGTATATGGTTCAGTCAGAAATGTCATTTTACAACAGCAGTCAGTCATCTTCTTACAAACAACAACCTATCTTGTATATTGTAGTACCTTGTTATAATGAAGAAGAGGTATTCACCCTAACCGTTGAGCATCTAACTGAGGTGATGACGTCGATGGTGCAGGAGCAGCTAGTTTCAAGGGAGAGCCGTTTAATGTTTGTGGATGACGGTAGTCGAGATGCGACATGGTTGCAGATTGCGGCGGCACGTAGGGAGAATCCTTGGGTAACCGGATTAAAGCTTGCTCGAAATGCGGGGCACCAGAAGGCATTGTTAGCGGGCTTGATGTACGCGAAAGAATTTGCGGATTGTGTGGTATCGATGGATGCTGACCTTCAGGATGACACGGGAGTTGTGCGCGACTTTGTACTCCGATATCGTGAAGGTTATGATGTGGTGTATGGGGTGAGAAGAAGTCGCGAAACAGATACATGGTTCAAACGTTGGAGCGCAGAGAAATTCTACAAGTTAATGCAGCGGATGGGAGTTAACACGGTATACAACCACGCCGATTATCGTCTGATGAGCAAACGTGCATTGGAGCACTTGGCTGAGTATAAGGAAGTAAACGTATTTCTGAGAGGGATCGTTCCCTTAATCGGCTTCCGTACGACAGTTGTTGAATATGATCGTCATGAAAGGGCCGCTGGAGAATCCAAGTATCCTTTAAAGAAGATGCTCTCATTTGCTTGGGAAGGTATTACTTCATTTAGTGTGAAGCCTATGCGAATTGTAACGATGATCGGATTTTTAAGCTTGGGAGCCAGTTTGCTTGCGGCTATATATGCGCTTATGTCCAAAATCATGGGCATGACCGTCTCCGGTTGGACTTCCCTTATGGTATCCGTCTGGTTTATAGGAAGCATTCAACTGTTGGCCCTGGGGGTAATTGGTGAATACATAGGCAAGATATATAACGAGGTTAAGCATCGTCCGCTCTATGTTATAGATGAAGTCCTCCACGAGCAACCGAGCGCCGCAGCTGCACCTTGGAAGGAAGCAGGTTGGAAGGAATGATTCAATTTATCAAATACGCTTTGGTTGGCGTTGCTAATACGGTGATCGGGCTTGGGACGATTGCTTTGCTGCTGCATGCGCTTCATTGGCCCCATCTATGGGCGACCTTTGTCGGCAACAGCGTAGGCGTGATGTTTAGCTACGTGATGAATCGCAACTACACGTTTCAACACCGAGGGAAAACATCAACAAGTATGCTATTGTTTTTTGGTGTGAGCTTTCTTAGCTATGTGCTAGCCTATCTGGCGATGCACAATTGGATTACACAGGCTGTTAACACTGTACAGCCCCAATTAAGCATGGCCGCCAAGGTGAATGTCGTCATATTAATTGAAGCATGTATCTATACGGGGGCTTCTTTCCTGCTGCATCGCTACATTACCTTTGCTCCGGCTCGATCCAAGAACGTGGAGGGCATGTTGCCGGCAGGAGTCAGTGAGGAGTCCAAAGGAGATTAAACAACGAGAAATTAATAGGAGAGATCATGTTGAACAAAGATCGAGTAATGACTGCCGTTATCGTAGTTATCGGGGCAGCGCTTTTGATTGGTCTGTTGTTTGTGCCGCCATTTATCGGCATTGCGGACAATGGCGACTACCCAAGAATTATGTCCAGCGGGGGCATATCTGTACTGAATGATACGTTTACTTATGAGGATAAATACTTTGGATACGCACATAGTCAATATGAATATGCTCCTTTTGGAATTGGCTATGCTTCTTCTCAAGTATTGTTTGTATTTATCGCGGGTCTGTTGGGGAGATTGTGGGACAGCAATCTGTTCACAATGCATGCTATGGGAGTCGTGTACAGTGTCTTAATGTTGCTTACCCTTGGCTTTATGATCTACGTGTTAGGCAAAGGACGCTTATGGCTGCAAATTACACTAGGTGTACTGATGCTGTTTATCTTTTTTGATATTGGATATGTTGCTTATTTTCAGTCCTTGTTTGGTGAGCCGGTATCCCTCATCTTCCTCTTATTGTCGGCATCATTAGCCATCGCGCTTGCAGCGCAGGAGAAGCCATCCTCTGTGCTGGCGGTGCTGCTGTTTGTATGTGCTTGGATATTGGCGATGTCGAAGATCCAGAATGCACCTGTAGGCCTTGCTTTTGCAGCTTATGGATTTCGTCTTTACCGCCGAAGAAGCGACGTGCAGTGGAAGAGAATTCTGATTGCAGGTTCGTCCATTATGGTGCTGTCTACTGTTTTGATGTACGTATTTGCACCCGGAGAACTGAAGCAGATTAATTTATATCAAACGATCTTCTTTGGCATTCTTAAAGATTCACCACATGTAAAAGAAGACTTGAAGTCGCTTGGTATACCAGAGAAATACGAGGTGCTGGCTGGTACGAACTATTTCCAGACAGATGTGGCGATCAAACAGGACGCACCTGAATTAACGGAGGATGTCTATTCCAAGCTGGGGCATTTTGATGTCGTTCGATATTATGCCACGCACCCTTCGCGTATTATAGACAAGCTGGAGGCTGCCGCAGCTAATGCGACTTTTATTAGACCTTATTATTTGGGAAATTACGTGAAAGAAGAGGGGAAATCCCGCGGCGAAGTCACTTATACGTATAGTACGTGGAGCGAAGGTAAGAAACGCCTCGTTCCAGAGTCTCTTTTGTTCTTTGTAGCTTTTTATGTATTATACATCGGTGTTATTGTTTGGGAATGGATTCGTAAGCGCTACTCGCGCGGAATATTAGAAGTGCTGCTGCTTATAGCTGGTATTGGTCTCTTGGCCGTTGCCATTCCGCTGGTAGGGGATGGCGAGGCGGATATTGGTAAGCACTTATTCTTGTTTAATGTCGTATTTGACATGATGGTTGTAGTATCAGCCGTCTGGCTCGTAGCGATTATTCGAGGATTGTGGCACCGTATTCGGTAGATAAGTCCTTGTTTTTAACCTATAGTAGCTCTCATTGTGAAAATGCTCCTAGTCTTGGCTGTTGTCCAGCTATATTCTGATACATAGAAGCATGGCTTGCAGGATATCGGGAAGAGGAGTGATGGCGATGGACGTGAGGGCTGCCTATCGGCGTAAGTCACCAACAAGTATAATGTGGAAAACCGTTGCAGGAGACTGTAACTTGGCATGTGATTATTGCTACTACAGTACTTGTGGCGGTAAACCACAAAGCGAGATCAGACGTATAGAAGACAAACTGCTGGAGCGTGTCATCCGCCAGATGATGCACGAATGTGAAGGAAGCGTATCATTTGCTTGGCAGGGCGGGGAGCCTTTGTTAGCGGGGCTGTCGTTCTTTCAGCGTGTCGTTCAGCTTCAAGCGTTATATGCGCTGCCCAATACTACGATTAGTAATGCTGTGCAAACGAACGGCACCCTAATTGATGAGCATTGGGCGGCTTTTTTTCGTCGTTATTCTGTTTTGGTTGGTGTTAGCTTGGACGGTCCGGAAGAGATTCATGATAAACGAAGACGAACAGGATCAGGTAGGGGATCTTATAGACGAGTAATGGCAGGAGTTTCTACGCTGAAGCAGGCAGAAGTGGACTTCAACATCCTGACAGTCATCCATGAAGATAACGTGGGTCAAGCAGCGATGCTGATGGATTGGCTGGAGGAGAATGAGTTTCGACATGTACAGTTTATTCCTTGTATGAATTTTAGCGCACAGGATGTAGATGCAAAGGGACAGTATCGCATTAGTCCGCAGCAATATGGGCAGTTTTTGTGTGAAGCTTTTGATCGTTGGTATAACGATGGACGGCCTGGCCTCTCCGTACGGATGTTCGTTAACTGGCTGCAGAAGCTGATTGGCAGCGAGCCGGAACTTTGTATTCATCAGCAGGAATGTCCTTCTGTACTTGTTCTGGAACAGAACGGGGATGCCTATCCGTGTGACTTTTTTATTCATGAGCGCTTCCGGCTAGGCAATGCCAACGAGGATACACTTGTACAACTATTGGAAGAGCA
Organism: Paenibacillus sp. UMB4589-SE434; assembly: GCF_030226685.1. Classification (NCBI taxonomy): domain Bacteria; kingdom Bacillati; phylum Bacillota; class Bacilli; order Caryophanales; family Paenibacillaceae; genus Paenibacillus; species Paenibacillus sp. UMB4589-SE434. Next base: position 72,239 of record NZ_JASOYK010000007.1, on the reverse strand, counting down.
GCGGTGGTCTATGTTCCGTTCGCTTCAACTAAGGATGTCGTCTCCGTGTATGACATGTAGATACCTGCATTATTGTGGAGGTGGATGTCCACGCAATCGTACTGATTTCTTGGATGTAAACGACAGGGGAGTACAAGGCAGGGATCAAGTCGACTATTTTTGTGAGAGCTATCGTATGCTGTATGCATATGGGGAAGAACGGATGCGTAAGCTAGCCTATGAATGGATGTTCCAACAAGGCATAGCGCTACCAGGCCGCAATGAACGATGCATATGCGGCAGCGGTCGCAAAGCAAAGAAATGTTGCAGCACCAGATGATATGGATAAACATTTTCCGGGAAATAATGTCGAACTTATCGATGAGGAGCGAATAAAGTGGAACAACAATGGCGTGTGTTTATCGCTATCCCTCTGCCAGAAGAAGTGAAAAAGTGGATTCAGGTCAGAATGAACAGCTTTGTCATTCCGACAAACCAGCTATTTAAACGGATAACGGATCCGCGTGACTATCATATAACGGTACAGTTTCTCGGAGATGTGGAAATATCACGCATAGCAGAAATTGAAGCCCGAATGCAGCTGGCAGTCCAAAGACTGTCTCCCTTTTGGCTGCAGTTGTCGGAATGGGATACGTTTGGGCGTAGAGATGCGCCTAAGGTGCTATGGTATGGTACACAGGGTAACTTACAGGTTTTAACAGAACTTCATCATCATGTTACCGCACAGATGCATATGAGTGGCTTCTTACCTGAAGATAGAGCATACCATCCACATATTACGACGGCTCGTCAATATAAGGGGGAAGGTGAATTTGATCTGATCGGTATGGAGCGAGTAATTACGGGTGGCGGACATGATGAAGATCCGGTATTGACCCTATCGCGTCCCGAGTGGCAGGTAGACCGAATTGTGTTGTACCGAACCCGTATGGGACAGCGACCGATGTATGAGGTTGTGGCAGAAGCTCTGCTAGCGCCATAGCGTGAAGTTTATTTGTTGAGATCAAAACAGGTTGGCAGGCTTCGTCCCTAACGGGCGGAGCCTTTTCTATACCTTGATAGAGTTTCGATTGGGGAAGTGCAGAGGAAGTACAGATGAGTGTAGATGGCATTCGCGGGGATATTATAATATAAATAATTCAAATTTCAATGTATAGTATGCAATCCAGTATATGTTAACGTTAAATGAAGCAGACCCTTCCTTTTGTGAAAGACGGGCCTGCTTCATCGCTGCTATTGTGCTACCATTTCATCCATAAGTCGCCATTCCAAGTGCTAATTTTTGCCCATCGGTTTCCGTTTCCATCAAATTCTACGTATTTCACCGTCACCTTTTGTGACTGCAGGGTGGCTGTTTTTTTACCATTTGGCTTGTTGAACAACGCTGTTGCCTTATTTAACTGTACGCTTTTAAACGTTTGGTCTGGTGCTATTACCCAGGAATTTTCTTTCCACGTTTTCACTTGATACCAAGTGAACCCATTTTTATCTGTTTTTTGCGAAATAACGTGCAAAGTCTGTTTGGACAACGTTCCGAGACGAGCACCATTCGTGCCTTTGTAGAATACGGTACCGTTGCCGACCTCAACTAATTTTAGCTGCGGAAGGGATGCTGGGTCTTTAATCCATGCTATACCTTTCCAAGTATTGATTTTGTACCAGGTCACGTTGTTGCCGTCTTTGCTTGCTTCCAGGACACCGATCTGCTGCGGGTTAATGCTTCCTAGCTTTTTTCCACCTGGAGTCGAATAAAATGGAGTGGCTTGCTTTAGTTCGATTGCATCTGTCTGTTTGATGACTGTACCCGTTGAATCTGAGGCGGCTGCGAGCGCAGCTCCAGAGAATGTACTGAACGCCAATGTTAGTGCCAGAACTGACAAAATTCTCTTCATGGTTGTTATATCTCCTCTCATGGTTATACAATTGGTAGGTTCGATTAATTATATTAATCCTCATAGTAAAAAGTTGCGGTCCTGCGAGGATTAAAACAGTAAAAGTGTGGTAGCGACACCTACTTTTATCTAGCCGCTGTCTGTGTGAATGAATCAGGAATGGAAAATTTAAGATGAATGAAGAAGCGTCAGGACATGCAGTCTCAAGCAGCTAATTGGAGCGATACAGCTTGTCATACGCACTTTTTAGCCTGGTTTTGGACCTGTTAGAAGCCGTATCTGTAACTGAACGCTAACGGAAAGGATGGATGGAAAATGAAATCTTTCATGAAATGGTTGAAACGTATTTTCTTTGGTATCGTTATACTTATTGTGATCGTTGCAGCAGCGCTATACTTTTATATAAAGCCAAATGAAAATTTGGGCTGGGCATCGCCTGTACAGGTAACCTTGACAGAGCGCATCGATCAGATGATTCGTCAGCATGCGCCAGAGATTGCAATCAGTGAGGCAGAACTGAACGGATATGCTGCGGAATGGATTAGGAAAGAGCTCCAGACGAGCCCAATCCTAACGAAATGGAAGCCTACAGGGATGCATATTGAATTGCATCAAGATCAATTGCTCATTAAGGCAGAAATAGAGCCATGGCAAGGTATTCGAGCATTAGTCCGGATACCAATGGACCTATCCTGGAATGTATCCGAGCAGATCATTCAAGCTGTGCCAACAGGGGGATATGTGAAGGATATTCCGATACCGCAAGGCTGGATGGAATTAAAACCGATTCAGATACAGGCCGGAACTTGGCTGCATGAGTTCGTCAAAGTGAAACAAATTCACTTTGAGGAAGGAAAGTGGCGAATACGCCTAGGGTTGAAACTGTAATAACGTCCAGCAGGATGGAATGGAGTGAATCAAATTGCCGAATAAGAAAGAGCTGCATCAGTTACAAATGAATTTCCGTACAATGGTTCGGGGGATGTATAAAGTATGGAATGAACAAATGGATCATGGTATTAATCCAACCCAGTTTAGCGTGCTGGAGCAATTGGACCGACATGAACCTATGAAAGTAACGGATCTGGCGAAGTCATTGCGGCTTACACCAGGAGCAGTGACGGGCATAACGGACAAATTGATAGAGCTTCAGTTGGTGACACGCCGTCGCGATGAATTGGACCGCCGAACGGTGCACGTGGAGTTGACTGAGGAAGGGCGAAAGACGATCACAGAAACGATCGTCCACCGTGGGGAAATGTTCGAGCGTTTCTTCCAGAATGTACACGATGAACAGCTGTATGCTTTTCTTGATGTATGTAAGCAGGTTATTTATAACTTAGAGGATATTACAAAGGAAGAGGGCGGAAAATAGGCAAGTGAAGTACGTTGTACTATTTTCTGTTTACCAAACAACCGTTGTAGGCTGATAACACAGCTGCAACGGTTGTTTGCGTTAAGGAAAATACGATATAGGCAATGGAACAAACAAATGGACGAATAGGGCCAAACAGATGATCCACTTGTAGTATTTATTGTGGAAGCGCTTACGTATTGATCTAACAAGCAGGAACCCTTTTCCCTACAGTTGTACAACTGCACTTGGATAAGAGCGGCCTATAATGAAAGTAGAGCGTGGATAGCAGAATAATCATTTGCATAAGACATCCCTTGGCATCGGGAACATTTTGTTGTTCTTTAATGGGGATAAAGCAAAGGGGAGAATACGCATGCCATTATCATTTGATATCCATACAGTTCCATTTAGCCGCTATGGTTCGTTTCTAACTGTCTCGTATTTGAACGCAGCAGGTTCACGTCCTGAGGGGGTGTATTTACGTACGGTTAGAGGGGGAGACCTGACGGCTGGAGCGGCATTCCGAATCGAGCTGCTAGAGAATCAAAGTCCTGTTGTTTATCAGGTTCAGGCCACGCCAACACGCCTACGGCTGAAAAGTGCAAGGGGCTATGCAGATCTCTGCATATGTAGTGCGGCTGCGGTGAGATGGAAGTCACATGGAGTAGGCGTACGCTTAACGCTAGAAGGTGGCGATTATGATTACGCGATGCAGTTGGCAGATAATCGGTGGGAAATTAACAGCTTTTTAAATGAAGTGCGGTTTATGGCAAATCGCCTGCAAGGCACCTTATCGGTTGATGCACCTTGGAATCGTACGCGATGCACACATGTCGCACTTCAATTTGAGCCGGACGATGACGGTTGTGCCGAATTTACGATTGAAGAATACCGCACAGTATGGCAGGAATTATCTCACTCCACAACCTTTGAGCAGGATGTTGAGCAGGTTGATGCGGAGTTCCAACAATGGCTTACCGGAACTTTGCAAACAGGGGACCCTGCGTTGAGTAAGGGACGTGAATTGGCTGCTTATATCACTTGGTCTTGTATCGTACCTAAAGGGGGATATCTGACACGATCAGCTATGTATATGTCTAAAAATTGGATGACTAATATATGGAGCTGGGATCATTGCTTTAATGCGATGGCACTTATTCGTTCAAATCCTGAACTAGCTTGGGATCAGTATATGATTTTCTTTGACCGACAAGATGAGAGCGGGCTGCTGCCTGATTTTATGAACGATAAATATGCGCTATGGAACTGTAATAAACCGCCGATCCACGGCTGGACGCTGCTTTGGATGATGGAGCGCAGCGATTGGATCGGCGAGCGTCAGCTCCTTGAAGTATACGAGCCGCTATCGCGTTGGACAAGGTGGTGGTTCAATTACCGCGATGATGATCGTGATGGTGTACCGCAATACAATCACGGTAATGATAGCGGCTGGGACAACAGTACGATTTTCCATGAGCGAGGTGCGGTAGAAAGTCCAGATTTGTGTGCATATTTAGTGCTGCAGTGCGAGGTGCTCATGAGAATTGCAGAGCGTATTGGCAGACCGCATGACGGAACAGCATGGCGTAATCTAAGGGAGCGTACCTTAGCGCTTATGCTGGAGCACTTCTGGCATAACGGCGAGATGCGGGCGCTGCGTTCTGGCAGTCATGAGCCGCTGGGGGGAGATAGTCTGCTTGTCTACCTGCCGATTATACTAGCAGACAGACTCTCGGCAGATGTGAAGGAATGGCTGGTGAACGGCTTGGCGGATAGCAGCAAATTCCTTGCTCCACACGGGTTTGCCACGGAAAGCCTTAGCAGTGAGGCTTATGAGTCTGACGGTTATTGGCGCGGTCCTATATGGGCACCTGTTATGATGCTGCTAGTTGACGGCTTGGTCCGCGCTGGCGAACGTGGTTTGGCACAAACAGCTGCCGATCGCTTCTGTCGTATGGCGGAGAAGAGCGGCATGGCTGAGAACTTTAATGCGATGACTGGTGAGGGGCTACGTGACCGCGCATTTACATGGACTTCGAGCGTATATTTAATGCTTGCCCATGAATACATTACGGAAGCTTCGAGTTAAACCTGACCTTATGCGGCTGTATCAATTAAGGCCAATTAGCGTGTTCCTGCTGCCTGGGAGCACGCTTTTTTGTTACAATTTTATATAGATTGCAGATAACGATTATGATAAACTTCATTTACTCCGTTAGCGTGAGCCTCAAAGGAGAGGATAAGGATGCTTCGTCTGAATAGAACTTCGTTTGTCAGTCGACTGCCTGCGCCGCGCCGAAGCCTTCGTTTTAAGCTTGTTCTGTCGTTCCTTGCGGCCGCACTTGTGCCGTTAATATCGCTTGGCCTGTTATCATACGTGAAGTCGACGGAACTGCTTGACGAGCAGCTTGGCAAATACGGGCATAATGCAGTTACCCAGCTCCAATACCAATTGGATGCCGAATTAAGTCAATTGGAGATGACTGCGGGGTATGTGCACACGTTCTTACTGGACCCAACACGGGTCGTGATCGGTCAACAAGTGCCGCATACTTATGCGGAGCTGCAAGAACAGCGCAACTTGGAAGATTTTTTGAAAGCGCTTAAAACGTTGAAATACCAAGGTATTTATATTGTGCTCCCCTCAGGCTATTACTTTGGCGAAAGCCTTATAAATACTAGTGAACTAGCGGACCAGAAATGGTGGCGTACGCTGCCGGAAAGCTATGCGGGCAAGTACTGGGCTGGCTTTTATACGTCAAGCCATTATATAAGCAGTACGGATCAGCATACGCGGTTGCTTGGTCTGGTAATTCCGATTCGCAACCAGCAAGGGTTGCTTCACAATAGTCGTATTCTCATTGAAATGAAAGCGGATAAGCTATTTGAACTGTTTCACCTGTTCGAAAAGGATACACAAGCCGCATTGACGATTCGGAGCCAAGCGGGACAGGTCATTTATCAATCCGAACACCAATATGAACCGAGTCCGACCGATGTTGTCTGGACAAGAGGGCTTACAATGAACGATTGGCAAATAGAATCGAGGCTGCCTTACGATCAATTCTATCAATCGTCAAATGTGATTCGTTCTTTTACAATCATCGGCTTGGTGGTCGCAGGGTTGGTGGCTTTGCTTCTGGGTTACTTCTTTTCCTCACTCGTAACGGGCAGAATCAAGCGTCTCAAAGAGTCGATGCATCTGGCGGGCACTGGTCGGCTGCACACGCGGGTGCCTGAACAGGAGCAGGATGAACTTGGCGTACTGGCGCACAGCTTTAATCGTATGGTCGCCCAGATTCAGACGCTCGTGGAAGAGATCGGAAGGACGGAGCAGCAGAAGAAAGAAGCCGAGCTGCGAGCGTTTCACTACCAGATTAACCCGCATTTATTGTTTAATACGCTGAATACGATTCAATGGAAGGCCCGCCTGCAAGGGAATGAGGAGATTCGCAGAATGCTCTTTCATTTGACAAAGCTGTTGGAGGGGAATCTGGATATTTCACAAGAGCTGGTCACGTTAGAGCAGGAGCTTACGATTATCGATCATTTTCTCCACATTCAACGTGCTCGCTACGAGTATGAGTTTGGTTACGAGGAGCGAGTGGATAAGCAGCTGCTGCATTACATGCTGCCAAGAATGAGTTTGCAGCCGCTGTTCGAAAATATATTTTTCCATGGATTTGAGGACGGTCAAGGTCTGATTACACTTGTCTTGAAAGAAGAGGGGAAAGAATTAGTGCTGATCTTGCAGGATGACGGCAAGGGCATCGGCGAATCTACACTTTTGCGGTTAAAGGAGAGGGCTGGGGAGCAAGCGGATGGCAGAGGGCTTGGGGTTGCTAATGTGGATCAAAGGTTTAAGCTGCATTTTGGTCCTGCTTATGGCTTAACGATTGAATCTGCTGCAGGTTCAGGAACAACCATTATCATTAGGTGGCCAAAGAGAGTGGGGGATAAGCATGACAGTGAATGATCCGATTAAGGTTCTGTTAGTTGACGATGAAAGCATTGTACGCCGGGGCTTGAAGGCTACGGTAGATTGGGCGCGTTACAATATGCAGGTCGTAGCTGACGCACCAAACGGACAGAAGGGTTGGGAAGCTTTTCTGGAATTCAAGCCAGAAGTCATTATTACGGATATTGTAATGCCTGAGATGGATGGGATTGAGCTGGCCAGAAGAGTAAAGCGGCAATGTCCAAATGCTAAAGTGCTGCTGCTTAGCTGTCATCGCGACTTCGAATATGCGCAGCAAGGAATTGCAATCGGGGCGTCAGGGTACTTGCTAAAGACCTCATTTGAGGACGAGGAACTTGATTTCTTTTTGAGCAAATTCAAAGACGAATTGTCTGCGGTGATGAAAGCTGTGGAGGTCATGCCGCACGATGACCGTGATCGCTGGGATGCCTCATTCTACGCTTGGCTGTGCGGTTTCCGCAACGAGTTCCGAAGCGAGCTGTTGTCCCGATGGAATGAGCATTGGTCATGGATGAATGAACCCCATGAAGTCTATTTAGCCAAGCTGTTTCCCTCTGGCGGCAGTGCCGAACTGGGACGGGATCAGGCCAGTAGTAACTCTGCTAGCCAGGCTCATCTGCTGTGGGAGGAAGTAGTGGGTCAATTCAAGCAGGAATACAAACAGGACGGATTTCTGGAAATGGTGCCGTGCGGAGCTGATCGCTGCTTTTATATGGTCAGCCAAAAAAAAGGACAGAAGCTGGAACATGTATTAAAGGAATGGAAGCACCGCAACGCGGACTTCTATTGGAGTCGGAGCGCCCCGATACAAGGGATGGAAGCGTGGCTTCAAACTGTGACGATGCTGCACCAGGAGGCGGAGTTGGAGAAGCAGTTCGAGCTGCGTACGTATTCCTGGCCGGAGACAATCACGTTGGCGGTTCGCCTGACGGCTGACAATCTCCGTGAACCATGGAGTGTGAGCGATCTCGCACACCGTGTGGGCTTGAGCAGAAGTCATTTTAGTACCTTATTTAAGAAAGTGACAGGAGAGAATTATGTATCATTTTTATATCGTATGCGCTTAAAAACGGCAAAGAATCTGCTTTCAAACACACCTATGACGTTGCAGGAGGTGGCTGAGCAGATCGGTATGGTAGACGGCAAATACTTAAGCAAATGGTTCAAGCGCTGCTGCGGCATGACGCCTACACAATTTAGAAACGGACAAAAAGCAGAATAATACCTATCAATTTAGAAGTGGCTGCATCTCCAAACTAAAGGATGGGCGGACAAAATAGCCCCAAAAAAGAAACAAATGACTGTTTTGAAAACGCTTTATTTCTCTTAAATTGAGGGTACGTCAACAAAAAAATCAATTAGGGGGACGTACGGATGAGCGCAAAGTTAAAATGGATAACCGTTCTAATGGTAATGTGCACAGCGATCCTGAGCGGATGCGGCGGCGGGCAGGACAGCGTGGGCTCAACAGATCAGCAAGGCGGCAAGTCAGAAAAGACGGTGCTCCGTTTTGCGACTTGGGACACAGGCGAGAGCCTCAAGGTGATGGAGAACATCGCAAAAGCGTTTGAAAAAGCGAATCCGAACGTAAAGGTACAGATTGAGCCTTATGCAGACGGATTTGATCAGAAGCTGGCAGCTTCCTTTGGAGCAAGCAACCCACCGGATGTGATGCTGATGTGGGATTTTCCAACCTATTATACCAATTTAGAGCCGCTGGACGAATATATTGCTAAGGATGCCAGCTTAAAGCTCGATGACATCTACGAGAGTTTGTTTAATTATGTAAAAGTTGACGGGAAGAGCTATGGCATCCCGGCTGGCTTCTCCTCCCGCGCTGTCTACTATAACAAGAAACTCTTTGATGCAGCAGGCGTCCCGCATCCAAAAGACGGCTGGTCATGGGATGACTTCAAGGCTGCTGCTGCCAAACTGACGGATAAGTCCAAAAAGCAGTATGGTTTTGGTGTTCGTGCCGAGAATGATCCATACGATATGCAAGGTTTTGTTTGGAGTAATGGGAGCAGCTTTATTAGTGATGATGGTAAGGCGATTGAGGGTTATATGAACAGTCCGGAGACTGCACAAGCCCTGCAGATGTTCGGGGACATGGTCAAGGACGGTTCAGCGGTACTCGTAGGCGGCAAAAACCAACTGAACGGCAACGATATCTTTAAAGCAGGCAAGTTGGCGATGTGGGAGAGCGGTGTCTGGCCGCTAGAAAGCTTTAAAGAAGCGAAAGTGGATTTTGGCACAGTTGAGATGCCTGCATTCAGCGGTAAGCCGGTGAAGGGTGTCATTGCGATGAGTGCGATCTCGGTAGCAAAGCAGTCCAAGCAGAAGGAGCTTGCTTGGGAGTTCGTGAAGTTCTTTATTTCGGAAGATGCGGTCAAAATGAAGAGCGATGCTGATCTGCCGATCCGCAAGAGCATCGTGCAGGAGAAGAAGTTCGATCAGGATCCGCTGTATAAGCCGTTCTATACCATGCTGGAGCGCTCCGATAAGACGCCTTCATTTTTGTTGAGCAAGAACTGGAAATTGGTGAATCGTCACCTGTCAACGGCCGTTGATTCTGTTATGTTGGGTCAAGAAGCACAGAAAGTATTGGATGCGGCTGTGAAGGATGCAAGCAAGTATATGGGAGAGAAGTAAGTAGTCCTCTCTTCGAAAAGGTGCTGTACCATGAGTCATCTCAGATGACAGTGGGACAGCACCTTTTTTTGATGTGAAAATACTTGAAGCAGAGACGGACAGCCAATTGTCAGTTTACCGACAAATCTGCATTGCAACACAGGCTTTTGTTGTGCAGCTAGCTGCTCTTGGACAACGGTTATATCGCACCTAACAATATGGTGATATCAAGCGGACAATTCGGCACCTAGGCTAAAAATATAGGCGGAAACAGGCTAACAAAGTGCCCCCTCCAGCCAGACAGACGTGTGTGTAAAAACGCTTACAATCGAAATAAAATAATACACAACGGGGGACGCCCCACATCGAATAGGATGGAAAGGAACGAAGTCTATGGAGACCAAAGTAAAGAGACCGACAAGCCTACGTTTACAAAAGACGATTCCTTATTTGTTCATTATGCCGTGGATTATCGGGTTTATCGCTTTTACACTCGGACCACTTATTTTCTCGCTGATCATCAGCTTTTATGACTGGCCAATTGTAGGAGACAAGACATTTGTCGGCCTTGCCAACTTTAAAGAGATGTTTACAGATGATCCCTTGTTCTATACCTCTTTGGAAGTAACCGTGAAGTTTGCTATATTGTTTGTGCCGCTTAACATTATTATTGCACTGCTGCTGGCTATGCTGTTGAACAAAAATGTCAAAGGAAGCGGGCTGTTTCGAACGGCGTTTTATTTGCCTTCCGTTATTTCAGGTGTCGCTCTGGCGATGATCTGGGCTTGGGTGTACGACGGAGAATACGGCATCTTGAACTACTTCCTGTCGCTGGTAGGTATTGAAGGCCCCAATTGGCTGAACGACCCGACATGGGCACCGATTGCAATGGTCATCGCAAGCTTGTGGGGACAAGGAACGATGATGCTTATTTTTCTGGCAGGTCTCAAAAATATTCCAAAAGATCTCTATGAAGCCTCTGCCATTGATGGGGCAGGGAAAGTGGCACAGTTTTTTAAGATTACGATTCCCATGTTGTCGCCGACAATTCTGTTTAACTTGATCACAACGATTATATCGGCCTTCCAGCAGCTAACGCTGGCGTTGGTGTTGACGGGCGGCGGGCCGCTTAACTCCACCTATTTTTACGCCATGTATATGTATGAGAACGCTTTTAAATTTTCGAAAATGGGATACGCCTCTGCCAACGCTTGGTTTATGTTCATTGTAGTTCTGCTGCTGACCATGCTGGTGTTTAAGTCATCTTCTGCGTGGGTGTACTATGAAGGAGAAATGAAAGCGGGACAGAAGGGATAAGCTGATGCAGCTATGAGTGTAGTACTCAATTAAGTTATATAAGCTTCTTACGTCTACCAAGCCCTTCCAACAGAGTCTGAAGCGTATTCGCAAGACTGGCATATAGCTTCGACTCCTCAAGGGTCAGAGCTTGGTTGCGCACTTAATAGATGGGGTGATCTTATGAAAAAAGTGCTCGTATACGCGGTGCTCGTTCTCTTTTCTTTGATGTTCCTTGCACCGTTCTATTGGATGATTACAACGGCGATCAAGTCACCAGAAGAGCTGTACGTCTTTCCGCCGAAGTGGCTGCCATCGGTTTTTAATTTCGATAATTTTGCCAAAGCGTGGACGATTCAACCGTTTAATACGTTCTTGGCCAATTCATTAATTGTAACCCTTCTATCGCTTATCGGTCAGTTAGCTTCGTCGGCGCTGGTAGCCTATGGCTTTGCCCGCTTTCGATTTAAAGGGCGGGATACGTTATTTGTGATCTTGCTTGCGTCGATGATGATTCCGTGGGAAGTGACGATGATCCCGCTGTATATGGAATTTAACGCATTAGGCTGGATCAATACGCTGAAGCCTTTAATTGTACCAGCATTTTTCGGAGCACCATTCTTTATTTTCCTGCTGCGTCAATTTATTATGACGATTCCGATTGAATTGGAAGAGGCTGCGCGTATTGACGGTGCAAATCCGCTGCAATCTTTTGTGCGTCTTATCATCCCGCTTATGGGTCCTGCACTGATTCTGGTCGGGGTGTTCCACTTCCTGAGCAGCTGGAACGATTACTTGGGGCCGCTTATTTTCTTAAACGATCAAAGCATGTATACCCTTACGCTTGGTCTGTCACAGTTCCGGGGCATGTACGGTGTAGAAATGGAGTCCATAATGGCCGTCACGTTCCTGATTTGCTTGCCGCCGCTGATTCTGTTCTTTATTGCCCAGCGCTACATTGTCGGGGGGATCGCGACCACAGGTATTAAGAGCTAGGCACGGAGGTGTAAAGGTTTACGCGGCAACGACTTAGAAATCAGGATGAACATGCACAGCATGGAGCAAAGTCGAAATGGAGCAGCTAGTCCTGACTGCTGGACAACGTCATATGATAGAAATGGAACAGCTTCTTTCAGTACTGTGAAAGAAAAATGATTATTCGGCATCGGACTAGGTGCAGAATCCGCAAGGAGGAATATACAAATGAACGTCAGACATTCATTAAATGATACAGACCAAAAATTGAAGGTGTCGTCCACAAACAACATGCAGAAGGATTGGAGCAACCTGGACGTGCTCCACCTGAATCGTGAAGCAAGCCGCTCTTACTTTATTCCACATGCGCGCAAGCAAACCGCATGGCAGTATGAGCGTGGAGGGTCACCATGGTTTCGTCTCTTGAACGGAAGCTGGCAGTTTCGTTACGATGAGCGGCCGGAACTAGCGCCTACTCATTTCTACAGGGAGGATTATGACGCGGAAAGCTGGGCCGTTATTGAAGTGCCTGGGCACTGGCAGTTACAGGGATACGGGAGTCCCCATTATACAGACCTGTATTATCCGTTTCCGCTGGATCCCCCTCATGCGCCTGCGCATAACCCGACAGGCTCATACCGACGGGAGTTTACCATTTCACCAGCTTGGACGGGCATGCGCAAGACGTTAAGATTCGAAGGTGTTGACAGCGCATTTCATGTTTGGGTCAACGGTCAGTCTGTCGGTTATAGCCAAGGCAGTCGATTGCCATCTGAATTTGATATTACAGCGTATGTGCGCGAGGGCAGCAATACACTAGCTGTTCGTGTATATCAATGGTCTGATGGCAGTTATTTAGAAGATCAGGACATGTGGTGGCTGAGCGGTATATTTCGGGACGTATCCATTATAGCGGAGCCACCTGTCCATATTCGTGACTTCAGTATCAGGACAGAGCTGGACAGCGCTTATCATAATGCGATGCTATTGGTAGAGTGTGAGCTTCAGAGCGTAATAGCAGACCATGTAGGTGTAAGCAGCGGTTATTACGTCACCTATGAGCTGATGGATGTAAATGGATGTCTTATTAGTTCAGGAGCGAGTGAAGCAGTGACCCACACAGGATCGGAGGAATCGCAGCAATTGGCTGCTGGACATACTTTGTCATCATATACTCTGCAGATAAATGCGGCAGTGACGAATCCGAACAAGTGGACAGCAGAGACACCTTACCTTTATACGCTGCTATTATCGTTATATGATGTTCATCACCGGCTTGTTGAGGTCATTCCTAGTCGAGTCGGTTTCCGCAAAGTAGAAGTCCGCGGCGGCCAGATGCTGGTGAATGGTACAGCTATTCAGCTCAAAGGTGTAAACCGCCATGACCATCACCCGGAGCTCGGCCGTTATGTACCTTACACTGTTATGAAGCAGGACGTACTGATGATGAAGCAGCATAATATTAATGCTGTACGTACAGCTCATTATCCGAACGATCCTCGTTTCTATGACCTCTGTGACGAGTTAGGCCTATACGTGATGGACGAAGCAGATCTGGAAACCCATGGAACCGAACTGGTAGGTAAGCCAGATTGGCTGAGCGACAATCCGCTCTGGGAAGCCGCTTATATCGACCGAATTGAGAGAATGGTACAGCGTGACAAGAACCATCCGTCCATCATTATGTGGTCCCTTGGCAATGAATCAGGATTTGGCTGCAATCATAAAGCGATGAGCCAATGGGTGCATCAAGCTGACCCAACACGTCTTGTTCATTATGAGGGGGATCGGGAAGCCGCAGTATGCGATGTATTTAGCACGATGTATTCCTCTGTTGAGAAACTGGAGGGCTTCGGGCAGCTTGAAGAGTTGGATAAGCCCCATATTGTTTGTGAATACGCTCATGCGATGGGCAATGGACCGGGCGGATTGAAAGAATATGATGAAGTTTACCGAAAGTACCGTCGTCTTCAAGGTGGCTTTGTATGGGAGTGGATAGATCACGGATTACTGGCATATAGTGCCGATGGCGAAGCCTATTACACCTATGGCGGGGATTACGGTGACGAACCGAATAACGGCAACTTTGTAATCGACGGCCTTGTGCGACCAGATCGCTTTCCTTCTCCAGGATTGCTGGAGTATAAAAAGGTAATCGAGCCCTTGCAAGTTGCAGCAGTAGATTTAAATGTGGGTGCAATTATGATTCATAATTTGTATGATTTTATTTCACTGGATCATCTGTTGCTGGGTTGGTCCATTGTCAAATATGGTCAAGTGCTCGCTAGTGGAACCAGTGCCTTGCCGCATATTCGAGCTGGTGCTTCCGAGCAGGTTGTCCTGCCGCTCCCGCAGCTTGCTGCTCCGTTGGTCAGCGGCGGCGCTGCAGACGTAGATGCATCGTCACAGCCGGAAATCTGGCTGAACTTAAAACTGACGCTTGCCCAAGATGAACCATGGGCTGCACGCGGACATGAAGTAGCTTCGACACAGCTGCTGATGCCAAATCCTTTGAGGCAGGCTGCAGCGCAGGAAGCCGCAGCATCGGCTGCAAGGGGGACGACCAATACCTCAAGTACGACATCTACAACTTCAGCTGCCGACATATTGGAATCCGACACAGCTGTAAATGAGGATCAATGGGCACCACTTCGCTGTCGGATTGATCAACATTTGCTGCGGGTGGAAAGTGAAAGATGTAGAATGGTGTTTAACATGCTTGAGGGGACGCTCGATAGTTGGACGTTGGAAGGCAAGGCACTGCTGCATACAGGGCCGAAGCTTGACTTCTGGCGAGCCCCGATTGACAACGATATGTATGTCTTGCAAAACTGGAAGAAGGCTTGCCTAGATCGTCTGGTGCAAAAGGTCGACGCTTACGCTATCGAAGAGAGTACTGACGGTGTAACGATTACATTTGATATTCGAATAGCACCGCCTGTATACGATTGGGGATTCCGTTGTCAGATCAAATACATTGTTCTTCGTAGTGGAGCAATGCGCATGGAAGCTAATGGCGAGCCAATTGGCACGCCACCGGAACTGCTGCCGCGAATTGGCTGGTCAATTACCGTGCCGGGGACAATGGATCAGGTGACCTGGTATGGACGCGGCCCGGGTGAAAACTATGCAGATAGCAAGTTGGCGAGTGAGGTTGGTGTTTACACCACTTCGGTGCGCGAATTGGGTTTCCCGTACGTGTTCCCGCAAGAGAGCGGCAATCGTACAGACGTTCGTTGGGTGGGGCTCCACGATCTGCGCGGCACAGGATTGATGGCGTGGGGAGACCCCGTGCTGGAGTTCAGCGCGCATCCCTATACAGCTGCCGATTTGGAACAGGCCAAGCATTTACACGAACTGAAGGAGCGGGATACCATCACGCTGCATTTGGACTATCGTCAGAACGGACTTGGCAGCAACAGTTGTGGTCCAGCGCAGCTGCCGGCATACGCGTTGAAATCTGAGCCATTCGCTTTTGCAATCTTACTTCAGGCTTTTCAAACTGAGGAGACATCTTTAGTGGCGCTCGGCAGCACCTGTTTCACGGGTGATAAGCCTGCAATAGATTGAAAGAGGTGACCCGACGGAATGACACGTGCTTGGATTGCGAATCTATGTTTGCTGTTGGTTGCCTTTGTTTGGGGCTCCACTTTTATTATTGTGCAAAAGGCGGTACAGACACTGCCGCCGCTGGCATTTAACGCTGTTCGTTTTTTGGGGGCAACGTTTTTATTTGTCATCATCATGATGATGATTTACCGCCGTCGGAAATATAATTGGTCGCGCAAGCTGCTGCTTCATGGCAGCTTGTTGGGCTGTTGGCTGTTCGGGGCCTATGCCTTGCAGACGATTGGACTTCTGCATACAACTACGACAAACACGGGCTTTATTACCGGTATTTCAGTTGTGCTTGTTCCGTTTGCGATGCTGCTGTTCATGCGGCAGCATCTTTCTTGGTCCACATGGGCTGCGGCAGTTATTGCCTTTATAGGATTGTATCTGCTTACGTTTAATGGCGGCGTGTTAACCTTTAACAAAGGGGATTTGCTCGTGTTTTTCTGTGCGATCTGTTTTGCACTGCAGATTGCCCTGACGGGTAAATATGCTCCCGTATATGATACGCTGCCGCTTGTTATCGTACAATTGGGCACAGTGGGGGTGCTGTCTGCCGTCTTTTCGTTATTAACAGAGTCGCTTGGTTCACCTGCTGCACTGTGGACTTCGCTCACCAATTCAGATGTGCTGGTTGCGCTTGCTGTATCCATTGGCCTCTCCACTGCGTTTGCTTTCTGGGCGCAGACATGGAGTCAGCGGTATACGTCGGCGACAAGAGTGGCGATCATTTATGCCACAGAACCCGTGTTTGCGGCCATTACAGGCGTCACATTTGCAAATGAGACGCTGGGGATATGGGCAATTGTTGGCTGTGCGCTTATTTTCGGAGGCATGATATTGGCAGAGATTCGCTGGAAGTCAAAAAAATCTACGCTTTCAGCTTAGCTGTTCGCTTCCATGCTATCCAACAGGGGCGGATAAGAAGGACATACAATAAAAAGGCAGCACCGAAGTAGATCGATCTACTTCGGTGCTGCCTTTTTTGTTCAGTCGTAACAATCCGTGTAAAGTCAGGATGTCCTTCTGCCAGTAAGCAACGATATCACAAACAGAATCAGGAAAATAAAGAATAGTACTTTTGCGATCGAGGCTGCCGCCTCCACAATACCGAAAAATCCGAATATACCTGCCACGATTGCGATGATAAAAAATAACAGAGCCCATCTTAACATCATATTCACTCCTTTTTCCTCGTTAGAAAATGTCTGTTGAGTTGCTTTGGTTTGTTGCAGATTGTATAACCGAATCAAAATCGGTTTGAAACATTCCTTTTTTATTTCAAATTTATGATTCAATAGTCTTGCTCAGGGGTATACATTGTTAGCTCTATTCCCTGTACAAACGCGGATTTGTAGTCTTATGCGCTGTGGGGGGTGAGTACTGTATGGCTAATGTAGTAACATTTCGATCTATGTGCAGCAAATATGTACATATTCATATACAATAAGAGTAAAGATCCACTATGATAGACTTCTTAGCAGACATACATATTATTTGTGGGAAGAGAGGGTGCACAATGATACTGGAAATCAGTGCTTTAATCGCATCGTTGGCTTTTGTAGTCCTTGTTATATTTCTAATTCAGACGCTGGTTACAGCCAAGCGTTCACTAGACCGTGCATCGGCAACGTTGGAGGAAGTACAGCGCACGGTTGAGGCGTTAAGCGGAGACTTGCAGGCGGTTGCCCGCAATGCAAATGAGATGACTGCCGGCATCCAACAGCAGGTGAAGAAGATAGAGCCGCTCGTTGACTCCATTGAAAATATCGGTGAAGCGCTGAATGAAGTAACTGCCGTAGCTCGGCAAGTATCAGTTGGTGTAGTAAACGGCGTGCGCAAGGCAGCAACACGTTTTGACACAGATAAGCTGAAGCGTAAATCGCGCGTTCAGACACCGGCATCGGCGGACACTGCGTCAGATGCGGTGAGGGATGGTGACGGGGGACCCGCAGCCGCTGTCGATTTCGCGCTAGCTTCCGCAGCAGTGCAAGCTACTGCAGCAGAATCTGTACACGCTGCTCCGGAGATAGAAGCACAGATGATGATGCCGGTGGCGATCGCTGAGGCTGCCGCGGCGAAGTCTGCTGCCAAGGCGGCTCCTGCGCGCGCAGCGGCTTCTTCAGAAGCCTGGAAGTCGTGGGTAGATATCGGAGTGCAGGCGTGGCAATTGTTCCGCAACAGCTCGAAATAGAAATAGCCGGTTATCATTAGATAGCCGGCTATGTTTTTATTAGGGATATAGTGTACGAATTAGGTTAAGGCACGCACAGATGCAGCTCATGTTGTTATTTAGTGGAATTTTTCAAATGACATGCCCTCACCTGACTAATTTAGGTATAGTTGAGATGACGCTGCAAAGATAGGGGAGAAACGCAATTGAACGTACTCGTTGTCGATGATAACCCGACGAATGTGATGCTTATACGAGAAATATTGCGTAAAGCTGATTATACCGGCATTACGACCGTCTCTTCCGCAAGAGAGATGTATGAGGTATTGGGACTAAAGAAGTCGGGCATCAGCACAGATACTCTAAAAGAACCGGATATCGATCTAATCTTGCTGGATATGATGATGCCGGAGATTGATGGATTGGAAGCATGCAGGCATGTTCAAACCTTTCCCTTGCTCCGTGATATTCCAATCATCATGGTTACTGCTATTGGGGACTCCAATACATTGGCGGAGGCGCTGGATGCAGGAGCGGTTGATTATGTCACCAAGCCAATAAATCGCATTGAGCTGCTGGCACGGATTCGACTTGCTTTACGCCTGAAGAAAGAGAAGGACTGGCACAAGGAAAGAGATCGGCATATCCGGGAGGAGCTGCGCTTGGCGGCCAGTGTACAAGCCTCTGTTCTAACTGAACCGTATTCAGATGAGCAGATAGAGATACAGGCAATATACAGGCCTTCTGAAGAGCTGGCAGGCGATCTGTATGCCTGGTTTCCATTAGGAAATGGTAAATACGGCGTGCTCATTTTAGATATGATGGGCCACGGGGTATCTTCCGCACTGCTGTGTATGTTTATTGCTTCGGCGCTCCGTAATACGGTCATGAGTGAGGAGACACCAGATGGCGTGCTGCGAAGTCTGAACAGTAAGTTTCATTACTTGCATATGAGCGACAGCTTGACGATGTATTATTTGACGGCAATATACGCCATTGTGGATACAAAGCAGCACTTGATTCAGTATGCCAATGCGGGTCATCCGCCAGGCATCGTCGTGATGAGCGATGGTGCGGTCGTCCATCTGGAGTCTACGGGCCATCCTGTCGGTATGTTTCCTGAGTTGGAGGTAGAGTCAAAGATGATTATGTGTACGAATGAGTACCGGATGGCTCTTTATACGGATGGTCTTGTGGAGGCTGCCGGAGATGAACTGGATGATGCAATTGAGCATCTTACGGAGCTAATGAAGCAAGAGGATTCCATTGATGCGGATGCATGGTCAGCATTGTTTGGCAACCCCTGCGCACGTGAGGATGATAAATGCATGGTATGGGTTTCTGTGCGGAGCATGGAGGGGGAAACAGCGTGAAGTTAAAGACAAAGTTAATCATAGGTTTTGCTTCATTTATGATTATTTTGGCAGGACTCGGTTTGATTTCTTATGTACGGATGAGCGGTATGCAAACCGAGATTGAACGTTTCTATAATGAACGCTTTGTAAAGGTAAAAGCGGCCTCAGGTGCCAGAGACGATTCCAATAATATGGCACGCGAGCTTGTTAATGAACTGCTAAATGGGGGTACAAGTACACAAGAGGCAGCACTAGAGATTCAACGGTATAAGAAACGAGTAATTCAAGCGCTTCAATTACTGGAGAATACCGTCCTCACCATCCAAGAGAAGGAAAATATCTCCCAGGTGAACCGATCATGGGCTAATTACATTGAATTTGTTGAAGAAGCGGAACGGTTGAGTGCATCTAACAATGTGGCAAAAGCCAATGAACTGCGGAACAGTGTTGGGTTGCCTTATCTGAAGAAGCTTCAGGAGGATCTAAACAGCCTTGCCAGTTATCATGAAATGATGATGGATGACCAGCTTCGTAAATCCCAACAGATGTATGAGCTGTCTATTGCTTGGACGGTAGGGATGATGGGATTAGGCATTCTATTAAGTATAGGTGTTATGGTATGGGTTATTCCAGGAGTAACTCGTAATTTGAACACGATGGCGTTGATGATACGTAGTCTTTCACGTGGCCGCACGGCAATCATTCGTAAGTTGAAGGCTTATACAAATGATGAGATTGGGGAAGTCATTGAAGTATTTAAGTCTATGGTCTCTGATCTGGAGCAGCGTAAAAAGATTGAAGAGCAGTTTCAACTGGAACAAGAGCAGCAAGCCTGGATAGATAGCAACATTGCAAAAGTAACGGACTTGTTAAATGGCGTGACAACGCTGCAGCAAGTCGGCCAGACTTTTATCAACGAATTCACACCAATCCTGAGCGCCCAGTATGGTGCACTCTACATCCGTGATGAAGCCAGAGCATCCAATAAGCTGCGCCTATATGGCACGTATGCGGCACAGCATCAATTGGAGGCCGAGCACAGCTTTGACATCGGAGAAGGCCTGGTTGGCCAGTGCGCCGCTGACGAACGCCCAATTCTTATTCATGATATGGTAGATTGCTCTCTCCGTATTCAATCTGGTGTATGTGAAGCATCGCCAATGGAGCTGGCGCTTTACCCGATAACGTTTGAGCAGCGGGTGCTTGGTGTTGTCGAACTGGCGTCGCTTAAGCCACTGACGCATACACAACATAAGTTGTTGGAACAACTGATGATCAATTTAGGGGTCATTATCCATACGATATCAGGTAAGATGCGTGTGGAAGACCTTCTGCGGGATTCACAGGCACTGACGGAGGAACTGCAGTGTCAGTCGGAAGAATTAATGACGCAGCAAGAAGACTTGCGTCGTTCGAACGAGCACCTAGAAGCTCAAACCGAGGCGCTGAAGCGTTCAGAAGAGCTTTTACAACGGCAGCAGGAGGAACTGGAGCATTACAACACAGAGCTTATTGCCAAGACAAGAGCGCTGGAAGAGACAATGCTGAGCACGCAAGAGAAGAACGAGGAGTTGGAAAGCGCGCGTACCGCATTGGAGCGTCAGACGCTGCAATTGGCGCTTGCGTCTAAGTACAAGTCAGAGTTTCTAGCCAATATGTCTCACGAATTGCGGACGCCTCTTAACAGTCTTCTCGTTCTCTCGCAGTTGCTGGGGGAGAATAAGGAAGGCAATTTACTAGAGAAACAAGTTGAATATGCGCGGACGATTCATATGTCTGGGGCGGATCTATTAAAGATGATTGACGAGATTCTAGATTTGAGCAAAATAGATGCGGGCAAGATGAAGGTAGACTACGAACTGATGCATATTCAAGAGATAACTAGTTTTATGTATGATAGCTTTGAACCGATTGCTTCCCAGAAAGGTATTGCATTCCAACTTCATGTTGCCGAGGGACTGCCAGCATCTATTTATACGGATGCCGATCGTCTAAAGCAAATTGTTCGGAACTTATTGTCCAATGCATTTAAGTTTACCAATTCCGGCAGCATTGAGCTTGCATTGGCTCCTTCCTTGGACCCAAATGCTATTGAGGGCGAAGAATCACCAGCATTTTTGGCTATTCAGGTCAAAGATACAGGCATCGGCATCCCACAGGAGAAGCTGGGACTTATATTTGATGCTTTTCAGCAGCTTGACGGCACAACAAGCCGAAAATACGGTGGCGCTGGCTTAGGATTATCGATCAGCAGAGAACTTACCCAGCTCTTAGGCGGTAGCTTGACAGTTAGCAGCATCACAGGGCAAGGGAGCACATTTACTTTGCTGCTTCCGATGTATACAGAGGCTGAGGAGCTAGCCAAGCTGCAAGTCACAGCAGACAGCAGCCACATGTCGGAGATCGAGCAGTTGGTTCGAGAGGTATCGAAGCAGATCGAGGACGGAGTGTCTGAAGAGAAAGAGAGCGTGAAGCTTCAACAGACACAGATGTTGTCCGAGGTGGCGGCCAGCTATGCAAAGAAGAAGGATAACTCTGCTGGCAAGCCCAAGCTTGCTCAGGTACGGCCATGGATGTTCGAGCGCAGAAGGCTCCTGATTGTTGAAGATGATGGTCCTCAGCGGCAATCGATGATTGCCCTTATTGAAGGAGCCAATGTGTCTGTGACCGCCGTATCTACTGGATCAGAGGCGCTAGAACACCTTGCGCAAGAGAAGATAGACGGTATGGTACTTGATCTGATGCTGCCAGATATGACTGGCTTCCAACTGATGGAGCGTATCGAACAGACGCTGCCAGAACTGGTTCATCTGCCTATCATCATTTATACGGGCAAGTCGCTGGATAACAAAGAAGAGCTGGAGCTGCGCAAGCGCGCACAAAGTATTATTATCAAGAACGTGAAGTCGCCGGAGCGTCTGCTGCAAGAGACGATGCTGCTCTTGAATCGCGTTGAATTAGAGGAGGATAGGTCATATCCGCCCGAGCGTGCATTAGAGCCGAAGGATCAGTTGTTATCAGGCAAAAGAGTACTGCTTGTAGATGATGATGTACGGAATGTATTTGCGTTGTCGAGTGTTCTCGAGCAGTTTGATATGGTGATTGAGTATGCGGAAAATGGAGTAGAAGCACTGGCGGCTCTGGAACGAAAACCAACCTTTGATATCGTCCTGATGGACATGATGATGCCAGAGATGGACGGTTACGAAGCGATGCGGAAAATTCGCCAAATGCCTGCATTTGAGAAGCTGCCGATTATCGCACTTACAGCCAAAGCGATGAAGGAAGACCGTAATAAGTGTATAGAGGCAGGGGCTTCTGATTATGTCAGCAAGCCATTCCAAACCGAGCAATTGCTGTCTCTAATGAGAGTGTGGCTGTACAGCACCTAGTATAAACAAAGTAAGCCGTATGGGGATTTGGAAAGGAAGTCGAGCATGGACGAGCATGAATCTGATCAAGTATCTGCGCAGGACATACGTAGACATGGGGATGCTGATCGCGAACGCATTGAGATTGAATTGTTGTTAGAGGGAATGTACAAGGTGTATGGCTACGACTTTCGAGATTATGCGTATCCGTCCTTAAGACGTCGAATTTGGCATCAGATATACGATGAACAGTTGACCTCGATATCAGAGCTTCAGGGAAAAGTGTTGTACAACCGCGATTATGTGCAGCGCTTGGTTCATACGTTGTCGATACCAGTTACGGAGATGTTTCGTGATCCTAAGATGTATGCTGCTTTCCGGGATAAAGTTGTACCCCTTTTACGGACATATCCTTATATTCGCATATGGCATGCGGGCTGCTCAACAGGGGAGGAAGTCTATTCGATGGCGATTCTCTTACAAGAGGAAGGACTGTATGAGAAAGCTAGATTGTATGCGACTGATATGAACCCTGTTGTTCTGCAAAAAGCGAAGGAAGGCCGTTGTTCTTTAGATAAGATGCGCCTGTATACGACTAATTATTTGGAGGCTGGGGGAAATCGCTCCTTTTCCGAATATTACAACGCAGCGGAAGACGGCAGTGTGATCTTTCATCCGTCTTTAAGAAAAAACATTATTTTTTCGGACCACAATTTGGCTACGGATATGTCGTTTAATGAATTTAACGTTATTTTTTGCCGAAATGTGATGATTTACTTTAATGATCCGCTGCGGGACCGAGTCCATCGGTTGTTCTATGAGAGTCTGGCCCCACTAGGAATGTTGGTGCTGGGATCCAAAGAATCGATCCATTTTACAGCCTGTGAGTCGCATTACGAGGAAGTAGACCGTTTGGAGAAAATATATCGAAAAATTCGATAACTGATCGAGGAGGCCACATGCCTACGTTAGAGCCTATTAACATTCTGTTGGTCGATGATCGTCCGGAGAACTTGCTCGCCTTGGAAGCTGTGCTCTCGGAAGAGAATTATCGGCTCATTAAGGCTACCTCAGGAGAAGAAGCACTGCGACATCTCATGAAAGAGGAATTTGCTGTCATTGTGCTTGATGTGCAGATGCCTGGCATGGATGGCATTGAGA
Source organism: Paenibacillus sp. UMB4589-SE434 (assembly GCF_030226685.1). Lineage (NCBI taxonomy): Bacteria > Bacillati > Bacillota > Bacilli > Caryophanales > Paenibacillaceae > Paenibacillus > Paenibacillus sp. UMB4589-SE434. Next base: position 48,437 of record NZ_JASOYK010000007.1, on the reverse strand, counting down.
CAGCCAAGTGGATCAAAGCCAGGGAGAAAACGCAGCATATTCCGATTATTTTTATTTCGGCTAACTATAAGGAATCTGAGCACCTGTTTGCGGGCTATTCTGCAGGCGGCGTCGACTATATGGTCAAGCCTTTTGTACCGCACATCTTGCGGTCCAAGATCCAAAGCTTCGTGGGGATCTTTCTTGCGCAGAAGCGCTTGAAATCCCAGAAGATGCTGCTTCATCAGAAGACACTGGAATTGGAACGGATGAATCGCGAACTGGCAATTGCAAAGGAAGAAGCGGAACGTGCAGCGCTAGCCAGAACGCAATTTCTCGCAATGATGAGCCATGAGATTCGTACACCGCTCAATGGAGTCATTGGAATGGCTGATCTGCTGCAAGATACAGAGATGAGTCTAGAGCAGCGTAATTATGCGGAGATGATTCGGAAGAGTGCGGATTCGTTAATGCAGACGATCAACAACATTCTGGATTTTACAAAGATGGAGTCCGGCAAGTTGGAGCTTGAAGAGTACCCGTTTGACATCAAAGCTTTGATTCAGGAAGTGTTTGAATTGTTTACAGCGGAGATGAGCAAACGACAATTGACATGCTCTGTCGATATTAAGCCGGATGTTCCAGCTTGTCTGCTGGGTGATATGATTCGGCTGCGTCAGGTACTTATTAACCTGGTGGGCAATGCTGTCAAATTTACGGATGATGGCGAGATTTGTATTCGTATTCAGCTGGTTTCAGACCATGAAGACGACAGTACTTGTCGACTGCAAATTGAGGTTCAGGACACAGGCATTGGATTGCCGGTAGATAAGATGAATGCATTATTTCAGCCATTCTCACAGCTGGATTCCTCTATGAATCGTCGCTACGGCGGCAGCGGCTTAGGCCTTGCAATTAGCAAATCAATTGTACAGATGATGCAAGGCGATATTGCTGCGTATGCGCTTGATCATGGGGCGATGTTTCAATTTACAGTTGTACTGGGTAAATTGGAGCAATGAGAGAAATTAGCATTCGTATCCGGATGACAACTATTTTGAATTTAAATGTTTCAGCGTTTCAACTACCGGGTAATAGGAACCTAAGTATGAAATCAACAAAATAAATAACCGAGTAGGTACATCATTTCTTCATAAAATGTGTGGAATAATGGGAGAGGACTATATGAGCACAAACCAATTTGCAGTCGTAACACATCAAGATGGGCAGCAAATAACCATTCAACTTCAAGGTGATCTGGATTTGGCTGCTTCTGGCGAGTTTCGTTCTTTTATGGAGCCTCTAGCTAACGATTCGACTAACCAGCTTACACTTGATCTATCCAAGCTAACGTACATTGACAGTACAGGCATTGGCATTCTTATTTCCATTGTAAAAGTTCGTAAAGCCGCAGGAGCACCATTTTTCGTGGAAAATGTTCCGTCGCAGGTTCAAAAGTTGTTTGATATGACAGGAATTTCAAAGTTTTTAACGTCAAGCCAATAAGGACTCGAAAATGATAATTGAAAGGACATGAATCATGACTGATAGCAAAATACAGCAGCAGGTCAGATTAACGCTGCCTGCTCAAGCTGACTATGTCGATTTGGTTCGTTTAACGTTATATGGAATCGCCAGCAAAATTGGATTTTCTTACGAAGAGATCGAGGATATGAAGGTTGCAGTGTCGGAAGCTTGTAATAATGCAGTTTTATATGCGTACAATCGGGATGGCGGTATGGTGGATATCGCATTTGACATTGGTAACAACGAGCTGGGTCTGACGATTCGTGATGAGGGCAACAGCTTTCATGCGGAGCACGAGACTCAGGAACTGTTGGGGTGGCATGACAAGTCGATTGATGAAGTGCAGGCAGGAGGCCTAGGTTTCTACTTAATGCAGGCACTCATGGATGAAGTGGAGGTTGTCAGCATAGAGGGGCGCGGTACTGAAGTCCGCATGAAGAAACGCATCCAACAGTTTAGCGAGGAACTCCGATGAGTCTACTTCCCCAGTCCCATTCGGCTAATGATCTCATCCGCCAATATCAAACCACCAAAGACAACGATACAGCCACTATTTTGATTCAGAGGTACGAGCCTATGGTGAAGATGGCTGCAGGCAAGATATCGCGTAATCGCCCAGACCTCTACGAAGATCTGATGCAGGTGGGCAATATGGCGCTTATCCGTCTGCTGAATCAGTTTGATCACGCACTGGGCGTCCCTTTTGAGGCTTATGCAATGAAAAGTATGATCGGTCATATGAAAAATTATTTGAGGGACAAGTCTTGGTATATCCAAGTGCCAAGGCGAATCAAAGAAAAGGGTGCTTTGGTGCAGCAAACCATTGATCTGCTGACTGTAAAGCTTGAACGCTCACCCAACATTGAAGAAATAGCCCAGCAACTGGAACTGTCCGAGGAAGAAACTTTGGAGGTTCTGGCAGGTCGAGAGTGCTATCATTACGTTTCGCTTGACACGCCGCTGTCTCAAGAAGAGAGTGCGGCCACGCTTGGAGAGCTGATCAGTTCTGACGTAAATGATTATGACGCTGTAGAACGTAAGATGGATCTGCTCGAAGCCATGAAGCAGCTAAAGCAGGAAGAGATGCAGGTGCTGCAACTTGTGTTTGAGCAAGGACTGTCGCAGCGAACGGCAGCAGAGCAGCTTGGTATTTCGCAGATGAGCGTTTCCCGTATTCAGAGAAGAGCAACAGAGAAGCTGAAGCAGATTATGATGGCTAGGGACTTACAATGAGATGGACATACAAAGAATAAGGACAAATGTGTGCCTGTATGATTGGTGCATATTTGTCCTATTTGAATAGAAATAGAATTCAAATTTGTGAAGACTGGGATAGAAAAAGACTCGTGATAATAGTAAAAAACTTAAGGTGTCACAGAAATGTAATCGTTTCCAATAATTGCGGGCTGCGCATATAATACGTGACATGGTAAAATAATAATGTGGAACCGTATAGTTGACGTTTTGGCGTCTAGTGAGGAGTGACCTAGATGGCAGAACTATTTAGGAAGAAAAATGTAGAGCAGATGCTTTTGCAAAGCAAGAGCAAGAGTGTCACGAAGTCATTAGGTGCAATGGACTTGACGCTTCTTGGCATTGGAGCAGTTATTGGGACAGGCGTACTCGTATTAACTGGGCTTGTAGCAGCCCGGGACGCCGGCCCGGCCGTTATCTTTTCGTTTATTATAGCGGCGATTGTGTGCGGATTCGCAGCACTGTGTTATGCGGAGATATCATCTGCAATTCCGGTTAGTGGAAGCGTTTACACTTATTCGTACGCCACAATCGGTGAACTTGTCGCTCATTTGATGGGATGGACACTATTGTCCGTATATGTCGTAACCACCTCGGCAGTTGCAAGTGGTTGGACCGGATATCTTAATAACTTTCTATCTGGCTTTGGGCTTGATTTGCCAAGAGAGTTGATTACGATTCCGAGTCAAGGCGGGCTGGTTAACCTTCCATCCATGATTATCATTATGTTTATTACCTGGCTGCTCTCACGTGGTACGAAAGAGAGCAAGAAGGTAAACAACATCATGGTAGCAATTAAGCTTGGTGTTATTCTCCTGTTTATCATTGTTGGGGTGTTTTATGTTAAGCCTGCTAACTGGACTCCATTTATGCCTTACGGTTTTGAAGGTGTAATGTCGGGTGCGGCAGCCGTGTTCTTTGCCTTTTTAGGTTTTGATGCGTTATCGACATCAGCCGAAGAAGTGAAAAATCCGCAGCGTGATCTGCCAATTGGTATTATCACTTCGCTCGGAGTTTGTACCGTGATTTATGTTGTTGTCTGTTTGGTTATGACAGGTATGGTGCCTTATACGGAATTAAACGTGCCTGAAGCTATGGCACACGTGTTGCATGTTGTTGGACAAGACGCAGTAGCAGGTGTGATCGCTGCCGGTGCCATCATCGGGATTATGGCAGTCGTTTTTGCTTATATTTACGCAACTACCCGTGTATTTTACTCGATGAGCCGAGATGGGCTTATTCCAAAAATGTTCTCCAAGATGAACAAGAAGGAAGCTCCGACTACAGCTGTATGGCTGACAGGTCTCGTGAGTGCCTTCGTTGCAGGCTTTATCGATCTGAAAGAACTATCTAATTTGGCTAATATTGGAGCTTTGCTTACTTTTGCGATGGTTGGTGTTACGGTTATCATTTTGCGTAAGACACATCCGAATATGAAACGTGGTTTCAAAGTGCCGTTAGTACCTTTGCTCCCGATCATCTCGGTAGGCTGCTGTTTGTTCTTGATGGTGAATTTGCCGCTTCAAACTTGGCTGTATTTCGGTATTTGGCTGCTGCTAGGTGTAATTGTATACTTTGGCTACTCCAGACGTCACAGCCACTTACAGAAAGGCGACGCGGACAGCACAGAGGATTCACTAAGAGTATCCAACGAATAGCAAGGATGCGAATGATTAGGTTACACTGTTGCATGGATAGGCTGCTCGTCTGGTCTGAATAGACTGGTCGAGCAGCTTTTTCGTTTTGGCAGGACACATGACATTCTGGGCATCAACTTACATACCGTAGAGATGAGACAATGCAGCCCAGTAGATGGTTGCATGCCGTGCTGTGCACTCCATGGGGTTATAGAAGCTGCTACGAGATCCAATAATGTAAAGAATCAGTGTGCAGTACTTGCAGTGTCCATGATTGTATTGTGTTAGTCCACATTACGTTAATTGTGTATTACATTATATCGTATTACGTTAATTGGACTACGTTACAAACGAGTACAGTCCATTACGCGAGCATAGCGAGGCGAGTTTAATTTGAACTGCCGTATTTTACAGGCAAGCTGCCGCATTGTTGTTTGCTTTGTAGCTTGGAATGCTGTGTGCGTGTTACATCTTATATAGATATGGTGTTGGAGTTTGTAAAATGGGATTGAAATTATGGAAGGGAAGGGCAAATCAGGGGACTGCCTTACAGCGTTCATATAGCTTAACTACTTATATTGGCCGTTACCCAATTCATTTGTTCTTGCTTAGTGGCATTCGTGGCATTACAGAACAATATCAAGGTAGAAGTATAGTACATAAAGCAGCCCCGCTGCGCAATTGAAATATGCACAACGGGGCTGCTATTATAATCCGATTGCGAACGTTTGATTTGTGGAACCATACGTTCAACCATTTTGGACATCCTTATGGAATATAGATTGTTTTAGTGCAGTTTATGTCTCTTTATCTGTTTATTCTGCATTGTTGTCGCATAAACTTTGCGCATCCACTTTCTTGCACGTATTATGATTACGTGTTCTCTTTATATATCTGTGTATTTAATTAAGCGTGAGCAGGTGCTTTTTTTAGGGCATCCTGCGCCGTTACATAGTCATAACCAAGATCGCGAGCTACGGCTTCATATGTTACAGAGCCAGAAGCTGTGTTGAGGCCAAGCATAAGTGCAGCGTTCTCCTCAAGCGCTTTGTGAACACCTTTGTTTGCTAATTGAAGCGCATAAGGGATCGTTACGTTCGTGAGTGCAATCGTAGATGTACGAGGCACCGCACCAGGCATGTTTGCTACGGCATAGTGTACAACACCATGCTTCACATATGTTGGATTGTCATGTGTCGTAATCCGATCCACTGTTTCGATGATACCGCCTTGGTCGATGGCTACGTCAACGACTACAGAACCTGGTTTCATCGACTTAATCATATCCTCAGTTACAAGCTTAGGTGCTTTAGCTCCTGGGATAAGCACCGCGCCGATGACAAGATCGGAATCCTGTACAGCTTCTGCGATATTGAGCGGGTTGGACATCAGCGTATGAACGCTCTTATCGAAGATATCGTCCAATTGACGAAGTCGATCTGGATTCATATCCATAATCGTTACGTCTGCCCCTAGGCCTGCTGCAATTTTAGCAGCATTTGTTCCTACGACGCCACCACCGATTACAGTTACTTTGCCACGTTTTACCCCTGGTACGCCTCCAAGCAGAATACCCATTCCACCGTGCGGCTTCTCCAAGAATTGTGCTCCGATCTGAGCGGACATTCGTCCTGCAACTTCACTCATCGGTGTTAATAGTGGCAATGTGCGGCCTACTTGTACTGTTTCATATGCAATGGCAGTTACGCCTTTATCGACAAGAGCTTTCGTTAATTCAGGCTCTGCTGCTAAGTGTAAATAAGTAAACAAGATCAGTCCTTCTCTGAAGTACCCGTACTCGGAAGACAATGGTTCTTTTACCTTTATTACCATTTCGGCTGCCCACGCATCTTTAGCTTCTGCGACAATCTCAGCGCCTACACGGATATAATCTTCGTTTGTAAATCCGCTGCCAAGGCCTGCTTCATGCTCGACTAGAACAGTGTGTCCAGCTTTTTTAAAAGCCATTACACCAGCAGGAGTGATTGCTACGCGATTTTCATTGTTTTTTATTTCTTTAGGTACGCCAATAATCATTGAGGTAAGCCCCCTTGTTCAAGTTAGGTTCATCAGTTGATGTACCCTCAGTATAACAATGTAAGCGCTTTATATCTTCGTTTAGATCTCTAAAATGTGTACCTCGTTTTTGTTCAAATTAACAAACTGCTTGTTCAATCCCATAAATTAAACCCGCACTGTACTTAAGTTGTCATAAATACCCCTTAAACATACATCAACCCAAGAGAGCACTTGAATAGAGCTCAGCTTGGGTTGATGATCGCAGCAAGCATTAACTTGCTTACGTATTCGTATTTACTGCATAGGATCGGGAATGAGTCCTTGCTTTTTTAACTCACTGTTTGTTTGAATTTGTTTCATGTCATGGCCGAGCTGCTTCATTGCCGCCTCATCAGGAGCCATCGAATTCCATGTTTCCTCGATAGTAGTGGGCTCATCATCTGTCTGATTGTGTTCCAGTCCGACGGTTAAAGACAACTGCACCAATAGCTCACGCAGTTCTGTGTCTGCTTTGGCTTGGAGTTGGCTAGGCACTGTGCTTAGCCCTGAGAAACTGGCTAATTTCGCATTGACCTGTAATTGCCCGTCAGGAAGCCGCTGCGCTGGTACTTTGTACATGTGAGTGGCGCGCTCGCTGTTGGCATGTGGGTCCATCCAACCGAGCACAAATATTTCTTGCTCTGCACAGCATATGCCTGTATAGCCTTGTTGCAGAAACGCATGACGTACCGTATCGGCAGGGGCAGTAACAACAGCTGAGGCGTTCATCATATGTATCCCCCAGGTCTAGTCTTTCTTCAATTGTTCAACAACTTCTTCTGCGATGTCGGCAGATGCTTCCTTGACTTGATTTGCAGCATCAATAGTCACATCTTTCACTTGTGTAACAATATTGGAGGATGCTTCTTTTACGCCCGATACAACAGCTTCTGCTTTGGCACCAACAGTCTTGACGGCAGTTGCTGCTTTAGAGCTAAGATCAATGGCTACTTCCTTAGTCTTGTCAGATACATCGTGTGCTTTATCACTGATGTCAGAACGTAGTTCACGTCCTGATTTCGGCGCCAGCAGCAGGGCTGCCGCCGCGCCAATTAGTCCCCCAATGAGAACCCCTTTGGCAAAAGTGGAACATCCTCTTGTATCACATGTTTCATTTACGGAAGTTTGTTGTGTTGTCATCTTGATTATCTCCTTTGTGTAACAGTAGTTAATGAACATATACACTTATTAGCGAACTTTGAATCATTATTATGATAACAAATGTGACGTCGCATGACTATGAAGGAGGACACTCATTTCTCTCGAGTCATCCATCCGAGTGCGTACATGCAAGCGATTAACCATATGCCGCCTGCAATAAATCCTGCTGACACATCCGTAATATAATGAACGCCCAAATATACGCGGCTTAATCCAATTACAACAATGAGTAATGCTCCTGCTACCCATATGTAGGTAGATGGTTTGCCTTCTGCCCTACAAATACGAACTATAATGTATGTCAGCATCCCATAGAACGCTGTTGAAACCATGGCATGTCCGCTTGGAAAGCTGTACCCAGTAGCTGCCACCCAATGCTCCCATTCAGGACGTGCACGCTGCAGCCATGCTTTCATCCCCTCATTTAGAAGATAGCTACCTGTAAGAGCAATTAGCAGCGTAATTGCATGCATATACAGTCTTTTTCTAAAAGCAAACCATAGCGCAAGCAGAATCGCCAAAGGGATAATAATGTGGCTTGAAGCAAAATGGGTAAAAAATATAACGATTTTGGTTATTAGTGGGCTTGACCATTGTCTTAGAAAATCAGTTACCGCGGTATCGACTCGATTAAAGTCATTGCTCATTACGCCCTTAGTAATCCAGCCCAAGCCCAGCAAGAGCGGGGGAACTAGGACAAGGCCCCATATGAGACTGACGGTATAGTTAACTGCACGGCTTTTCATAGATGTTGACTTGGTCATGTTAAGCTTACACTCCTTTAATCTGTTTCTCCGCATCTTTGCCTCAAAACCATTGGTTAATTAACAAAGAGTTCAGAATGATTTAACTAATATGAAACTTACGTTAGGAATTCGGTTCTGGTTTCGTTATAATTTACACATAAGTATCACTTGTTTATGAGGGAGAAATCGGCATGAATGAACGATTAATTGAAGAAACCCGCAATAATTGGCTCGAATGTGAACATAGAGGGGCAATATGCGGAGTAGGCAAAGACGGTAACATTCGTTATGCGCTAGGGGACATGGAAAGCCTCCGCTTCTTGCGATCTGCTGGAAAGCCATTCCAAGCCATTCCAGTGGTCAAAAGCGGTACGCTAGAGCATTACGGACTGACGGATCGGGAATTGGCGTTAATGATGTCATCTCATCGGGGTGAATCTTTTCATATGGAGACGATGCATGCCATTATGGAAAGAAGCGGCTTGATCCAAAGTGAGCTCGTGTGCAATCCGTCTCTCCCTTTGCATGAACCTACAAAGGAAACTTGGCTGCGGGAGGGCGGCGATCGGGAACGGAGGTTCCATAATTGCGCTGGCAAGCACTTTGGCGTATTGTCATGGTGCCAACATGCAGGATATGACAAAGCATCTTATACCGATCCAGATCATCCCGCACAGCAGGAAATCACAGCAATCATCTGTGAACTTTCTGGAGTAACCGTCGAAGAGATGGGAGTGGGCACAGATGGATGTGGTTTTCCCGTATATGCGCTGCCTCTTCCGGCAATAGGGCAGGCTTATTTACATTTAGCTTGTCCCGAATTCATTAAGGATACAGCGACACGCCAAGCTGTTCAACGTATCCGGGATGCAATGATCAAGTATCCTCTCCTTGTAGGGGGAACAGGACGGCTGGATTCCGTGCTGATGGAAGACACAAACATCGTAGCCAAAGGTGGTTTCAAGGGCATATTTGGTTTCGCGCTTCGTGAGGAGCAATTGGGATTTGCAATCAAGATTGCCGACGGATCAGATGAGGAATGTGCTTATGTAATAACCTCAATATTGGAGCAAATGGGCTATAAGACAACCGATACGATTCAACGTCTCAAAGAGGCATTCCCGTCCGCGATTATTAATGATCAAGGGGTTGTGGTAGGGGATCGCAGAGCTGTATTTCAATTTAACTTATAACGATAAATGCAAATAGGGGAGGAAATAAAAGATGAAGCCTTATCAATCCCGCATTCATTTAGAAGTTATTGCAACAACGTTAAGCGATGTCCGTGCAGCACAGGACAGCGGGGCGGACCGGATTGAACTAATTACGGCAATAGCAGAAGGCGGTCTTACACCTAGTCTTGCGTTAGTAGAGCAAGCTGTACAGTTATCCACCATTCCTGTTCGTGTTATGGTGAGACCTCATGCAAGATCATTTGTGTATGATGTTGATGATTGTGAAACGATCCTAAAAGACATCGAACATATACGTGCAGTGGGAGCAGAAGCGATCGTGTTCGGGGCTCTAACGGAGATCGGACAGGTCGATGAGCATCTGTTGAAGCAAGTTATCGCTGCTGCAGGAGAGATGAAATTAACTTTTCATCGGGCGATAGACGAAGCAAGCGATCTCATGGAGGCTTTAGCTGTAATTAAACGTCATCCCTCCATTACCGACATCCTGACTTCTGGCGGGGCTCCGACGGCGCCAGAAGGTATCCATATGATTGAGCAGATGCACTTTGAATCCATAGAAACAGGTCTGCATATTATGGCTGGAGCGGGATTGACATTGGATAATATCGCTGTCTTTACAGCTAATACGAAGATAACTCACGTTCACGTTGGATCAACCGTGAGGCAAGCGGGTAAAGCGTTAATGCCGCTTGATCCCGCACGAGTTAAAATGATGCGGACGGAGCTTGACCGGGTAATTAGGTAACACTAAAGATTCGATGTGTTTGATTTATGGATGATACAACGCTTTACAGGAAAAGCAAGGAATAGCAATGCCCTGATTCCCTCTTATCGATTGTCACGACAAGTAGGAAGTCAGGGCATTATTCATGATTAGGGGGAGTATCAGATTAGGAGCGGCGAAGTTTGCCTAACTCTGAGACGAGTGCTTCCATCTCACTGATACTAAAATTGGATTTGCTCATAACAATGTCATGAATGTCTTTAATATCCTCATATTGTTCAACGGAAAATGCGGATGCTTGCATAGCAGCGGCGGTAGCCATCTTCAAGCGTCCCTTTATGTCTTCGATCATGGCTTCAACCTGTGCCTGTGGATTATCTGCGTGGCTCATTTCATCATACCTCCTTTAATTCCACTTTCATTTCATCTTTTCAATCGGTTCGTCCGATATGCTGAACGTATTGTAACATGAGTTCCACGAAAACTAAACGCCTTTCAAGCAAGCATAAGGATCCTATTTTAAGTAATAAGTTTCACGAGGGACCAATCATCTTACACGGAACTTAACACGATGAACCCGTACCGAAATGATTTATGACGGAAGTATGCAATGATGTGATGCTTAACCTGCTTGTTACAAATACCAAGGCAGTGGAGTGACAACGTACAGGACTTCAAGTACAATAAGGCCAATATCTGCTTAGAGGAAATGGAGTGCATGTATGCAGGAGCTTATCTTATCGGATACGATTAGCAGGCCCAAGCTGAAGAAGAGCAATCAGGAGCAGCTGCGGAGTTTCTTCCGACAAATTGCTGCTCAGCATTCTTTAGCACAATTAACCTTCGTCTGCATCGGGACAGATCGTTCAACGGGGGATGCATTAGGGCCAATTGTGGGCTTAGAATTAGTGCGACGTGGGTTTAGCAATGTTATAGGCACGTTGGAGCTTCCTTGTGATGCTTCTAACCTGAAAGAGCGAATTGCTACCATCTCGGAAGACAAGCTGGTTGTAGCGATAGATGCATGCCTAGGTCAGCCTGCAACAGTCGGGTATTATCTTGTGGGCAATCAGTCTCTCCAGCCCGCCCAATCTGTGGGCAAGGGCTTACCGGCAGTTGGTCATTACAGCGTGGCAGCAGTCGTTAACGAACATGGGCCCAAGCCTTATTGGACATTGCAGACGACTTCACTGCACACGGTGATGTTGATGGCGCAAGAGATTTCAGATGCCATATGCGCAGCATTTTGTGCCCCATTGCAGTCATAAATTTTAACTTCGTTCCATAATATGAAGTTGTGGGCATAAGCCGGACCACAGCAAAAGAGCCGGATGTGGGGCATCCGACTCCTGACGATACACCGGTTATTCTGTGCGATCCGTTCCGCAAGGAGCGGATTACTTTTTACGACGTTCATTTAATTGAATGATGAGTTGAATCAGACCAATCATAAACATACAAGAGCCTAAGAACAGTTCGATATCCTTCATCACCATCACCCCCTTTCAATTTAGGGAGACATTAAGATGAGTGGACCACTGTTGGAATGAATAAGCAGCGTTTCAACTAAATCATGCCTGTGTAATATAGTGTATATCTATGAGCGGACGGCGGTTGATAGAATCGTTCGCTGTGCAAAATGTGAAATTTTTTTGTGCATTTTATACAGAAGGCATAAATCCGATTAAAAGGGCATAACACGATGAAGCAAAGCGAGGGGTTACGATGGCAAAAATTCAACTAACAGACAGATTCCACATGGAAGTAAAAGAACAAGGTGCAGGAGTCCCCATTGTGCTGCTGCATGGTTATTGCGGCAGTTCCGACTATTGGCATTCTGTTGTGCCACTGCTTAGTGAGCGATATCATGTGATTACACCGGACCTACGCGGTCATGGTAAGACTCAGGCGCCTAATGGGGCCTACACAATTGAGCAGATGGCCGATGATATTCTTCAAATGGCAGACAAGCTTCATTTGGATCGATTTATATTGTTGGGACATTCGCTTGGCGGGTATATTGCACTGTCATTTGCTCAACGATTCAGTGAGCGTTTGCTTGGCTTTGGCCTGATCCATTCAACAGGGTATGCGGATTCGGATGAGGCAAGGCAGGGTCGCTTGAAGGCGGTTGAAGATATTCAGGCTCATGGAATTGTGCCTTTTATCGATCAATTGATTCCATCCTTGTTTAATCCGAACAGGTTGGAACAATTAGAAGATGAAGTTCGGCTTGCAAAGGCTATCGGGTACCATACACCGCCTCAAGGCGCGATTGGAGCGGCGTTAGCGATGCGTGAGCGTGAAGATCGTACGGCAGTGATGGCTGCAACTAAGCTTCCGCTGCTGCTTGTGGCTGGCAGAATGGACCAGAAGGTGCGGCCTGAGCGGTTGTTTACGACGGAGGGCAGTAACGTGACACAAGCAGTCATCGAAACTGCTGGCCATATGGGGATGATGGAAACACCAGAAGAAGTAAATGAGATAGTATCTTCTTTCGTTCACGAAATTACGAATATGGAAACATAAACGAGTCCAAAGCGCCTTCTATTGTAGGGGGTGCTTTTTTTCGGTATAATCGGCATTATATTTAGATAAACTTCTAAATAAGAGGATACTATGATGGAGGAAGAAATGAACGATGCGTTTAAAGCATTGGCAGACCCGACGAGACGCCAGATTATAACACTGCTGAAAGAGCGTGATATGACCGCAGGCAATATAGCTGCCCAATTTAATATATCCAAGCCTAGCATCTCACATCATCTAAATGCGTTGAAACAAGCCCAACTGATTGTAGATGAACGGAGAGGACAGCATATCTGGTATTCGCTGAATACGATGGTATTGCAGGAGGCTCTTGGCTGGCTCCTTGATGTGATTCAGTTTCAACATGACAAGGAGGGATAAGGTGGAGAAAGGGCGGTATCTTAAATTTCTGTGTGCTTATAGGGTCTGTTTTGTGCATTTAATGTTATTGTATGCGGTCTCGTATGGATATTGACCTATAAAGAAGCTTCCCGCTATAATAGCTAGTTATTATAATATTTATGGTTTGTCAGATCAGCATGATTTAGGATTAACATGTGATTAAGGGTGTGTAATCGCCGTGACACTTCTTATCCCGTTTATCTACTCATATGTGAAGTACGACAGTTAAAGCAGTACTAACATTGCATGTTACTATAGGAGGCATGAGATGTATCAACGTGATTATCTGGTACGGCTGATTCAAGAGATGACAGCCATGATTGCCCGTACGCTGGGCTTAAAGGAACAGAAAGAAAAGGCTGAATTGTTACTGGAATGGGACGACCTGCTAGAGCGTAAGTTCCGATTGAATGGCAAGCTGACAGATACTTTGTCACCTGACGATATCATCAAGTTGTTCCATAGGCACGGTCATTTGCAGTCGGACGAGCTGCAGGCATTGGCTATCATAATGTTGGAGCGAGCCGAGCTGGAGTATGAGCTACAGCAAAGTTCGCCGTCTCATGATGGATTAGAGACTGCTGATGCGAATCATATCCAACGTCTAATGAAGGTTTATGTACTGCTTGTCGAAGCGATGCTGCATGGCAGCAATCGCAGCTTGTTGCCTGTAATGGACGTCGTGGAGAAGTTGAGCGACAAATTGGCTCCTTATCATCTGGATGCCTCTCTGCTTGAGCGGATATGGAGATGGCATGATCTGGATCAGCGTTATGCAGAGGCAGAAAATGTGCTGTATGAGTGGATGACTGGCGATGAAGCCCGCTTGTCATTGGCAGCAGCTTGGTATGAACGGTTACTGGAACTACCAGACGATGAGCTGGAAGCAGGTGGGCTACCTCGTGACGAGGTGGAGCAAGGGCTGCAGGACGTACAGACGATGATGAAAGTGGACCGCTCTAACGAGTCCGAGTATGCTGACCATACTTAACAGTCCAATAAAATTAATGAGTTCACAGTAATGTGATTGAAAGGTTGTAACATCATCATGGAACAATTACAGCAGTTAGTTCAACATATTTTACAAGAAGGAACGCTGCATTCAGCTGTGTTTAGCCAAGTGCGCCAGGCTCCGGAAGAAGGCTGTGTCAAAGCAACGATTAAGCCCATCCAACTGCGCGGCGAGGTCATGGTGCAGATCACTTATCACTTTGCTAATAAGGTGACACATGAAAATGTGACGGCAGAGCGGGCAGCAGACAAGCTGTTCAGTATGCTTGAACATAACTTCCGCCAAGCATTGCTGCGGACTACAGAGGCAGAACACCATGTGTTAATTAGCAAGAAGCACAAGGTAAACATACGGACAAAACAGACAAAGTCGGTGCAGGCTGACTTGTCTCATAATCGCAAGAAGCAATATATACTGGCAGAAGGCGTTCCGGTGCCTTTCCTGACAGAGCTTGGCATTATGAGTGATGCAGGTAAAGTACTTGCCTCTAAATACGATAAATTCAAGCAAATCAATCGGTTTCTGGAGATGGTGGCCGACATCCTGCCTCACTTACCTAGCGATCGTACGATACGTATTATTGATTTTGGCTGTGGAAAATCGTATCTGACATTTGCCCTGTATCATTATTTACATGTGATGTGTGAGCGTGATGTGATGATCAACGGACTTGATCTCAAGGAAGATGTGATTGCGCATTGTGAGGCATTGGCGCGCAGATTACAGTATGAGGGACTCCAATTCTCGGTAGGCGACATTGCTCAGTATGATGGAGCCAGCGCAGTAGATATGGTTGTTACCCTGCATGCTTGCGATACAGCTACAGACGCTGCTTTAAACAAAGCAGTTAGATGGGGAGCAAGTGTCATATTGTCTGTACCTTGCTGTCAGCATGAATTGTTCCGGCAGGTAGACACTCCGGTGTTGGAACCGCTGCTTGGCCACGGCATATTAAAGGAGCGTTTCTCAGCGCTTGCAACAGATGCAGTGCGGGCGAAGCTGCTGGATTGTGTAGGGTATCAAACACAATTGTTGGAGTTTATTGACATGGAGAATACGCCTAAAAATATTCTAATTCGTGCGGTGCGTGCGCCTGAAAGCGACGTCCAAGCGAATTGGCAGCAGTACACGGCATTCCGCGATTTTCTGCAGGCAGCTCCATATCTAGAAGGTGCACTGCATGATCTGATTGCGGAGCAAGGATTACAAGGGGTGCGCTCACCTCGTTGACTTAGCTGCAAGCTTACAGGGCTATCATGAGGAGAGCAGTGCCATTGCAAGCCGTGCCCCTGTCTTAAAGGGAATTACCGCTGTGCTTGTATGAGGAACGTAGTTGCTAAAGGAACGGAGAAGAGTATTGGGAAGTTGTGAATAACACTGTCCTTGCCATATACAAAATACACGGCAGGGTTTTTCCAGATGATCTTATCAGTCCCAGAAGCAGCCGTTCCTGGTGCACAGTCGTCACTCAGGATCGTAGACCATACAATGGAACAGGCCCGTGCCGGAAGGTGTTGGGCGTTCATACGTATCCGTAATTCGGAATCCGGCATGCTCATATGTCCGTATTGCCCGAGAGTTCCAACATAATACTTCCAAGTCGATTTCATCCTCTGGCCTACGTCGCAGGGCCTCTTCCACAATCGTTTGTACAAACAATCTGCCTCTGCCAAATCCTAATTTGCCAGGGTGCATGCCAAGACCGAGTCGTGTTACACCCTCTAACGGGAAAAACTGCGCAAATCCTTCTAGTTCATCCTCCGCCCCCAGTACAGCTGCAAATTGGCTTTCTCGAATCGCAGGATCACCAAATTCAACTTCGAGCGCTTTCATCTGCTCCCAAGACAAGAAATTATACAAATTGTATGGCGGTTCATATTGCCAACTACATATGGCCTCTGCATCGTGTTCTCTCATCGGAATGATTCGAAAGGGTTGCAAGAGCAGTCCTCCTCTCATCTATTATTTATACACACAATTGGGTATCGGTTTTACTTCATACTTATTGTGTCACGAACAATTGAGCAGTACAAGTCCATATGGAGGTAGCTTTGTCACTTGCGCAATGCGGTCGGTTACAGATTGTCACTGTTTGTAAAATGGGTTAGAATTAGGGACAAAGGTTGAAAATCCAACTTGAGCTGAACAGAGACGGTTTGGCTACTCATGTAAATTATTAGACGGATACATAAAGGATGGAAGCAGCGCCAGGAAGTCATACTGCTGCTGATTCATTGTTGTACAATAACAGAGGAACTGGGCGAATCATACCTAACCTCCATGCGTACATGGCGATAACGGCATAATAGAGGAGGAGTATATCGGATGTTTGCACGAAGCAGTCGATCATCATGGTTTGTTATTTTACTTCTTATAATAGGGATATGCCCCTTAACCATGATGCCCAAGCTAGTTGAGGCGCAAGGAATCCTATTCCCTCACACGGTTGTAACGGACACGAAGACGGTAAAGCTTAACGATACACTGGCTGTTAACACTACAGTAACAGGTGTGACTTACTCCATAACCTATGCTGATCCTACTATCGCGACAGTAGATGCTGATCTCAAGCTCCAGCAGTATGTTGTACAAGGAAACAAGCTCGGAACTACCGCAGTCGCTGTAATGTGGGCAGATCCGTCAGGGCATATTCAGGTGGAGAAGTTTGCTGTTATGGTGGTGGACCCAACACAACCATTGGCTGCCTCGACCATTAACATGAATTATTTAAGCGATTATTATTTCGCTCCGAATCAAGTAAGTAAGCTGATTGATCTTAAAGTGCTTTTTCCAAATAATTCAACGATCGATTATAAGAGAAACAATTTTGATATTCAAGATTCGAGTAAGGCGTTGGGTTTGGCTGGGTCGGAGTTTAACGGTGTAGACGCGTATTATGTCATAAAGGAACAGACGAAGTTCACGCATACGATCGTAACGATTACAGCTACGAATAGACTAGGTAATAAGGCTTCCTACTTCTTTACGGTTGCCATGAATACTGAGCCAAGTTATATAGGGCCGGGTGATGTGCGGCATATCGTAGCAGGCTCATCACAATCCATACAATTGGCGGACTTTTTTGCAGACCCCGATCAGGACAGTCTTACATATACGTTTATTGGGACAGAGAACAAAGGCATTGTGAACCCTTCCTTACAAGGTTCAGAATTGATTGTCCAAGGAGCAGCAGCTGGTGCAGACAAGATTAAAGTCAGGGCTGACGACGGCCGTGGCGGATCAACGACTGGGGAAGTAAGGGTTGAGGTTCACGCTGTAGCTGACAGCGAATACACAGGACAATATAAGGGTGTTGAAAATGTGCTGCGTATGCCGGTAACGTCAGCAGGACGTTATTGGCTGGCTCCGTTTGAGTCGTTGCTTAGTTCAGTCAAGAGTGCGCGAGAAGCACATACGGCAGCCGGTCAAGCTGACGTTACGTTTCGCATCGACAGCATTAACCAGCAGCCGATGCTGGGACCAGGGCATTACGGTTTATACTATGTGGACCCAACTTCTACTCGCTTACAGCTAATTCAGGTTGTGGAGCTGCTGGATAAACAGGTGCTAATTCAACAAATCAGTGAGATTGATCGGCTTAACGGTTCCAATGGGATTGATGTATCTGATATACGAAGATGGATCTTGCGGCCTGAAAATAATACCTTTATTCGGGCTAAGCTTGCGTTGTCACTCTTGTAGCCAATTAGATAAGTGAGCATCGCAGCTTGAGAGGAGCAAGACAGAAATTATTTAGAGATCATATACAGACAGCAAGGCATCAATAATTCCTTTTAAATTAGTCTAGCATCGACCGCTACTCGGTATCCTCCGTTGGAGCGGTCTTTTTGACATGTTCACACATTGTCAATTGTGAAGCTAGTTGTAACAGTTTAGCTCATAGAGAAGTATAAAGAAGTAAGAAACGGAGTGATTGGATGCTGCTCCCATTAATAGTTTTTTGCTTATAGACTCCATAATTGATCTGAATCTTACTTTGTATTAACAATCATATAATAGTAAATAGATAAATAGATGAACAGGTAAAGCATGAAGACAGCGGCGTACCTAAGCTCTAAGCAGCATAATACATACGTTGATATAGGAAAAATACGAGCAGGTAGAAGGCAGCATGTTGAGAGGGGGAAATGATATGTTGAAAGGAACGGCGCATACATCCATGCATGAAACGAGACCGTTTATCCTGTGGATGATAGCGGCAATTGTATTAGGAATAGGGCTATATCAGCAAGGTTTGTTCTATAACCATCGCATGCTGCCTGTTGCTGTGCTGCTCATTGGGATAGGTGTGTATCACATCATACGTAAAGGTATAGCGTCGGCCTTGGAAGATAACGTCTTCCCCTGGCCGCTATGGTTCCCGCTAGCAGCAGCGGTTTGTTACGGGATAACTTTGCTGCTGGAACCCGCCTCTGTGTACGGAAGCTGGATGCAAATAATACGATGGAGCTCTTTTGGCATATGGCTTATGCTAATCTACGGTTTTTTGACGTGCAGGCAAGCCATAAAGAAGTTTCATATTGTGCTGGTCATCATCGGAATTATAATGTCTTTTGGATCACTTTGTATGTTGTACGGCTGGCTTCCCTATAACGGTAGCGTCATGTCCAGTTCCAATGATGAACTGTCTGCGCTTGGCTTCCGTCTTGGCGGGTGGCTGCAATATCCGAATACGCTTGGAGCGCTGGCGGGTGCATATGCGCTGTACCACTTGGGACGGTTAAATGAATTATCACCTAACAAAGGAATATGGATGTTGGAATCGGTCTGTTTATTGCTGCATGCAACGGTGCTAGGTCTTACGGAATCAAGGGGAGCCTGGCTTGTCACAGCTGGTATTGTGTTTGTAGCTTGGCTTGTTTTGAAAGGTACAAGACTCCGATTTATCGGGTGGGCTGCGTGGCATGGCAGCTGGGCGATACTAGCAGTGGCCTCTACCGCATCATTATGGCTGGAGCAGAGCCAACTTATTGCGATTCCACTTGTCTTATGCCTAGTAGGAGCGGCGGTCATTCCGTACATGCTCCATGTTAAAAGCAGCAATAGGACTAGAAGAACTCATAACGGCGACCGTGAATCATTTATACAGCCGTGGCTAGCCAAGGTTATCCTAGCAGTGGTGGGAACGGCCGTGTTAGGAGCAGCATTGTATGTCATGCCGAATGAGGCTGGCGATCGCTTAACAGGTCATTATGAGACGGCTTCCGCCCGGACTTTGTTTTATAAGGATGCATGGAGGTTGTGGCAGGAGTACCCTTGGCTGGGCAGTGGGGGAGATGCCTGGAGGCAGCAGTTTTCATCTATCCAGAGCGAGCCGTATGTGGGCAAGGAAGTACATAGTAGTTTATTTGATATGCTGCTGGACATTGGCGCAATCGGTACGTTGTTGACGATGGGCCTAGCGGCTGTAGCGATATGGCAAGGCTGGCGCCGTTATCAGGCAGCGGGCATGGCTTCAGCAGCAATAGCTGCTCATAGTTTGATTGACTTTGACATGGCATACAGTTGGGTCATCTATGTATGGCTTGCGTGGCTGGCGTTAGGTTATGCAGGTGATAAGAGGTGGAGCGAGCAGGTCGAGGCAGATGAAACACAGATACAGGCAGAGCTGATGCAGAGTGATACGAAGCAGGTGCTGCGTGTTAAGCTGCGTCAGCGTCTCGCAGCGCTTGCGCTTGTCGTACCGCTGCTAGTGGTAGCGGCGGCGGGCTTAAGTCACTGCGTGGCGCAAGTATTGTACGCCACAGCAAGCGGAAAGCACACGGCCGCCAACGCGGTGACGCTCCGCGCAGCACAGCGGCTGGCGCCTGCCGATACGGCGCTGCGCATCGCAGCTGCGCGCAGCTTACCGCCGCGAGAGGCGCTTGCCCTGCTGATGGAGGGGCAGCGCTTCGAACGCGACGGCAAAGCGCTCAGCCGTGAGCTGGCGCTTACGGCTGAGCGCAGCGGCAATTCGCAGCAAGCGGCCGCCTACTGGCAGGCGGCCGTGAAGGCCGATCGCTTCGATCGCAGGCTGCAGACCGAAGCGATCGTGCGGCTCGCCGCTATGGCGCAGGCGGCCGCCGAGCGAGGACAGACATCGTTGGCGCTGACGCTGGCCGTGGATGCAGAAAGGCACTTCAGCGCTTACGATGCTGAAGTGCGCCGCATCGCGGCGATAGAGCATGTGGCAAACGGCAAGCGGTTTGCCATGACGCAAGAGGCCGAGCGTGCAGCGGCCTCTGTGTACCTGCTCACCATCCCAATTAAGTAACAGGAGAACGGGCAAATGGACCATGCGAGACAGGAGCGAGCTGCATACGTTGTACGATACGGACAGAAAGGAGCATCCGCATGAGCATCGTAAAACGTATCACTCCTCCCCTCAAGGATCCGCAGCTCAAAGGAAAAGTAGTCAGTAAAGTGACCAAAAAGCGGTTTAAGGCAAAGCAGATTCCAAACCTGTACTTTACACGCTTTACTGTACTATGGGTGCAGAACAACGGCGTTACATTTAATACAGCCGGATTTTTTGCCCGGGTTTTTTCAGGTGGGCGCTTGTTGTCTACAGCAGCTTTTGACCGTCACGGTGTCGTCCGCTTCAACAATATCGGCGTCTTGACCAACGTACCGCTTACGATTCAGGTGTTTAACAGAGTCGGTATATTGTTTCGAACACGCAATGTACCTAGAGGTGTCGAAGCATTCGCCATTATTGGCTAATTCCAAAAAAGGCCCATGCGTTTCCCTTGGGAAACACATGGGCCTTTTGGTTGCAGGTGGATTTAGTTATTTGGGCTATCCACCAAATGCATCTCGGAAGCAGGTACTTAGTTTAGTGCGATCCACCTTCCACAGTTGAGAGAGCTCCTCGCTGACTGCTTCATCCCACCAGTCGGCAAGTCGCTTGCGATTCTGGCTGTTCTCATGAATCCAGGTCAAATTACCGAATACCTTTTTTACATATAACTCCTCGCCCTGCTTTAGCAGTTCATCCGGGATATACAGTTTCATCCGCTTGATCGTACGATACAGCTCCGTGCTGCAGGAACGGCGAATTTTGCGTGCGGAAGGCAAGGAGGCTTCGTGGCGCTCTTTTGGTCTCAACAAGGTGACTCCTCTCTACACGGGCCTATGAATCAACATATGCACAGACTTTCAGCCTGTCACAACCTGAATGAATCTTCTTTTTTCAGCGGTTTCAAGAGGGTATAAGATTTAATAGGGTGACTCGTGTTAGAAAAGAATAGAAAGCATCAACAATGCTCAGATCAGTCATTTCTCTAAGTGAAATATTAGTCGACTACGATATATCCAATCATCGGCCCTTCGTTACTGGCCTCCCCATGGGAGTGGCATAAGATACGGTATATGCCTTCCTTAGCCTGAAAGGTAACGACTGTCTCTTTATTTTTATATATCGAGCCGTGTAGGTCGAGTCCTTCTATCGTGAAGTCATGTTGCTTGCCGCTTACCCCGCGGATACGCAGTTCCACTTTCTCTCCTTCATTAGCGAAGACCGTCCCAGGGCTAAACACATAAACTTCCGACTCTTTTCCATTTTCCAATACCGATTTAAACTCGCCTGTAACCATATGGAGCACTCTGGTTTGCGTTACAGCGGGCTGAGCGGCAACTGGTTCCGGTTTAACCTGTAGTGACTCATAACGCCAATAAGCCGCAGCCACCATAATAGCTGCCAACGCAATTAATCCGATCCGCCATTGTTTCTTGGATACAACCCATAACTTAGTCATATTCTAGACCTCCTCTTCCAATCTTGAGCTAGTCCATATGTATGCGGGTGGTTGTACACTAATTCCTAACTTGGAGTGATGTCCTTCCATATGCTAGAATAGAATGGTTATCATTGCAGTCGTTCCAAGTGTTATCATTAACTATGAATAAGCATGTAGGGAAGAGGGAAGGTATGGATACGATTCATCAGATTATTAACACGCTGTTTCACTGGATTCAAAGTCTGGGGGAATGGGGCATCTTTTTTGGATTGATGCTGGAAGTAATACCTAGTGAAATTGTGTTGGCCTACGGCGGGTTTCTTGTGTTTTTAGGAAAAGCGAACTTTATTATGATTGTTATATTCGGAGTTGTAGGGGGCGTGCTTGCCCAATTGGTAGTGTATTGGATCGGCAGATACGGCGGTAGACCGTTTCTGGAACGGTTTGGGAAATACATATTAATTAACAAGCACCATATCGATAAGTCGGAGGAATGGTTTAACAAGTACGGTACGGGTGTTATTTTCACAGCACGTTTTGTACCGATTGTACGTCACGCCATTTCCATTCCAGCGGGGATCACACGTATGCCTGTATGGAAGTTTACGATATTAACCACATTGGCTGTTATTCCGTGGACGTTATTGTTTGTTTACCTGGGCTTCATGCTCGGCGATAAATGGGAGCACATCGATGAGGCTGCTGCGCCGTACGTCAAGCCGATACTGTTGATTGCACTTGCGCTTCTAATCGTGTATGTTGTCATTAAATATACTATTTCGAAAAAGAAAGCGGGGCAATCCAAATGAGCAACTCTATAGCTGAATATTTGAGACAGGGCATATCACCACAAGCCTTTATGGATGGCATGACCAAGAATCAGGATGCCTTCCTATCTTGGTATAATCAGTTCGAGTGGGCAGATGAAGAGGATCGCTCGTTCTTTGAGTCGCTGCAGTTCCGTGATGATCTGCGCTGTGAGATTCTGGCAGCAGATTGGTGCGGTGACGTTGTGCGCAACGTACCAGTTGTATTCAAAGCGATGGAGGCTGCAGGCATTCCAACTGAGGTTCTGATCATGGAGCAATTTCCTGAACTAATGGATCAATATTTGACAATGGGTGGAAGATCAGTTCCAGTCGTTATTATTACGGATACTGGCGGACATGTGTTAGGCAAATGGGGGCCACGTCCTAGCGATGTGCAGGCTCATATGATTGCTTTTAAGCAGACGAATCCGGATCGCGAGGCTGCTGACTATCAGGACAACCTGAAAGTAGTTCGCCAGCAAATGATGGAGACTTACGGAGAAGGTACGGATTATCATAATCGTATCGTCCGCGAATTGAGAGAATTGCTGTCGTCGTTCTAAGCGACAACAGAGTTGGCTGCAACTAGATCGGGCATACGAGCGAACGGCGGCACCATATTGACAAGTCGAGCCTGATTCTTCGTGAAGTATTGTTCCGATTATGATACAGAAAATGGTAAGGCGGTGTTTAGCAACGATGTTTCGTATATTAAGCTTTTCTCTGGGGCCTGTTGAGACCAATGCCTACTTGCTCATTAACGAAGAGTCCAAGGAAGCGGTCGTGATTGACCCTGGTATGAATCCAGAGCCGCTTATGAAGGCACTCGATGGGCTTCAAGTGAAGGCGATTCTGTTGACACATGCGCATTTTGATCATATCGGCGGGCTAAAGGAAGTTCGTGATGCACATAGCTGCCCCGTATATATCCACGGTTCCGAAGCGGAATGGCTGCTGAAGCCTGATCTAAACGGCTCGCTTATGTGGCCGCACGTATCACCACCGATGGTCTTTGCGCCAGCTGATCACTTGCTTGAAGACGGTCAGACGCTTGATCTGATCGGATATACGTTCCAAGTGATGCATACACCAGGACACTCTCCAGGCAGCGTAAGCTTCCTGTACGGCAAGCATTTGTTTGCAGGTGATGTGTTATTCCGTACTTCTGTTGGTCGTACAGATTTACGAGATGGTGATCATGATACATTGATTCGCTCGATTCATGAGAAGTTGCTGCCATTGGGTGATGATATTACGGTGTATCCAGGTCACGGGCCTACGACGACGATAGGCTTTGAGAAGCAGTATAATCCGTTTATATAGCTGAGTGAAAGCATAGTATTTATTAACCCTCTATAGACGTCCTATGGTCAGACATGAAGATGTTTGATTCACGTATGGGATGGATGTAGAGGGTTTTTCTGTGAAAACCAAACTCGATCAGAATATTCTATTCTCGTTGTTTCAGGAGGAGTGGAAGGAATGAAGACCTTCTGGTAGGGATTTGAATTGTGGTTAAGCCATATGCCTCGGCTCCAGCAGCATAGTGATCATCACCTCGTAATTAGCGATTGTACGTTCGAACATCCACGAATTGCCGCGCTCATTTTCACGATATCGTATATCGATGAACGTATAGGGGGGATTGGTAGCTGATACAATATGCTCCAACGTTCCTGGCATCGGTGCATCTACAGGAAGTGGCTCCCTTTTATTGGGTTACTGATTCTCCGCCTGCCATAAATAAGCCGAGCACATAGCCCCTACGTTTCCACTCCGTAGGCATTAACTCTCCCATACTTTTGGGCATATTGGTAATTGAAGATTGTGCTTTGCTGATATGGCCGTTATGTCCCCATACGATGATAGTTTCTTCCGGGTATACTTCTGTTGCTAGCCATACAAGGTTGCTTGCCATGGCCCGATCACGCCATTCCATAACTTTTAACATGCCGCTATGATCACTTTTGCCGCTTAATAGGTTAGCAGTTATACTCAGTTCATTGAACTCTTGCACGACTCGAATATGGTCCTGGAGCGAACGTTCTATCAGCTTGACGATATGCGGTTCATCCGGATAAGCCAGCTTTAATGCTCGAGCCTGTGAGGCAGCCTCTTGCAGCATATTCGTGTAGACGTTGATCAACTGCTGCTTTGCTTTACGGTAACCTGCGAGATCTGTGCTTTGCCTCCATAAAAGCCGTGCAAGCAAGCAGAACTAATAAAGATAAAAGCAGCAGTATGATTGATAGTTTGTAATGAGCGTTGGGGGCTAATTTGAAAGGTTCATGTGATTTCATAGTGTTTATCTTCTATCTTTGGATCAGGTTATGTTATACCTCAAAGTATAGTAACTGAAGTTCACCATTTTCTTGATAAAAAGTGCTTTCTTGCTAAGGAAGTGATCCACTCCGCAAATAGAAAACAACCTGACACCAATAAAGAATGGGTCAGGTTGCAGTGAACACATATATAAAGACTTGGATGGCATAACATGCTCTGAATCATGGAGATAAGAAAGAGCACGATTTTAGATTTCTTTGCGGTTAATATATGAAAGTCCCGCCAGGACAAATAAAACAAAACTTCCTCCGATGACAAACAGCAGCGTTTCTAAAGAGACATTGATTCCAAATGAATCGTTCTGAGGCAGCATTGCAAGCGACGGCTGGCCCCATGGATAATAGATGCCGTACTTGGACTGAATCACCATCAAGTTCGGCAGCGTTAATATGACATTTACAGCGAGCGGAGCAGCAAAGCTTGCCCAAGCCATTGCCATTAACATTTGCAGCGCGATCAACGGCAGAGAAGCTATCCAACCGTTAAGTACACTGTTACACAGCATAATCCATGGAATCGGTTCAGCGATCCCCTTAAGCGAGCCGATCAATAGCACGGCACCCAGGAAGATGAGTTGTGTGACCCCGAGCAGCACCGCTACAATTACATATTTGGAGATGTACACACCTGAGCGGGAGACGGGCAATGATAAGAGCTGTTTCCAACCCCCGTTAGCATGCTCGTACCGACATATAAAGGCGGATAGCACACCCGATAGCAGCGGCAGGAACAACACAGCGTGTGCCATAGCCATCTGGGAGAGCAGTATTTTCCATGCGAAAGGCTGATCCACGTTTAGGCTATACATTAAGCCGAGCATGGCAGCCATCAATGGACTGAGAATCAGGATGAGTGCTAGCTTGGAACGCTTTAACTTTAATATTTCAGCATAAAGGATCCGATGCAAAGTCCGCATGTTAGTCCACATCCTTTCTGGCGAAGTGGAGCAAAGACAGCATATAAATAACGAGACCTGTACATAGGCCCGAGATGACCGAGTAAATGGGACTATGAGCTCCGTTAACGAGCAACGGCCATTTGAGCGGCATCCAGTCCGGCATGCGAGCAGCGTACATGCTGAAGATACTGACAAGGATGCCAATGGAGATCGGCAGCGCCTGATTTCGATTGGTAATGGACAGCCACGATTGCAGCGCAATGATTGGCATTGCGGCAAGCCACGGAAAATAACATTTCAACAGCAGCATTCCCCACGGGATATCCATCCCTAATCCCAACACTCCGCCAAGCAGCAACGTGCCGCCACTTAATAAAGTACAGGCCACAAAGAGCAGTAATTGGATAATTGTAAATTTGGAAGCAAACACAGTTGAGCGGGATATCGGCAGAGCCAATACTTGTTTCCACGACTGCTCCCGATGCTCAATCCCAGAAATGATGGATGCAATTAGTGTAATTCCCAGCAGCAGTGCAGGTGCCGCCAGAAACTGAACGTTAATGATCAGATTGCCCCAAGGATCATCTGCATACTTCTTCAGTAAATAATCGTAGCGGAGACCGTAATTGACGCTCTGTAAGCCAATAACGCCTATCGGTCCCAACAGTACCAGCCAACCAATCCATGTGCGTCGAAGCTTAAGCCAATCAGCAGACATTGCTTTTAGCAGCATTACGATCGCTCCTTCCCGGTGAGGGACAAGAAGATCTCTTCGAGCGACTGCCTTTGATCCACGATTCGGTATATGCTGTGGCCATTTTGAACAAGCTGCTGCACAATTAAAGCTACTTGTTCATCAGGTACGTATGTAATCGTTAGTAGATCTTCTTCCTCAGCGGCATGGATGCCCCATGTGGATATCGTATGAGCTGCTTGGCGGGGATCGGACACCGCGAGGCTGATATGGTGTTTTGCCTGTTTCTGCAGCATCTCCAGTGAATCTTGGAAAAGGATGCTGCCATGCTGAATAATACCGACTCGATTGGCCATCTGTTCAATTTCACTTAAAAGATGACTGGAGACAAGTACGGTAATGCCGTATTGGGCGGGCAGCGATTTGATCAGTTCTCGCATTTCCAAAATGCCTGCAGGATCGAGGCCATTGGTGGGCTCATCCAGGATTAGCAGCTCCGGGGACCCAAGCAGCGCAGCGGCGATTCCTAATCGCTGCCGCATGCCAAGTGAGTAGCCTTTGACCACACGCTTGGCGTCTTTTGTTAACCCAACGATGCTTAATACCTCATCAATTCGTGATACGGGCACGTCGATAATGCGACGAATGGTTTCCAAGTTCTCGCATGCGTTCAAATGTCCATAGTAAGAAGGGGATTCGACTAAAGAACCGACCTTTTTTAAGACATCGATTCGTGACTTCGGAAAAGACTTGCCAAACATGCGGATAGATCCAGAAGTTGGTCGGATAAGCCCTAATAGCATACGGATGGTAGTTGTTTTTCCAGCTCCATTTGGCCCCAAGAATCCATAAATGTCTTGTTTGTTTAACTCCAGATTAATCTGGTTAACAGCCGTTCGCGAACCATATTGCTTTGTTAATTGTGTAGTTTGAACGAAAGCATCGCTCATTGTGATCACCTCATGTTTAACCTTATCGTGCACAGGTTAAAGCGAGGCGACCTTAAGTTTAAATTCTGTTTAAAATTCAGGAGCAATCTCAATCACTGTTCCGTATTCTCCGGTTCTTACTGTAGAAACTAGGCGCATGTCCTGAAGCATGACCGTCACGATACTCATGCCAATCCCGCTTCCCTTAGTGTCTGTTGATCGCTGCATGCCGGGTCCTTTATCGGTGATCACAACTCGTGCTCGATCTGCCGAACTCAGTACCTGAATGCCAATATAACGGCCTTTGGCGGCATGGCGTACGACATTTTGGATGAGATTATCCATAATTCGCTTCATCCATTGGGGGTCAATACACCACATAATAGCGTGATCCGGCAGATCGATTTCAATATCAAACTTCTCCTGCTCCAATACGGGATACCAATTCGCGGCACTCTCACGTATGAGCCGAACGATATCAACTGGTTGTAGCTGTAGGGTGTACCGTTTGGCGGCAAGCAGCGTATAAGAGAGTAGGTTATCCACCAGATGCCCTAAGTCGTTTATTTTTGTATCCATTAGCGTAATGGACGCCATGCCTTGCGCTGACAAAGGTTCTTCTTTCAATGAATGGGCATGTGCCCTTATCGTCGTGAGCGGTGTACGAATGTCGTGAGACAAGTTAGCAATCAGCTTCTTCCGCAGATGCTCTTCCTCTTGTTCCCGTTGCCTGCTCGTTCTTAGGTCGTCAATCATGCGGTTAAATGCATGCTCCACTTGGCCGATCTCATCTTCACGTACCACTTGCAGCGTATGAGGAATGCCATTGTCGTCCGTAAAGGTCATTGCTTCTTCCAAGCGAACCAACCGATTACGTATACGCTTAAAAAATTGCCAAGATAACATCACAAATAAGATATAAATCGCGACTTGAACCAGCAGCAACCAGTTATAGTTGTACGCTTTACTGAACGTACTCCCCATTAGCTTCCTTGGCAGCTGCATGACCATAAAGCCCTTCTCCGGCTGCTTGCCGATAAAGGACACTATTGTATAAGGGTCGCGATCGTAGCTCTTCTTCATAAATGAAATACTGTCCACCGCTGTCCATAACTTAGGAAGTTGTGCTTGTACAGGCAGCATGTCACGGGTATGCCCTGACCCGTCAACCCAGAACATGCTCGCTTTCGGGTACTCGGACTTCAGCTGTGTTAGCTGCTGTGCGATCTGCTCCGGTGAGGCTTGTCCAAGACTGGCGGCAGTGTCGTGCCAATGCTTCTCCATTCGCTCGTTGCTAGCATAAGGATTAGGTTCAGTATTACCAGTGAAGGATTGTGATAGTTGCATCAGTATAGCCAATATCGGAAACACAATAATCCATAACGCTAGCGCACAAAAAATGATCAGCAGATAGCGAGCTCGAAGTGATTGGCGCCAACGCACTTGCGAGCTCATCGTTTGACCCGGTAACCGATGCCGCGGATGGTCTCGATAAGCTCAGGGCGGCTTGGGTCTATTTCAATCTTCTCTCTTAAATAACGAATATGTACCATGAGGGTCTTATCACCGTCAATGTATGGTTCTCCCCATACCCCCTCATATAGCTGCTCTTTGGTTAAGATTTGATTGGCATGACGCAGCATGTATGTAAAGATATGATGCTGCTTACCCGTTAGGATGATATCTTCGCCGTTCCGCTGATCAACCACTCGATTCTGATGCGGGTAAATATGCAGGTGCTGCAGCGAGATTAGCTCCGGTGCATTCTGTTCGTGCCTGCGAAGCAGCACTTCTATACGAGCTGCGAGCTCATCAGGATGGAAGGGCTTAGTAACATAATCATCGGCAAATTGTAGCCCTTGCAATTTATCATCTATAGCTGTTCTAGCAGAGAGCATCATGATTGGCAGCAGGGGGTGCTCCTTCTTTAGCCGCTGGCCCAACGTAAACCCGTCCAGTCCAGGCAGCATGACATCAAGCAGCACTAAGCTTTTGGAGGCAGCGGCCTCAACTAGTCCTTCTCCGGATATGCGCCATTCGACGTCGTACCCTTTTTGTTGTAGAAATCGTTCCGTCCATGAGCCGATTTCGTTGTCGTCTTCCACGATTAAGATGCGATGCATGATTCAAGACTTCCTCTCCTGAATGAAATAAGTTCATCTTCCACGCTTAGGCTCCTGATTGGCACTGGACTTATGGCGAAGCGGAGAGAATTGTCCATATGTTCCGGCTCGCCATATCCACTCCACAGGTCCCATTTGATAAAAGCGAAGCCATAACTTACTGCAAAAGGTCTGAACGATAAGGATGACAACAGCATATATCGTTCCCATCCACAAGGGGGCAGTTCCTGCGTCGTTCCATACCAATCGCAGCAATCCCATTGTGAGTAGGGTCTGCGTTAAATAATTTGTAAGCGCCATACGGCCGACGGCAGCCAAACCCTGAAAGCGATAAGATCCGAAGCGGTGAATAAGCCGAAGCAGTGTGCATACATAAAACACTGCTAGTGTTTTTCCTGTTAAATGAGTATATCCATAGTTCTGCAAGGTGTTGTATATCGGATGGGTGGCATAGTAGGCAACCATTGGGATAAACAACAGCAAGGTGAACCCGGCAGATATCCATTGCAGACGTTTGATAGCGCCTTGATATAGATGCAAACGTTCGAACCACCGTTTTTTTCCTGCATACAGACCTAATAGAAACAAGCCAAGCACTTCAAAGACCAATAATGACAAATTTTCAAGACCGTTACTGAACAAATGGTTGATCCGCATCCGCATGTCCGGCACATGGGGAAATAAACCGATAGTGTCTCCGCTAGCATCGGTGTATGACGCTGCGAGACCAAGCAACACGATAAGGAGCGCATATAGACTCAATAACGTGATGCTCCATGTCAGAATGGTCTTGGCAGAGCGTTTATAGAATAAGAGCAATAGAAAACCGAATAAGCCGTATGCATGAAGAATATCCCCTTGCCACAGCAGTACATAATGGGCAATTCCGATCAATAACAACAGCAAGAGCCGGCGTGTGAACAAACGATATACAGGAAGCGCCCTTCTCGCGGCGCTCTGCATAAATAAATAAAAGCCTAGCCCAAATAAGAACGAAAAGATCGTGTAGAACTTGGTCTGAATGAACATATCGTATAACAAGCGAATCATAGCGCCAGCCCCTGTATAAGAGGTTGCAAAACTCACGCCATTGCCTATCATATCAGGGACGTTTACGAAGAAAATACCAAAGATAGCAAAGCCGCGAATGATGTCCAGCGCATCAATCCGTTGACTCGGCTGCACCAGTTGTGACATGCAAGCACACCCCTTATATAGGCAAAAACTATTCGATCAGTCTCTTATTATACCAGAGACTATGGCTGCCGCTCAGCATTGTGGATAGTTCAGCCAAAGGATTGACATTAGTTATGGTGAAAATTATTATATTAAACAAACGTTTAATTAAACATTTGTTTAAATCATCATCATTTTAAGGAATAGGGTGTGGTAGGAGTGAAACAGACTTTTCGATTATTTTTTAAAGAGAGAACAACTTGGGTAGCCGTTTCCGCTGCAATTATTTTTCAGCTTATATTTGGTGCTGTCTGGATGACGGGATACGAAGGCGTAGCTGAACGAATGAAACAGGTGAGGCTGGCGGTAGTTGTACAGGAAGGGCAGTTAGCCAGTTTGTTGGAGAAATTATCAGACCGCTCGCCCATAGAGGTAGTTAGGTATAAGGATATTGAGACGGCCCAGTACGATCTTGACTTTCGCAAAGTCCAAATGATCGTAAATGTTCAGCAAGAATCAACCCCCTCAGGCTCATCACTGCCTCCAGAGGTCCAGCTTACTTATTATATGAATGAATCGAACCCAGCGATGGTAAAGTCCATCATGACTGCTGTAGCAACTGAATTCACAGATGCTATTAAAAAAGTCCGCTTGGTGTCTATGATTGCACAGCAAAAGAACGGCAGTAATAGTAGTATATTTGCAGACCCTGGTGTACAGTCTTCGGTGGTTACCTTGCATCCAGCAGGTGACATGCATCGGCAGATGATTCCGCTAATGTTGGTGTTGGCATCATTTGTCGGGTCTATGCTGGTGGCGATGAATTTAGAACAAACAACACAAGCGCTTAAAGGAAAAACGAGCAGATGGCATCGCTTTTTTGTTCGTGGTATCATCAATTTAATTGTTACAATTGTCGTGTCAGCCGTAGGTGCAACGATGGTTGCGTGGCTAGGTGGTCCGATTGTTGGGGGCTTCTGGATGCTTATGGGGTTTCTATCGTTGCTAATGGTAGCATTTTTGTTTATGACGCAGCTGTTCGTTCTTATTTTTGGTCTAGCAGGAATGCTGATTAATATCGTACTGCTATCTATGCAGCTGGTCACATCAGGTGCGATGCTCCCAAGGGTACTACTGTCAGAGGGGTATGCAAGTGTAAGCCAGTGGCTGCCAGCTACGTATGGGGTGGACGGAATGTTAAATATTATGTTTGGTGGAACTGGAACAACTCAGGATAGCTGGGTGCTTACCATTATGGGGATTTCGTGCTTTATTTTAGGTGCAGCTACAGCAGCAATGGAGCGGGATGTGCATCAGACGGCTACGGTGACCGTGAACAATGTGTAAGTAGTAACAAACTTGCTTCAAGAGAGTCGTATGTCTTGTAGATCGGAGTGTTGGCATTTGAGCGAGACGGAAATAGACGTGAAGTCACGTATGTTATTGGCGGCCAAGCAATTATTTGCTAAGCAGGGCTACGATGCAACTACAGTACGGCAAATAGGAGAGTCCGCCGCGGCAAATATTGCATTGGTTTCTTATCACTTTGGAGGTAAGGAACAGCTCTTTCATGCAATGATCGTCACTTTCTTTCCGATTCGACGATTACCTGAGCTGGACCAGTTTGATGGAGATCCTCTGCAAGCTCTGGATTTTATTATCAAGGAAGTGTCTGTTTATAGAGAACGGGAACCAGAGATGGTGCGTATTATCCAACATGAAATTTTACTGAACAGCCCACGTATTCACATGATTCAAGAGCATGTGATGCCGCTTTGGCAGGAACTGATGCGAACGTTAGATGAAGGTCGACAAGCTGGGATATTCCAATATGAGAGCTTGCACCGGACCACAATGTTTGTAATTAGTGTGCTGCTCTTTAACCAGCGTGGGGAGTATTGGAGACCCTTGATCCAGGCTGAAGACGAATCATCCGCTCTTAGTTGGTCTGAGGAAGCAGCAATCTTTGTCAAACGAGCATTAGGGATCACAGGAGAGAAAATATAGATAGCTGCATGACCAGACGAACTATTTTGTTGAAATGGGGGTAAATTTGTTATGACTAATAACGACCATCATGATTCTACGGAAGCAAGGGAGCATCGTGATCGACTCATGCGACTACAACATCATATGTCAGCCGCAGGCATCGATTTATTTGTCGTCACGCATAACGTGGATATTTATTATTTAACTGGATCGATGCAGACAGGGTATGTAATGGTACCGAGGGCAGGTGAACCGGTATTTCTTGTGAAGCGCAGCTTTAGTCGTGCGGAGGTGGAATCGTCCATCCGTGTAGAACGTATGGGGTCCTTTCGACAGTTGGGTGATACGATTCGTTCCTACTACAGCGCCATCATGCAACAAGGAACCCGGATCACGATGGCGACGGAG
This sequence comes from Paenibacillus sp. UMB4589-SE434, assembly GCF_030226685.1. Taxonomy (NCBI): domain Bacteria; kingdom Bacillati; phylum Bacillota; class Bacilli; order Caryophanales; family Paenibacillaceae; genus Paenibacillus; species Paenibacillus sp. UMB4589-SE434. The sequence continues at coordinate 15,104 of NZ_JASOYK010000007.1, read as the reverse complement.
TACGATGTGCTCCCTGTCCAACAGTTCGAACGGCTGAAGGCCGTCATTCCGGATGTAGACTGGACGGATGGTTCGACGATATTCCGTGAGCTTCGAATGATCAAGTCGCCATATGAAGTGAGTCGAATTCGCATATCAGCAATTGCAGCTCATCGTGCGCTGGAACAAGCGGCTGCTCATGTGCGCGCAGGCATGACCGAACTGGAGCTTATTGCGCATATCGAGCACATATTTCGAATGCAAGGCCATATTGGCATGGTGCGCATGCGTGGCTACAACCAAGAAATCGTGACGGGGATGGTTGCCTCCGGCGAAGCGGGAGCGGAGCCCACTTATTTCGATGGCCCCGCAGGCGGCCGTGGATTAACCCCTGCTAGTCCACAAGGAGCAAGCCGCAAGGTTATCGTTCCGCATGAACCGATTTTGGTGGATATCGGATGTTGTATTGACGGTTATGTCATTGATCAGACCCGAACCCTTGTGATCGGGAAACTCGATGAAAAACTGCAATTTGCATATGAGGCTGCAGAAGCGATACTTAGGAATACGGAGCAGCGGCTAAAGCCGGGGACTATTAGTGAGACATTGTACACCGACGCTTTGGCGTTGGCCGAAACCTATAAGCTTGCCGATCACTTTATGGGATATGGTGAGGATCAGGTGAGGTTCCTCGGACATGGCATCGGTCTGGAGATTGATGAGTGGCCGGTGCTTGCGCGTGGCTTTAAGCAGCCATTAGTGCCGGGAATGATCTTAGCGATTGAACCCAAGTTTACTTTTCCCGGACTGGGCGTAGTTGGCATTGAGAATACTTACTTAATAACGGCAGATGGCTATGTGAAGCTAACCACAGCACCGGAAGGAATCATTGCCATAATCGAACGGAATGAGTGAGCGGCCGTTTTTGAATCCCAATTTGTGGAATTGTATTTAGTGTCGTAATTGCAGCTAGCAAGAATCTAGTTGTCTTATCGTTTACAGCCAGACACTTTTCTAGTACGATAGTGAAAAAGTGAAATATAGAAGTCGGCTGGGAGGCATAGACAATGATACAATTGGGAGAGAAAGTAGTCATTGTCGCCGACCGTTTCGAGCAACAATTGCCTATCGGGGAATACGGCTATATTATTGCATATGACCGCAACGCGGATAACGCATTTGATTATGTGATTCGTGTTCCGAAAGCAAGCCGCAACTTCTTTGTACCGGCAACAGATGTCGAATGCGAAGACCTGCTCTTGCAGCAGGAAGCGGATCGTGTCGAACGGGAAGCGCTCATTGATTATGCGCTCGCTACAAGAAATGAATCTTTATTTCGTCGATTGATGAATAACGGCGAAGAAGAGGTCGAGAAGGAAGAGGATGAAGGCCAAGAGCCGATGTCCGCGGAAGACTTTGTACGCAAAGTGAATTTGCGAGCTTGGATATAATGGAGTACTCATAGGAAGTGCAGACAGGACGGACGTGTAAGGAGGCGATGCTGCAATAGCGGGAATCCTGCACGTCTTTCTTTTTATGTATCATGAAAACGATGAAAAAGTTTCATAATAACACATATAGATTGGCCATTGAAGGAGAGGGGCAGCTTTGGAACTGAATCGCATCATCTATGTTGCGACATATGCCGGCAAAATATTGCTTGAGAGCGGCGGTGAAACGTATCGTGTTGAGGATACGATTGGGCGAATCTGTAATGCCTACGGAATTCGGAAGGTAGAGAGCTTTGTTGTGCCCACAGCGATTATTACGTCTGCGGTTAGTGATGAATACAAATCCAAAGCCGTAATTAAACGGATAAGGAACCGCAGCTTTAACTTGCAGAAGATCGTGCGGGTGAACGAGCTGTCGCGCAAGATTCAGTCGGAGCCGATTACGATACGTGAACTGTATGCTGAATTAAAGGCGATCGATCAAGCTAATTCCTATCCTTTATGGCTGTCGAGCTTGTTCTATTCATTTATCTCTTCCGGGTACGTCCTGTTTTTTGCAGGTTCTTTTCTGGAAATGGTTAATGCATTTATAAGTGCTTCCGTGATGAGACTGAGTATGTATATATTTGAGAAGGACAATTACAATGTAGTGTTTATACATGTCCTCGGCGGCGCGGTGGCTGCGGTAAGCACATTGCTGCTTGTCTACTTCGGAGTTGGAGTTCAATCCAATACCATTCTAATCTCTGTGCTGATGAACTTATTCCCGGGCCTTATTCTGGCAAATGCGATTCGTGACATTATGGCAGGGGACACTTTGTCAGGAGTAGCGCGAACGACAGAAGCACTGCTTATTGCGATAGCGATAGCTGCTGGTTCTGGTACGGTAGTGGCATTAAGTATGAAGTGGTTAGGAAGTGGCGCAGTATGATCATCAAAGTCCTTGCCTCTTTTTTTATAAGCATGTGCTTTGGCGGAGCGTTTCAGCTTCGATTAAAAGGCATGCTGCTTTCCGGATTGGCTGGGGGAATAAGCTGGCTAACATTTGATGTGGCCAAGCTATTGACGGGCAGTGAGTTTTTTTCGTTTTTTCTTGCCTCCTGCTCATTGAACATCTATGCCGAAGTCACGGCACGAAGAGCCAAGATGCCGGCTATATGTTTTATTGTTCCGGGGCTTGTTCCGCTTGTGCCGGGTGCGGCATTGTACGGAACGATGTATGAATTTGTGTTAGGTCACCCGCAGGAAGCATGGAATTCGGCGATATTCGCCTTTTCTACCGCGGTAAGTATATCACTTGGTTTTATTCTTACATTAGGCATTGCTCGTATGAAACGACCGTTTCGGATCACCTTTAAAAAATAGTTCTAGTATTCCCTTCTCAACATTTGTTGTTGCTTGTGACGATACAATAACAGGGGCTGTCTGTTTTAAGGTCATTTGACCTTTTGGGACAGCCTCTTTGTGTATGGTAGGCAGGACATATCGTATGCTTTCAAATATCGTTATGTTTAATCGGCATAATCACCCATGAACTGCTTGTAAAAATAGCTTGTAAAGGGTTGTGGATAAAAACTATGGCTTTGAAATTGTGGTAGGTGTCGGATAATGAGCGCGGATTAAGATTACCGTGAATCAATACAATTTCGCTTTTAATCTAGATGCTCTCTATTTGACTACCCTTTCTGGTCATCTCTAAAATGTTACATTATATGGAAAATTAAAAGTGTTGTTCAGTTATTGCACTCCAATCGTAAAGTTGTAATTATAGAAAAATATTCCATTATAATGCGTTGAGTTGATTTTCGTTCTGCGCTATAATAAAGGGATGAATTTTGGCTGGTATGGCTGGAATACAGTAAGGAGGACGAAATAGCCCATGAGCATTAATTTGGATAACGTCGAGCATGTGGCCCGACTAGCACGCTTGCAACTGAGCGATGAGGAGAAGAATCAATTTTTGGACCAGCTTAATGCCATTTTGAAATATGCTGACAAACTGAATGAGCTGCACACCGACGACGTTCAACCGACTACGCATGTGCTTCCTATACATAATGTCATGCGTGATGATGTAGTACGTGAGTCGCTTCCAATAGAACGAGTGATGGCTAATGCGCCAGAGGAAGAAGACGGTCACTTTAGAGTGCCGGCAGTCTTGGATTGATAACTGAAGGAGGAAGACGCGTTGACGCCATTGGAACTTACATTAGTTGAATTGCAGCAGCAACTGAAGTCGCGATCATTATCAGCGACTGAATTGGTTGAAGCTTCTTATAAGCGTATTGCGGCTACGGAGCCGCAGATTCAGGCGTTCTTGACGCTGAACGAAGATCAGGCTTTAGGTGATGCGCGTGCTCTTGACGAGCTGTTGGCGCAAGGAGGACAAGTTGCCTCTCTCGCTGGTATTCCAGTAGGCGTGAAGGACAACATCGTAACAGATGGCTTACGTACAACTTGTGCGAGCCGATTTCTGGAGAACTTTATTCCCGTGTACGATGCGACTGTATCCCGCAAGTTAAAGGAAGCGGGCATGATCACGATTGGCAAGCTGAACATGGACGAATTTGCTATGGGGGGCTCCAATGAGAACTCTGCCTATCAAGTCACCCGGAACCCTTGGGATCTTGAACGTGTGCCAGGAGGATCAAGTGGTGGCTCAGCAGCAGCCGTAGCTGCCGGCCAAGTGCCGTTTGCACTTGGTTCCGATACAGGAGGGTCTATCCGTCAACCTGCTGCGTATTGCGGTGTAGTTGGATTAAAGCCTACTTATGGCCTTGTATCCCGATTTGGTCTGGTTGCATTTGCTTCCTCGTTAGATCAAATCGGCCCCTTTGCCCGTACGGTTGAAGATACAGCACTTGCGCTGCAAGCCATTGCGGGACACGATCCGATGGATTCCACCTCGGCTAACGTAGATATTCCGAATTATGTATCCTCCTTGCAAGGTGACGTCAAGGGACTACGTATTGGGGTACCTAAGGAATATATGGGTGCAGGTGTTGATCCTAAAGTAAAAGAAGCGATTATGGCTGCGCTTCGTGTCTATGAATCTCTTGGAGCGGAGTGGGAAGAAGTATCGCTTCCACATACGGAATATGCGGTTGCGGCTTATTATTTGCTTGCTTCTTCAGAAGCTTCTTCGAATTTAGCTCGCTTTGATGGCGTCCGCTACGGCGTACGAGCCAATGATCCGGACAATCTGCTGGATCTATACGTTCAATCGAGAAGCCAAGGCTTCGGTCAGGAAGTAAAACGCCGTATTATGCTGGGAACGTATGCGCTTAGTTCTGGTTACTATGATGCTTTCTATTTGAAAGCGCAGAAAGTACGTACATTGATTAAGAAGGACTTTGACGATGCATTCAGCCGTTACGATCTTCTTATTGCACCTACTGCGCCAACGACAGCGTTTAAGATTGGCGAGCAAGTGAACAATCCGCTGCAGATGTATATGAACGATATACTTACAATTCCGGTCAGCTTAGCAGGTGTTCCGGCGATCAGCGTGCCTTGTGGTCTGGCAGACGGAATGCCCGTTGGCTTGCAAATTATCGGCAAACCATTTGATGAAGCTACAGTTTTAAAGGCTGCGCATGCATTTGAACAACATACTGAACATCATAAGCTGCGCCCGCAGTTGTAAGAGGAGGATCTGACATGCCGAGTGTAAAATACGAAACGGTTATCGGCTTGGAGGTGCATGTGGAGCTGCATACGAAGTCTAAAATTTTCTGCGGCTGCTCTACTGCATTTGGCGCGCCTGCAAATACGCATACGTGCCCGATCTGCCTTGGTCATCCAGGTGTGCTGCCGGTATTGAACCGCCAAGCGGTTGAATACGCGATGAAAGCTGCCATGGCTCTGAACTGCGAAATATCGCCAATAAGCGACTTTGACCGTAAAAATTATTTCTATCCCGATTCACCGAAAGCTTATCAGATCTCGCAGAATACTCGACCTATCGGCTTAAATGGCTGGATTGATATTGAAGTAGGTGGTCTCACCAAGCGCATCCGTATTAATCGCCTGCACATGGAAGAAGACGCAGGTAAGCTGACGCATATAGATGGCGGCTTCGGTTCACTAGTGGACTTGAACCGCTGCGGCACACCGTTGGTGGAGATCGTATCAGAAGCAGATCTTCGCTCGCCTGAAGAAGCAAAAGCTTATTTGGAGAAAATGAAGGCCATTATGCAGTACTGTGATGTCTCAGACGTTAAGATGGAAGAAGGATCACTGCGCTGCGATGCCAATATTAGTCTTCGCCCTTATGGTCAAGCTGAGTTTGGCACGAAGGCAGAATTGAAAAATATGAACTCCTTCCGTGGTGTACTGCGTGGTCTTGAATATGAAGAAGAACGCCAAGCCGACATTCTGGATGAAGGCGGCAAAGTGGTGCAGGAGACAAGGCGATGGGATGAAGCGCAAGGACGAACCCTGACGATGCGCAGCAAAGAAGAAGCACACGATTATCGTTACTTCCCAGACCCTGATCTAGTGACGCTTATCGTTGAAGCTGAATGGAAAGATCGTGTTCGAGCTTCGATACCAGAACTACCTGACGCACGTAAAGCACGTTATGCAGCGGAGTACGGCTTGTCGAATTACGATGCTGAGGTAATCACCTCATCGATGAAGATTGCCGACTTGTTTGAGCAGAGCTTAACGTACACTGCGGACGCAAAAGCCGTTGCCAACTGGATTATGGGTGACTTGCTAGGCTACCTCAATCAGAATGGAAAAGAAATTGAAGAGGTGGCATTAACGGGTCAAGGTCTTGGCGAAATGATCGGACTTATTGAGAAAGGTACGATCAGCAACAAGATCGCCAAAACGGTATTTAAAGAGATGGTTGAGAGCGGCAAATCGCCGCAGACTATCGTTGAGGAACAAGGCTTGGTTCAGATCAGTGATGAAGGTGCCATCAAAGCGATTGTGGAGAAGATCGTTGCGGCTAATCCCCAGTCTGTAGAGGATTTCCGTGCCGGTAAAGAAAAAGCAATCGGCTTCCTTGTGGGCCAAGTGATGCGTGAGACAAAAGGAAAAGCGAATCCTACAGTTGTAAATGAATTGCTTGTAGCGGTATTAAAGCAAGCTTAGTTCTGGTATAAAAAAGCGGATGTCAGTTCATTTACGATTAGCCTGATGGAGCAATGCTCTGCTAGAGTGGTCTTACTCTTGCGGGGTGTTTGCTCCGTTTGTGCAAGTGTGCTGTTGAATCATATTTTCATTAAAGGAGAATATGTATGATAAAATCATTAGATCTAAAAGAGCAGGTCACATTGGAAGCCTTGTGGATGATGCAGTTAACCGCTTATCGTATCGAAGCCAATCTGATTGGCTTCGACAAGATTCCGCCGCTTATGGAATCAATGGAGCAGCTTGCGCAAGCAAATGAGAAATTTTATGGATGGTATACCGATGATCGTGTGCTGGCAGGCGCAGTGTCTACTGAAATGGAGGCACCGGGTGAATTGCAGATATGCAGGCTGATGGTGCGCCCAGACCACTTTCGTCAAGGGATTGCACGTAAGCTGATGGATCACGTGCTGAACATGGATGGCATCCATACGTTTACAATAAGCACGGGCTTGAAAAACGAACCAGCTGTGACGCTTTACGAAAAACTCGGATTTCAATATAAATGCGATGATGAGGTAGGTCCTGGAGTCATATTACGGACACTTGAGATGAAAGTCCCCTCATTTATGTAGATCTTTATGTTTGCCATGGCAAACTTCGATAGCAAGGGAGGTTGACAACCTATGGCAACAAACAATGTGGCTGATCCTTGGTTTATCGATAATGTGCATCTGACCATTCGGTTACTACTGGCCATGCTGCTGGGTGGTCTGGTCGGACTGGAGCGAGAACAAGCTAATCATCCGGCTGGACTACGCACCCATATTCTTGTGTGTATGGGTTCCGCACTTATCATGCTATTATCTATTTACGGATTCTCACAATTTATTACAGAAGGCAACGTCAGGGTTGATCCGGCAAGACTTGCGACAGCTGTAATAACAGGGATTGGATTTCTAGGCGCGGGTACCATTATTTTTACCGGGAAGTCGATAGCGGGACTAACGACAGCTGCGTCTCTTTGGGTAGTTGCTGCAATCGGGCTGGCTGTAGGAGCAGGCTTTTATTTTGCTGCAATCTTGACAACGGTGCTTGTTATCGTGAATTTATTCGTATTTAGCAAGCTGGAACAGCGGTATATGGTAGGCAAGAAACCGCGATTATTAATGCTGGAGACGGATGAAGCGATTGATATTGTACCAGACCTTAACGCGAGTATGCTAGGACACGGTATTGCTGTGAAAAAGATGACAATTATCCGCAAAGTGCATAACGATGATGATTATACGACTGCGGCTAAAGAAATCAGACTTGTGATCATCATACCGAAGCATACAGACCAGTTCTTGTTTGCATCTGAAATTGAACGTTTACGAGGCGTGCGTTCTGTGACCATTGAATAGTTATACCTAGACTAAAGTCGGTGAAACCTTCCTAGACCCAGGAAGGTTTCTTTGCGTTCTGGATTGCAATTACAATGAAGTTAACTGAAAAAGTGCGCAGAACACGGATAGGAAATCTTTGAACAGCTTGACAAGAAAGGATGTAATCAGGTGAAAAGAGAGAATGCTGTTACTGTACAGTCTAGGGAGTTAGATGAACAATTGGTAGCTCAATTTCAACAGGGGAATACGGATGCATTTCATGAATTGGTGGAAAGACATCAACATTTTGTGTTAACTTGTATTTGTCGCACAGTTCCGGATCGTTATCTAGCGGAAGATGTTGCTCAGGATGTATGGGTCAAAGTATATCGTTCTTTGCATACTTACCGTGGCGAAGCAAAGTTTACAACTTGGTTATACCGGCTTACGCGAAATCAATTAATCGATACGCTTCGTAAGTGGAAGTATCATCATCAAACAGAACTTCTTGATCAGAATGTCCATGTGCATTCAGCTCCTGTTCAAACACTGTCACTGTGGGACGATGTTCCAGAAGAGCGTTTGCTGAAGCGTGAACGTTGTGAGCAGGTTCAGGACACTCTTTGCAAGCTTCCAATCAAATATCGCACTGTTATGGTGCTGTATCACATGCGTGACAGATCTTATGCTGAGATTGCCGAACAGCTGGCTATGCCGGTTCGTACTGTGGAAACACGATTATACCGTGCCAAGTCGCTATTTAAGCGGGCCTGGGGTCAGATGACTGAACCATCCGTTACTTAAATTGATCAAGAAGGAGGGATAAAGATGAGTGAATATCGATCCACATCTTCAGCAAAGGACCAAGAAGAACAGTTTCTCCGTCAACGCATTCGTGAGATTGAACGCATTCAAGAGCAGCAGAACATGTCAAATAAAGAATTTGGATGGTACGAACAACAAGCACGTCAGCCTTACGCACATGTGCCGGAACCTCCTTTTATGAACCAGAAGCCACCGCGTAAGAGCAAATTTGTAGCTGTGTTGTTTTCATTCTTGTTCCCGGGTGCAGGGCATTTTTACTTGGGTTTAATGCAAAGAGGACTACTTGTCATGATGCTAATCGCACTTGATATTGTGGCTATTGTTTACTTTACGTCCAATATGGGTGAGAACGTACCATTAATAGTCCTGTTAGGCCTGTTTTTGCCAGTGATTTATTTCTTTAATTTATTTGACGCGATGCAGCATACTGATCGAGTAAACACTCAAGCCATTTATGGTGGGTCTGAAAAAGTTAAACAAGGCCCTTGGCTTGGCGTACTGCTAGTTATAATAGGGCTTATCATGCTGCTGTTCACAATTGACCCCAATTGGCTTCGTTGGATGTTCAAATATGCAGGGTCATTTGCAGGGGCTGCCGTCTTAATTGCAGGTGGGCTATATCTCCTATTTAAGGAATCCAGGAAAAAATAATAGCGGCTGAGAAGGAGTGTGGTCGTCATGATAAGGGTGGGGCGAATTACGGCAGCTCTGCTTCTCGTAGCCGTTGGAGTATTGCTGCTGCTTGATCAGTTCTTGAAGGCCAACACCATTACGTTGCTACTGACCTGGTGGCCGCTTCTATTAGTGAGTTGGGGAGTAGAGGCTGTTATATATGGTTGGAAAAATAAAAGCCGAAAATGGAAATTTGATATTATTGGTATGTTTACAGCTGTAGTGATTGCCATATCCGTCTTTACAGTTGCGCAGCCACAACTGTTTCGCGATTTTATTCGCAGTGTTCAGTTCGACTTTTCCATGATGAAACAAATGGTGTCATTGGATGGTGTTAAATTCGAGCAACCGATACAGAAGGAACGTATTTCCGTAGAAACAGAATCGCTCCGAGTAGAGCAGCAGATGGGTGATGTATATATTCAATCTGGAGCAGGCGATGAGATCATCGTTGAATCTCTCATTACGGTATATGGTCTTGCCAAGGAAGAAGCAAAGGCAGTTGCCGATCCTATAGAGGTACAGCTTGAGCATAACCAGCAAGAACGGCGCTGGACTATTCGCACGAATGGGACGGATAAGATTTATCGCTTGGGACATAAAGCTCGTATCGATCTTAAGATATCAATTCCGTCTTCTATACGTATGGAAAGTCATGTTCAAGTTGAAAGTGGAGATGTTTATATGCGTGGTACCTCGGGAGATGCGATGGTAACCGTCGATAAAGGCGATATTTTATTAATGGACATCTTAGGTAAAGTGCAGACGGAATCTTATAACGGTGATGTGGAAGTGAAGAACATTAGAGGGGATGTCCAGCTTCATAATCAAGATGGAGATATTATTGCCAATCGAATTGAACGTAATGCGTTGATTGTGGCCAGCAGCGGTGATGTTTCAGTGCACGATGTATACGGTAACCTTAGTGTTAGCTGCTTAAATGGTAAAGTTGAAGTGGACACGGAGGAAATCAGCGGAGATTGGGATATACAGGGGCTGGCAAGCGACGTTGCCTTACAATTGCCAGAGCATGCAGATATGACGATAACTGCAGAATCGTTATATGGCAGCATTAAGAGTGATTACCTGTTTTCGATCCAAGACAGACGGATGACAGGTGTTGTGGGTAACGGTCGTTATCAGATTCAAATTAAAACAAACGGAAGCATTCAAGTAGAACATTAACTTGTCAGTGATATTATCCCTTGCAAGTTAACATTGACAAAATAAAAATAGAAGACGTACAATGGACATATATTATTTGTTGATAATTGTTATAATGTAATATTGATACCCGTCAGTAACAAAGATTAAGGATAGAAGGTGGTGGTCAGGATGCAGACGCGGGTACAGCATGCATTGGAACATTTAAAGATGTCCGGCGTACGAATAACACCGCAGCGTCATGCCATATTGGAATATTTGATGGATTCCATGACACATCCGACTGCAGACGAGATCTATCGAGCGCTAGAGCCTAAGTTCCCAAGCATGAGTGTTGCTACTGTATACAATAACTTAAAGACATTTATTGAAGCGGGCCTTGTGCATGAATTAACTTATGGTGACAGTTCTAGCCGCTTCGATGCGAATGTGTCGGATCACTACCATGCGATATGCGAAAAGTGCGGGAAGATTGCTGATTTTTCGATGCCAGCGCTTGAGGCGGTTGAACAGACAGCAGCAGAACGAACTGGATTTCTCATTCGCGGACATCGAATGGAAGTGTATGGAGTGTGTCAGACTTGCGCACAGAATAATCGCGTAAGTTCCTAAACAATATGAGGGTTAACATGCGCGCAGCGACTGAGGTCCTGCGCGTTTTTAATTTGTGTATTATGCGTTTAATAACGCCATCAGAATGGAGGCTGACATGGGAAACAGCAATATGTCAAGACACATGTCGAAAAGTACAAACAAGCCTAAACCTAAAAGCAGACGAGGAGGGTGCCTCTTCTTATTATTCGGCTTATGTCTGCTTGGCTTTAGTGTGTGGCAGGGCTGGAAGGGTTGGTTGCCCAATCAAGATTATGCAGATACTAAATTAGTCGTCAAACAAGCCATTACCTGGAATGGTGAAGCTTCTGGATACGGAGCTAAAGGCAGCGGTGAAGGTTTATTGATTCCGCTTAAAGCTGTGCAAGAGCGAATAATGCCAACTGCCATATATGAAGAACGATCCAAACTTGTTATTCTTACAAATCAATCACACGTTGCTGCAGTCTCTACAGAAGGGGATAAAGGTTGGTTGGATGGGGACATGAAGAATTGGGGGATCGGCGCTCAAGTAGCGGGTGACCAAGTATATGTCCCAGCTAAAGTATTGGAAGAACTGCAAGTGGCAACGTTTAAGGAATTTGCAGATACCGGAAACATCCGAATTACATTCCCAGGAGATACGATTCAAATTGGGAAGATCAAGCAGGAGGACAAGACAAATACGATAGCAATGCGCTATCATCCGGAGAAAAAAGCTCCTATCGTCCGAGATTTGTCTGCTGACACTGCAATTACAATATGGTCGAAACAAGAAGATTGGGTTCTTATTCAAGATGATGGGGGCAGACTCGGCTATGTTCGTGAGGATGAAGTCGAGTCGTTGGAAAAGGAGAGTACGCCTAAGGTAGAACCACTGTCACCGCCTCAATTTGTAGAGGAAGAGATTCCTGTGAGCTTGGCGTGGGAGGCCGTATACTCACGGAACCCGAATCCCGATTCGCTGCCGGATATGCCTGGTATCAATGTAATCAGCCCAACCTGGTTCAGCCTGCAAGATAATGAAGGCAATGTATCCAGCAAGGCAGACAGACGGCTTATTGATTGGGCGAAAGCAGAGGGGAAATATGTCTGGGCGTTATTTAGCAACAGCTTTGAGCCTGAACGAACGACAGAGGCATTAGGTTCCTTTGAACGTAGAGATCGATCTATCCGCCAACTCCTTGCATTTGCAGAACAGTATAAGCTCGATGGTATAAATATTGACTATGAGAACGTAAACGTGGAGGACCGGGATAACCTGACTCAATTCGTTCGTGAATTGACACCTTTGTTCCATATGAAAGGGCTGGTTGTTTCTATTGATGTAACTGCCAAATCAAGCAGTGGCAGGTGGTCACAATTTCTCGATCGTAAAGCGCTTGGCACTGCTGTCGATTATATGATGGTTATGGCGTATGATGAACATTGGGCAGCAAGTCCGAAGTCTGGTTCTGTGTCATCACTGCCATGGGCGAAAAATGCAGTTGCTCGTATTATAGAAGAAGACAACGTTCCAGCACATAAAATGGTACTTGGCATGCCGTTGTACACTCGAATTTGGTCAGAGACCAGTGAGGCTGGCGAGACAAAGGTAAAGTCTGAATCCGTAGGGATGAGATCGATAAAGGAGTGGCTGGAAAAATATAAGCTGACACCGACTTTCTCAGAGCAAGAAGGACAGCATTATGCCGAGGTAACAGAAAAAGGTGTGAAGCAGCGCGTATGGATTGAAGATGAAACTTCTATAAAAGCACGTATTAAGATGGCCAGAGAGTTGAACCTTGGTGGAGTTGCGGTCTGGGCAAGAGCATTAGGAGATGATGATATATGGAAAATCATTCACTACTAAGATGCATATAAGGTAGTATGAACGTATGTATTCACGAGCCTGTGACAAGAACTTATAACTTTATTATAAAAAAAAGAGCCGTTATCTTCTTTGTCAGCATCATTCAGCTGATAGAAAGCGTAGCGGCTCTTTGTTTTTAATTTTATAGAGAGAATAGTGTTGATGAAGTAACTCCGTCTGTTGGAACATGGCTTGCTGCTAGTGGGTTAGTTAGATTTAGGGATTGAAGTGTCCTGTGCTGGACTTGAAGCTGGAAGGTGGCCGCTATGATCGGAATCTTTATCCTCGTATAAAGGATGCTCTGTAGCCTGATCAGGATCAAGTGTCAGTATGGTGCGACAGAACATACAACGATCGGTTCTTCCTAATATTTTGGTTTGCTTGCCGCATTCAGGACATTGGAGCATGACAGCACTGGTAGAGAGCATTCCGGCCCAAAAGTAAATAGCAACGCTACCTAAAAGAGCTACCATCCCAATGATCAAAAATATCGCTGCAAAAGGTCTGCCTGCCAATCCCCACATGAGAATACCGGCAGTGCCTAATACCATCAACCCCATGCCGCCCATGGTTAATACTAAACCCCATAGTCTAAATTCATTAATCTTGCTGGACTTGAACAATCGTGGCTGTTGAACAGGTTTGTTCGATAGATGGTTCATGGTAGCGACTCCTATCAAGAATAGAATAGTTTTATACAAATTAGGAGGAAAGAGACGATCTATGTAGAATTATAAACTATCATCACCTGTAAAGAAAAGCCATTATGTTGAATCGACAATTTTGGATAAAGTAAGAAGAACGCTAATAAAAGTGTGGGGTACGTGTGGACAAAGGAACTAGGAAGTATTCACTGCCAATAGATCATCTTCTAAATAACGAATTAGTTGTCGGTATCATTACAATAGACCGAGAAGCTGTCGAATCTAAGATTCCCCAGTTTGTAGAGTGGCATCATTACCTGATTGTGATTCAGAACACCTCTATGCCTCTTCCGCGGAGTCCGATTCGGTTAATTGATGAGGATAACCAGCATATAATCATTACTTGCTTGTCTGCGAGTGAGCTTATGGAGGGGGACCCTATGAGAAATGATGACATGAGGCGCGTGATTGCTATGGGAAACATTGAATGGGATCGATTCGGTTATATTGAATCGTTGCAGCAAAAGCTGCGCAGTATTAATAGTGAGCGAGAGCAATTGATGCTCTCCAAGTTTACATTATTCGTTTACTCCTATTTGAATGCCAAGCGTATGCTGCATGCAGGTCATGAGCTTGATGCATTGACTTCAATTGCAAAAGCATTAAGGGAATGGGCGGAGTTGTCTGCATATGAGGAAGGCTTTGTGCCGGACCTTCATATTTGGCACCAAGTAAAGTCACTGAATCCGGGTGTTCATAAGTTGTATGAAGAATTGGCAACTAGCGGAGAGACGATACACCAACGTGTTGAACTAGTGCTTCTTGCTTGTGAGTTTTCTATAACAACCAAGATGAAGACGTGCTTGGCTCCTCTTATTCGTATACTTAAGCAGGCAGAGAAAGGTCTTACGTTACAGGAAATGGAGCAATTCGTTGAGCTGCAAGTAGTGGCGGAGCACTTGCCGATGCTGATGGATAAGTTGATGAGAAGGGGCTACGTCCAATCTACATTAACACGGCCAGAAGAGGCGTGGGTATCGATTGGTCTTGCTCCTGTGTACCATTGGAACGAAGAACGCGAGGTTGTACACGGCTGACTGCCATAGTGGTTCAGCCAAGTGTATACTTGGCTGAAGTAAGCAATAGGCTGTTATATTATTTTCTTAAAATAAGGTGTTGACTTGATCGCATAGGTTATGATAAATTAGAACTCGTCCTTCTTATAGGGGATGCGAGACAAGCTTTGAAAGTTCGTCAGTTCAAATGATTGAACTAAACGGCTGAGAAAAAGTTTTTAAAAAAAGTGCTTGACTCGAAAGTGGTTAACATGATATATTATAAAAGTCGCCGCTGAACGATGCGACGAACTAAAGCGAAGGTGATGAACAATCACTAAGCTTACATTGTTCCTTGAAAACTGAACAACGAGCAACGTTGAATGAAGGACATGATCTTGATCATGAAGCGCATTGAACGG
>NZ_JASOYK010000006.1:0-293149 GCF_030226685.1 Paenibacillus sp. UMB4589-SE434 | reverse complement strand
GCCGTGATGCTTTGCACTTGGCCGTACGGCTGGAAGCTTTGCGGCACTACATTTTGGTGCGCGCCATGTGTCTGTGCTGTGATGCTTTGTACTTGGCCGTACGGCTGGAAGCTTTGCGGCACTACATTTTGGTGGGCGCCATGTGTCTGTGCTGTGATGCTTTGTACTTGGCCGTAGGAGCCATCTGAAGACTGTTGTGCATACCCACCCGTTGCAGATCCATAACCAAGACCTTGTTGATTGGAAGTATAAGATGCTTGACCCCCATAGCCGCCAGAAGCGTAACCACCACTCAAGAGCGTTCCCGATTGATAAGATGCTTGTCCAGCATTGTTAGCATATGCTGTGGAAGCTTGATAAGGTGCATTGGATGGGTAGGATTGACCTATTTGTTCATGTGGCAAACTAATTCCTCCTCATATGTTGAAATGTGTGGTCCGCGAACAGACTACATTCTGCCGTTATGTCGACGCTGTTAGTATGATACTAACCAGGTACATTATGCATTTCGAACAAGTCATTTTAAAAATTTCAAGTAATCCCCTAATAATGTAAATGACTTAATTAAAATGAATTTCATTTACAAAAATGTATCAATTGTATGTTATACCGAATTAATAGTAGAATAGGATGGTATGTGGTCAGGATCATAACAAATATACTTATTGCTGGAGAAAGAGAAAGAGAAAGAGATACATCATGTTCGAATGGAATAACTTCTGACGCGTTCGCTTATTTGGAACTAGCGTACTTATTTAGGGGATTATTCCTTACTTATGCAAAGAAGCGGACATAAAACAGATTCCATAGTTTTCATGGCAACTTCCCCATGTGATGTATGCCCTAATTATCGGAATGGTGATCGGCTCGTTGTATGTCGTCTTCCCTCGCATACCAACTTCAACAGGAGCAGCAGTGATCAGTATATTTACCTTAATAACGGGGCTCGGTAGTACCTTATTCCTAAGCAGAGCGAACGTCTAACCATTCATTGCGAAGTACGTTATTGGACATGATAAAAGGGTGTCTTGCTGCTGACCAGCCGGACACTCTTTTTGAGCTTATATATCGTTACATATCCTCTTCGCAGAACAGACACCTTTGATGAAGCACTTGTAGCTTCATATACTTCAACATTTGAAAAGAGGATGATTTATGGATATCTTGTTAGCCCTTATTCCTGCTTTTACTTGGGGAACCCTGCTGCTTCTCAGCTCTTATTTCGGCGGCAAACCTCATCATCAACTTATAGGCATGACGATAGGAGCGCTTATCTTTGCTCTAGGCGTATTTTTCATCAAAGCACCTGAGCTCACGCCTGTCATCTGGGTTGCCGGCGCTCTCTCTGGCGTACTCTGGTCAGTTGGTCAGTACAATCAATTTAGCAGTGTCACTTATCTTGGGGTATCTCGAACTGTCCCCATCTCAACAGGCATGCAATTATTTGCCACGACGGCATTTGGCGTGTTTGCATTTGGCGAATGGAAGACGACGACCGCGGTTATTCTAGGTATTATCGCAATTGCCTGTATTCTGATAGGTGTCATATTTACAGTTAAAAATGATAAAAACAGTGAGGGCAATGGCGAGCAGCATATTAGAAAAGGATTGGGCACCTTGCTCGTGTCTACAATCGGTTACGTAGGATACGTAATTGTTATACGGTGGTATAACATTGACGGTTGGGCTGTTCTGTTGCCGCAGGCCATCGGGATGTTTGCAGGTGCTGTTGTCTTTACTTGGAAACATAAACCTTATACCCGATATGCGTTTCGCAACATTTTCACTGGAGTCTGGTGGGGAATCGGTAATCTCGGTTTGCTTATCTCATTGCCGCGGATTGGTGTCGCTACTAGCTTCTCTCTGTCCCAGACAGGCATTATATTATCTACATTAGGCGGTATTTATTTGCTGGGTGAAAAGAAATCCAAACGACAAATGGCCTATGTTATTATAGGCTGCGTCTTAATTGTAGTTGGAGGCGTCATGATTGGGTTAACCAAAGAGTAATCTCTCTAGATATAATAAGTATAAGATCCTGTACAACATCATACTTAAACACAACAGGGAGGAAACCTACTAGGCTTCCTCCCTGTCTTATAATCATCACTTATTTCATGATCATCCATTTCTTAACTCAACTATCGATTCAGCAAGCTCCCAACATATCTCAGCAGTTCATTGGCGCATACAGGGCAGTAACCATGCTCATCGATAAGTCGTGCCGACACCTCATTAATACGCTTCAATTGATTCTCATCTGGTGTCTTCGTAGACGTTGTAATCTTCACGATATCTTTCAGATCTGAGAATAACTTCTTCTCAATCGCTTCCCGCAACCTGTCATGGCTGTTATAGTCGAATTTACGGCCTTTGCGTGAATAAGATGACAAACGAATCAGTATTTCTTCACGGAACGCTTTTTTAGCATTCTCAGACACGCCAATTTGTTCCTCAATTGAACGCATCAACCGCTCATCCGGCTCCATCTCGTCGTCCGTCAACGGATCGCGGATTTTCTTCCAATTACAAAACGCTTCTATGTTGTCGAGATAATTCTCGAACAGCGTCTTCGCAGACTCTTCAAAGGAGTATACGAACGCCTTTTGAACTTCCTTCTTCGCCAACCCGTCGTATTCCTTGCGAGCGACAGAAATGAAGTTTAAGTAACGTTCCCGTTCTTCCTTGGTTATGGAAGCGTGCTGATCCAGTCCATCCTTAATTGCTCTCAGCACATCCAACGCGTTAATGCACGACAGATTCTGTTTAATAAGTGCACTGGAGATGCGGTTAATGACGTAACGCGGATCAACGCCTGACATTCCCTCTTCTGAAAATTCGCTTTGCATCTCCTTTAGGTCGTTCTCTTTGTAACCTTCAACCTCTTCCCCATCATACATACGCATTTTCTTCAGCAGGTCCATGCCTTGTTTTTTGGTTTCCTTCAGCCGTGTCAAAATAGAGAATATAGCAGATGCCTTCAGCGCATGAGGAGCAATATGAATATGACTCATGTCACTTTGACTGATTAGCTTGCTGTATATTTTCTCTTCTTCCGTTACTTTTAAGTTATACGGGATCGGCATCACGATCATCCGAGACTGAAGCGCCTCATTTTTCTTATTTGAAATAAAGGATTTGTATTCAGATTCGTTAGTATGGGCGATGATAAGTTCATCCGCGGAAATAAGCGCAAACCTCCCCGCCTTAAAGTTGCCTTCTTGAGTAAGAGAGAGCAGATTCCAAAGAAATTTTTCATCACATTTTAACATTTCCTGAAATTCCATAAGCCCCCGATTCGCTTTGTTTAACTCGCCATCAAAGCGATAGGCTCGAGGATCCGATTCAGAGCCAAATTCGGTAATCGTGGAAAAATCAATGCTGCCTGTCAGATCTGCAATATCCTGCGACTTCGGGTCAGACGGACTAAACGTCCCGATGCCGACACGGTTTTCCTCTGAGACCAGCACGCGTTCTACCGCTACCTGCTCGATGTCTCCTTCGAATTCAGTCCGAAGCCTCATCTGGCAGGAGGGGCACAGATTCCCCTCAATGCGAACGCCCAGTACACGTTCTACTTCCGGTCTTAATTCGTTAGGTATTAAATGTAGCGGGTCCTCATGCATAGGGCAGCCCTTAATCGCATAAACAGCTCCACGTTCTTGACGTGTGAACTGCTCCAAACCACGCTTTAGCATCGTGACAATTGTTGATTTCCCTCCACTGACAGGACCCATTAACAACAAGATCCGTTTACGTACATCTAATCTTTTGGCAGCCGAATGAAAGTACTCCTCGACTAGCTTTTCGATGGCACGATCCAGTCCGAAAATTTCCTTTTCAAAAAACTTATATCGATTGTGGCCATCAACCTCTTCCACGCCATGTGACGCGATCATCTCATAGACCCTTGAATGAGCGGTCATCGCTGGCGAAGGGTCGTGACGCAGCAATTCAACATATTCTTTAAATGTGCCGGTCCAGCCTAACCGTTCGCTCTCGGCGCGGTGTTCAGCAATCCGTTTGAAAATGTCCATCCCACTAACCTCCCATGCTCCCGATTTGCTACATTGCCCTCCAACACCGTCTCTGTCTACCCTTGCTGGATATACTCGCCTGTCACGCGAATGAACAGTTCGTCATGACTGTCTAACGACTAAATAACTAAAGTGTATTACAATCCTATGCGAGCGCTTTGGATTAGTTTCTCGAAATTTTTCTCGTTAAAGGTTGTCTGGACATCATGTCAGGTCTGCAATCAGGGCTCTTCTTGGCATGCTATAATAAAGCAAGTACACATGAGAAGGTAATCACACGTGTGAAGTGGACGTGCTGTATACGGGAGGAATGTATATGCCTTCTGCCAACAATGGTAGCTTGAGCAAACAGGTACGTAAGGAGACAGATTTATATGCTCCTATCAAATCCTACTGGGAAAGTCGGGGATTCGAGGTGCGGGCAGAAGTACGCCACTGTGATGTTGTTGTGCTTCACCCTAGCATGCCAGAGCATCCCATCATTATAGAAATGAAGGCCTCTATTAATTTAACGCTGCTCTTGCAAGCGATGGAACGGCTGAAGATCTCTTCCGACGTCTACATCGCCGCTGAGCAAAAACGAGGCAAACAAGCAGGACGTCGAAGGCTGAACGCTATCGCTGACATCTGCCGCCGACTTGGTTTAGGACTAATGACGGTCACTTTTTATACGAGGAAAACCCCATTTGTTGAGGTGTTTTGCCACCCGTCGCGTGTAGCAGCGGGGTTGGCGGAAGGCAGCTTGGCAGACCAAATTCCACGGCAGCACAAGACTGAACTACAATCCGACCAGGCAGCAGGACAAGAAACAATCATGCACACTGAAGCAGAAGTAGACACAAGGGATCAGACTCAATCGCCTAGCACATCTATAGTCTTGAGTCCCGGTGCATCCACATACGAAATACAGGATGGTGGAGCAGTGAACTACTCTGTTAATAGTGACGATAGGGGCAGCAAGGCAGCACCTAAGCCCAAAGTTCGCGCAGCTCGCCAGAGCAAGCTGCTGCGCGAATTCGCCGAACGGAGCGGCGACTATAATGTCGGCGGCAGCACAAAGCGGCCGCTTATGACCGCATACCGTGAGAAGGCGCTGCGCTTGGCGGCCGCGTTAGCCGAAGGGCCGAATCAGCCGGCAAGGCTGCGTGAGCAGAGCGGCGTCGGGGATGCTGCCGCGATCTTGCAGCACAACTATTACGGCTGGTTCGAGCGTATCAAGCGAGGGGTCTACACGCTTACGCCCGAGGGCACTACGGCGCTTGAGCGTTATGCAGATGTGCTTGCAAGCAGCATAGACAAGCCGTAGCGCAGACTTTAGAACGGTGCAAGCTGCACCTTAAGACTGCGACCACGAGCTGTTATCCACTGCGACGCCCGCCGCACATCAAAAAAAGAGCAAGCGAGGAATGAACCGATCCTCACTTGCTCCAGGCGGAATGAAGCTGTATAACTTGATTCATTCCGCTGTCATACGGCCGTGTCTACACGTGACGGCCGAGAAACTCTCCAACAGCTTCGCCCAGACGATCCATCCCCGTATGGATGACCTCAGGCTCCGCAAAGGAATAATTCAGCCGCATCGTATTCCGTTTGGCTTCGCCCGCAAAAAACGGCGTTCCCGGCACAAATGCAACTCCTTTGCCAACTGCGCATTTCAGCAGTGCCTCCGCATCCAATCCTTCCGGCAGCTCCACCCAGAAGAACATACCGCCTTGCGGCATCTTCCACACAGCTTCGCGCCAAGGAACGTCCTGCTGCAGATGTGTGGCCATCGTTTCCATTCGTTCTTTATATACAAGCGACAGCTTATGTATATGGTCATCCAAAGAGAACGTGTCCGATTCCAGCAGTTCACTAAGTATCAGCTGATCGAATACACTTGAATGTAAATCTGAAGACTGCTTGCCGCGTGCCAATCGTTGAATAACACGCTTATCGGCAACAATCCATCCGGTCCGC
This sequence comes from Paenibacillus sp. UMB4589-SE434, assembly GCF_030226685.1. NCBI lineage: Bacteria > Bacillati > Bacillota > Bacilli > Caryophanales > Paenibacillaceae > Paenibacillus > Paenibacillus sp. UMB4589-SE434. Next base: position 287,153 of record NZ_JASOYK010000006.1, on the reverse strand, counting down.
ATGCCTGGTGTCACCGTCTTGCTGAATGTACTCGTGTAAGCAACGATTCGATTGGCTGCATTTCCTTCTAATGCCGCAATATTGGGCACCTTGTTGTTGCTAAACCGCAGCTCTCCGTAAGGATCATCCTCCAAGATCAGCACTTCATGCTCGGTGCATAGCCGCAGCAGCACCTCACGCCGCTCTACACTCCATACACGTCCCGTTGGATTGCTAAATGTTGGCACTACATACACAAACTTAGGTTTATATTTCTTCAGCTTCGCTTCAATATCCTCAGGAATCATCCCGTAATCGTCACTTTCAACACCGATCACGTTTGCCCCGTACAATTGAAGCACCTGCAAACAGGCTAGATAAGTCGGATTCTCCACTAGCACTACGTCACCGGGATCAATCATCGCCTTGGCAAATAAGTCCAAAGATTGCTGCGATCCAGATGTAATCATGATCTCGTCAAGCTCAACGGGTATATTTCGATAGGTAATCATACGTTTGGCTACCCGTTCCCGTAGTGATGTCGCACCTTCAGTTAACCCATATTGGAATGCTTGGGTTCCCATACGGAACACCTGTTCAGAAGCTGATTTAAGCGCATCGATCGGAAACCATTCCTCTGCAGGTAATCCTCCTGCAAAAGAGATAATCCCTTGTCCTTGTGTCAGCTTTAAAATATCTCTCACTGCCGAGCTTTTTACGGCTTCAATCCGTGAGGAAAATGAGTATTTCATTATATACCGCCCCTTTCACTATTTCCAAAATATACACCTATGCCCGTTACTTTGCAATCGCAAACTCATGAATCAGCCACCAATTGTGTAGGTTGAAATTTCGGTACTTTTTACCATTGGCAGGCGAATCTGGATTTTGGATCCATTACCATCTGTGCATAACGCCTCAATCGTTCCATCCAATAGCTGAACCCTATTCCTGAGCTGCATAAGTCCATGTGCAGAATCGTTCGGCTCCATAGCTAACTTGGCAGCAAATCCTACACCATCATCCACATACACCAACTCCCAGTTGTCATCTACTTGCTTGAATGACAATTGAAGCAAAGAGGCATACGCATGCCGCTTGCCATTGTGCAGCAATTCCTGTGCCATCCGAAATACATGACGTTTCCAATCTTGAGATTGAGCCTCCAGCAATTCGGCACTGCCAATCTCCATCTGAACAACTGGCATCTTCTCCGCAAATTCACCCTCGATCCAAGATCGCAGCGCATGCTGCAAACCTACCGTCTGGATTAGTGTAGGCCGCAAACCTGAATTTAGATGCTGCATATATAAACTCACATCTTCCAAATTACGCTGGATATGCTCCATCCCTGCCTGCACCTGTTCGACATCTTCTAAAGCTTTTGTTTCCTCCATCATAATTGCCATCTCATGCAGCGGCTTCATTGCCTTCTGCTGAATCGATTGTGCTACCAACCCTCTGTTCTTTTCCTGCATATCAAACAGTAAGGAAACCATGCTCTGCTCAATCGTGTCATTTCTATTGGAATGATGATATTGCAGATCTGTTAGCTGGCTTTGCAAGACTCTGGCCCGATAAATATGATTTAAGCTAATCGATAAATAAGTTAATACATGTTCCATCCACTGCTTCTCTTCCCGATTCAGCTCAGCCTTGGAAGAACGGCGCTCGATAACGATGTAATATCTATTCTCTACTTCCAAATTGATATCAAACCAGAACACATAAGGATGCTGGAAATTCCCTTTTAAGAGCTGTCTTTTAAGTAAATCAGCCTCCATCTCGCCCTCCATTATGATGTCGATGGCGCCATGTCGGTCTTTGCGGACAATAGCAGCAGCGTTACACGTCAATGTGTCAACGATAACACGCAGCACTTCTTCGTTCCAGTCTTCACGATGCTGAATGTAGCCAAGCCGAGAAGCAATACGCTTTAACGATTGATCAAGTTTAGTCTTGCGAGGAAACAATACTTCCTCCAGCTTGCCGCACGAATATTCAATCGTAAACATGAAGGTCGTAACAATAAATAGAATGAATAAAAATGTAAATATCTGAACAATCATCGACTCTTGGTCGCCGAATACAATCGCGTCCCATCCCATAATAATCGCGCTGGGAACTACAGCAATGAGACCAATTGTGAGTACACGCTTCATAATGACACTTATGTCATGCAAGCCGTAAAAGGTCGTGAGCCAAGCCAGCCCCATCATAAACATGATTCCAAACCAACCCGATATGAGCGGAGACACCAAAGGGAGTCCTGAAAAAATATTGGGCACAAAGGACAGGCTGACAATCGGCATAAATGCAATCCCAACACAAAAAGAAATCAGCGTTAAAGCTGACGTAAAATAAGTACGCTCATGTCGGTATTTGAAATACAGTCTAAACATAAACAGTACATTTACAATCGCAATTAACACAAAGAAAAAGTATGTAAATACATTATCAAATTTGTAGGCTATGTACGTGCGATCAGAAACCATATATACCCACTTCACAATCGAACATGTAAAAATAAATGTGTACAAGCCTTTGATATACTTCGTTGACAGCACCAAGCTCGCCTTCTCTTTAATATAAAGATAGACGTAATGTAAGAACATCACCGGAATTAGCATCAGTCCCGTAAACATTAGCCAGTAACTAAGCACGTCTCCACGTAAAGATGCTCCATAACACAAATAAATCAAACCCATCATAAAAAATAAACAAGCAAGCATCTTGCCCGCAGTTGACCCATCTCTTCGCTTGAGCAGCAGCCACCCGATAGTAAACAACACCATCTCCGTTATAATTGGCATAAAATCATACAAAGGATGCCGTTCATTCTGATCGAGGCGAACCGTTAGAACTTCTCCTCCCCGCGCCACAACGACAGAATTGGCTTGTTCAAGCTTATGCCATTTCTTCACTGGCATATGTGCCTCTGGCACATGTCCGTTAATACGGATGATATGATCGCCGATACGAAGCTTTCGCATATCAAATTGTTCTGTGGTCGCAAAGCGCGACACAACCCATGCATGGTCTTGTTCCTTTACGTGCACGCCAATATACGGATACTTGATAATCACAAATAACAACCATATTTGTACAATGGCTAAGCCTACAATCCCCCACTTGCGTAAACTGGTAAGGTTTATCATTTCTCTCTATTTCTCCATGTCTGTTTATATCAATCTATGAAACTTTAGTCTCAGCTATACCCGAAATTTGATCTAATTCGATTGTATCGAACGCTTTCCGATATAGCAATAAAGCGAATTCTGTCATTTTGCCCCGACTTGACAGTCATGATAGAATAATAGAATGTATTTTAAGTACTGGGTCTAATTGGATAGACTCTTGTTCGAGGTGAAGATTGATGGAACCTACTTTGGAACCCGGTCGCGAGTCATCTCGCCGTACCCGAACGAAGGCGAACGGAGCCCCTGCAAAATGGTTTTTGCTATTTTGGTTCGTCATGATCGGAATCGGCGTAACCGCGACGTATTATTACAGCCAGCACATCAAAGTGACGATGTTGACTCAATTGGAAACACAGACAAATGCCCAGATTCAAGCGGTTCAGAAAACCTATCAGGAGCAATTGCACAAGTTGGAAACCAAGCTGGTTGAAATGCAAAGTAAAATCGATTCATTTAACGAGTTACTGACCTTTACAAAAGATAACGCTTCTAATAAGACAGATAACAGCAACAAACTGTACACGCAGCTCAATGAAGTGAAGAAGCAGTTGGACACGTTAAAGAAAAAAATGGATTTGCTTAAATAAGTGAGGCGAAATAGATATGAAAGTAAAATTCGTCAACCGCTTGTTTATGATGACAACCGCACCGTTCCTCGGTCTGATGCTGTGGATGGTCTTCTCTTCCTTAACAGTATCTGTAGAGCTTACTAACGCTAAACCAGCAGAAATAAACACGTGGAACACAGCTTACGAGCACGTAACCGAGGGGTTGGATCAAGCAGGGAAGACGGCACAATATACAATTGATGCTGTCCGCCGTGTCTCTGTCCTGTACAAGCAGACGACTTCAACGATGAACGATATTGTATACACAGCATCTAAACAAGCCAATCGCCCGGAGACGATCTACAACAAACGGATATCCTCCAAACTTGGAGCGCCAATCGATCATATCGAGAGCGATAACATACGTGCCGAGTTATATGCGATTAATCAGGCTACATATAATGGTTATGCAATGAAGGTTAAGCTGAAAGAACAGAAAGCTATGAAAATGACACTTGGCAAGGATAAATACGGCGGATCAGAAACGACGATGCAAGCCGTGAAGCGTTATGGCGCAGTTGCTGGCATCAACGCTGGTGGTTATGCCGAAGGTCGCGGCAATCGCTATCCACTTGGAACAACGGTTCTGAACGGAGACTATGTGAGTGCCTTCGAGCCAAGCTTCAAAGATCTGGCTTTTGTCGGACTTGATACCTTAGGTCGGCTGATTGGCGGCAAATTTTTCGACAAGACGCAGCTTGATCAGAAGAATCCGAAGTTTGGAGCTACCTTTGTTCCACACCTGTTGAATAATGGCAACAAGCTTACGATACCCGACAAGTGGAAAGCACCCAATCGCGCTCCGCGTACGACCATCGGCAACTACAAAGACGATCAGCTCTTGATTATGGTTATTGACGGCTACAATGAAAATGGCGGATCAGGTGCAACGCTTGAAGAGATGCAGCAGAAGATGATTAATTTAGGTGTGCGAGATGCTTATAATTTGGATGGCGGGGGCTCCTCATCACTCATCTTTAAAGGACGGGTTGTGAATCACCCTTCTGACGGCGAGCTGCGTCAACTGCCTACGCACTTTTTATTTTTTGAATAGTTTAGCGTAATTTTCTTATTTACCCAAATGAAAAGCAGTTATTATAACACATCATCCATTGACTTACTGTACCATAATTCACACCTTTTTCATTTTCTTTTTGGAATGTATTGGGTATAATAATAGTAGTCTATTGGAGGTGTGCGCATCATGTCTCTTACGTTTTGGATCATTATGTTAACTCTTGCATTGTTTATTACAGCCATGCTCACATCTGGCTACAACGAAGACAAGACAAAAGGACTGTAGTCCATACTTACGCAGAAGCCTCCCATAATCATAGGGGGGCTTCTTTCGCTATTATCCCATGGACAGCACGAGGGCATCACGTTAGTGATGCCCTCGTGACCCCTATGTCGTCAACACTAACGCACCAGATGCGTCATGTCAGTCATACATTGTGAACATATGTAACGCTCTTTGAATTCGGCAACGCCATTCATAGAGCCACAGAACACACATTTTGGACGATATCGCTCTAAAATAATATGATCGCCCTGAACCAGAATTTCGACAGGATCCCCTTCATTCATTTGGTAACGCTTTCTAAGCGATTTCGGAAGAACAATTCGCCCCAGTTGGTCGACTTTACGGACAACACCGGCAGGTTTCATCAGTTACACCTCTCTTGTATATTCGTCTCCTCATGATTACCCTAGAGAACTCTGCCCCTATACCCTATTATTTTCGCTGTATTATTCATAATTCCTGCTGAAAACTGTCAAAATAATTAGTTTTTATTCAGTTACTGTCATAAAATTGTTTTTGTCTTTTGACTACCTCTGCTGCGCATCATGCCGAATAATATCCAGTGCTGCTCAAGCAAAATACAGCCAATCACAAGTGATTGGCTGTATTAGCATGAATGCAAATGAAAAAAGTTGGCCAAGCTCCACCGATTTCTGATTATTGACCACTATATAATTACCGGGCTGCGTCCTAACACGATGTCTATTAAGACTATCCTAATCGTCACCCGAAGCCTGGAATAACAACTCACTGCATCGCATATATTCGTTACGCCGCTCACGGCGGTCGCAAGGCTTATTCCATGCCTGGATAATTCAGCTGTCTTAACGCTTCATAGACAATAATCGCAGCCGAATTAGATAAGTTAAGTGAACGTACCTTGTCTGTCATCGGCATACGAATGCAGGTCTCTCGATTAGCCTCAAGCAATGGTTCCGGTAATCCCTTTGTTTCTTTGCCAAATACAAAGAAATCTCCGTCCACATACTCAAAGTCGCTATATCGCTTGTCCGCTTTGGTTGTCGCATAAAAAAAACGCGAATCTGCATAACGATCCCGCACTTCAGCGAACGAATCATGATATTCGATATTAACTGCATGCCAATAATCCAAGCCTGCACGCTTTAAAGTTCGGTCGTCCGTATTAAATCCGAGCGGTCTGACCAAATGAAGGTGTATGCCTGTTGCTGCGCATGTTCGTGCAATATTACCTGTATTAGCCGGAATTTCCGGTTCCACTAGTACGATATGTAGAGCCATCTGATGTGTCACCTCACAATTATTCCTTTCTATTATACACCAATCTGAGATTTGCCAAATAGCTCTGCCTAAGCGGTACCATTTGACAATCAAAATTCACCACGATATAGTTCTATTATCGAACTATTCGATAATAGAACTATTAGAAAGGAAGTCACTTCCCTTGACCTTTAATCCGCAGCAACTTATCCAACGGTACATGTCTGCGCAATCGACCGTGATAAAGCAGCTATTTCAACAGCTTGACAGTTCCACACCTAATACAATGACACCAGAACAGTTCCAAACCATATGTATTATCTATGATCAGGGAACATGCACGCCGACTTATCTCGCAGACACGTTAATGGTCGGCAAAAGCTCAATTACCGCCATTGTCAGCCGACTAGCCGATAGGGGGCTTGTAGAGCGCTCCCGTGATGATTCCGACAGGAGGCAAGTCTATTTATCACTCACCGAAGCCGGCCAAGAAACTTACCAGCACATGTCTGGCAAAGTGCATGCCATTGTATCTTCTTATTTAGTTCATTTTCAAGAAGAAGAAATTGAATCGTTCATTAGCAAGTTTGAAAGATTGGCTACATTAATGGCAGAAGGAAGTGACACCAAATGAGAACCATACTGAAAGCAAGATGGGCCATTATGGCTATCTGGATTGTGGCAGCAATTGCCTTATTTATGACGGCCCCCTCCCTTAGTGAGCTTGTAAAAGAAAAGGGTACTATTCGTGTCCCGGATGGTTATTCTTCGTCCAGAGCCCAGGAGATCCTGGATGAAGTAGCCGCAGCAAATGGGGACTCTCACAAGTCTCAAATCGCGCTATTATTCCATAATCCAAACGGGCTATCAACGGATGAGAAACAAGAGGTCAATCACACGTTGACAATGCTTGCAGACAGCAAAGCAAAGCTGCACATTATATCCATGCTTAACCCATTTGAACAGCCCGAATTAGCGGATAAACTTATATCCAAAGATGGCAAAACGATTTTAACCTCCCTCACCGTTGACACAGGCAGCGTCAGTTCACAAGAGGTGAAGGAAGCAATCTCTACTCAACTAAACGACGTTAAAGTTGAGCATTACATGACAGGCCGACAGCAGATTGATCACGATCAGATCGAAAGCTCACAAGCAGGCTTGAAAAAGTCAGAGTCCATTACAGTTGTCTTTATTTTGCTTATATTATTTGTAGTTTTCCGGTCGTTTGTAGCTCCGTTTATTCCCCTATTGACGGTAGGTCTGAGCTACATTGTGTCCCAATCCATTGTTTCTTTTCTGGTCGACAGTACTGATTTCCCGTTATCTACCTTTACCCAGATCTTTATGGTTGCGGTTCTCTTTGGGATAGGTACTGATTATTGCATTCTCCTGATCAGCCGTTTTAAAGAAGAGCTGGCACAGCACGAAGATACTTGGGAAGCCATTATCGCTACCTATCGTACCGCTGGCAAGACTGTTTTGTTCTCTGGACTCGCCGTACTGGTTGGGTTTTCCGTTATTGGCTTGTCACAGTTTATCCTGTACCGTTCTGCGGTTGCGGTTGCCATCGGGATTGCTGTGATGCTGCTTGCACTTGTTACGGTAGTGCCCTTCTTTATGGCAGTGCTGGGCAAGAAGCTATTTTGGCCAACTAAAGGCTCGCTTGAGCACAAGGAAAGTCGTATCTGGGGTGCCGTCGGCAGCTTCTCCCTCAAGCGTCCGCTGGCCGCTTTCTTGATTGTTGCCGCTGTAACTGTGCCGTTCTTGATAACCTATAGCGGTCAGGTATCTTTCAACAGCTTGGAGGAGATCGGTGACAAGTATGAATCTGTCAAAGCCTTTAATCTTATTTCGCAAAGCTTTGATCCGGGTGAGTCTATGCCTACTCAGGTCGTGATTAAGACGGCCAATCCACTTAAGGAAACCGAGTACATGGCATTAGCGGAGAAAATGAGCCGCGAGATCATGAAGGTGGACGGTGTATCAAGCGTGCGCAGCTTGAGTCGGCCTGCCGGCGACGAGATTCAGGATTTCAAGGTTGCCGAACAAGTTAAAAGCTTGGAAAGCGGTCTAAAAGAAGGCAACAAAGGCATCAATGACATCAAGTCTGGACTGTCGGAGGCTAACAGCCAATTAACAAAAAATGAGCCTCAGTTAAAAAAAGCAGCTTCCAGTACAGATAAATTAACTGACGGAACAAAACAATTAACATCTGGCATTACTCAGCTTCAAGGTGGACTTTCGCAAATTCAGAAAGGGATAGCAGATGGTTCGATGGGAGCTGGTCAGCTTAAGCAAGCGCTGCAGCAGGCCAAAGCAAGCGCACAACAGCTTGCACAAGCTCATGAGAAGCTGCTGCAGAGCTACCAGCAGCTTGGTGGTGGAATGGTGCAGATGAGCAATGGCCTAACTCAAATGCAGCAGCAAGTAGAGGGGGCAGCCAAGTCGCTGCAAGGGCTGGAGCAGCATTTCACCAGCTTGCAAAGCCGTTACCCTGAGCTGCAGCAGGACCCTGATTATGTGACGATTCATGCAACAGTCACCCAATCTGGCAAGGGAATTGGTCAACTTGGTGCTGCGTTAGGTCAAGTGCACAGCCAAATGCAGCAAATTAGCGGTGGCATGAAGCAGGCCAACGATGCCTATACACAAGCTGCTGCCGGTCAGAGATCGCTAGCCAGCGGACTTGATCAGCTTATTGCCGGTATCAGCAAGCTGGAATCCGGCTTGAATCAAGCCGCTGCTGGTCAAAGCCAGATTATCGGCAAGTTGCCAGGCATCGTGCATGGCCTCGAGCAGCTTCAAGATGGTCAAAACCAGATTGGCCAAGGTTTCACCCAATTGACAGGACAATTGACTCAGCTCACCAACGGTTTACAAAAGAGCGTGGACGGTCTCTCGCAAATCTCAGGTGGTCTGCATTCAGCCAACAATTATTTACAGCAAGTCGGAAGTACGGCTGACAACGAATTGGGAGGCTGGTTCGTCCCTGAGGAAGTTGTACAAAATAAAGAATTTAAGCAAGCGCTGGATTTATATTTGTCAGCTGACCGTAAAGTAATGACATTAGACGTTGTATTCAGCGTGAATCCATACGGGACTAAAGCCATTGATTCCGTAAAAGAAGTGCAAGCGGCCGTCGACCGTGCCGTAAAAAACACAAAGCTTGAACAATCCGATATTGCCCTGGGTGGCGTATCCAGTACATTTGCCGACTTAAAGCAAATTTCTGGCGAAGATTATACCCGTACTGTAGCACTAATGCTTATTGGCATCTTGTTGATTTTAATCCTATTGTTCCGTTCTATCGTTATGCCGTTGTATATTATTGCATCTTTGCTGTTAACCTTCTTTACCTCAATGGGAATAACAGAGCTTGTATTTACAAATATTTTGGGTTATTCCGGCGTGACATGGGCAACTCCGTTCTTTGGATTTGTAATGCTGATGGCACTCGGCGTTGATTACAGCATCTTCTTAATGGATCGTTTTAATGAAAATAAACATTTAAGCGTTAAGGATGCGATTTTGTTTGCCATGCGTAATATGGGACCGGTTATTATATCCGCCGTTATCATTCTGGGCGGTACATTCGCTTCATTCTACCCGTCAGGCGTGTTATCTATGATGCAGATTGCAACCGTCGTACTGTCTGGCTTATTGCTTTATACCTTCCTGCTGCTGCCATTTTTCGTACCGGTTATGGCAAAAATGTTTGGCGCAGCCAATTGGTGGCCTTTCGCTCCCAAATCGGAGCACGCTGACAAAAGTCAAAAAATAAGCGCGTAAATGGTACAGTTTATGTTTATCTAGCAAGGGGTAAGCAAGCATCGGCCCAGGCCAATGTATGCTTACCCTTGTTTTTTCAATTTTCTTGCTATTAAAATTACATATTTTACACCCATTTTACGTTAGTTTAATATGACGCTGATAAACAGGTTGCATAATAAGAATATCAACTGCAACTTAAGCGTTTATTATGAACGTAAAATCTGGGGAGGTACGTGATGAAGTCCAAAATACTGGTCGTCGACGATGAGCCATCCATCTCGACTTTGATTGAATACAACTTAAAACTAGCCGGTTATGACGTGCTGTGCGTATACGACGGAGAAGCCGTATTTGATGTCCTTTCCACGTTCCGCCCTGATCTAATCGTGTTAGACCGCATGCTCCCAAAGAGTGACGGACTTGAAGTATGCCGCAAGTTGAGAGATCACCAGAACATGGTGCCTGTTATTATGCTAACGGCGATGCAAGACGTCGGAGACAAAATTGCAGGTCTTGATAATGGCGCTGACGATTATATGACAAAACCCTTTAGTCCTCAAGAGCTCATCTCACGTATACATGCCGTAATGCGTCGCATCCAATCACTCCCGCCTTCGGACGATGGACGAATATATAGTATTGGGCACTTGAGTGTGTTAGCCGATCAACGTGAAGTAATGCTAGATGGACGTTCCGTAGAATTAACACCTAAGGAATTTGAATTGCTTGTCTTCCTTTGCCGCCATCGCGGAAAAGTGCTAAGTCGCCAGCAGCTGCTGCATGGCGTATGGGACTATCATTTCTTGGGCGATACTCGAATCGTGGACGTACACATCAGCCATCTCCGCGATAAGTTGGAGAAAAATGCACGCAATCCAGAATACATCATGACAATCCGTAACGTTGGTTATAAACTGACAGAACCGTCCAAGAAACATTTGGCATAATTGTATTACATTCTCGTCCTTATACGTATTCCTCTCATTTTCGATATGAAGCCCGTTGGCCCCCCCGAGCCAGCGGGTTTCTTTTCATTTCAGCACATCACATTGTATTCTTCCATCACATCACAGGCTGCTTTGAACTCCATGAATGCCAAATGACCCGATAAGGGGAATCCTGCCATTTGTAGCAGACTTCCTCTTTCGGGCCACTGAAAAGGGTAAAGCAAATAATTTAGCCTTTAATTAGCTGTTCTTTTGTTGAAAATGGTTCATAAACTGGCTCAAAGCAGCACAGTTCTCATGTGGAACGGCATTATAAATCGATGCACGCAAACCACCAACGCTGCGATGGCCTTTGAGGCCGATAAAGCCTTCCTGCTCCGCTTCTTTAGCGAAAAGCTTCTCCAGCTCTTCCGTTCCTAAGCGGAACGTCACGTTCATGCGAGAACGGCTGTCTACCGCTGCAACGCCTTTGTAGAACCCGCCGCTGCCGTCAATTGCATCATAGATCAGCTTTGCTTTTGCTTCGTTAGCTTCTTGAACAGCTTGTAAGCCACCACGCGCTTTAATCCATTGAAGAACCAAATTAACGATATATACTGAGAATGAAGGTGGAGTGTTATATAAGGAATTGTTTTTCTGATGAATACTGTACCGCAGCATCGTAGGAATCGTCTTCGGGCTGTTCGTTAACAGTTCTTCCTTAGCAATTACCACTGTTACACCTGAAGGACCCAGATTCTTCTGTGCACCGGCATAGATCATCCCGAACTTCGACACATCAAGCGGTCGACTAAGAATATCACTGGACATATCCGCAATCAGCGGCACCTCTCCGGTGTTCGGAAATGACTGGAATTGTGTACCTTCAATCGTCTCATTAGACGTTACATGCACATAAGCAGCATGTTCAGGTACCACAATGTCAGCGACAGCAGGCACACGTGTAAATTTATCAGCCTCCGTTGAAGCGATTACTTGTGTTTCCCCTACCAGTTCCGCTTCCTTAATCGCCTTTACGGCCCAGCTTCCCGTATTTACATAAGCACCGATCTTGCCTGGTGTCAGCAGATTCATCGGAATCATCGCAAACTGTGTGCTGGCTCCCCCTTGCAAGAACAATACATCGTACCCATCAGGAATGCCTAGCAATTCCTTTAGCAAGTCCTTCGCTTCATTGTGTACGCCCTCGTAGACTGGTCCACGGTGCGACATTTCCATGATCGACATGCCGTTGTTGCGGAAATCAACGAATTCCGTCTGGGCACGCTCCAATACTTCGAGCGGTAGTGCTGCCGGTCCCGCATTAAAGTTGTAAGCTCGTTGACGTTGTTCCATACGGTTCTCCCCACCTTCATCTTATTTCTCATCTCATATTTGCATCATACGTATGAAATATTATTTGTAATGATAGCAGGTAACGCAATCCCTATCAAGTTAATAGTACGAAAAAAAACTAGCGATATAACAGATTTCATTCGGAAATGAGGCATCATATTTACAATTTCAAAGTTATTCCTGTAATTTTCACACCATTTTAAAATAACATTGTGAAATTAAATACATTACATACTTCCTGCTGCACGCTCTTTGGCCTCTATTTTGTACCATCTCCATCTCCAGCCCCCATGCCCTTGCAGCACTATATCCATATTTTCGTAATCCCCCGAGACCGTTTTATCAATCTCCAGTTACGACTCGGACCTAATGGTTTACGCACGCAGGATACGAAAAATGTTGATGGAATGCTATCTATAATCTCATCGAGCCCCCCCCCCTCTTCGCTTCGCCCTTGCTCGCTAACACAAATAGACAGAACACGCCTTTGAAGACGCGCCCTGCCTATTGAGTCGCTATTAACAGTCGAAGTAAAGATTGTACTCTTGTGGATGGATACGGATTGCAACAGATTTCGCTTCCGAACGTTTAACGGCAATGTAGTTGTCGATAAAGTCTTTTGTGAATACGCCACCGTCTAGCAAGAATTCATGGTCAGCCTCAAGCGCATCAAGCGATTCTTCCATCGTTCCTGGTACGCTGCGAATCTCTCTCTTATCAGCATCAGATAATTCGTAAATATTTTTATCAAATGGGCCGTACCCAAGCGCACTTGGATCCAACTTTCGCTTAATGCCGTCCAGGCCAGCCATCAACATCGCGGCAAACGCCAAGTATGGGTTAGCAGTGGAATCTGGCGTACGGAACTCAATACGACAGCCTTTAGGTGTAACAGCAGCCACCGGAATACGTACCGCTGCGGAGCGGTTCCCCTTGGAGAATACCAAGTTAACCGGAGCCTCATAGCCAGGCACTAGACGCTTAAAGGAGTTCGTGCTCGGATTCGTAATGGCAAGCAGCGCAGGAGCATGGTGCAAAATGCCCCCAATATAGTGCAGTGCCATTTCACTGAGGTTTCCATACCCGCCTTTTTCATAGAACAATGGTGTGTCACCGTCAAAGATTGATTGATGAACGTGCATGCCGCTGCCATTGTCCCCAAACAACGGCTTTGGCATAAATGTTGCTACTTTGCCGAATTGGCGAGCAGTATTGTGAACGATATATTTATATTTCATCAGGTTATCAGCCGTACTTGTTAACGTATCAAAGCGGAAGTTGATCTCACCTTGGCCTGCTGTGGCTACTTCATGGTGATGACGTTCAACGCGCAGTCCTGCTTCTTGAAGCAGTCGGCACATCTCACTGCGCAAGTCCTGCTGTGTATCTACCGGAGCTACTGGCACATATCCACCTTTTGTGCGGACCTTAAAGCCCAAGTTGCCGCCTTCTTCTTTACGGTTTGTATTCCAGGAAGCTTCTTCGGAATCTACATAGAAGGAAGAGCTGTTCATAGAAGTTTCATAACGGACATCATCAAAAATAAAAAACTCGGATTCAGGGGCGAAGTAAGCAGTTGTGCCTATGCCAGCCGTTTGCAGAAACTCCTCCGCTTTCTGAGCGATACTACGTGGATCACGCTCATAACGGTCTCCATCTGGAGTATGGATGTTGCACATTACGATTAATGTGGCGTGTGCTGTAAATGGATCAACATATACCGTCTCTGTATCCGGCATCATAACCATGTCGGATTCTTCAATACCACGGAAGCCTTGAATGGAGGAACCATCAAATGCTACTCCATTAACAAAAGTATCTGCATCTACTTCCGTTGCCGGCAAGCTAATGTGGTGAGCTTTGCCGCCCAGATCCACAAAACGAAAATCTACATACTCAATCTTTTTTTCCCGAATCAATTCCAACACTTGGTTCACCGACATGTTAATTCCTCCCCAAAATCCGAACATTAACCATCCAATTGACGTTAATTGTTCAACATCGTTTTTATATTGTTGTCATTATAAATCCAGAAATTAAATCTCGTCAATACTCATGTCAGGTATTTTTTTATTTCATGTAAGGTATACTGACATCAATAAAATAATTTCCTTTTTTACCTTAAAAAGAAAATAAACTTCTGCACGTTATTTGTCTCTAACCAAACAAAAATAACCGCCCTTGGCTGCTGCCAATAACGGTTATCTTATGATAAGATTCATCATTACCTTTTATTTTTTCCAACTCTCAAATGCGGATGCTGGTTGTTTGGCTGTTGCAAATGTACTGCCGCACAGCGGTGCTAACTGTTCCAATTCTTTCAGCAGACGCGCGAATTGATCAGGGAACAACGATTGCACACCATCTCCAGTCATCGAATTGTCAGGATCTGTATGCATCTCAATAATGAGCCCATCCGCCCCAGCAGCAACTGATGCTTTAGTCATCGGTTCAACGAGTTCACGCCGCCCCGTTCCATGACTAGGATCAGAGATAACCGGCAGGTGAGTCAGTGACTTCATGACTGGAATAGCGCTAAGATCCAACGTATTACGCGTGTAACTCTCGAATGTTCGAATACCACGTTCACAGAGCATAACGTTCGGATTGCCCCCAGCCAGAATGTACTCTGCTGCATTCAGCCATTCGTCATAGGTGCTGCTAAAGCCGCGTTTCAGCAGAACTGGACGATTCGTCTCCCCAAGCTTGCGCAGCAGATCAAAGTTCTGCATGTTCCTTGTGCCTACTTGCAAGATATCAGCATACTCTGCACACACATCCACATATTCTGGTGTCATCACTTCCGTAATGGTAAGCAATCCATGCTTGCGTCCCGCCTCAGCCATCATGATAAGCCCTTCTACGCCTACCCCTTGGAAACTATAAGGACCTGTCCGTGGTTTAAAAGCCCCACCGCGCAATATTTGACCACCGGCTGATTTGACCAAACGAGCAATCTCATCGATTTGCTCTGCGGATTCTACAGCACAAGGTCCACCCATCACAACAAGTTCGCCACCCCCGATACGTACGTCACCGATCTCAATGACGGTATCTGCCGGATGGAAGTCACGGCTTGCCAGCTTATAGGACTTCGATATCTTCACAACGTTCTCTACGCCATGCAATTGACGCAGATGTTCTGCAATTGGAGGTTCTACGGTACCAATAATACCTATAACGGTACGATCTGTGCCTTTAGAAATATGGGCTTGCAGCCCTTTTCCTTCAATATAACTAACAATTTCCCCCATGCGGGCTTCCGATGTATGATTGGATACGATAACGATCATAGCATTCCCATTCCCTTCTTTTACTTCCATACTTAAACGCTTGTTCGCGTCTATGCTTTTATCAATTAAAGAAATGATACCTCTATTTATCTTTTTCGTCAAGCTATTCCCTCCTACCAATCCATATCACCCTCTGAATTGTGAACAAGCCGTCATATTTAATATGTAACCTCATGTGTTAAATCCAACTTCATAGCTATGAAAAAAACGGTCGCGCATAACGGGGACAATATATCCCACATCATGCACGGCCCGTTTTCCTATAAGCCTTGCCCTTTATTATCCTAAATCAACTTATCTGCTTACGTCGGCATACGCTGCAATCTTCGTTTCTCACGACGACGCTGTTGCAGCAATTCCAGCCCTTTCTTAACAGGCAAATACATCATAAACGCCAAAATACATCCGTCAATGATCCCACCGACAATAAGGTGCAAATTTATAGTCATCAGATGGTTCAGCCAATGCGGAATCCCATGAAAATGAACTACAAAATGTTCAGGCAGCAGCCAATGCCCCACCCGTTCATTGAGTACAGCCACCGGGATATAAATAATTTTACCAAAAATAAATCCAACCAGTGCCGAAGCCATCCGCCCGCGCAGCATATAAACAAATGGAAATATTAAAAAAAATGCCAAGCCTGCTGTCGGCAGCGTAAACATCTCAATGGCAAGACCAATGCTAAAACCTTTTGCTACAGCAGAAGCGCTGCCGTTAGTCCGCATTAGCTTAAGTGTCTGATACTTCAACCATCTTTTCATGACAGAGACCTCTTTTCGACGCCCTAGTTGATGCAAGAATTAGGATTTGTCTCGGAGCCGAGGAAGCAGCTTGCTCATATTGACGGTCCGCTTCTTCTCCCATGTGGATTCATCGGCTGGATCGTACTGCTCCAGAAACTGCACCACTTCCTTCGTAATCGGACTTGGTGTAGACGCTCCTGATGTAACTCCAACGATCTCGATGTTGTTCAGCCACTCTAAATTCAACTCCGACAAGTCCGAGATACGATGGGCAGGCACTCCCGCTATTTCTTCCGAAACCTGTGCAAGACGGTTCGAATTGTTGCTGCGCGGATCACCCACCACAATCAACAATTCACATTCGTGCGCTTGATCAGCAACAGCCTGTTGTCTTTCTTGTGTCGCCATACATATTTCATTATGGATTTCCGCTGTCGGAAATTTCTGAATGAGCCGATTCATAATATGCTTGATATCCCATTGACTCATCGTTGTCTGGTTCGTAATAATGATCCGCTCTGTATCAATCGTTAAAGAATCAATCTCTTCTTCTCGTTCGATCAAATGAACGTGAGCAGGAGCAACACCAATGGCACCTTCTGGCTCAGGATGGCCCTTCTTGCCGATATAAATAATATCATAACCATCTGCAGTCTTCTCACGAATCAAGTCATGAGTCCGCGTCACGTCTGGACACGTCGCATCAACGGTAGTCAGGCCTTTCTCTCTTGCCTTGCGACGCACTTCAGGTGAGACACCATGAGCTGTAAATATAATCGTCCCTTTATCTACCTGATCCAAAATATCCAAACGGTTCGCACCATCAAGCGTAATAATACCTTCGTCTCCGAATGCATCCGTGACATGACTATTATGCACTATCATACCTAATATATAAATCGGTCGCGGCAAGTCCAGATTGCGAGCTGTCTGCTGCGCGATAACCATCGCATCCACAACACCATAGCAATATCCTCGCGGCGTTATCTTATGAACCTTCATGATGCACCTACTTTCTAACGGATAAGATCCAGTATCACTTTTAGTGAATACTTCTCTATTATACTGGATCTACCTTATCCACGTCGACAACTGCAAGCGGCAGCCAGATAAGGAAGGTCGTTCCTTCACCCGGTTTAGTCACTACCTCGACTGAGCCTTTGTGTTCATCGATAATCCACTTCGCGATCGATAACCCCAATCCTGTTCCAGATGTTACCCCACGCGAGACGTCAGCACGATAGAAGCGTTCGAAAATATACGGTACTTCCTTTTCATTCATGCCTATGCCGGTATCTTTAATCTTAATGCCTACTTGACGATCCAAAATGACAGCACTTAATATGACAGAGCCGCTTTCTGTATATTTAAATGCATTTTCAATAAAAATGAACAACATTTGCTGCAAATAATCTTTGTTGCCGTACACAGCCACTTCTTTCAGGCCTGCTTCCTCTTCAATAACCCAATCCGCCTTACGAGGCAAAAATTGGGCACGGCGTACAACATCGTCAAGCAGCGGCTTCAACTCCAAATACTGCTTCTCCATCGTATATCCCGCATCTGCACGAGCAAGTGACAGCAGATCGTTCACCAATCTTGTCATCCGCCGTGACTCATCTGCGATATCGCTAAGCGCCTCAAGCGACATGACTTCACGCTCCTGGGCCGACAGCGGAGTCGCTTGGGACTGATTCACCCACATCTTTTCGAGGAGATCAACATTCCCCCGGATCGTCGTTAATGGTGTGCGCAGCTCATGCGAAGCATCTGACACAAATCGCCGCTGAGCACGATAGGCTTCATCCAGCTCATTGTAGAACGTTTCCATCCGACCTAGCATGCTGTTGATCGTTTCGGTGAGCTGTCCAATCTCATCCTCCGGCGCGCCTTCGCGCGGAATACGCATGCTAAGGTCCGTCCCTTTCTGAATCCGGTTAGTAGCTTTGATGACGTTCTCGATTGGCCGCAGTGACTTTTGAGCGAGAAATAGCCCTAGCGAGAAGGCTAGTACAACCGTCACCATTGATGAAATGATAAGAATACTGCGCAGTTCCCTGAAAAATCTAGCTTCTTGTCCAGTATAAGACAGTACTTGAATAGCACCGACAATCTGACTCTTGATTGTAATCGCTTGTTCATAAATCAGAAATTCATTACCGCGAATATCAACGGTCCGATAGCCGTCTCGAATGTCGCGCGGAGATTTCGGCGGCTTAAGCTCGATACGACTTGCAATCATTTCGTCTGACTGCTTGACACTTCCGTTCGTATAATTAGTAAGCTGCGTAAACAAAGCTTCATTAACAAGACGATTAGCATCCCGAGGTGTTACGTCAAAGTCAAGACCATTTTGAAAGTCCAGCGTTGGAAGAATGGTGATCTGATTCACCGTGTCACTAATGCGCTGTTTGATATCCCCGTATATTTTGTAATCAACGAATGTATAGATGGAAATTCCAAACAAAAACAACGTAAACGCCAATAACGCGGAATACCAAACGGTTAGCCGAAGACGAATCGACATCCGTTATGTGTCCCCTCTCAACACGTAGCCAGTACCACGAATCGTCTGTATGATTCGTTTTCCGCTGTGTTCCTCTGTTTTTTGTCTTAACATGGCAATATATACTTCGAGTACGTTGGACTCACCACTGTAATCGTAACCCCATATTTTCTCCATAATGACATCTCGAGGAAGAACTCGCTTTGGGTTCTGCATAAAGAGGTGCAGGAGCTCAAACTCCTTCGCTGTCAACTCAATCATATGATTGCCGCGTTTGACTTCACGTGTATGCAGATCCAATAACAGATCCTCGTATGCAAGACGATGGTTGCCGCCTTCGCTGTCTGTCCGACGTCTAAGCAGAGCACGTACACGTGCAAGCAGTTCTTCCAAAGCAAACGGCTTGACCAAATAGTCATCTGCCCCTAAGTCCAAGCCTTTCACACGATCCTGCACTTCATCTTTAGCAGTCAGCATTAATACAGGCACTGAGCTGCCCGCTTCTCTCATCCTGCGCACAACTTCCCAGCCATCTACTTCTGGCATCATCACGTCCAGCACGAGCAAGTCCGGCTCTCGCACAATCATCTCGCGCAGTCCCTCTGTCCCGTTAGAAGCTGTATTCACTTCAAAGCCTTCAAATACAAGGCCTCTTCGGAGCATGGATGTAATCTTCTCATCATCATCTACGATTAAAATGTAAGAGCGCATGTTCAGGCCGTCATCCTTTCACCGTTCCATCTTTTTCATCCTATTGTAACATGGACACGCTCATTTCAGAAAAGGAAGCGAAGAAAGTTCAATCCTCTCTTCGCTTCCCTGTCCCACTATTGTGTTTCCAAGATTAAATAGTCCTCACGCTTCCTATCCTTAAGGCTGTTCAATGTTTTCGAATTTATTTTTATCGCCAATCGTTACTTTAACATCCATCTTCTTGCCATCACGGTATACTTGGAACGAGACAACATCCCCGACCTTTTTCTTCTGGATCGCTTCAATTAGTCCCTCTTTGTTTGTTACGGCTTTACCTTCGATGCCCGTAATGACATCGTATGCACGCAGGTCACCTTTATAAGCAGGTGAACCGTAAAGGACATTGGCTACCAACGCCCCGTCCATGCTTTCGATTCCGATTTTTTTAGCGATTTCGTCAGTCATCGTCATCAAGGTAGCGCCGATGAATGGACTTGGCTCTTTAGGAATTTCTTTGTTTGCTTTCAGGTTCTCGACAACTTTGTTGATCACGTTGGATGGAATCGCAAACCCAATACCTTGCGCCTGCTTACTCACCGCAACGTTCATTCCGATCACTTCGCCTTTCATATTCAGCAGTGGACCACCAGAGTTGCCTGGATTAATAGAAGCGTCCGTTTGCAGCAAATGTTCATATTGGCGCGTCGTACCATTGTCATCAATATTAATCGAACGCTCTTTGGCGCTTAAGACACCTGTAGTTACGGTATGATCAAATCCCGACGGGTTACCAATGGCAACCATCTGCTCCCCAACTTGTGCGGCATCCGAGTTCCCAAGCTTTAACGTTGGGAAATCCTCGCCTTTAATTTTCAGAACAGCCAGATCAAGGTCCTGACTCTTTCCGAGCACCTCTGCTTCTAGCGGCTTTTCATACCCTTCAACAGTAACTTGAACCATCTCTCCGCCTTCTACCACGTGATTGTTCGTTAAAATATAACCACTCTTATCAAAGATAAATCCAGTCCCGATGCCAAGCGGCTGCAGCTCAGATTTAGGTGCAGTGCCTTCCGAACTGTTATTGCCGCCATTTCCTCCATTACCGCCATAGTTGTCACCGAAAAATTGCTTAAAGAAAGGATCATCCATCCAAGGGTTCGAAGAACCTACTCCTCCGCCTCTTCTTGCAGAAGCATATGTCTCAATCTTAACAACTGCCGGACTAGCTGACTTGGCAACCTCTGCTACGGACGAAGCTCCATTCGGGAATGGGGTTGGTGTATTATTCACAACCGTCTGTGCCGCCTCACCGGAATTATTGTTATGACTCGCAGCTTCACCTGTAAATAAGTTCGTACGATCTGCTGCATACATCAATGACGTAATTACGATCATTCCCGCCATAAAGGAAGCAAACATGGCCTTAAACGACGTCCCTTTGCGCTGAGGCTTCTGATTGTTAAAATTCCAGTTCCCCGGCGGCGCCGTCCCTGGCCCCGCGCTTGAAGCGTCAGTACCACTGCCGTATTGATTAAAAGTTTGGCGTGTAGCACTTGAAAACGGCAGCGGCTTCACTGGATTAGGCGGTGTAACTTGAACGTCACTGGATGCGCCGTATGCATCTCTTGAGGTTGTTGACGCCGTGTCTTCCGAATTAACCGACTGATAAGGACCATAGGCATAGTAGTAGGATGAATGTCCTTGCTGAGCATCACCTTGCTTGCTTGCTGCTTGCTCCTGTTCTGCCTGCTGCTGTACATTAGATGCTTCAGATGCTGTATGTTTCAGTTCCGACTCGGAATTAGAAAATGGTTTGCGATTGTCTTCCATAAAGAACCCCTCCCACGATGTTCAATATCATTATTGTTATTGTCTATAACGTTATGTTCTTATCTTGCACTCCCAACCTTAAACTTACCTTAAAAAGAACATAAAACACAATAAAACCTATTCAATCAACAAAAAAACAGCCCGTTGCTCAGCCTCCATAGACTGGAGACACGAGATAAGCTGCTTTCTAGTGGTATTATTTGTTTAATTTGTATTCAATCTGCTGGATAAGCTGTCTGCCCGCCTTCCATTCTTCATCGGACACTTCGGCATCTGGCTGCACAGGAGTTTGAAATTGATCAATCATTGCACCCATCAGGTGCATCTCAGCGTGCGGGTCGTTGCCACGCTGTACAACATGCTTCAGGACCAATGGACTACGCAGCTCAATAATCGTCTCATTATCTGATTCTGCATCAAAGTGTCCGTCGATCGCTAGAAACGGGATTCGTACAACAACATCCTGGTGTGTCTCGACCGCCTTGTCAAAGCTGCCGCCTTCGTAATTCCAATTCCCTCCGACTGCGTAGCCGCATGATTCTAATACTTCCTTAATCCCATCATATCGATATTGACGTCCAGAAATCAAACTGTCTATTTCACGCATGCTAACAACCTTCTTCCTAACGATAGTTACCATTAGGATGATTCAACTCAACTTAATTTAACCCAGCCTTTTCGATGGGCAAATACAGCCAACTGCGTACGATCCTGCATCTCGCATTTCATAAGCAGATTAGAGACATGCGTCTTTACCGTTTTAATGCTGATATGGAGCTCATCCGAAATATCTTTATTGGACTTGCCATCCGCAATCAGAAGGAGTACTTCTTTTTCACGCTCCGTTAATCCTTCATCATCAGGCCGTGCTGCACGTTTGCGAAGACCACGTGTCAATGCCTGTGACACTTCTCCGCTCATAACAGGCATTCCGCGATAAGCGCCGCGAATCGCATAGATAAGATCTTCCGCCGAGACGGTTTTCAGTACATAGCTGGTTGCTCCCGCTTGGATAGCAGCTACAACCTGCTCATCTTCCATAAAGCTCGTCAGCATGACAATACGAAGCTTGGGATACTTCAAGATAAGCTGTCTAGTCGCCTCGACTCCGTCCATATCCGGCATCATCAAGTCCATCAGCACCAGATCAGGCAACTCATCACTTCGCTGGCTGATCTTATCGATTGCATCTATTCCTCCACTTGCTTCCCCAATCACATCAATATCAGGATCAAGCATCAAGTATGTCTTCAAGCCGAGTCGAACCATCTCATGGTCATCCACGAGAAATACGGTCATCTTGCTCATTCGCTTCGCCCTCCACCTTGTTTCATTCCGTCTTCTAATTGTACGATAACGGCTTGTTGTTCATTTCCTTCAAATAAAGGAATGTATACCCGAATTGTTGTGCCTGCTCCTGGCTGGCTGACAAGGTCCATATGTCCACCTAACTTGTCCACACGTTCCCTCATCGTAGATAATCCGTAACTGCCCCCGTGTGCAGTCTTGTTCATATCGAACCCTCTGCCATCATCCGCGACTACAAGTACAATTCGGCTATCTGCTTCCTGCATCGTCAGGGTCACTTGCCTTGCCTGCGCATGCTTAACGACATTAGCCATTGCTTCCTGTATCATTAAGAAACATTGATGTTCTTTCACTTCCGATAAGCCTTCATGCAATTGAATGTCGATCTTGCCCTTGAGTCCGTTCTGATTGCAATAGTCAGGGAACCAGCGCTCCAGCGCTTCTTCCAGCGTTCTGCCGTCCAATTCGATCGGACGCAGCTGCGCGATCAGCCCCCTCATCTGTCTCTGGGCAATATGAGACATCTGAATAAGCTGCTCAACGACCACCTTCGCGCGGTTCATATCCATTTCCATTACCTTCGGCAGCGAGGACGATGACATATGCAACGCAAAAAGCTGCTGACTGACCGTATCATGCAGGTCACGTGCCAGCCGCTTTCGCTCTTCTTGTACAATCGCTTCACTTTCTCGTTCCCAGTCGATCATCTGCTGTTCAGACAGCTTTTGCAGAAGACGCAGCTTATGTTCCATCGTCTGCATCATTGCATTAAAATCAGTGTAGAGACGGGCAAAAGAAGCGTCCTCATCATCAGGAATTCGGGCAGACCAATTCCCTTTGGTCACCTGCATCATACTCAAATGAAGCACATCCAACCTTCGCTGCAAGCGAACACCAGATATATATCCAGTAATTGCCGATACAATCAGCACGGTTATAATGCCGTACAGCCACCAGTTTAAGCCATTGCCCCATTCTCCACCGTGAACTAATCCGAACCAGAGCACGCTAATGATGACACACCCAGATATAATAAAAGTGAAAAGCAATTCCCACTTTGCACTCCGGGCATTACGAAACCACTTCATCACCATGCTTTCTACCCTACCTTCATTACTTTGACATCACCAATAAACGTGTTTACAATAATTCGCACTTTCTTTCCAGCTTCGTAGAACTGTGGTGTTTCTGCTTGTACATTACGAAGGAAACCGCCCTCTTCCATATCCAATACACGCACATCGCCGATAAAGGATGTCGAGGTCACAACTACACCCAAGTCTACATCATTCGGAATGTATACCTTTACATCACCGACAAAGCTTGAAATGTTAATCTTGGTTTCGCCGTAAGGAACTTGAGCTTTGGTCAAATCAAGTGTGGTATCCCCAATAAAATGAGATACGTTCATCGGTTTAAGCTCCCAAAAATCCTGTCCCATATGAATGTCACCGATAAAACCCGATTTGTTCACAACTGTACGATGCTTGCCAAACATGGGCTCACTGTACATACGACCTTTATCTTCATTATTAGTAGTAAATTGTTTATGTGGTTCTGATTCATAATTGTAGTTATGCGGCCGAGTCCCTGCCCCTATATTGCCGTTCGTCTCACTTTCGTTGGACTGCTTGTTATCGGCGGAGTAATTAACATCCTTAAAGGGGTCCGGGTAGTTGGTGTAATCAGGATAATCCGAAACGTCCTCCTTACCATTGTTACAACCGGACTTCCATTGCTGCTTTTGCGCTTTCCATTCTTTGCGTTTGCCTCTCCATTCCTCCCGATTAGCTCTCCACTCCTGGCGATTGTTCCGGTGTCGAGTGTGACGAGGACGGAACAAAATAAAAATTCCCCCTACGATCAGTGCAAACGGAAATGCGAGCTTGATAAAGTCCCCCATGGATAACGTCACAATACCTAGATTCCTCAATAAGAAGTAAACACCTACCCCTAATGGGAACACACCCCAGAAACCACCTTGCAACAACCCGCTAAGTCCCACAAATATTACGATGAGTGGCCAATAGGTGCGTATTAAATCTCCAATATCAAATGATACGTAACCCCATTGATGCAACAGGAACACAAGTCCGATACAGATCAGTACGAAACCGCCTAACCATCTTCCGCGATTGTACTCGTTCATTTTAATCCCTCGCTTTATTATGATGCATTCGATTTGCTGCGTTATCTTTACTTATACTTGTATTGTAAAGGAAATAAAAGCTGCCGAATAGCGCCGAGGGATTGAATCCGCTCTCAGTCTCCAGACTGAGAAGTTGGTAAATCGGACCATAATCATACAAAAAATGATAAAAGCGAAGCTATACTGCCAATTATCCGCTTGCGCTCAAGTATCAGCAAACAACGCAGCACAGCTCATGTAGAACAAACCAGCTACGACCGATTGACGTGTGACTTCAACTTCTATTAATCAACAAACGGCAAGGCACATCTAAGAAGATCTCGTTATGGCATATGAATGAATGCATCCAGCCTGATGAACAGCTCTCTTTATTTATAGCAAAGCGGTCTCGGAAATTATGCTATTTCAACCGAAAAAGGCTGTCTCTTGGTCATCTAGTGATGACTTTTAAGACAGCCCTTTACATCAATTATTTAGCAGTGAGTTACCTAACACTCGTGCTGCATTTATTATTGTTGCTGCGGTTTTTGAGATTGCCCTTTAGCTGGCTTGCTGGTAGCATTGGATAAACCTGCTGCCTCAGCAGCAAATTCAGCATCAAAGCTTTGGTTAGCACCCAATTTAGAGTTTTTGTTGTTTTTACCCATCTGATGTCACCTCCTATACGATCATGCTGTCGCAATACCAAACGTTAAGAGTACACTTTCGTGTCTCCATCAAGTATTATGCGAATCGTATAGTCGCAATATGCAGTTAATCAGTTGGTGCAATCCACCATCTCTAACATCAGACATGCCATTGTCAGCATATGGCTATAATGGTTTTTTCGGCATGCCACGATGCTTAATAACCGTTTCATTCAGCTGGTTTAATAATTTTTCTGTAACTTTACCCTGACCAAGCTTAATAACCTGAACGTCGACTTCCTTTTTTCCCCATTGCTTATAAACTTGCTTTGTTGTGTCAAAATAAAGATCTAATTTCTTCCCTTTAATTTTCGAGCCAATATCTGCGACAATACCATACCCGTATCCTGGAATGTATAAAATAGTCCCCAGTGGAAATACGGATAAATCTGCTGCAATCGTGGACACATAATCACGTCGCACTTTGACTCCAGAATAGGTAATACCATACTCTGGATGACCCGGCTTCTTCCCAGTCGACTCAATACCTGCTGTATAACCAGTCGCAACCACCGTTACTTCCTTTTCAACCTGTGCTTGCACAGGTGCGTACAACTCATCGTTATAAAGCGAGCGGCCTGTCGTCGACACGGCTTGATCCTTATTCTTCTTTGGTGTGATAGCAGATCTATTTTGCGCGTCTACATATACAAATAGGGTGGATCGTTGTACCGTCTGATGAGCAGCTTTCATACTTACTGTATTTTGTTGAAGGTGATGAACTGCATCGTGTACTACCTTCACATTGTTGGAATAGAACCAATTCTCAATTGTATTCCATGCTAGCTCCTTACGCTGATGCTGACTCAAGATACCCTGAGTAATGTGTGCTGCTTGCACTTGAGCATATGGTTCACTCACCAAGCTTACTCCTAATACAACGATCATGCAGCACACCCACATCGACAACCTGTTCACTTTCACGATGATGTCACTCCACACAGTTAATGTTCTTTGTTTGCTACCATTCATGCGTATTGTAAACATATGGTCACTCCTCCCTAGTGGGAAGGATGTCCAGCGCCATTTTCTTTTATTCATTTTCGACAAAAAAAGAACGCCTACGACATCAAGAGGCACCGCGATCTGAATATATAATTACAACTTTTGATATGGCTGTGAAACTCCCCTCCTTTCTTTTCGTGATACGATGTATACACTTATCCGAGCGAATGCCACCACTTTCGACCCTTATAGACTGTACCAATCCATGCTTCTTTCACTTAATTTTTTGATTTGAATATAAATTAATATTTTCTAACTGATAACAAACAAAAAAAGCTCGGCCATATGCTTAATAGCATATGGTCGAGCTTCGAGTATCTAATGCAGAGCAGGAAGATGATTCATATCGAACCTGCATCTACTCCATATTTATTCTGCTTCCACTTTTACTTCCGGCATTTTGCGTGTACGAATCTCTTCGTTCAGCATGGCAATCGCCTCATTCAACGACATCATGCCCAGATCACCATGGCCGCGTTTACGAACGGATACTGCTCCGTTATTCTTCTCATTCTCACCCACGACGAGCATGTAAGACATCTTCTCCAGCTGTGCTTCACGAATCTTATAACCAAGCTTCTCGTTACGTACATCTGCCTCAACGCGGATACCGGCTTCGCGCAGCTGCTCTTCGACTTCTTTGGCATACTCCTCATAGTTCGGTGATACTGGCAGAATCTTAGCTTGCACCGGCGACAACCACAACGGCAAAGCACCAGCAAAGTTCTCAAGCAAGAAAGCTGTCATGCGTTCCATCGTACTAATGATGCCGCGGTGAATAACTACCGGACGGTGCTTCAATCCGTCCTCTCCAACATACTCCAGTTGGAAACGTTCTGGCAGCAAGAAGTCCAGTTGCGCCGTTCCAAGTGTCTCTTCCTTACCAAGCGCAGTCTTGATTTGCACATCCACTTTAGGGCCGTAGAATGCAGCCTCTCCTTCTGCTTCAAAGAATGGCAAGCCCATCTCTTCCACAACCTCACGCAGCATACGCTGCGACATTTCCCACATCGCATCGTCTGGGAAATACTTCTCCGTATCCTGCGGATCACGGTAGGACAAGCGGAAACGGTACTCTTTAATGCCGAAGTCCTCGTATACTTTGCGCAGCAAGTTAATGACACGTGCGAACTCTTCTTTGATCTGATCCGGACGACAGAAGATGTGCGCGTCGTTTAGCGTCATCGCTCGTACGCGGTGCAAGCCTGTTAACGCACCCGACATCTCATAACGATGCATCATACCCAGTTCTGCAATACGAATAGGCAGATCGCGATAACTGCGCATATCGCTCTTGTATACCATCATGTGATGCGGACAGTTCATTGGGCGAAGCACAAGCTCCTCGTTGTCCATTACCATCGTAGGGAACATATCCTCTTGATAGTGTTCCCAGTGACCGGATGTCTTGTACAACTCTACGTTTGCCAATACGGGTGTATATACGTGGTTGTAGCCGAGACGCTCCTCCATGTCAACAATATAACGCTCCATCGTACGACGAAGTGTAGCACCGTTAGGAAGCCAGATTGGCAGGCCTTGTCCCACTTCACGTGAGAATGTAAAGATCTTCAGCTCTTTTCCCAGCTTGCGATGATCACGTTTCTTCGCCTCTTCCAGATAATGAAGATACTCATCAAGCTGCGTTTTCTTTACAAACGCTGTTCCATAAATACGCTGCAGCATTTTGTTTTTGGCATCGCCTCTCCAATAAGCGCCTGCCAAGTTGAGCAATTTGAATACTTTTAGTTTGGATGTGCTTGGCACGTGCGGTCCGCGGCACAAATCGAAGAACTCGCCTTGATCATAGATCGTAAGCTCTGAATCCACAGGGAGATCGTTTATTAGCTCTAATTTTAAAGGATCACCAATCTCTTCGTAAATACGAAGCGCTTCTTCGCGGGATACGACACGACGACGAATCGGCAAATTCTCGTTTACGATACGCTCCATCTCTTTTTCAATCTTAACCAGATCCTCAGGCGTCAGCGATATGTTCATATCGATATCGTAATAGAAACCTTCTTCAATGACAGGTCCAATACCAAGCTTAACATCGGCATCCTTATACAACCGTTTGATCGCCTGCGCCATTAAGTGAGCAGAGCTGTGACGAATGACCTCCAATCCCTCTTCCGAATCAGGCGTTACGATCGCAACAGCCGCATCTTCATTAATTGGAGTGTACAGGTCAACCACTTTTCCATTCAACTTACCTGCTACCGCATTTTTCTTCAGTCCGCTGCTGATTGATGCTGCCACATCTTCAATTGTCGCTCCGCGCTCGTACTCACGAACAGCACCATCTGGTAAAGTTACTCGTATCATAGACATGTATGAGCTCCCCCTCATTTCTACTGATTTGTAATCATGCTATAAAAAACAAAAAAACACCCGCCCTCTAGAAGGGACGAGTGTTGTTGTTTATACCCGTGGTTCCACCCTCATTTGAACCATCCAATTCGTGCCAATCAGGCACAAACATTCGCTACGGCCCACTTCAGGAGCTGAGGCGACGGAATAATTCCTTGAGTCATTCGCTAACGAGAATGATTCGTTGAATGATACTAAATACGACAGCCTGTAAACAAGCTTGTGATCGTTCCCATTCAAAGCTCTAAAGGGGTAAATGCCTATGCGTACCGAAGGGAATTCCAGCCTAGTTCCCTCTCTCTGTCCGGACGACCATTTGCATCCATGTCTTCGTCATCGCTGCATATAGATGTAAACTTTAATATGGGATATTATATGCGAAATCAAGGAGACGGTCAAGTAATCTGTACACCTCTTATTTCTTGACCGCTTACTATTTACTACATATTTAAGGAACCAAGTCCTGAGACTTCCAATTACTCGTTAAATATGGGTCACATGAAGTGCAGTAGACGCATACATGAACCCGCGCTTCAAATATTTGTTGGATCGTTTTGATCACTTGAGATTCTGGATCACGTGTATGAATGACGATATGACCCGGCGAGACATTAATGAGCGTACTTACGATCATATCTTCCATTTCCATATCACAATCGATCATCTCAACGACCATCCCATCTACAACGTGGGACGGTTCAATCGGCTGCCATTGCTCATCCAGCAGCGTAAATTCATGGCAGCCTTTGTGCATTAGGTGGGCCATTGGAATTTTCGTATCCTGAATGTATACAAAGTACTTCAGCAGACTAATAAATTCTTGATATTGGCGTTCCAGCACATATTCATCAATTGCATAATCAACCACTTCACGCAGCTCTGTCATGTAGCTTTCCAAGCGAAACCGAATAAATCCGTCAACATTTAACACGGTGTGCTCTTCAAGGTAAAGCTGCAAGGCTTTGGATACTTTACTCTTTCGTCTGCGCCTTACTTCAGGAGAACCATGGTCCTCATAGCCATTTAGCAATTGATAGCAGTATGCTTCAATCTTGTTGCGATCCGCATCCTCAACGTGCTTTTCTTTTGCAATCAAAGCACGTATGAGCGCTCCTTCCTTTATGGCTAAAATATACTCTGCAACGGCACTAGCTGCACGTTTCCATACATCCTGTCCATGAACTTTAAGCTGGAATTCAGGCAATAAGCCGGTGCATGTCACGCCTGCTATTTTGTCTGTTCGGAAGGTGTCTAATGTAATTCTGCTTGAACTTGTATGTAAATCGCCCATCTCACATTTCAATAGCTCAGTTAAGGATTCCAGCTCTTTAAGCTGTGCACTGGGAATGGATACGGTGAACAGTTCCATGAAGCTCACTCCTTTCTGTTCCTTATTCAGTATATGGGTGCCTAGAACCATATATACGAAGTGAGATTTGGTAATCCATTCTGACGTTAACAGAACATGCCTGGTATACAGGCTCTTTATCCTCCCATCCCTTTCAGATATCGTATGTGAAATGTACGGTTTCGTGGCTTGGCTGCACTGGTTCTGCTTTAAGCTTCATACATGCAAAAAAACGTATCAAGAATAATAGCCCCCTTGGCTAATATTCTCAATACGCTTAGGATGTGGATTGATATTAATTCTGCATAATAAAGTCGCGTGCTACAGCATTCTTCTCGTCATTAAACACTTGTAAAATGTTGTACTGTGTATCCCGCTGCGCAGGTACTTTACCAGCTTCTCGAATAATGCGTAAAATACTCTCAATATTGACCTTATGTGTGGCGCCAGCTGCGGATACAACATTTTCCTCGATCATCGTACTACCGAAGTCATTGCAGCCATAACTTAATGTTTGCTTGCCTACTTCTGGCCCCATCGTCACCCATGACGATTGGAAGTTAGGGATATTATCCAGGAAAATACGGCTGATGGCAAGTGTCTTCAAATACTGTTCAGGCGTAACCCGTTCTGCCTTCATATTGGTATTATCCGGTTGGAATGTCCATGGGATAAATGCCAAAAATCCTCGTGATGGATAATTAAATTCCTTGCATTCATCTTGTGCGATCCGAATACGCTCCAAATGGAGCGCACGCTCTTCCATCGATTCGCCGAAGCCGATGACCATCGTGCCTGTAGTCGTCATACCAACTTTGTGTGCAGTCTGCATAACGTCCATCCACTCTCGCCAAGTGCCCTTTAAGCGGCTGATCTTACGACGAGTGCGGTCGTCCAATATTTCTGCACCGCCGCCTGGCAGCGAATCGAGACCCGCTTGATGAATCTGACGCACAACCTCTTCAAGGGACAATCCCTCCGACACTTCTTTCATCTTCCATATTTCAGCTGGTGAGAAAGAATGCATCGTAATCTTAGGAAAACGCTGCTTAATTTCCTTTAACAAATCCGTATAATAGCTAAACGGCAAATTAGGGTTCGTGCCGCCCTGCATCAAAATTTCAGTGCCGTTAACATCAAGTGTTTCCTGAATCTTCTGGAAAATCACTTCGTTCGGCAGTACGTAACCTTCCTTCGATCCAGGCGCTCTGTAGAAAGCGCAGAACCGACAGTAAGTGTCACATACATTCGTATAGTTAATATTACGTCCAATAACAAATGTCGCGATCGGGTCTGGATGCCACTTCTTCATAATCTCGTTAGCGACATGTCCCATCTTCTCGACCTGATCAGATTCGAACAGCGTTACGCATTCTTCTGCATTGATGCGCTCACCGCGCAAAGCTTTGTCTAAAATGCGATCTACCGGTGATATCATCGTCACCGTCACTTCCTCTCCTATTAGGATGCACGGATTCAACGGCCAAGCTCGTCGTATGTTGAAACTGTATTCGTACGTGCAATAAGTTATGAATAATAAACTTGATTCTGAAAACTAATAATCATCGTAACATAGTTTACCCCAGAAAAATACCCCCTTCACCATCGACGAAACCGATACATTTTAGCAATAAAATATATCGGTTTATCCGGCAAAGCAGGGTATTCATAAACCATCTCAATTCGTGTTCAATGCCTGTTCCAAGTCAGCTAGTAAATCTTCAATGTGCTCCAGACCGACAGAGAAACGAAGCAGACCATCCGTAATTCCTCTTTCTGCACGTACTTCCGGTGGCATTGCAGCATGTGACATCATAGCCGGGTACGATAAAATACTTTCCACTGCTCCCAAGCTGACGGCGACAAGCGGCAAACGAACCTTATTTAACACTTGTTTGGCCCGTTCGCCTGAACCTACATCAAATGATACGACAGCTCCGTATCCACTCGATTGCTGTTCATGTATTTCCCGTCCTGGGTGGTTAGGCAGCCCTGGATAATACACATTAACGATATCCTCTCGCTCACTCAACCACACAGCCAACCTGCGTGCGCTCTCTTCACTTTGCTTCATTCGAGCTTCTAATGTTTTCATGCCGCGAATAAGCAGCCAGCTATCCTGCACACCAAGCACCGTGCCAAGCCCATTCTGCAGCACTTTTACTTGGTGTCCTAGATCTTGATCATGTGTCACGATAAGGCCTGCAAGCACATCGCTGTGTCCTCCAAGGAACTTGGTGGCACTATGGATGACGATATCCACGCCTAGTTCAATCGGTCGTTGATGATATGGAGTCATAAACGTATTGTCCACCAATGTAAGGAGTCCTTTGGACTTGGCCCATGCGGTTACGGCCGCAATGTCGGTAATTCTAAGCGTCGGGTTGGATGGCGTCTCCATGTATACAGCTTTCGTATTCGGGCGAATAGCTGCCTGAACCTGCGTGATATCCGTCATGTCTACAAAAGTGGATTCAATGTTTAAGCGATTCAACACTGTAGTCAGCAAACGATATGTACCGCCGTATACATCCTCCGTAACGATGACATGATCACCTGCCGAAAATAAAAGAAAGGCCGTAGATATAGCCGCCATACCGGATGCAAATGCAAAGCCTCGCTTGCCGCCTTCCAATACCGTAATATAATCCTCTAATGCCTCGCGTGTCGGATTGCCTGAGCGGGAGTAATCATGACGCGGCGGATTATAAATATCTTCATGATGAAACGTCGAAGCTTGGATAATCGGAACGCTCGAAGCCCCCGTATGCTTACACACCTCACTGCCAAAATGAATAAGTCGCGTTGCGAACTGATCGTTATGATGTCCCTGACTCATGCTCTACACCCCTTTTGCTTCCAAAACAGGCGTTGACGCCAACTCTTCCTTGGCGGCAGATAACGCTTGTTCCAGGTCTGCAATAATGTCATCTACATGTTCGATTCCAACAGAGAAACGCAGCAGGCGATCATCAACACCTACAGCTTCCCGAATTTCTTGCGGGATGTCCGCATGGGTCTGAACTGCAGGATAGGTCATTAGTGATTCCACACCGCCCAGACTCTCCGCAAATGCAATTAGCTTAATATGACGTAAGATCGGCTCCACATAACGAGCATCACGCAAGCGGAACGATAATATTCCGGTGTTGCCTGATGATTGTTTGCGTTGGATCACATAGCCCGGGTGATCCACAAGTGCTGGATAATAAACCGTGTCTATTGATTCGTGTGTATTAAGCCACTCTGCAACACGTGTAGCGTTGTATTCATGCCGCTCCATACGCAGCGCTAACGTCTTCATTCCGCGCATGAGCTGATAAGAGTCACTCGGACTAAGCACAGCACCAATAGAATTATGAAGGAAAGCCATCTCTTCGGACAATTCTTTACCCTTTGTCACGATAAGTCCAGCAAGTACATCATTGTGTCCGCCCAAATATTTGGTAGCACTGTGTACGATAATATCCGCTCCCAGCTCAATCGGACGCTGGAAAAACGGCGTAAGTAATGTATTGTCCACGATTGTCAGCATGTTATGGGACTGCGCCCACTTGGCAACAGCTTCAATATCGGTAATCATCATAAGCGGATTCGTAGGGGTCTCGATAAATATAGCTTTAGTGGACGGTTGACGAACGGATTCTATCGCCTCAAGATCGTTTGTATCCACATAAGAAGCCGTCACACCAAACCGGGACAGCAGTCGTTCTAGCATACGATAGGTGCCACCGTATAGATCCAAAGAGACAATCAAGTGATCACCTTGTCCGAATAGGGCAAAGACGGTCTGAAGCGCCGCCATGCCCGAACTACAGGCAAAACCTGCATCTCCGCGCTCTAACAAGGCAGCCGCATCCTCCAACACCGCCCGAGTCGGGTTCTTGGTCCGAATGTAATCAAAACCTGTACTCTGTCCTAGGCGAGGATGCCGATACGCGGTAGCTTGATAAATTGGGAAGGTTACTGCGCCTGTCGTCGGCTCCTGAATGGAACCAATTTGCGCTAATTGGCTTTCCATCCGATAAGACTGCTCGTCACGGTTAATCATGCTATACACCTGCCCCTTCTTTACGTACTGCTACAGAACGTAGTTCATACGGCGTTTCTTGGTATACATAGTAGTTAAGCCAGTTGGAAAAAAGTAAGTTGGCGTGCCCTTTCCATGTTGAACGCGGTGTTTTGGTCGAATCATCATTAGGATAGTAGTTACACGGCAGCTCCATCTCCATTCCTTTAGCAACATCCCGATCATACTCCCACTTCAATGTACACGTGTCATATTCGGAATGGCCTGTTACAAAGATATGACGTCCGTCTTCGCTCGCTACCAAGTATACGCCTGCTTCGTCCGACTCAGATAAAATTTCCAAGCCTTTCTTCTGCTCAATGTCCTCTCTGCGGACTTCCGTATGACGAGATTGTGGTACTAGAAATAACTCATCAAAGCCGCGAGTCAACTTGACATTCTCCTTGCTCAATGAATGGTGGAATACACCAAAACACTTATTAGAAAGCGGATGTTTGGGTACACCGTAATGATAATACAGCCCAGCTTGTGAGGCCCAACAAATATGCATGGTTGATGTCACATGATCCTTGGACCACTCCATGATGTCGCAGAGTTCCTTCCAATAGGTTACCTCTTCGTATTCCATTTGCTCAACAGGAGCACCTGTAATGATCATGCCGTCAAATTGTTCATTTTCTACATCTTCAAATGTCTTATAGAAGGACGACAGATGCTCCGCCGATGTATTTTTGGATACGTGGGTCGCAGGATGAAGCAACGTC
This sequence comes from Paenibacillus sp. UMB4589-SE434, assembly GCF_030226685.1. Classification (NCBI taxonomy): domain Bacteria; kingdom Bacillati; phylum Bacillota; class Bacilli; order Caryophanales; family Paenibacillaceae; genus Paenibacillus; species Paenibacillus sp. UMB4589-SE434. Next base: position 252,037 of record NZ_JASOYK010000006.1, on the reverse strand, counting down.
ACATCCACTTGCAGCGGCGTATTCCCGATTAGACGTAACAACTGTGTTTCAGTGGTCTCTTTTGTCGGCATTAAGTTAAGTATAACAATTCGCAGCGGACGAATATCTTGTGTATAAGCGCGTGATTCGTCCATGACGAATATGTTCTCCTGAGTCAATATTTCTTTCGCCGGCAAATGGTCCGGTATTTTAATCGGCATGACGCTCTCCCCCTTCGAAATGTGTCCTGAAAGATGAACAATAACGTAAGCAAATTCGACTTTTGTTAAAATTGAATACAAAAAAACCTTTCTCTGTATGATACGAGAAAGGTCATGCCTGCATATATTCATGCGCCTCTCTCATCTATCAGCTGCCGGGCGCAAAACATTCGTCTACACCATGCATCTGCAAGAATTAGCACCGCTGCGCAAAACATACTGCTTGCGCCGGTTGCCGGGTATCATCGGGCTTGTCCCTCCACCTGCTCTTGATAAGATTGCCATTTGCTTATGAAATTGGTCATCAATTGGACTTGGTAATAATTTAAGGCATTGGCAAGCATTTCGTCAAGGGTCAAATCACATGTAATGGCAGTACACCATATATTGAAGGCATAAGTTTCATCTGAATATCCCTTGAAAGGCTACTAATGCCGCGTTATACTAGACAAGTGCTTCAGACCTAACGGATTAAAAGCACTTGTTTACATTCTATTTTGTAGAGGTGAATTTCGGATGGATGGCGACCCGAGGCCGTGCCACGGTAAGAACGGACAACCGAATATGACGATTCGACGATCACGTAAGCTTGTGCTTGTGGCTGTCGTTAGTTGTTCGCGCTTGAGGGACCCTATTATGGTGTCCTTACACGCCTGACTCTGTTCATTCACTCAACACTGTGAACAACTTCACCATCCCCGCATCTTCACGTTGCTAGTTATGAATCGTCATGATAACGACGACGCAAGCTACCGATAAGCGGTGGTATGAAGGAGTGATGGTGATGAAAATACGTCTCGTCAACGACGGTGTGTTTACACCGATCGAAGACATTAATGTCACATTGACCCCGCCTGATGCAGGATTCTACTGGATCGATGCGGACGTTGATGATCTTCTTGTATTACAGCCGATGTTTCATATTCACGATCTCGCAGTTGAGGATTGCCTAAGTGAGGATGAACAGCGGCCGAAGATGGAAATATACGAAGGTCATTACTTCATTGTGATTAACAGCATTCGGTTTGATGATGAAGAAATATTTCTCCGTGCTTTAAATATTTTTCTTGGCAAACACTATCTAATTACCGTTACCAAGCAGAAAATTAATGAATTGCGTACCGTTAAGCCCTTGCTGTGGGAACAGGAAGTGAGCACGCCGGACCGTATGCTCTATATACTTGCTGACACCGTTGTAGACAACTACTTTACGGTTGCGGATCGAATTGAAGCCAAGATTGACAATCTTGAGGAAGTCGTACTCGTAAATGCGAAGAAATCTCACTTAAACGAAATCATTAATCTGCGAAGCGAGATCTTGTGGCTTAAGAAGGGACTAGGTCCGCAGAAGGAAGTACTCCTTGTTCTGTATCGCAAAGACTTGCGGCTTATTGATGATAACCTCCAGAAATATTTTCGCGACATTTATGAAAATGCTGTTAAAGTGGCTGAAACATTTGAAACGTTCCGCGACTTAATGGCAAACTTACGAGAGTCTTACCAATCAAGCATTGCAAACCGGGCCAATGAAATCATGCGCGTCTTTACGGCCGTTACAACGATCTTTATGCCCCTGACCTTCATTACCGGCTTCTACGGCATGAACTTTGATTATGTGCCATTTATGCATAACGAATACGGCTCGTTATATGTCAGCGGCTTTATGCTGGCACTCGCCCTGTTTATGTTGTATTGGTTCCGTAAGAAGGATTGGCTGTAAACTTAACAATTGAACAGGTTCATTTCCTGCATAATCCGCCCGCTAATCAATAATGGTTAGCGGGCTATATGTATACTCGATCAGCTTGTAATCTAAGCCGTCTGCCTTCCCTGCTTCTTGTCACTTGACGTTCCTTCTGCCGGCGTATTTGGTGCTTTGTTAATACTTAATTCTTGTACTTCATCCTGATTCCCTGTTACTTGACCGTTCAATGTCATTCTTACGAGCCGAATGTATTCATATTTGCGCTGCAATTCACCACTTGCCATCTGCAAGGCGTCCTCTCCATACACACGAACGAATACCGGTTTTAAGTATTCAACCCCCAATTCTGCAAGTGCAGCTATAATGGATTGACGTTCCTCACTTGAAATTATGGAGAGCTCCAGCTCAATAAAGTCATGGATGTCATAACCGTCTGCGACTAATGCTTCGATCCGTACTAGCAATTCTCTTCGATCTATTTTTAAGTGCCCTGTCAACTGCTCAGCCGACATCTGATTCTGTATCCCTTCGAGTAACATTCGACGTTCTACAAGTTTTCCAAATTCATTATTCAGTTTGGCCTGCTCCTGCTCATAAACCCACTTGAGAAATACCGGTTCAGACACTGTTTCTCGCACCCAGTTCAATGGGAATTCCGCAGCGCGTCCGATCGTCTTCGTTATTGCCGTGATCGACTCCGCATACGCCCTTACCTTAGCCTCGCCGAATCCCGGCAACTGCCGCAGCTCCTCTGCCGAATAAGGCACAAATGCACTTACCAGTCTAAGCATTCGATTCGTTGCAATCCAGAATGGCGCCCTCTTCAAGGAAATCGCTTGTTCTCTGCGCCACGCCGTTAAACGTTCATACAGCGTATCATTAACGTTCAGGTCTCCGTAGCAGTTGATCCATTCGTTATGCTCTTTCATACGCCGCTCATGAATATTCGTATCTGGCATGAAGCCAAGAGCAGGCTGAAATCCAATGCTAAGCAAGCGCGCCATGCCCGATCGAAGCGCCGCCCGCATCTCAAGCCAGACCCCACCTTCATACCAAGTGACGGATTCCTGCTGTATATGGTTGTCCGTTATGTCGTCCACTTGATCAGACACGCCTGTCTCCCACAATACAATCCATTTTCCTTCTTCCTCACCAGCACTTACAAGCCCTGTAATAGTCACTCCGGCTGCTGTCACCTTCTCCATTCGTGTCATCCATACTACTAGCATATCGCCTTACCTCCTATTGAAAAATAATAGTCCTTCATAACAATCCGGCGATATGCAGACATCAAAAAGGAAGCACGCCTTCAACGTATATCGTCGTCGAAGAGGTGCTTCCTCATCCTAGTTATGAATTTAAGCTTATTATAGCATGACCATCTTTTCTGTCAATATTAGGATCGTTATTCCTATCCAATATTTGACGTAATGGGCTATAATGAGAACGTTATCTATGGAGGGGGCGAGTGGGGATGAATCACGAATTAGACTTTCTATCTGATTACACCGAAGATACGACATCACGTTTTGTGACATTTATAGGGGAAAGCTTGCATCGCTTTGACCTTGCCGTAACAACGACAAGCCGCTTCTACGGCAAGAAGCTGGTAACCGATCTGCAAAGCGGGATTACAGGCATCATCGGTCAAGATGACTTAAAAGACGAAGGTTATTTAGAAGCGCATTTTAAATTAGGCATTGAAGAAGCTGAGGAACTTCGTCAGTTTTTATACCTGGTCGTAGGGGAAGCCCATTTTACCGATTAGCGGCCGTCAACTTCAGTTCAAGCAGCAAATAGAAGCAGGCAATAGTTCCTGCTTCTATTTGTGTCATCCACACCACTTTAAAATAAATGGATTCCCACCCGCAGTCCAGCCGATTAGCTTTTGGTTTGACTTATGAGCTACGGCTTACGGAATAGTAAAGCATTGCTCAGCGCGCGCCCTGGTTCAGTCATCATTTTGCCATTAGCGTATAGGCCTGACGATGCTCCTCCATCCAGATTCATCGCCTGCTTCGCACCAAGCTGCTTCCAGATCGCCGCCCACTGGCTCATCGTTGCCGAAGGGACCGTCGCCAGCATCACCGAGCCATCCGGCATAACACCTATACCGCTGCGAGTAGCGGACAAACTTAATATTTTGTCCTGCTTAAAGCCTTCTTGCGCAGGATTCAAGGCAATTTGGCCATCTTTGACTAATCTAGGCCCAGCTCCAATTGCTGTCTGAACCTCGGACCAATCCAACTGTTTGCCTGCTGTATTCGTATACTTGGTCTGTACATCAACAAGATCACCTACAGCAAATCTGTCCGCCATACGCTTTTCCTTGCCTGTATAAACAAGTACAAAGCCGTTTGCCGGGATGGCGACATTTTTACCAGCAGCAACCTCTTTGACGATACCTTGCTCAACCACTACTGCTTTGCCATATGTAAATCCGATGTTTTTGCCACGCATTGGGGTGTAAAGAACAGCCGAAGAACCGTCTTTTGCTGGTGTTCGATTCACAAAATAGGTATACCAATTGTTCTTCTTCCCTGTTGCCTTGCTCTCCACGGTACCCGTAATCTGGATGCGAAGTGTGTCCATCAACACATTGCCTTGTCGATCAAAACCGATTATCGTTCCCGTATTGCCCACATGTTCTATCTTTCCGTTAATAATTAACGTTCCCCACGGTTCTGGTACTCCAGTGTAAGCCTCAAAGAACGTACCATTTATGGCAGCTACGGCTTGATTGGCTTTGACGATAGCGCCAAGACCGGCAGAAGTTCCATACTGCTGCTTGCCAAATGTCGCGGATACTCGATAGCCCTTAGGAATCGTGACAGTAGATACCTTAAAAGTCTGCTTACCCGTTTGGACAGACTTCAGTTGAGCCTTTGGAGCAGCAAGCGGGGCATTTTGGGATACGGATACCGCTTTTATCGACCCGACTGCATGCACTGTATTGACTTGATAAGGTACAGCAAGCGTAATCGTTACACTCAGTGCAGTGACAAGCGCAGCTATTTTTAACATAAATGTACTTCTTTGTCTGTCTGGTTGTGCCCCACTTATAATTGGAGCTGTATGCTTCTGACGCAATGCACTCTTCCTTCCCTATGTATCAGATCTTGATGCCAAATTACATCACTCTTATACTGCTGTACAAACCTAACTCAAAATTGGCCTGTAGCAGCAGGATCTGTGCAATACCGAGTGCTGGATATACACCCGGCATTGCGCATTTCAATCCTTCTATGTTTAAGACACTCCTGTAAAGGCAATCATGCTTTTCATTTCCAGCCGTTCAAAGATCAATTTCACTTCTTCAGCATCCGGAGCAAACACACATGCATCCAGCTCACATTCCAAAGGAACCTCACATTCTATGCGAGCCAGTTGTCTGGATAAATGCAGCATATCCAAATCCGCTTCAATCTTCGTACGAACCCCTTTGGTCAGCTCATGCATATGGTCTAAAATACCTTCAATCGTACCGTATTGCTGCACAAGCTTGTACGCTGTTTTCTCGCCGATGCCGCGAACACCCGGATAATTATCAGACGTATCTCCCATCAATCCTTTAACATCTATCACTTGTTCAGGAGTTAATTGACGTTCTTCCATCAAGTAGTCCGGGCTGTAAACAGCATAATTGCCATGGCCCTTCTTCATGATGATCACCTTCGTGTGCTCATGGACAAGCTGCAGCATATCGTGATCCCCTGTCAAGATCATAACATCATTCTGATCTCGATAAATGCGTGCCAGTGTCCCAATACAATCATCTGCTTCATAACCTTCACAAGATACATTTGGTATGCCGAAGGAATCCATGACATCACGGATAAGTTGGAATTGAGGCACTAGATCCTCTGGACACTCCGCTCGATTGGCTTTATATTCGGAAAATTGCTGCGAACGGAACGTCTTGCTGCTTAAATCCCAGCAGCATATGATATGAGAGGGCTTAAATCGTTCTACCGCATCCCAGAAATAACGAATAAAACCAAAGATTGCATTGGTAGGCGTGCCGTCACTCATCCTACGGATTGATCCGCCGTAAGCAGTTGCATAGTAAGCACGAAACAGCACAGCCATCCCGTCAACCAGCAGCACGCTTGGCCTCTGGCTTATAGCTGTGTTTAATTCTTGATCCTGCATCATATATTAAAATGCTCCTTTCGCGAAGCTTATGTATTTAGTATAGCATAGCTGCCTAGCAACAGCCGATAACGAATTCTGCCATTACGATGCAATACATTTGTTATGGAACAGCTGATGTGCACGCGCTTTAATTATGTCTGCTTCCTTTTCATGTGAAATATAAATAGCCCCCCGAGACAAACTCGGGGAGCTTCTATTCATAGTACAAGCGCTAGCATTTAAGCAGCGGTGCAGATACAATTTGTGCAACGTTAGCCACATGTTTGGGATCTTCTATACAACTAAAGTGATTGCCTCCAATTGTAATCACTTCAAAATCTCCTAGACAAACGTCCCTCCAAAAATCATGCGTCATTTGATCGGTACCTGGTAAAAAGCCAACCGGCTCTTCGGCTAATAAAAGTCGGATATTTCCCATATAAGGAAGCGGAGTATAACGCGACGCCATAAAGCTTTGGCAATACACTTTATACAAACCTTCAGCCATCTCAACCGGCATATGATTGCCCGTATTAGCCGTCACTGCATCCACATATGCGGTGAATCGATCCTTCATAGGCATCATCGCCATTTTATTAAATAGCGTCCCTACCTTGTCAAGTACTTTATCCCCGCCGATTGTGCAGACGGAGCCCTGCGGAACGCTTTGATTGTTCTGTTCAAAGACGTGGATCAGCCCACACCCAAGTTCTTCAGGAGTTGCATCATCAAACCCAGCTGATGCAAGGGAAATATGCAAATTGGGAACAAATAACGTTTCAATGACGAGATCATCATTAATATCAAACAACACGGGATGACTGTCAATCAGAACTAGATCACACAGTTCAATCCCCTTCTCGACTAGTCTTCTGGCCACTTCAATCGCGATCATGCCGCCCAAGCTATACCCAAGGAGCTGCATCTGTTTGCAGCCGCTTTCCAGCAAGCGCTCCGTATAGTCATCTGCAATCCGTTCAATAAGCTCTGACGGCGCCAAGGAACAGTAAGTCTCCACATCCGCAATCGAGATGCCTATAACTGCACCTAAATGATCCAGTTTAAGACGTTCCAGCAATAAGTGGAAACAATTCATCGTTCCGAGCCCTGCATGGAATACTACGCGAAGAGGTCCGGTCTCGCCTCCGCCATATGATGTAAGCGCAGCGTTGCTTGAGCTCCCTGCTGCCGCAGAGAGGGCAATAGCAGCCTGCCGTTCAGGCTCTTGATCGTATGAACGCATAAATTGGGACAGTTCCGCTACGGTGGGATAATTGAGCATTTGGCGAAGCAATGCATCATACGGAATAACGGTACGCATTGCTTGCTCTGCCAGCTTGTCACGTAGTTTGCCCGCAACTTGCGCCATAATAAGCGAGTCAGCGCCATGCTCATAAAAGCTTTGCAGCCTGCCAATACGCGGAATACCTAATGCACTTGCCCACATTTCGGCAAGCTGTGCCTCATCTTCATCCATGCTTTCTTCGGCAGCGACCATGCTGTTATCATCTCCTGTTGTAGCTGCAGGAAGCCAAGTCAGCAGCTCGCGCCGATCCAGCTTTCCATTCCCTGTTAATGGAAGGGCATCTACAATCTGTAGATGAGCAGGAATCATATACGCAGGCAGACGTTCAACGAGAAAATGCTCCAGCTCCGAAGTTTGTAAGGATAATCGATCCTGTTTCATCTGCTTGGCATACAGATGGAATCCTAAAGGGGCCAGCTTATGCTGTGATGCTGGCAAACATAAAACAGGTTCTTCCCCATACCTGTGCAGCAGTTGTAACCAGTCATCCTTACTCAGGTACGAACTGTCAGCACGAAGCTCATCGCCCGGTTCTGTCATCATAAAGGCTTGCGAAGCCAATATCCAGGCATGCTCTTCTGTTGGTTCCGTAAATATAAGCCACCCGCCTGGACTAATAAGTTGATTTAAACTGTTCATGCTGACTGGAATATCCCGTGCATTTTCCAAAACTCCAGCAGCCAGCACTACGTCGAAGCTATTAGGGGATAATCCCTGTGCCCGATAATCCTCATCTACATTAAATTGCCCAAAACGAACCCACGGATATTGTGCAAATCTGGCTTTTGCTCCCGGAATAAAGAAGGCCGTAACGTCCGTAAATACATACTCTACCTCATAACCTTCTAAAGCTTGTAATACTTTTTCTGTCGTTGCTCCTGTACCTGCCCCTACTTCCAAAATGCGCAAGCAACGTCCTTGTGGCTGGCTCGCCATAATACGCTGCAATAACGTACACATGCAATCATTGAGATAGTTCGCCATAACATGATCCACATATAAGGATCTAACGTGATCTAGCTTGCCTTCCGGAAACAATAACGATACTGCATCCTGCTGACCACCAAGCAGTTCTGACAGCTTCTCCGTATTGCTGCGCACATATGCTGTAAATCCTGATGAGCCAAGCACATTCAGCCAGATCGACTCCGCCGACACCCAGTAATCACGGACTGTTCTTTCATCGACAAGTTGCGCAGTACTGCAACGCCCATCAACATGTTCGACTAATAGCCCCGCTTGTGTCAGCTTTGCGATCCAACGCCGAACCAGCCAGCGATACTTAGGCAAGATACCTTGGCAGTATTCTATGGCCTCCTCAGCATACAGTTCGCCTGGGATAAATAGCCCTTGTTTTTGCAGTGCTAACAACATCGCGTAGTATACCGCCTGATCAAGCGCTGCTGTTGCTGATCGGATGTCTGCCACGTGTACATCACGTGTGGCTGCTGTGGCATGTTCATCGATGCCTTCCAGCAAAGGGGTCCACACCGCTTGTTCCACGCTTAACTGCCGTTCTGCCTTAAGGCCCGTTTCCACAAACGCTAACAGCGCTTGTTCTTCCCCTTTGCCAGATGCCACAACCCCTGCAGCAGCAACAACAGGATGCTGAAGCAGGGCAGATTCGATCTCTCCCAGTTCAATACGATGTCCCTTGATCTTGACTTGATTGTCTTCTCGACCAAGGAACTCAATCTCCCCGCCTGGCGTATAACGACCTAAGTCTCCCGTACGGTACAGCCGTTCTCCGTCAGAAGGATGTCTTATAAAGCGTTCCTGAGTTGCAGCCTCATTTCCCAAATATCCATCGGACAAGCCATCTCCGGAAATGTACAACTCGCCGCTAACCCACACAGGACAATCCCGCATCCGATCGTCCAATATTCGGAAGCTCTGATTATCCAACGGACGACCATAAGGAATGCTGCACCAGTCCTCTTGAAGTCCTGTATATCTATGATAGATCGACCAGATAGCAGCCTCAGTTGCTCCCCCCATACTTACAAGCTGCACCTCTGGCAACCGACTCATAATCAGATCTGGCAAAGTCAGCGGAATCCAGTCGCCGGATAAAAATACAAGCCGCAGGTCAGGGAGACAGTTGCCTGTTTCACCATTTAAGTATGCCATGAGCATTTGCATTAAGGCCGGGACCGTATTCCATACCGTAACGTTATGCTGCTCGATAAGTTCTGCCCAATGAGAAGGATCGGTACGTCGCTCATCACTTGGATAGACGACAGTTCCCCCTACTGAGAGCGGACCAAATATGTCGTAGACAGACAAGTCAAAGCTGAGCTGGGCAAGTCCCAGTACGCGATCATTATGGTTGATGTTAAATCTACGATTCAGGTCCGTAATCGTATTGGCGACAGCACGATGACTCATCACCACGCCTTTAGGCTGCCCCGTAGAACCCGAGGTGTAAATGATGTACGCAGGCAAGTCAGGATCACACTCACAGTGGACTGTATGATCCTGCATAGGTGGTAGCTGATCCACTTCGATGGTGGTTAAAGAATCAGGCCATTGAAGTCCCGTATCCGCGCACGTTAGGACATAACGAACGCCCGCTTGCTCCAGCATAGACAGACGGCGCAATTCAGGCTGCTTTGCATCGATAGGCACATATACTGCCCCGGCAGACAGCACGCCAAGTACAGCAGCTACTTGATGCGCACTTTTCTCCATAACAATAGCCACTCGATCCTGAACGACACATCCTAATGCCGTTAATCGTGCTGCCACTGCCGCAGCCCGCTGTACCAGTTCCTTGTACGTGATCGTTCCGCTGCTGTCAATGACAGCCGGCAGATCTGGTGTTGCCGCAGCTTGAACTCGTATGGGATAGTGCAAAGAATGATCTGGCAAAGGTGCTTTTGTTGCGTTGATCTCATATCTTTCGGTTAACTGCCACGCCGGCAACGAGATCGGGTCCGCTTCCTCCCAGACCAGGCTAGAACTCGCCAAAGAACGCAGCAAACCCTCAAATGCATCAAACATATCGTTAACCATCTGCTCCGGAAATACGCCGGCACGCACGTCCCAATTGACCTGCAGTCCAGCTGCGCTATCCATCGCCTGGCAATCGATCAACACTTGCGGCGTCTGGCTGATACCGTACCCACTTAATTTTCCGTCGAGAGAACTGCCTTGAGTGGGCTCAACAAGACCAATTGCACTCGTAAATACAATCGGCATCAGAGCAGCTTCACGTCCTCTTTTACGTGCAATTTCACGTAATACTTCAACTCCGGAATATAAACGATGGTCCAAGTCTTCAAATAACTGTTTTTGCAACGCCTTGGCATGTTCATAAAACCTATGGTTAGTCTCCCACTGCACAGCTAACAAGTTTACTGATGTAAAATCACCAACGAGGTCATGAACCTGAGCATGCAGCGGCAAGCGGTTTAGCAGCGTCAAGTTCAAACTAAATGTCCGATTACGACTCCAGCGCTCAATTACGGCCGCATATGCCGTCATTACCACAGCTGTTGGTGTCAAGCCGCGCTGCTGTGCATGATGCTTAAGCGTACCCCACTGTTTCTGGTCCAGTTGCAGATAGCGCCGCTCGAAACGAGGTGTCACCATCGCAAGCTGCTGCTTGGCAAGCGGCAAATCCGGCGCATACGGCAGCATATCGATGCGTTCAAGCCAATATTTTTTGTCATTGGCATAAGCTACAGTCTCGCGCAGGCCGCGCTCAGCCAGCACATAATCGCGGAAACGGAGGTTCAGTTCAGGCAGCTCTGTCCCAGGTTCTTTGTACAGTGCCTCGAACTCCGCTAACAATTGCCACATACTCGCCCAATCGGCAATCAAAAATTCCATGGATACATGGAGAATCGCACCATGACGTGTATGAGTGACACCAATATCATATAACGGCCAACGGTTCGTATCATAAATACGATGACCCATCTCTTCCCGAATTTGCTCAAGTTTAGCTTCAGCTAGCTGCTCCTCGCAATCTATCAGATTCAGCGATGCAATCTCCATACGAGGTACACTCTCCATCACTTGCTGATGACCATTTTGATCTATAATCGCCCTTAACATGTCATGACGTAAAATAAGTTGATTCCAGGCTTCCTCTGTTCGTGTCGGATCCAGTTCGGGGTAGTGGAGCTCCATATAAATATGACAAGCTACACCTCCATAACCGAACAAATCATGACGTCCTAGTAAATAAGCAGATTGGATATCGGTAAGTGGGAAAGGTTCATATCGTGAAGCTGGATCTGGCGTAAGGGCCGCTGCGGTGGATTCAGCTTGCAGCAATTCTAGCAGTTCCATTTTGTAAGCTTTTAGCAGTTGTACATCACGGTCTGTAAGCACACCTTTGGGAGATCTGAAGCGTAGATTCCCGTTTTCCTCCCACAAATGAATTCCTTCTCTGCGCAGACGCGTAAGCAGCTCTATGCAATCCGTTTTTAAGTTTACTGTCATCACTTCACACTTCCCTTCCTCTTCAATCCGGTCATTCAGCGATAGATCAATGCCGGTTCAGACTAGACAGACGTAATTACAGCACCATGCAGCAGCTTTGAGTCCAGTGTCTGGCATAGGCCTGAAAGACCGACTTCCATTACTTTTGTGTGTCTTATATGTGATGAGATGTCTACTCTGAGCCACTTATCGTTCTGTGACAAGGCATGAAATGAATCCATTTGATGTTCCGCTACCTCCATCTTGACCCACTCGACTCCGCGTGCTCCATTGGGGTGAGTGATTCGTAGAGGACGCTGGGGCGGATCATAAGTCGACACTACAAATGGCAAACCTAGCGGCTCAGTAGCAAACAGGCTATATTTCACCTTTTGCCCATCTGGACGGGTACGCCTGCCATGAATAACACGGGAGGTTGCTACACCTGCCTGATCAATTGCTTCTTTAATCACGGTCAGATCACGACCATCATCTACTGCGCCCCGCTGTGTATGCTCCATATCCTGTTCCTCCGGCTCCAGGGCAAGGTCACACCAACCTGATGCTGCTTTCGCCCAGTAAGACCAGCGTCTTCCCGCTACCTGCCCATAAAAGAGACCTAGCGGTCGTATGAAATAGGTCAATGGTTTAGGAATTTGGAAAAATTCAATAAACGGGCCTTGTTCAAACCACAATAAAGCGTTGTTCGCCCGATTCGGCGCGCTCCCCCACTGCATCGTAAATCCGAGTGCTTCATAATCCCTAACGACCTGCGAGATGTTGTCGACCTTACACAATATGTGGCTGCACTTCAGCATCTAGACCCTTCCTTACTACAAATAGTTTTTGTCCAAGTGGTGCAAGTGGATGAGCTTCATCTGGGAATGCAGCTACTTCATCGGCACCTGCCAATTGGAACACTTCCAGCCATTGATGAACAGACATAAAAGTGGTTTGGGTAAGCTGTCGATCGTCCTCGGGCACCGTCATCATAAAAGCCTGTGAGATCAACATCTCTACAAATTCCCGTGTAGGCTCTGTTATCAGCATCCAACCTCCTGGCACTAGCACTTGCATGAGGCCTTGAACCACCTTGTCCGTATCGCGCGCATTGTTAAGCATGCCTGCTGCGATTACGACATCAACGCTATGAGTCGTGAGGCCCTGCTCCGTCAGATCCCGATCAATATCCACAACGTTATAGCGCAGCCAAGGACAATGATCATAACGTTCACGAGCAGTTGATATAAAGAATTTAGAAATATCGGTAAATAAATAATCAACTGCTAGCTGTCCAGGCAGAACTTCCTGCAATCGTTTCGTTACGACGTCTGTAGTCGCTCCTGTACCTGCACCGATCTCTAGTATTCGCAGCTTGCCGTTCGTCCCGTTCCCTGTCGGGGACATTACTCGTTTGTTGGCGGCAATTCGTATGACTGCCTCAGCTACTGACTCGTTTAAGTACCGCGCAATGGCAGTGTCCCGGTACAAAGCATTGGCAACATCCATTCGACCCTCGGGAAATAATAGCAAGGCAGCTTGCTGCGTATCGCTCATCAGTTGAGGAAGCATCTCGGCATTACGCATGAGATAGTCAATCACAAGGGGAGATCCGAGCTTGCCATTCCAAGCCTGCTTAACTGCATCCCAGCGCTCATGCACCATCGCCGATGTCACCGTACCAACACTTCGAATGCGCCCCTTGTTTAATGTGATATAGCCATGTTCTGCAAGAATAGGCAGCCAGCGCTTGATCACATGTTGGTGACGTCGTGCCACCTTCCCAGCGACGAGCAACTCTTCCTCGCTGAATTCTTGATTTGTTGAAATGAATGCCCCTTGAGACTGCAGGGCAAATAACATGGAACTTAATGCTGCATCGTCCAGTCGATTCACACACGTGGTTACTTGAACGGCATTAATGCCTCCCAGTGTGCTTTCAGCGTAATCTGTACAGCGGAACACATCGAGTTCTATCACTTGATTAGGCCCCTGCCCCGAAACTACTCTCTCCTCTGTCAGTGCTTTCATGCCAACTTCATCTGTTCGGGCTGTTGAGTTTGTTGAGACAACTTGTACGATTGAATGCTCTGTCTCTTCAGGCTCTGGCGTGATCGCGGATGCTGCTGCGATTAACTGCTCTACCGCGAGCGGCTGATGACTGCTGCTTGCCCGCATGAGCGGATAGCCGAGTGCAGTCGTTAGCTCCTGCCATTGGCGTGCACACAGCAGTTCTTGCTGCGCCAACGTATCGATATCCGCTTTGGAGACATTGCCCAAAATGACATCTCTCATGGCTAACAAGTCTTGTCCGATAGCTCGCGGCCACTGCTTCAATAATATGTCTCTGTAACTCACAGATATTGCCCCGCCTAGAATTTCAGTACTGAAGCCAAGCAAGTGAGCTGAGGTCGTATTTTCCAGTTCCCCTGCAATATGAGGAAGATCCGGCACATGCAGACGAGGATGCCATACGACAGGTCCGTGAGTATCCACCAAGGATAAACTGCCACCCTCCACGCCTATTGCCATCCGGTGTAATAAATGTAGATAATTGTCCGGATCATGGGGATCTACTTCATTGTGCGCTCTTAATGTAATTGGAATATTTCCTAACGACCCAATTAATACTTGAAAGGGACCCTGCTCCCGAATCACATGGCTGATCTGCCATGGGCGAATGGTTGGTAGGGCTTCTAGCAAAATATGCATCAAAGGGAATGACACTTGTGTAGCACAAGCAACATCCAGATACAGTGCCTGCTGCTGCTCTAACAAGACACGCGCACTTCGGATAAATCTTTGTATGGCTGGCAAGTGGACATACAGATCCCCTGTCTGGAAATGAACTCCGTGCTGCCGTGCCGTTCGTAAACAAGCTGCCATATCCTTATGATGAACCGGCTGCTCTTGGATTACATGAATCCCACGGGCAAGCAGTTCCAGTGCTATTTCAGTTCCGCTGCCACCCATCACCCCGGACCGTAATACAACACAAGCTAAATCGACATGTTCGGGCAGCTGATCCAGCTCCGTATACAATGGAACACCATATCGTTCTGCACATTTACGGGACCGCTCACTACCTTTGGCAAACAGACCCACCAGCTCAAATTGTTCGGGTAGCGCAGATACGGCTTCCAGATAAAACTGGCCGAATCTAGAACCACAAACGATGGTACGTAATGGCTTAGGTTCGCTCATAGTCCACCTCCTGCTGACATTCTGTAACGGCAAGCTCAAGCTGATGATATTTAATTAAGCCATCCATCATCGCTGATACATCTATCCCTTCAGCCACAAAGAAACACCCCGGCTTTTTGCTGTGTCCTTGTGCAATTAATCGGGCAGCTTGAGCAGCCACAATACCCGATAACGCATTCCAATCATGAGGATATAATAGGCTCCCTCGAAGATGCACACGTCTGCCATCCTTGCTCCCTACAGCAGTGAGATAAAACATTGTATAATGATCTGCTGCTTGCCCGCTTCCATGAAATAGGGTGGTCAATGTCGCGGCGGACGCTTGTTTCTGCGCTTCCGTGTTGTATTGTTTGAGCGCCTTTATCATGACAAACTGGTTCAGCACAGACTTATTTGGATAAGTGTTATAAAAGTAGGCCGATTGAATGTTGTACATGTCAGCCATCCGCTGGAACTCACTATTTAAAATAGGGTACGTATCCAACAATCCTGCTGGTGGAGGCAACTCATAGCTGCGGTGGAAGGCCCCGGTCATTTTCTCTGCTTTTCCAAAATGGCTGTAGTTCATGCCCATGCCGGTGTCATCTTTAATGCTGCAGACAATGTCATAGGCCGCATTGATTGAGAATCCACCCTGGCCAGCAAAAAACACCTCAAGTTGATGAACTTCATCAAAGTATTGAACGGCCGTATAAGCAGGTAAAATTTCAGACAATCCTGGATATGCCCCTGAAGATACTAGAAATACCAGATTTTTTGCCTCAATTTCATGTGCCCGCCGCAAAAGAAGCTGATAGAGGTGCTCATCTCCAGATACATCGACATAGTGGACGCCCTGTTCCAAGCACGCAACTGCAATGATATCTTTCATTTGCTTGGATGGTCCTGCGCAATTGACAACGATTGTACATGACCGACAAAACTGATGCAGCTGCTCTGCATCGTAAACATCTACTTGCATGACGTTAATTCTTGTTTCATGCTCTGAAAAAAGAGATCGAAGCTGCTCCTGCTTACGGCCACCAAGCAAAATCGGGTACTCTGTTGCAGCTATCATCATACGCACTGCTTCTCTGCCTACATTTCCGGCAGCTCCCAGAATGCCAATCGTGTGATTGTTCAAAGTAGACCTCCTTCTTAGCCTTTTAGCCTTTTTTAGCCCTTTTAACCTTCTTCTTTATTCTGCTCCCCCTCTTTCGCCCTCAAAGAGAACATCATCCTGACATGCTGCTGCGAGTATGTCCCTACCTCTTTCAGTCTCTTAACTCAGCCTTATCATGAAATGACTGCTTTTTGATAAGTCCAACTTCTGTGTTTCATTTGCCTGTCTCATTGAAGGCGAGGAGGATTTCTGATTTTTTATATCTAGCTGCTGTGACTAGTAGTTACTGTTCATTTCCAGCTTTATATCGTTCCCTCTACATACTCCTGCTGGCACTGATCCGCACTAGACTCATTTGTTTCTAGAAACTCCGCCAGCATCCGAACGTTAGGTGCCTCAAACAGATCATGTAACGTCAAATCGATCTGATGCCGCTCCTTAAGCAAGTTAATACATTGAATAGCACGAAGTGAGTCACCTCCAAGGGCAAAGAAACTATCATCGATGCCTACTTGCTTGCAATTAAATATCTCCTCCCATATAAAGGCGATTTTCTGCTGCATATCGCTAGAAGGCGGCACATGTGAGGTATGAAGCTGGCTCGACTGCACACAACTTAGGGCAGCTAGAGCTTTGCGGTCAACCTTTCCGTTTGCTGACAGCGGCAGTTCGTCCAATAATACATATGAAGCAGGTACCATATAATCAGGCAGCTTACGCCGCATCGCATTGGACAGCTTGGCAGGCTGGAATACCGCCACCTTGTCAGGAGCCTGTGCAACAATTAAGCTCCGTCCTAGTTGGGCTGCAGCCTGATTGCTTGCCGGGAATGCAGCTTTGCTGACATAGTTATGCTGTGTTAACATCTCTAGCCAGTTCTCTGCTTTCAGTAAAGGCAAATGACATTCTCTTCGTTCATCTTCGATCTGGTTAAATCCATCCTCAAAAAAGCCAACAGTCGTCAGCATGATACGGCGATTATGAGTTGCTTCCATTAAAAAGAGATGACCGCCCGGTGCCAGCAGTGTCTGTAAATGTTTTAGGGTTGCATTCAAATTTCGTGACCGGTGAAGTGTGTTATCAGCGACAATCACATCCATACGATGAAGCTCATAACCTTGCTGGAGAGGCGAATGGTTCATGTCATATAGACTGAACTCGAGTGCAGTTGACTCGCCCCATGTCCGCTTGGCATTGTCAATGAAGTACGTGGACTCATCCACATAGAGATAATGCCCTCTACCTTCCGGCATGCAAGATACAAGCGTGCCTGTCAGACTGCCCGCCCGTGTTCCAATTTCCAGAACTCGAACCTCATGATCCGGAGGATAACTGTTTACAATCGTACTAAATACCTCACGAGCAAGCTTCAAGTCATAATCTTGGGCTAGATGAAATTGACGCAAGTTATCCGGTGTCAAGAAAGTATCTTTCTGCAGGAATAGTTCAAGCGGATCAATGTCGCCTACTAGCAGCCCCTTATATGACAAGCTGTCACGTTCGAGCAATTCAGCAAATCTCCTTGCATCTGGTGACAACAAAGGCAGCTTTAACACTCCGTCAGCTGACAGTTCCGCCAATCCCTCGTGTAAAGCTTGTTCATTCTTATATATGCCGATATCTGCAAACTCGAGCAGCCCCTCTTCAACCAATGCTTGCAGCCAATGCAGCAGTAATGTCCGATAACGAGATTGAATCTGACATTTAGCTGCCAGTTCATCAAGGGTGTATCGTTCTCCTGCATGTCTAAACACACCGAATTGATACAACGTGCGGCAAATGTAAGCCAAACTTAATCGGTCCGCCTCATCCATAAATGTTGCAACTGCCTCAACGTTAACAGAATCGGGAATATGTGCGGCTTCCCGCTCGCCTGTATGCACAATGTTCTGCCATCGTGATGTACAAACTTCAGCATCCGTGTGCTCGGTTACCATGATTTCGGAAGTTTGCTCAGCGCTTAGCACCACATAACCGACCAAGTGCTTATCTTGGTTCGACTCGCCAGCTACGAGTACAATGGCATCTTTGATCCCGTCATGACGCTTCATCGCAGCTTCTATTTCACCTAATTCAATCCGGTGTCCCCGAATTTTCACTTGACTGTCTTCGCGCCCTATAAACTCAATGTTTCCGTTTGGTAAATAACGTCCCAGATCTCCCGTACCATATAGCCGTTCACCTGTGCGAGGATGATAGATAAATCGCTCATTTGTTCTGACCGCATCGTTCCAATAGCCTCGTGCCAAACCGATTCCACCGATATATAGCTGACCTGCAACCCAAATGGGGCAGTCCTCCAGCCTTTCGTTAAGCACGTGATAGCGCTGGTTCAACATCGGGCGGCCATAGGGGATGCTTTTCCACGTTGAATCTACTTCTTGAATCGGGAATATGTTGGACCAAATAGATGCTTCTGTTGCTCCTCCAAGGCCAATAACTTCTATCTCTTGGACATGAGCCTTGATTTTGTCAGGCAAATCCAACGGTATCCAGTCGCCACTTAATAACACCAACCGCAAGGAGGATGACATGACGGCATTTCTTCCATCTCCATATTCAACCATCATCTGCATAAAGGCCGGCACTGTATTCCATATCGTTACTTCTTGTTGTTTCAACAACTCCAGCCAATGGGCAGGTTCCTTTGCCTTAGCTGCCTCAGGCATAACAATCGACGCACCTGCAGCCAAAATACCAAATATATCGTACACAGAAAGATCAAAATTCAAGTTAGAAAGCGCCAACACTCTATCCTGCGGCCCCACATGAAACCGTTTGTTTATATCCATAATCGTGTTGACAGCACCAAGATGGTCAATCATTACCCCCTTGGGTGAGCCAGTCGAACCAGAGGTATAAATGACATACGCCAGATCTAGCGGCTGTACAACAAGCTCCAGTGAATGGAGAGCGTCTGCACTTAAATTCATCTGATCTATACACCAGCAGTCTACATCGTCAGGCCAATTTAATTTTTGTTTCAGCCACGATTGGGTAAGAACGATGCGCACCTCTCCATCACGAAGCAGCTGCCATTGCCGCTCCTCAGGATGGTCTGGATCTACAGGGAGATAAGCAGCCCCAGATTTTAATATGCCGAGCACTGCTGGGATTTGTTCCCACCCCTTATCCATGACAACAGCAACCAACGTATTTGGCTTTGCGCCCTGGCCCCGTAAACGCGAGCCTATTTCATTCGAATAATGATACAAATCTTCGTAGGTCAATGTGCGATCTGGTGCAATTACCGCCGGATGTTGGGAGTTAAGGGCTGCCTGCTGGTCAAATAATTGGGTTAGTGTCTCCGTTGGAACAGTAGATTCTGTATCATTGGCTTCTAATCTCGAGTTAAGGTGAGGAACTGGTATCAGACTCGTTCCTGGTTCCCACCACACAGCATCTTCATCCGCAAGACGCTGCAGCAAACAGCAATAAGCCGTAAACATATCCTCTAGCAGCCCTTCCGGGAAAAGTCCCTCGACTGCATCCCATATCAAGAGCAGCTCACCGTCTTGTTCAACCACTTGGTGATCCAGCCATACTTGCGGTGTTTGTGTAATGTTGTACACTAGCTTGCCGAGCCACTTTCCACCAGAGTCGTCTCCGCTCCATTGGTCGACGCCAAGCGCACTCGTAAACACAACAGGCATCGATACACCTTGATGCTCTCCGTTCATTCGCGCCAATTCACGCTGTACTTGCACACCGCCGACATGAGGATGGTCAAGATCCTGCCACAACTGGTGCTGCAAGTTTCGCCCACGTGCCATAAAGGTGTTCCCCTGGGATTGATCAACTGCCAGCAGTGTCAGCGAAGTAAAATCTCCTACAATTTCCTGCACCTGCGGATGTAATGGCAGACGATTAAATTGCGTGAGATTAATCGTGAACTGGGGACGCTTGCTCCATACGCTTAGTACTTCTGCATAGGCAGTCAGGAGCAACCCGGAGGGGGTTAAACCTGCATCTGCCGAGCGTGTCTTAAGCTGCTGCCAGCTGTTACGGCTAAGCCGTGCATCTTGGCGGCAGAAGCGCTGCTCCGTCATTTGATCTGGATGCAGGGCCAGCGGCAGCTCCGGGGCAGGTGGCAAATCAGGCAGGCGGTCCAGCCAATAGGCTTCGTCCCGTAGATAAACATCGGATTGTTTTAGCTGTTCCTGCGCTAACACGTAATCACGGAATGACAGTTCGAGCACAGGCAGCGGCGCAGCCGGCTCATGATAAAGTCTGTTCCATTCACTCAGAAGATGAAACATACTCCAGCCGTCAAAGATTAGATTATCAAAGCTGATATGCAGCCTTACCTGTTGTTTACCGTAACAAGTCGCTCTCACGTCAAATAGCGGCCATTGATCAGTAGACAACACCTGATGAGACATTTCATTCCGAATGTGCTGTAGCGCAGTCTCAACCTCTGTCACAGATTGTCCACGCAAGTCGTTAAGGAAGATCGAATAGACAGCCACTTGTGGCAGTATTTGCTGAAGCTGCCCACCTGGAAGTATTACAGTTCTCATCATGCCGTGTTGTTCAATCAAACGCTGCCAGGCTCTTTCGATACGTTCAAGTTCTAGATCTGTCCCTTCAATTTCAAAGTAACAGTGGGTTGAAACGTTGCCTAAAGCATAAATCCCGCTTCTTCCTACCCAGTAAGCTTGTTGAATATCGGTTAGCGGAAACGGCATATGCTGCTGCGCGATGTCAGCTGTGATGAGCGGCAAGCTTGCAAGAGGCTTTACACTTTCCGTCTTCTTATCCAGCAGCTTCTGAATATGCTCTGCCAGCCCAGCTATTGATGGACGTTCAAATATGCTGCCCAGTGACAAATCCACCTCAAATCGAGTGCGAATGATCCCGATTAGCTTGGTAGCCACTAACGAATCTCCACCCAAAGTGAAGTAGTTGTCATTTATACCGACCTGATCCTTGTCAAACAACTCACACCAAATCGCTGTAAGAAGCTGTTCAACTTCTGTCTGCGGGGCTTGATAACGAATGTCAGACTTGTCCTTAATCAAATGATCTGAAGCCGGCAATGCTTGCCGATCTACTTTACCGTTTGCAGTAAGCGGAAGCTCCTGTAATGGAATAAAAGCAGCTGGAACCATATAATCAGGCAGCTTCTGATTCAAATAATGTGACAGTTTCTCCGGCTGGAAACGGGTGACGATATGCGGCGCCTGTGCAACAAACACATGCTGAGCGAATACAGCCGCAGCATCATCTGGTCGAGGAAATACTTCTACCTCTACAAATGTTCTCGACTGCAGCAGATGCTGCCAGGTCTCCACAGCTAGCAGCGGCTCGGCACGTCGTCCATCTTCATAAGAAGAACCTCCTGCTTCAAGAAATGCCGTGCTGATGTGCTGCAATTTGCTATTACGTGTCATCTCCGCGATGATTAATAGGCCGCCAGGAGCCAGCAGATCCTGTATATGTGTTAGTGACGTATGAATGTTACGTGCACGATGCAGGGCATTTGAAGTGATGATGACGTCATAACCATGTAGTTCATAACCTTGTGTGCCAGGATGCTGATCTATATCCAAGAGCTCATACTGAACAAAAGGATACGCACTAAACTTATGCTTGGCACGATTGATAAACAACGTGGATGAATCAGCGCATGTGTACACGCACTTGTCTCGCGATAATAAGGACAATAAAGATTCAGTCAGAACTTCGTTGCGAGCCCCTATTTCCAATATTCGAATTTCTTTCCCTTGGAGCGTGTTATGCAAGACATCGTCCAACATATGGCGTATCAATCCATTACAGTAGTCAGTCCCAGGAATAGTATTCAGCAGAATAGCCGGGGACAGTTCGTGTTCGTCGGAAAAATATAACGCTAGCGGGTCCAGCTTACCTGTCAGCAGATCCACGATATAGGGGTCCAATAGTTGCAAATAGCGCAGTAATCCCTGCGTTTGTGAGCCCCATGCAGGTGGTGCATCATGATCAAGAAAAGCAGGATCTATGAAAGGTTCGGTCAACTCTGACACTGAGTGCATTGTTTTCAAGTTAACGAAACTACCAGTTTCATCTTTGGTCAAAAAATGCTCTTGCTGCAGCGTATCAAGCCATTGTCCGATCAGCTTCTCATATCGGGGCTTAATGCTGCATTGCTGCATAATGGTATTCAGCGTATAACGCTCCCCTTGCTGTACTAAGGCACCTGCCTGCGCTAGTATACGGCACATGAAGCTGACGCTTACACGCTCCATCCACGCCCACCATGCAGGTACATACTGCAAATGAGTCCCATCCGGCCAGGCTTGAAGCTGACGCGCCTGAAGACGCCCTGCATCAGTCATTGCTGCCCAGCGCGCAGCTGCTTCTTCGAAATCCGCGTGTTCCTGCTCATAGCAGGACGATTCTTTCTCCGGATCAGTCACCACGTAACCGATCAGATGCTTCGTTCCACGCGGATCACCAGCTGCTGTTACGACCGCATCCCTTACACCTGGATACTGTTTTAATGCGGCCTCGATCTCGCCCAGCTCTATACGATGACCTCTAATCTTCACCTGGAAATCCATCCGCCCCAGGAATTCAAGGTTGCCGTCTGTCCAATATCGCCCGAGGTCACCTGTCCGATACCAACGCGAACCATGCCAGCTGACGAATCGTTGTGCTGTCAGTTCCTCGTCTCCGCGATAGCCTTGCGCAACACCGTCACCGCCAATCCACAGTTCCCCGGGTACCCAGTCTGGACAATCCCTCCCCTTGTCATCCACGACTCGGTAGGTCTGATTCGTTAATGGACGACCATAAGGAATAGATGTCCATTCAGCAGGCAGCGGAAGTGCAACATCAAAGGCATTGGACCAGATAGCTGCCTCGGTCGCTCCTCCCATCGCAACCAGATGGCATTGCTTGGCTGTGCTATTCAACCTTGATGGGAGGTCTAGTCCGATCCAATCACCCGACAGCATCGCGAGACGTAGATTCTGCAGTTGCTGCCGCTCGTGATCCGCTGCAACGAGCAGCATGTCAAGCAGCACCGGAACGGAATTCCAGATCGTAATCTGATGCTTGTTCATTAGTTCTAACCAATAGACAGCATCACGACGAGTATTTTCCGTAATCAGTACTAATGCCCCACCTGCGCTCAATAAGCCAAATAGGTCATAAACAGAAAGATCAAACTCAAGTGAAGATACTGCTAAAATACAAT
The DNA here is from genome assembly GCF_030226685.1 of Paenibacillus sp. UMB4589-SE434. NCBI lineage: Bacteria > Bacillati > Bacillota > Bacilli > Caryophanales > Paenibacillaceae > Paenibacillus > Paenibacillus sp. UMB4589-SE434. The sequence continues at coordinate 228,775 of NZ_JASOYK010000006.1, read as the reverse complement.
CCTTGTGATTCACCGCATAACGGTGATTAATGTCTGCGATCGTGTTCCACGCTGCCTTGTGTGTGATTTCCACCCCTTTAGGTTCTCCTGTGGAACCCGAGGTAAAAATAATATAAGCCAATTGCTCAGAAGAAACTGGAACAGGTCTAATTAAGGGATCTACGTGTGCCGCATCGTCGATAGCTATGCCTACGGTACCGTCAGGCCAATCTAACGTATTTGCAAATTCAAGGTTAGTAAGTACGTAACAAATGGCGGCCTTTTTATGAATGCGCTGGCGACGAACAGATGGCTGTCCAGTACTTATCGGCACATAACATGCACCGATTGCCAATACGCCAAGTACTGCAGCGACTTGCAGCATGCCCATTGGCAACGTAATTGCAACAGGCTCTCCCTCTCTTATCCCATGCCTCTGCAGCAGTGCTGCGACACGTAAAGCATAGTCAGCCAGATCACGGTAAGACCAAGTTGTGTTTGTCCCGCTGTCTATAAGGGCAGTTGCCTGCGGATTAACTTGGGCAATATCAAAAAATGAAGTGTGAATACATGGAGTAAGACGTGTATGTGAGGGAACAAGTTTATTGTTCGTTCTAGATGTAAGAGCAGCAGGATGTATCTCGGGTTCCATTTCCCAATTGTTATCTCCCACTACGAGCCAATCGATTAGTTCAGAAAAAGCGTTAAACATTTGATCGATCAGACCTTCGGGAAACAATTCGTCGACAGCGTCCCAAGCCAGCAACAAGCCGTCATTTATTTCATAGGTTTGAAAATCGAGCCATACTTGCGGCGTTTGAGAAATCATATACGAGAGCAGGCCTAACGTATGTTGGCATTCTTCATTCATAAATGGAGTTCCTAGATTACATGCGAATACAACTGGCGCAAAATCACGCTCGCCACGATGGACACGTGCCAAATCACGCTGAAGCTGTACCCCAGAGTATGCCGCATGAGCTACATCCTGATGAAATTGCGCCTGTACATCACGTACTCGCTGTAAGAAGGATACGCGCGAGCTGCAATTCACTTCAAGCAGCAGCAAATTCGTAAAGTCAGCAACAACATCCTCAAGGCCAACTTCCCCGGTCTGACGGGCAAACAATGGAATATTAATTAGGAACTTCGAATGCGTGCTCCATCGGTCGAGCACTTCCGCATAAGCGGCAAGCAGCACCATCGCAGGCGTCACATGATAAGCTGCCGCCCGCTGCTGCAACAACAACCATTCCGTATTGGCAACAACCCTATTTCTTCTATTAAATAACGGCTTTTTTATCGTATCGGCCTTCACTCTGAGCGGCAAGCCAGGAGCAGCAGGCAGCGTTAACAATCGCTCTTTCCAATAGGAAGTAGCTTGCTCCAGATCTGCGCTTCTACGCCTAGCTTCTTGGACAAGATAAGCGGCAAAGCTCCAATCAGCAGGCGCTGCAGGTGTGCACCCGTGCGTGTAGACGTCTGCCAGATCCCGCAGCAAAATGTGCAAACTTTGTACATCCGCGACCAGTAAATCGACATCCAGATGAAGCCGTGTCCGCTGATTCGGCAACAAGCTTAATTCTAGACCTGCAACTTGCCCCAGATCAACATCCAGGCGACGATGTGACAGCCGCTCACGTATATGGTCTAGTTCCTGTATAAGCTCTTCTTCCGCGTGCAGGCGTAGGTCATGTACGGGCAATACTTGATCATATGGAGTATCCATCACTTCCTGTCGACCATCACTCAGAAATCTGGCACGCAGCATCGGATGATGCATAAGCAATTTGCTCCACGCCGTTTCCAAACGAGCAGGCTCAACTCCAACACCGTCTAGTTCCAAGTAAGCATGGCAGCCAATCCCACCAAGTGGCTGGTCATCCTGACGTCCGAACCAGTAGGCCGATTGGACATCCGTAAGCGCAAAAGGCTCCCCCGTGTCCTCAACTTGGACCTGTCCCTGTATGCGTTCATCTTCTCTTTGCTTGTCTATCCCGCTTTGATCTAGCAATGACCACCAGTCACTAAGACGGGGCGAGACAATCAACTCTGCAAATGTAACGGCGGCACCGTCCCGGCGCCACTTGTTAACCAGCCTCATCATTTGCAAAGAATCGAGACCAAGCTCAATCAAGTTCTGATGATCTTCAAATTCGATTGGTACAGGCAGCATGCTCTTAATCTGCGACCGAACCTCTTCATAACTCAGCGGGGACAACAACATGACATCCGAGTTGCTGTTTGATCCATGGACCATGTACTTGATCACTCCTTTCGCTCGTACTGCCTATATTTTTAAACCTGAAATGCTCTTTCACGACTGGACACCACTAATTGTCGTGAAAAGCTGCTTAGTTTCTCACACGTTTCTTCCAGTTCCCGCGCCGGAACAGACAGCTTGACTACACCTGCGCCAGCATGGAGCCACGCCTGCTGTCCTTGCTGGTATATCGTCCGCAGCACAAGCGCAGCGTCCATCGCGCCATTACTATCAACAGTCATCACAGAACCACTGTACAGATTTCGCGGACTTGCCTCCAATCTGCCGATCGCTTCAATAGACGCTCGCTTCGGAATACCTGAAGCCGTTACAGCAGGGAACAGCGTCTGAAAAGCATGCCACGAGTTGCAGTCAGCGTTAAGCTTGCCTTTTAAACGTGAAGCAATATGCTGCACGGTCCCCCGATTGACAACGGACATAAATTGATTCATCGTAATGGTCTCCGGCTCACAAACTCGGATCAGTTCTTCGAATGCCAGCTTGACGGACACCGCATGCTCTGCGATTTCCTTCGGATCCAACAGCAACTCTTCCTTCAGCTTAAGTTCCTCTTCCAAGCTTCCTCCGCTTGAACGAGTGCCGGCAAGCGGGAAGGTGCTGACCCAGCCTTCACTGTCAACTTCAACGACCGTCTCCGGGCTAAAACCGGCTGCCTGCAAGCCGTCTATACTAAGCAAGAAAGATCTTGCAGGAGAATTCACCCTTCTTCCGGCTATGTAGCTGGCAGCCATATCAAGCTCCTGCTGCAGCGGTATTTTTCGGGATAGTATTACTTTTTCGTATTGTCGCGTTCGTATTTCTGCGACAGCATCCTGCACTTGAGCCATATAATTTTCCGCTTCATACGTATATACTTCTGGAACATCAAGCTTGGACTGATTTGCTCGTTGCGTGAGACTGCCTTTAACGGCATCGTACGGCTCCACAACCGACACATAATTAGACAGTCCCTTCACTAATCGCCCAAGTTCATCCAGCCGTTCAATCTGTAAGGACCTTATCAGAATTGAACCTGGTGTAAATCGCAGCTCCACTTGGGGAATAAACAGTTTTAGTAAACAGGGATCTTCCGCTAGCAATGGCAGGTCATGATTGTGACGACACAAACCGAAATTAGCTGTTCCATAAGCACGCCAATCATGCAGTGGGATAGTTGATAATGCGTTGTTTATCGTTTCGCTTAAGTCTCCGTTGTCCCAGCGCCGCGTATGGTCGCCTGTTCGTAAAGTCGTATGTTCCACATCAACGGATAAAAAGGCGTAAACACCCATCCCTAGCGCCAACTCTTCCCCATTTTCATATAACAGATAGTTCTCATACAGCCCTTGCTCCGTCATCTGCGCAGCCACTAGATGAGCATCACCCGTAAATGGAATCGTTTGTTCAAAGTAAGACCCTTTGGCTGGCTCTGCTTGATGCTCAGACGCTGCTGCCATTGCTGTTAATTTACGTTTATCGACCTTGCCTACGCTTGTCAGCGGCCAGGCATGGATAAGTTTGATCTGATCTGGCATTTTATAACGTGCAACTCCCATCTCGTTTAGAAATGTATAAATATCCACAAGACCAAGGTCCTCATTGTCAGTCATTAAATAAGCACAGCTTTTCTCACCAAGGTGGGGATCAGGCAGTGTGATCACAGCAGCGTCTTTAATCGCCGGATGCAGCCGCAAATAGGACTCGACTTCGGATGACATAATTTTTTCGCCAGCCCGATTGATCTGTTCTTTGATTCGTCCACCAATCTGAATGTTGCCTTCTGGTGTAATTCTCGCTTTGTCGCCGGAGCGATAGTACCCATCAGCCGTAAAATCGCTGCGGTTCTGCTCAGGTGCCCGATAGTAGCCGCTAATGGTATACGGTCCCCTCACTAGCAGCTCGCCATATGCTCCGTCTGCCACTGGCTCCCCGTTCTCATCTACAATCCGTATCTCGTCATGTGCGGACAACGGACGACCTTGACAGCTTTGGATAATAGCGTCAGAATCTGTCAGCGACGTACAGCAAATAAGACCTTCTGCCATCCCAAACACTTGCTGCAGCTTGCACGTCATCTCTGTCATAATCCGGTTAGCAACTGTAGGGTCCAGCATCGAACCGCCGACCTGCAGCACTTTGAGACTGGAAATATCGCTTGAACGATCCCATTCCAGCACCTCCAGCCACAGTTGAACAATCGCCGGGACAAGCGCAGTAATAGTTACTCTTTCTTTGGCGATCAGCGGAAAGGCTTCCTCGCAGCTTGTGGTTTGACACATAACTACTTTGCCGCCAACAGACAATGTACCTAAAATACCAGGACAGCAAAGCGGGAAATTATGTGCGATTGGCAGTACGGCAAGATAAACACTATCCGCATTCAGGCCGCTTCGTTCAGCAGCTGCTTTTGCATTATATATATAATCAGTATGAGTTCTTGGGATAAGTTTAGGGGTTCCAGTTGTTCCTCCAGATAAGAGCAGCAGTGCAGTATCTCGATATGAAGGCGATTCCAATTCTATTGAGGGCATGCTGATATCGGCAAGATTAACGCCGTTCTGACTTATGCCATCTGTTACGATAAACTTGATAGACGGATGCTTCTGCACTAGTTTATCTGCCATTTGGGTATAGTCGAAGCCAAGATATGTTGTTGGAATAATATAAGCTACTGGTTTGGCGAGGATAAAGATGCCGTCCAGTTCCGACTCCCTATGCGCAGGTAATGCCATAATCGGCAGCGCACCGACACGGAACAAAGCAAAGCAGGTGAGCATAAATGATATCCGGTTTGGCAGCTGTACGACTACATTATCGCCCTTCTTGATGCCTAGATGGACAAAACCAGAAGCAAGTTCATCCACTTTGTGATCCAGATCGCGATAAGTAAGACTGACATTCTCCTCAACAACTGCGATTCGACTTTGATAACGTTCTGCCCATGCTCGTAATTGCTGCCCAAGCGTACGTGGCTCCCAATAGCCAAGTTGTTCGTATGTTAATCCGGTCTGGTCCATACTTTCCTTATATGCGTTCATACTATCCTCCTCCTAAATAAATGCAGATGGAACCTTTGTTGTCTAAAGCCCAGTATGAAGCATTCGCTGTATGAGGATTCCTCCGCAAGGAATAGCGGCTTTGATAGGAATAATTGATAGAAATTGATGTATCTTTACTGTTGTGGAAGATCAACAAGCTGAGAGACGTACTGACGAAGTACTGTTGAGACAGCCGGCAGCAGAATATCCCTTCTTGTTTGGACAAAAAAATGATCCCCGTCGATCATCTCCAGGCTGACATTCCCTGTAGTGTGAAACTGCCACGCTTCAATCTCTTCTTGGGCAGCCTCTGTATCCTTAGTCCCGCCAAATGCAGTAATCGGACAAGAAAGCGGCTTATCTTCTACACAGCTATAAGTTTCATCCACTGTGAAGTCCGCACGCAGCATAGGGAGGAACAAATTGATCAGTTCCCTGCTCTGTAATATCGTTTCGGGTGTGCCCGCTAAGCGGCGCAGTTCTCTAATAAAAGCATCATCCGGGAGATGATGGACAGGCTTTGGTTCCGGTATGTGCGGAGCTCTGCTGCCAGACACGATCAATCGGCTAGGCTGTCTCTCCCCTACCCTGCGAAGATGGCGTGCCAATTCAAAGGCAATACGCGCACCCAGGCTGTGACCAAACAACATAAACGGCCGGTCCAGATGCGGAATAACCACCTCTGCAAGCGCATACACCAACTCCTGCATGCTGCATATCGGTTGTTCCGATATCCGATTCTCTCTGCCTGGAAGTTGAAGCGGATATACGCCCACCTCGGCGGGAAAAGCCTCCTGCCATCCCCTGTAAACAGAAGCACCTCCACCTGCATATGGCAAGCAGAACAGGCGAATTTGATCTCCTGCTTTTGGATAATTAAGCAGCCACGAATTCATTTTTGTTGCAGATTGCATCCATGCTCCTCCCCTTTTTGAAATACACGCTGTAAGTAAGTTAGTACTGCTAATTTGGCCGCCACCACTATCACTGGAGCTCGATTGTTAGGCATACTTTAAGTGTCAGGATGTAATAGGCCGCATTCAGCTGTAAACTGCTCCTTTCTAACAACATAATAATGATAATGATTATCATTGTCAAAATATTATTAGCATAAATATCAATTTATTTTTTGTAAACATGAGCCATGTCACGATTTCTCCAAGTTTATTTATCTACCTGACAGTTTCGTAAACAGGTATAAGGCCATAAAAAAGACACCTTTCCCCCACATGATTTATGTGGTCCTAAAGGTGCCTATTCATTCACTTTAAAGACTAACCTAGTACATGGCTACCCTGATCAGACCGCCCAGCTCCAGTATTGGATATGGCCAACTTGCGGTATTCGTTAGGAAGCATGCCTGTATTTTTACGGAACAACTCAGAGAAGCGGCTCGAGTTGGTATAACCTACAATTTTAGCAATCTGATTAATATTAAGGTCTGTGCTCGTTAGTAAACACTCAGCTTGGCACATACGCTTACTTTGGATATATTCTGTTATCGTGCGTTTATGGACTACTTTAAACATATATTTAAGCTTTGTTGTACCCATACAAGCAATTCGGGCCAGCTGCTCCAAACGAAGATCAAAGGAGAAATGATTATCTATGTAGGTCGCCACGGAGAGAAGGCTCTCCTGATCCTGTGCAGATAAATTCCTTATGGGGCACCAGCACTTGTGCTGTGAAGTCTTCTCTAAAATGAGCGAGACCGCCTCCGCTACTTTGCCCTCATAGTACAACTTGGCAGAGATACCTGTTCCGCGGAAATTACGAATCTGTCTCAGCAGAAAGACCAGTTCTGGAAAATCAGTCAAGCCATCCACGCCAATAAAAGCAGCTCGTGGGTCTTCATAATCACCGGGATATTTAGCATGCAGATAAGTTTCGTAATATTCCGGCATAATGATGATTCCCGTTGAGCACACGGGTATATTCTTATGATAGATTGCTTGATACAAGTTATTACAGCCAATATGGCCTTTGATACAGTTACTCGTTAATGGTTTGCATGGGTTTAGTTCCTCACCCGATACAGAATCGTAATAGTTTACACTCAAATATTCGGGCTGCTTATATTCAAAATACAAATCCTCGTAAAAAACAAAATTTTGGATAGAGATGGAAAACAAATTATTCTGGCAGTATGTCCAATAGTACCCGTCTCCTTTTTCAGGCACAACGGTAAAACAGGCTCCTTCACGACAGCATTGCTCATTACAATAATCGGGATAAAATCCGCTCCCCAACAAACAAGGCGTATGCATTTCAGCCATGATGTCGTTCATTTCATTCACCACCTTATGCCACGATCAGACGAAATTATGCCCCTAACGGACGAATAAGTTCCAATTCTGTTGACCTTAAGAGCCAGCGGACTATATGATGCTGACTAACTATATAATATATTAGCTTGATGCTGATTCCGCAAGCTAATCAGGAGGCATTGTCCATGCAAACCGAGACCGTTGTCCTGAGAAACAGCTGGAAAATGAGAGATTTTATTACTCTTGCTATATTTAATGTTGTCATGATTCTTATTTTTACGATTGGTTTTATGTTTACTTCCATACTTCTGACTCCAGCGGGATCGTACATTGCAGGTACAGGGTTAATTGCTCTGGTGAATGGCCCCATTTACATGGTTATGTCTAATAAAATTGACAGGCGAGGCATATTGTTCTTTACGTCATTAATAACAGGCGTATACTTCATCGCATTCGGTTATGCCTATTTCTTACTTACCCTTGCCATCGTAGGCGTGCTAGGCGAGCTTGCCATGTGGGGCACTCATACCTATCGTAATCCTGTTCGCAATGCGATAGGCTACAGTATTTATAATGTTGGCTTTTCCTTCTGCGGTGTAATGCCGATCCTGTTTTTTAAAGAGCAATATGAAGCTACACTCAGCCAAAGCATGTCTCCAGAACAGGTTGCGCAAAACTTGTATTATTACGGGACACCTTCTATGGTCATCCTCATGTCTGCATTTTCGCTTGTGGGCGCTGTTGTCGGCTGTGCGCTCGGAAATCGACTGCTGCATAAGCACGTTAAAAAGGCCAAACTGGTATGAAATCTCTAGATGCCAGAACTCATCTCCTCGTACTCTTATGTGCGAGCCTTCTGTCCGTCCTAGTTAGCCAGCCTGTTCAAACTGATCTCTTAGCTTCACTTTGTCTTGTATATATGCTCTTTAATCACCTGCCTCGTAAAGCCCTTCAGTATGGCTTGATCTATATCACATTGAAGGTAGTATATTACGTGCTTATAACCTATAATTTGGGAACTTTTGTTATTATTGTGTATACCTTTGTAAAATTGATGCCGATGGCGATGATTGGGGTCACCCTGATCTCGATGTCTCCAAGCGCACTTATGTGTGCTTACGCCAAAATGCGTGTGCCAAACGCTGTAATTTTTATGCTGTGCATATTACTTCGTTTCTTCCCTGTCCTGCAAATTGAAATTCGCGCTATTCGAGACGGTATTCGGGCAAGAGGCATCTTTCCTCGCTGGTACAGTGCTGCAGCACAGCCAGCTATAGCCTATGAATGCTTTTTTATGCCACTTATCGTTCGTTGTCTGAAGCTGTCAGCGGAACTGGCTTCTTCTGCGGAGCTTCGGGGCATCGAGAGTGGCTGCATGAGGACTTCTATTCATCCTGTAGGGATAAAAGTGGCTGACGGACTGACAGTCGGCATATATGTCTTGCTCGGAGCCAGCATTTATTGGGTGGGAGGCTTCGGTACATGATTCAATTCGATAATGTCTCCTTTCGGTATGGCCATGAAGATCAAATGTCCAAAGGCGAGCGCGGCGTAGAGCATATTAGCTTCTCCGTAAAACCAGGCCAGTGCCTAGTATTATGCGGCCGTTCAGGCTGCGGCAAAAGTACGATACTCCGACTAGTGAACGGTCTTGCGCCAAGCTTTTTTAGCGGAAGTCTCAGCGGCACTATTAGAGTCAGCGGCCAAAGCCCCTCCGACCTGCTGCCCGAAGCGCGTACAAGGCTGATGGGTGTTGTATTTCAGGACCCACGCAGCCAATTTTTTATGGATAATGTGCGTGATGAGCTGGCCTTTTCTGCTGAGAATCTTGGCATTGCGCCACATGAGATTATGATACGAATAAACAAGCAGGCTGCAGAGCTTGGTATTTCTCATTTACTTGACCGTTCTTTAAATCAGCTGTCCAGTGGACAGAAACAGCTTGTCGCCATAACTGCTGCTTCTGTGCTGTCCCCACCCCTGCTTATTCTGGATGAACCGACAGCAAATCTTGATCATAACGCCACGCAGGCACTGCTCGACGCCCTGATTAAGCTCAAGCAGGCCGGCACTACTCTTGTCATCAGTGAGCATCGGCTCCATGCGCTAATCCCTGTTGCTGATACATTTGTCTATATGGAAGAGGGCAGGATCTCGGATTCATGGACCAAAGATGTATTTTTACAACTTACTTATTCAGACATAAGATCATATGGTTTGCGACACCCGGATATGAGCACAGCAATAACTTCTGCGCACGCCGAAACAGCTGCTGCTGTAGAGCCTGCATTAGAGGGACGAAAACTTGCTTTTCATTACAGACGGAATGGCGACGGCATACATAACTTGAACATAACGCTGCCTAAAGGCAGCGTTACCGCACTCACAGGTGAAAATGGAGCGGGCAAAACGACGCTCTGCAAAATACTGTGTGGCCTGCTCCGCCAACGTGGTGGAACTGTACTGAGCAGAGGAATTCCGTTATCCACAAACCAACGCCGCGCTTCTAGCTATTTGGTCATGCAGGATGCGGATTATCAACTCTACGCCGACAGTGTAGGCAATGAAATCATGCTCGGCAGACAGATGAACGAACAACTGCGAGAGAGAGCCTACGCTGCGCTGGACGCCTTTGGCCTACGTCAGCTGCAGGAAAGACACCCGGCCTCACTATCTGGCGGTGAAAAGCAGCGTGTCACAATGGCAGCTGCTTATTGCTCAGATGCGGAGCTGATCGTGTTAGACGAGCCGACGAGTGGACTGGATGGCGACGGTGTCCTCAAAGTAGCCCTATGGGCGAGGCAGCTTGCGGAGGCTGGGAAAACCGTCATTATGATTACGCATGACCTTATTCTAGCAGAGCTGGCATGCGACCAAGTCATTGAGTTGAGCAAACAAAAAAGGAGTGAGAAACTTTGAAAAAAAAGGGCATCTCACGGCTATTGGAGCTTGCCGGTGAGAAAAAAGCGCTCCTTATATGGTCGGGAATACTGTCTACAGTCAGTGTATTTTTAATGCTGTTACCCTATTTATCGGTATATTACGTGATGGCTGAGCTGTTAGCGCACGCCTCATCCATCTCGTCTGTGGATGGTTCATATGTGATTACATGGGCCATATGGGGAGGTGTTGGCGTGGCAGCGGGATACTTCTTTATGTATGTAGGAGGAATGTGCTCGCACATTGCGGCGTTTCGTATCCTATATGGCATCCGGATAAAGCTCGCAGAGCACATTGGCAGACTGCCTTTAGGCTACCTGAATAAAAATGCCACTGGCAAGATCAAAAAAATAGTTGAGCTGGACGTTGAAAGAATAGAACTATTTATTGCTCACCAACTGCCGGATCTCATCAATACGGCTGTTATGCTCATCGTCATGATTGTGACGATGTTTTACTTGGATACTTGGTTTGCACTCGCCTGCGTCATTCCAATGATCATTGGATTTATATCACAATTCTCTATGATGGCTGGCAGCAAAGCAAAGGAGGGTTTGAAGGAATATTTCGACGCGCTTGAAAATATTAACACCTCTTCTATACAATATGTACGTGGTATGCCCTCTATCAAAATTTTCGGACAAACCGTCCATTCGTTCCGCAGGTTTTATGAGGATATGATCCAGTATCGGGATTTCAGCTTGAAATTTGTCGACAATTTCCAGACGGGCTACGTTACGTTTAAAACAATTATCCTTTCATTATCCACTTTTATTTTACCTATCGGTTTATTTTTCTTGAGCGGCGAGCCAAACAACATGGCCTTTGCAGTCACTTTGTTATTTTTCCTTGTGCTGACACCTGGTATTACTGCCCCCATTTTTAAGCTGAACAGCTTTGCGTCTGCCCTCAACATGATTTCAGAGGGAGTAAAGCGCATCGATGAGATGCTGGATGAAAGAACATTGGAAGAACCCGCTTCTAGTCAGAAACCTTCCTCCTACGAGGTCCAGTTTCATAATGTCTCCTTTTCCTATGGCGGTAAACAGGGCACCGAAGTGTTAAAGAGTATTTCCTTTACAGCGTCCCAAGGGGAAATTACCGCTTTGGTTGGCCCCTCCGGCTCTGGCAAATCTACGATTGCCCAGCTTATCCCTAGATTCTGGGATGTGCAGAAAGGCAGTATCAAAATTGGTGGGATTGATATCCGCGATATGGGTATGAGCGATTTGATGGACACGATGTCTTTCGTATTTCAAGACACGTTCCTCTTTTCAGATACGTTATATAACAACATTCTGGTTGGTAGACCAACTGCAACTGATGAAGAGGTGTTTGCTGCGGCAAGAGCAGCACAGTGCCATGAATTTATTAACCATCTGCCTCATGGCTACGATACTCCTATTGGAGAAGGCGGAGTCTATTTATCGGGTGGCGAGGAGCAGCGTGTATCTGTTGCCAGAGCCATTCTAAAAAATTCACCCATCCTGGTACTGGACGAGGCTACTGCTTATGCCGATCCGGAAAATGAATATCACATGCAGCTCGCGCTGCGAGAACTGATTAAAGGCAAAACCGTGCTAATTATTGCCCATCGTCTCACGACGATCTGTGAAGCGAATCAGATTCTCGTGCTCAAGGAAGGTACCCTTAACGATGCAGGCACTCATTCAGAGCTGTTGTCCCACGGGGGTTTATACAAGAAAATGTGGGATGCTTATACGTCTTCCGTAGACTGGCAGATCAATCTTGTACAGGAAAAGGAGGCGCTTGTGTAATGCTGAGCAAATTGCGTAATATTACGGCCGGACATCCAGAGAAGATGATCAAACCAATCTTGTGGTCCATATTGTCCAGTCTGATCCATATGCTTCCGTTTGGCTGCATGGCATTCGTTGTCGGAACGATCTATGTCTATTACGCCGAGAAGCAGACAACGCTTAATATGCAGCATTTGTGGCTTGCATGGGGTGGAATGGCTGTTTGCTTTATCCTGTTGTTTGTATGTGAACGGATCTCCTATCGTTCCATTTATCGCGGTGCCTACGAAGCCTCTGCAGAGGGGCGCACGAATTTGGCCGAGCACATACGCAAGCTGCCGATTGGTTTCTTGATGCGCAAAGACCCTGGCGAGCTTGGGCATACCATGATGAATGACTTCACCCAGATCGAGAATGCAGCAACGAATACGTTACCCCAGCTTGTAAGTGGCATTATTATTCCGATACTTGGATTTGTCGGACTGTTATTTATTGATTGGCGCATGTCTGTGGCCATGATTGCAGGCTTCCCGATTTCGCTGCTCATTCTCTCTGCTGTATCCCGTTTGGAACGCAAACTTGGCAACAGCCATTCAAAAGCTAAAATTGTGCAAGCAAACTGTTTGCAGGAATATTTATTTGGCATGAAAATAATTAAAGCATACAATCTACGCGGCGAGAACTTTAAAAGATTAGAGCAATCTTTTTATCATTACATGAAAGAAAGCATCAAGCTGGAGGGTGCGCTTGGACCTTTCTTTTTAGTAGCCATGGCATTTATCCAAACTGGAATGGCTTTAATTACAATTGTAGGTGCCTACCTCATACTAGGTGGGGAGCTGACTGTTCCCTTATTTGGTGTGTTTCTGTTAGTGGGCACCCATGTGTTTGACCCGCTCACCGTCGCGATCATGCGCTTGCCGGCGTTTAAATATGACGCTATGGCAGGTGAACGCATCGTGAACCTGCTTCAACAGCAAGTGATGACAGGAGACAACCCAGCACCAAGCCATCATGACATCCGCTTTGAAAATGTAACGTTCGGTTATGACAAGAGCATCGTGTTGGATCAAGTGTCTGCTGAGATGAAAGAAGGTACGCTGACCGCAATCGTCGGTCCTTCGGGTAGTGGAAAAAGCACGATGCTGCGCTTGATCGCAAGGTTCTATGACCCGCTGCAAGGCAAGGTGCTGATAGGCGGCAGTGATGAACGTGAAATAGATCCAGAAAAGCTGATTAAAAAGATCTCTATGGTATTTCAGGATGTATACCTGTTCCAAGATACGATCCGCAGCAATATCCGTTATGGCAAGGAAGATGCAACACAAGCCGAGATCGAAGCGGCAGCAAAGGAAGCCTGCTGCCATGATTTTATTATGAAGCTGCCGCAGGGGTATGACACGATGGTGGGCGAAGGCGGTTCTACCCTTTCAGGCGGGGAAAAGCAGCGTATTTCTATCGCGCGTGCGATTCTGAAAGATGCACCTGTTGTTTTGCTGGATGAAGCCACATCATCACTTGATCCAGAAAACGAGGTGGAGATGCAAAAAGCAATTGCCCGCCTAGTTAAAGGTCGTACTGTCATCATGATTGCTCATCGACTGAAAACGGTGGTACGCGCTGATTCTATCATTGTCCTTGATCGAGGTAAGGTGGTAGAACAAGGACGTCATGATGAGCTTCTTCAGCATGATGGACTTTACGCTAAGTTGTGGACACTACAGAACAAAATGAGCGGTTGGAAGATTACCGCCTAACTGTACTGCTCTTCGGGTATACATCCGAGTTTTTGACGGTCACTTGCCCTGGATACGGCCTTCGTTATTTGACCAGAGGCTTCCATTTATAGTTGATGTGGTTGTAATTCACAGACAAAAAAACATCCTATTTTATCTGATCTCTGGCACCTAACCTGCCTGTTCAGATAAAAAGGATGTTTTTGCATGGGCTTAAATTACAAGACAGGAGCTCCCCAAACCTGCTCATACATGTCTTCACGGAATCCTACCGTCACACGTTCACCATCGGTAACAACAGGACGCTTGATCAAGCGTCCATTAGACGCTAGCAGTTCGATCTGCTCCTGTTCCGACATAGAAGGCAGCTTGTCCTTGAGTGACAACGCTTTGTACACCTCGCCGGAAGTATTAAACCACTTCTTCAGCTCCAATCCACTGTCCGCAATTAGCTTACGGAGCTGCTCTGCCGTTGGCGGCTCCTCAAAGACTGGGATCAGCTCTAATTCAATGTTTTTTGCTTGCAGCCATTTCACTGCGTTGCGACATGTACCGCATTTAGCATATTGATACACCGTTACTTTCATTCTGTATAGGTCCCCTTTCGTTTGTTCAAAGTATCCTCCAACTGCGCTAGTTCAGCAGGCAGCGGTGCAGTAAAGACAACACGCTCTCCTGACATCGGATGATCAAAGGACAAATAAGCCGCGTGCAGCGCATGTCTTGTCATAGGGATCGACAAAATTGAGTCCGGATTATAAAATTTATCACCGATAAGCGGGCAGCCCAGATGCTGCATATGTACCCTTATCTGATGCGTTCGACCTGTCTCTAGCTCGCATTCGACCTTGGCGGCTATTCCACCATAGATATTAACTACAGCATAATGGGTAATGGAATCATACCCTGTTGGCGTAACTATTCTCATATGCGGTTCATCAGCGTCTCGATCGATAGGTGCATTTACCGTGCCCCGCGCTGGTTGAGGAACACCTTCAGTAAAAGCGATGTATCGCTTAACCATTTGATTTCTTTTCATTTGTTCGGACAGCTGTTGATGGGCAAATGCATGCTTGGCAACGACAAGCACACCTGAAGTTTCCTGGTCCAGGCGATGGACAGGACGAAAACGGGTATGCTCTCCTCGACTCCTCCAATAATGGACGACCCCATTCGCCAGCGTACCTGATGAATATCCCTTCGTCGGGTGTACGACGATGCCTGCTGGCTTATGCACAACTAAAATATCATCGTCTTCGAATATAACCTCAATCGGAATCGGCTCCGGTTCAATCGTGTCCAGCTGTGGTTCTGCAATACGAATACGTACGATGTCGCCTGGCTCTAGCGGCTTGTGACTGTATGTCCGCGCGTCATTAACCGTAATGGCATGCTCCAGCTTCTTTAAGCGGGTAATAAGCCGCCTCGACATATGCAGCCGTGACAATAGTACCGTACGAAGCAAGATGCCTGCTTCATCTTCTTTAACCGTATAAATAAGCTCTGCCGCTTCCCATATCGGCTGCTCGCCGCTTATATTGCTGCTGATCGAAGGCTCCGTTTGGATCGGAGATGCTATGTTATCAGTCATGCTGTTCCTTCACTTTACGACCAAATACGTTAGCGCTGCGTGTGTATTCAACATCGTTAACTAAAGCAATTACATTTGCTCTTCTTGCCACTGCAAAGAAATAATCTGACAGTCGATTCACATAATGCCGAGCTTGATCATGGATGGACTCCTCATGTGCCAGCTTCACGATATGCCGCTCTGCACGTCGGCACACCGTACGGCATACATGCAATGCTGCTGCAGCCGGGCTACCGCCAGGCAGTATAAAACGCTGCAAGGGCGGATTCACCTGCTCATGCTCATCGATCCATTGTTCCAAGCGCGCAACCATGTCCGCAGTTACTTTATATACAGCCTTGCCCTGTTTGTCCTCCGCAAAAGCCAGATCCGAACCGCAATCAAACAACTCGTGCTGAATTTCCAAAAGCTGCTCACGCAGCAAGTCATAACTACCCTCTGAACAGCATGCGATTGCAGAACCGACAAACGCATTCAACTCGTCCAACTGTCCATAGGCCTCTACGCGCAAGTGATCTTTAGGCACACGTCCACCTTTTAACGATGTCATGCCTTCATCGCCTGTTCTCGTATATAGGTTCATCTGCAAAAACGCCTCCTGTTAGCCATGTTCATAGTCCACGAAATTGTATTGCCTTTACATCAACTGCCATACCTGCTGTCATGACAAACCACTGATGACACTTTAACCCAACTGACCTATTAAATGCCCCCAACTGTTCGTGATATACACGCTCGTTAGTACTCATAAATGGTGTCAGTTCAGCAGGCTCTGCACTAATAATAAATATGTTGCCTTGATATGAAAAGAGCGCTCGCTCCAACTGCTTACGATACTCTTCAAGCCCATGTCTGTACATTTCACCTGTGATCAGGCTATCTGCGAGCAATTCATGATGGCACGCTGCAAAATATCCTGCTATGCTGTCCACGACTAGTACACGCCGATCTGCCCTAAATATGTTGGCCTCACAGTTAATACGATCCAGTACAGCAGGTAAAAGTTTGCCTTTTGCTCCTAGTACATCAATTACTTTCCACCTGAATGAATCTGTCCCCTCCATTGCAGGAATATCATTCAGGCCAGCCACAACAAAGAGGCCTTCACGGCCAAATGACGACGCGTAACGGAGCATAAAGGACGTCTTGCCGCTGCCGACATGGCCTGTTACGCCGATAATCACCGTTCATTCCTCCTGTCCAGCCTCTATATAAGATATGATTACTTTTCTCCGAGAAGCATCTTCATCACTTGTACCGACTGTTCTACGTTCGGGGTGTTGACAGGGATTGCTGCGTACAAGTACGGTTCGATAACACCATATTTCTTCATTAACGGCATCTTTGTAATTGGAATAGCAAACAGATGCTGCTCCGTAACATATTCGCTTTTACCTTTCTCTTTGCCAGGGACTTCTATTTGACCGTCCATCACGCCTTCAGGGAACTTAACCGGATCAAAATAGGTATCCAACGGAATATGACCGCCATTCTTCGTCACATTTTTTAAATCTTTTATAGGAATAATCGCGATAGAATTCGTCTCCGCCGCATATTGAAGCAGCAGCATCTGTAAATTATACATGGCTGGCGTTGTTACTGTTAATGTGAACTTCCCTGCTAATTGCTTATTCAAATCATCTTCAATGGCCTGGGTAATCGCAGAAGGAACTGTCGATTCGTTCATCATAAAGATTCGAAACCCATCACTTTTCCCACCGCATCCGCTTACAAGCAGCAGTAAAACAAGCCCGATTGACATCCATCCCCATTTTCTTTTATACATGGTGCTACTCCCTTCACTCGTATCCATAATCATGCTCTGTTGTCTCTCTCATGATACCATAAAGCGACACAGCAAAAAAAGAAGACCCTTAGGGCCTCCTCTGTGAGTCGTCACTTCTTGACGTGTGACTTCATATATTCGTTAATCTTCACATCCAGCATACTGCTGATTTCAATGACATTGTCTGCGGTAAAGGACTGCTCCTCTTGAAACATTTGTTCCATTTGCTTGCGGAGCATACGGATTTCTAGCTCTAGAGCAAGCAGCTTGGACGAAACGTCTCTTGTTTTGCCCGACCATTTTGGATGATTAAGGTCTTCCCTGAACAAATGACGCTTATAAGTTGTCAATGTAAAGTCCGAACAAAACAAGCCACTTCCCCCTTCCGCTGCTGGATAATGAACCCCCTACTGCCGCCCAAACATTCCATTTCATGGGACAAGCACGACGAGACATGTTATATTATACCAGAACATTTTGAGGAAAACTAGCGCTTTTTATTGCTAAATTTGAATGATTTCACATTTCCTGTTTGATTTTTGTCACAAGTTTTCCCATTCGCTCGATTGCTTCTGTCAACTGCGCGACAGATGTCGCATAAGAGCAGCGGATAAAGCCTTCCCCGCCTCGACCGAATACATCTCCAGGCACAGCCGCAACTTTTGCCTCATAAAGGAGACGTTCAGCAAACTGTTCAGAGGTTAAGCCTGTCGATTGAATGGATGGAAACGCATAAAATGCACCTTGAGGTTCATGGCATTCTAGTCCAATCTCCCTGAATCCTTTGACAACTAGTCTACGACGCATATTATAGGATTCTACCATATGATCTTTCTCGTCCTTGCCATTCTTTAACGCTTCGAGTGCAGCCACCTGCCCCATAATCGGCGCGCACATCACCGTATATTGATGGATCTTTAGCATGGCCGAGATCAGGTCAGGATGAGCACAAGCGTATCCCATCCGCCAGCCTGTCATCGCAAATGCTTTGGAAAATCCACTAACAAGCACAGTCCGGTCCTTCATCCCTGGCAACGAAGCAAAGCTGACATGCTTCTGATCATACGTTAACTCGGCGTAGATCTCATCCGAGATGACGATAAGATCGTTCTCTTCCACGATCTTGGCAATTGGCAGCCAATCTTCGTACGTCATTATGCCGCCCGTTGGATTGCTCGGATAACACAGGACAAGAAGCTTGGACTTTGGTGTTATAGCCGCCTGCAGCGCCTCAGGTGTCAGCTTGAATTCGTCCTTCGCAAAAGTCTCGATGCCTACCGGTATACCACCGCCGATCGAAATGATAGGCGAATAGGAGATATAACAAGGCTCCGGAACCAGAATCTCGTCACCTTGACATACAAGTGCACGCAGCGCAAGGTCGATAGCCTCGGAACCACCGACGGTTACAAGAATCTCCTTATCTGGGTCATATGTTACCTGGAAAGAATCATCTAAGTATTGTCCGATTGCTTCCCGGAGCTCAGGCATACCTGCATTAGAAGTATACTTTGTCTTGCCCCGCTCCAATGAATATACGCAGGCTTCACGCACGTGCCATGGCGTGCAAAAGTCAGGTTCGCCAACCCCAAGCGTAATAATATCTTTACTGCCGTTCACCAGATCAAAAAACTTGCGGATACCCGAAGGTTTAATTGAACGAACCAACGGGTTCAAATAATCACCCATATTACGTGATGACTTGGAAGTTATCGTATCATTTATCATGTCACATCACCTCATGGGGATATTACAAGCCGTTGATCGTCCTCACGTTCCTCGAAGATGATACCGTCTTGCTTGTATTTCTTTAAAATAAAATGGGTTTTCGTAGATAAAACAGACTTAATCGGCGAGAGCTTATCTGATACAAAGTTAGCTACCTCGCGTAAGTTCTTTCCTTCAACTTCAACCAACAGGTCGTAAGCGCCTGACATTAAATATACAGACTTTACTTGCGGGAACAAATAAATACGCTCGGCAATACCTTCAAACCCGCGCTCACGCTCAGGCGTAATCTGAACCTCAATCAATGCTGTTACTTTGTCTTCGTCTACTTTGCTCCAATTTACAACAGTCGCATACTTCACGATTACATGATCTGCTTCCATTTCGTTAATGGCTGTCTGTACTGCGCTTTCTTCTACTCCAAGCATAGTAGCGAGAAGATCAGGCGTACGACGTGCGTCTTCTTTAAGAAGCTTCAAAATATTTAAGCTCAGTTCACTTAGTTCCTTCATACCCAATATCCTCCCGCGATCGCGCTTCTTACGAACCGATCGATTGTCATGATATTCAAATATGATACACCCAATGCAACTATATGCCAAGAAGCAACCAGGCAATAAATAAAAAAGAACCCGCCAAAAGGCGAGTTCTTCCTATATTGCTTATGCTACCAGCTCATTGGGGTACCTTACATATAAACAGATGGTGGCTGCTGATGCTGCCCCGCTTGCCCTTGGACAAGATGCTGCGGCACGGTATGATGCGCCGATTGACCAAGCTTCTGCTGTATAAATTGCTGCAGCTTCTGTTGGGACTGTTGACTCTGCTGCAGTTGTTTCTGTACTTCCTGACGCAGTGCAGGGGATGAAGTGCTGTACATGTTCAACTGACTCATCAAGTTATACAGTTCACCTTGCAGCTTTAACGTACTGTTTGTCAGATCCGTAAACATCTGACGAACTGCCGGGCAATTTGATTCTGTCGTTGCGGTAGTATATTCCCCTACCGTACGCTTTAAATCAGCAAGAATCGTATACAATAGATCTTCTTCAGCCATAAACGATGAAGATGGATTCGAGTACATTTGGTAAATCTCCTTTCTGCGATTAAAACTAGGATTGAGACGATGTGGGTTGTGTCGGTGCAAGCTGCACGTGCTGCTGAATCGTGTTTAACAATATACCCATGTGCTGCTCGTGAACGTGAATCATGTGTGTCAGTGCTTGGGCAACCGCAGGATTGGACGTACTCGCTGCTGTTGCTGCGCTCTGTTTCATAAGCAGATCTTCATTGGATATGCAGTCGACAATATATTCTAACTCTTTGCCCGTTAAGGGTTTCATCTGTGAACCGTAATGCTGCATCTTGGCATCTCCTTCTGTAAAAAGGTCATAGAACCATATTTGCGCTATCCTGTGCCTACTACAAGCTTACCTGTATGTATTATGGACAGTTCAGCAGGGAAATATGTATTCGAAAGGAGAGATCTGGATGGATTTAAAGTCTGGACATATAGCCTGGACACATTCATTGGAGCAAGTCAGTACCTACCCGACGCTTACTGAAAATGCTGCCTGTGATGTGGTCATTATCGGGGCTGGCATTAGCGGTGCTTTGACAGCTTACGAACTAAGTAAAGCGGGACTGCGGGTTATCGTAGTCGATAAAAGACGCGCCGGGCATGGAAGCACTTGCGCCAGCACTGGCTTATTGCAGTTTTCTAATGATAAGACACTGACTTCCTGCATCCATACCTTCGGTCGTGAAAGTGGCACACGTTTCTACACCTTATGTAAAGAAGCGGTAGAGAAGCTGCTTCGGATAAAGGACGAGTTAATTATGGACCCCGAGCTTATTCCTCGCCAAAGTTTGTATTATGCCAGTGAAGAAGCGGATGTCCCCTCATTGAAAGAAGAATACGAGCAGTTGTCTTTATGCGGATTTGATGTGTTGTGGCTGGAAGCCCCTCAGATTAAAGCCAGATACGGTTTTAGCAAGCCCGCTGCCATCTTATCTAGTGGTGATGCAGAAGTAAATCCGTTTCGCTTCGTACATGCTCTGCTTGATACAGCTGTCTCTCGCTATCAAGTACAGATCTATGAAGAGACAAGGATTGTGCACCATGACTGGCACGTGAATGGCGTTAGGCTAATGTCTGACAAAAGGGCAGCTATAGAGGCGAGTTACGCAATATTTGCAACCGGCTATGAGACACAGGAAATGAAAGCTGACCGAAATACGGTCACTGAGAGTACATACGCCCTTGTAACAGAACCTATTCCCAACATCGATGAGATATGGCCAGACCGATGCTTAATATGGGAAACGGCACGGCCTTATTTGTACATGCGTACAACAGTGGATAATCGAATCGTGGCGGGTGGGCTTGATGTTGCAACTTCCATCCCAGAGGAAAGGGATCGACTGCTTAAGCATAAGACATATCTACTCGAGCAAGAGATCGAAAAGCTTTTTCCTACTCTAGCACCGATTCGTACCCAGTATGCTTGGGCAGCGGCTTTCTGCTCTACCCATGACGGCTATCCTATGATTGGACCGCATCCCCAATACCCACGCTGTTTTTTTATTGAAGGATATGGGGGAAATGGCATTGCCTATTCAACGATTGCCGCTAATATTATTCATCTGCTAATTGAACAAGGAGATCATCCAGACGCCCATCTATTCAGCTTGACTCGTTCTCCCCATCCGGCTCCACCTGTCAGTTAACACCACAAAAGCCGTTATCCGGCTTGCTTGGCGGATAACGGCTTTTGTTATTTTTGCTGCCGCACTAATTTACGCATCATCAACGCACTTATTACTGGCATACAGCCAATAATCGCCAGAAATACAACTATGGTCTGGATACTTGTAGACCAGGACATAATTATAATAAAGGCAACAATGGATACCATCCGACCTGCAAGTAATCCAAATTCGCGTAAAACGGTTAATTCCACCCGGTTATTAACGGCTTGTTCCGACTGCCCCATCAGGTCAAAAGTAACGGATGTCATTGGAATAATGAACAACGGTGATGTCAGCGCCATGCCAATCCCAAATGCTAGCAAAGAATGATAATCAACCCTTACAAACAAAGGTATAATCGCAAGCGCCATCGCAACTGCACCCACTATCATTCCATTGGCTCGATAATTCCATTTTAACCACCGACCTACCGCATAATAAGACAGCAGGGCAGCAATTGAGGAAATTAAGGTGTAGGTTCCTAGCTTCAATTCATTGGTTGTCGCTACAAAAACAAGCAAGCTAATCAGAAAGCTATAGGCACCGTCTCGCAGCCCTTGAGCCGCCAAAGCCCTACATGTAGTATGCCAAGGACTTGAACGGTTTTGCCACAGCTTTAACGGGATACTCCAAACATAGGCTTGACCCAGCGGTCTCTTTTTCAGCCAAAAGCTAAGGACAACACCACAAGTGAAGATGACCAATGAAGCCGTGAACATAAACGTGTAGCCCGTTTCCCCAAAGCTTGCAATTAGCAAGCCGGCTAGCCATGGTGCAACCATTGTCGATGCCGAGCCGATGAGCCCGACCCAGCCATTGAATCTGTCACGATTATCCGCGTCTGTCACTTCAAAGTACACCACATTAAAGGCAAGCCAGAAGGCTCCCATGGCAGCTCCTAGCAGCAATCCAAGCAGCCAGATCCAATGAACGGCCTGTTTGCCAAGAAGTAATACAACAGCATAAAACACCCCAGCAAGAATGATACCTAACCGCAAACAATTCATTTTATTATACTCTTTGACCCATTTGCCACCGAACATAAAAATAGCGCCCAAGGACAGCTGCTGTACAAGAGCAAACCATCCAATGAGCGCATAATCGGGCTTCAATTTCCATAGAAACACGTTTACAAACGTTCCTGAACAGGCATTGGCACAAGCAAACAAACCATATACGATTAGCAGCAACCTAGACTGCGTATCCCATTTCGCTTGCACGAGATGACCCCCTCGCTCTTCAGCTCGTTAAGCATTTCCTGCTTAATCTTCCCCGAAGCGCACTTCGTCATCAGCCTGTCTAAAATTTACTAACAGCGATCCTGCTTAGTTGTCGTTTTCGCTTAACCGATTGACTTGCGTGATAAGCGATTCCCGCTCACCTATGCTAAGTGATTTGGATACGTGGAAGCAAGATGCACATACATACACGTCCAGCGTAAAAGGCGCTTGCAGCAGCGGCTTGTCCAATGCGGCAGGGCGGTTCGGTTGGAATGCGGAAGCCGCAACAGTTTCTTGACCTGCAAGCAGCATATACTCGCGGCAGTGCGGACACTCAGGAACTTCCAGTTGATCGTGCAAGACTCGACCAACACCTTCTTCGAATTGTAATTGATTGGGTGAGCTTAACAGCATACTGTCATCTCCCCAGCCGATGGTATCGTCAGATCCCTGCGCCGATTGAGCAGCGTTGGCGTGACCTTTTCCACCTTTTTTAGTCCCTTTAACCTGCATCGATTCGATGCCTTCTTCTTCATCCTCTTCTGCCTCAAGCGGTACACTAAGCGTGCGGTACTCTTGTAATTCATTGTGGCAATAAGGACATTCTTCCTCTGGTCCAAGCACTTCATCCCATACGATTTCGGTATCACACCAAGGGCAAATTACATCTGCAGACATTTTGTTTACCAGCCTTCCCTATCCTACATATTCATCCAATAGTACACTCCAACAATTAAAAACAAAGCGGCCAATGCAAATAAAGTTCCCCATAAGTACTTCATTTGAGCTGTCCTCCGACCCCGTTAATATACAGCTTAACAGCTGTCATTCCTTATTTCAGGCTTGCGCCGATAATATACGACAGCGAGATCGATAAGATCATTGCCAACAAGCCTACAGCACGGTTATCGCGCTGAATCTCCTGATCCAGCTTAAAGTTCGGCATTAGAAAACCTACCAAAAAGTAAGCTGCCAGCAGCAGTATAAAACCCAGAACAGCCCACTGAAGCGAAGCGTACAAAGAATCATGGGCTTCTACGCCAAATCGGAATATGTTGCATATACCGAATATTTTACCGCCAGTTGCCATCGCAACACTGACGTTGCCTTTCTTGATTTCCTCCCAGCACTTATAAGGGGTAACCAATTCAAATATCGACAACAGGACCACAAGCGCTACACTTGCAACCGAAAAATAAGCGAGCATCTCAAAATACGGATTGCTCAACCATCGTTCAATCCACTGTTCCACTTTGTTCCTCCCATGACGGCTTTGCCTGTTACTTCATCTCCGCAACGGTAATGCCAGCTCCGCCCTCGCCATAATTGCCAAGCCGGAAGCTCTTGACGTGTTTATGCTTGCGTAAAAACTCCTGAATACCAGAACGTAATACACCTGTTCCTTTACCATGAATAATATAGACTTGTCCTAAATTGCTGAGCAGCGCTTCATCCAGAAAACGGTCAACTTCCATAATCGCTTCTTCAAGATTAGCACCCCGCAAATCCAACTCAGAGCGAACATTGTCATCGCGTGTACGTGTCACGCTTGGGCCCGCTTTTTGCTTCTTCGTTGCTTCCTGCTTCGCAGCAGAGACAAGCTCCAGGTCGTCTTTGCTGACTTTCATTTTCATTATACCAAGTTGTACGACCGCATCGCTGCCAGTCATCTCAACGACGTGACCCTTCTGATTCAGGCTGTATACCATCACTTCATCACCGGGTTCAATCTGGCGTATTGTCTTAGAC
This sequence comes from Paenibacillus sp. UMB4589-SE434, assembly GCF_030226685.1. Classification (NCBI taxonomy): domain Bacteria; kingdom Bacillati; phylum Bacillota; class Bacilli; order Caryophanales; family Paenibacillaceae; genus Paenibacillus; species Paenibacillus sp. UMB4589-SE434. Next base: position 203,967 of record NZ_JASOYK010000006.1, on the reverse strand, counting down.
TTCGTTCCTTGGGCATTCAGTTTCTTGGCAGGAGCAGCCTCATCTAATCGCTTGCGCGCTTCAGTAAGCTGATGATCCTTGACTTTAACACCATCCAGAGCCAGTATCCTTAGCTCAGTAATGATATCGTCTGCTTCTCTGCGAGCCTTGTCCACGATAGATCTTGCATCCTCTTCCGCACGATCGATACGCTTCTGCTTGTCAGCTTGCAGCTTGGCATGCTCCTCTTCCAGCGTTTGACGCAAAATTTCATAATCTTGCCGCAGTTTCTCTGCTGATTCACGCTCCGCTTCCGCAGTCACACGATTCTGCTCTAAAGAAGCAATCATATTTTCTACGCGCATATCCTCTTCCGTCACTTCACCACGCGCATGCTCAATAATAGAACCCGGCAGCCCAAGACGCTCGGCGATGGCAAAAGCGTTGCTTCGCCCTGGTACACCTATCAGCAAGCGATACGTAGGTCGCAATGTCTGTACATCGAATTCCATACTTGCATTGATAACACCAGAACGATCATAGGCATAAGCCTTAAGCTCGGAGTAGTGCGTTGTAGCAACCATTCGGCAACCGGTCCGATGGATATGCTCCAAAATTGCAATCGCAAGCGCTGACCCCTCAGCTGGATCGGTCCCCGCACCCACCTCATCAAGCAGTACAAGGCTTTTAGGCGTCATTTCATGTAGAATCCGAATAATATTGGTCAGGTGGCTGGAAAATGTACTTAAGCTTTGTTCTATGCTCTGCTCATCACCTATATCCGCATAAATAGCGTCAAATACGCAAAGCTCGCTGCCCTCATTGGCAGGCACAAACAAGCCGGACATCGCCATCAAGCTTAACAGTCCGATCGTCTTAAGAGATACGGTCTTACCGCCCGTATTTGGACCCGTTACAATAATCGTTGAATAATCGCTGCCTATCTCAACATCCGTAGGGACCACAATATCTCTTGAAATAAGCGGATGACGACCTTTCTTCAGCTTCAAATACCCTTGATCATTCATCATTGGTAGAGTGGCTTTCATCTCATGTGCATATCTGGCCTTGGCAAACATAAAATCCAGATCCCCGACCAAATCGGTATCATATAAAAGCATGTCTGTCTGTTCACCGACCAAATCGGTTAATCGGGACAAAATACGTTCAACTTCCCGCTCCTCACGAAGCTTAGTCTCACGAAGCTTGTTATTCATCGCTACAATGGACTCTGGCTCGATAAACAACGTTGCACCAGAGCTGGACTGGTCATGAACAATACCGCCAAAATGTGCACGATACTCTTGCTTAACGGGAATGACATACCGATCATTTCGAATCGTAACAAGCTGCTCCTGCAGCATCTTAGCTGTGCTTTGCGAACGGACAAGCGACTCAAGCTTCTCACGAATTCGTGTTTCCCCAATACGGAGTTCACGACGAATTGTAGCCAGTTCAAAGCTCGCCTGATCCATCACTTCTCCCTGATCATCAATGCATTGGCGAATCTCATCCTCAAGTGATTTCTGATCGCTGAATTGCTCTACCAAGGTGCTCAGCAAAGGCACAGGATTATCCTCATTAACAGAGCTGATGTAACGACTTAACCGTCTGCCAGCATGGATAAGCGATGAGATGTCCCACAACTCCATTGGATTAAGCATTGCACTAATACGCGCACGTTTTAAGGCTGGACGTATATCCGTAACTCCGGCAAATGGTGCTGCACCCTTTAACCGATCAACCGTGTAGGCCTCGTCAGTGGCCTGCAATCGGTTCTTCACCTCATCCAGCTTAGAGCTTGGCTGGAGGGCTAATGACGCCTGTTCCCCAAGTTCAGTAGCCGCATGACGTACCAGACCACTTAATATTTTGTTATATTCTAAAGTCTGAAATATTTTAACGTTCAAACGAAGTCACGACTCCTCTCGTTGAAATCATTATAGCCTAAGCTCTGAAGAGTGGCTATTATTGTCGAAACATGGAATTAATGAACTTCCCGCATCAGGATACACTAATTGTTGCACAAACTGCACCCTTTATAAACGAACAAGGAGGTAAAAATGATGAGTTTTCTCGGTCATGTTGTCCGTTTTATCGTAGCAGCCATCGTATTAATGGTTACGGCTTGGCTTGTCCCCGCCTTTACAGTAGGCGGTTTCTGGAGCGCATTAATCCTGGCTTTAGTCATCGCGTTGTTCGGATGGATTGTAGAGGGCATCTTCGGCAAACGCGTAACACCATTTGGCCGCGGTATCGTTGGCTTTATAGCTAGCGCCGTTGTCATCTATGTCGCCCAGTTCTTTGTCAGCGGCGTGTCCGTATCCATCATCGGTGCTTTGCTGGCAGCGTTGGTCGTCGGATTAATCGACTTGTTTATTCCGGTTGCCACTCCGTTTGAAGCCGGCCGCAGTTCAGATCGAGCATAAAGATTCGGTTTGTTGCTCACACGATTTATCGTAAATGGAATTGATAAAGGGTCAGCTATCTATTCATAACGCAAAACATAGCTGCAGCGTCCCAAAAGTCACATAACCGTCACATCTTACTTCGGTAAAACGACAGGAATTGCATATTGCGTTGCGTATAGTTATCTTCATGACACTTACCAGTGTTCAAAATACACACGTAATAACGCGTCGTGAACTACGAGGAGGATTTACAGTTATGAAACGACCTATTGCACTCGCTGCGGCTATGCTTGCGCTTGCATACGTTATGGTTGCATGCGGCAGCAATCAACAAGGGAGCGCAGGACAAGGATCTGGCGAACCTGCATCTGCGGCTAAAGAGATCATCATTAAAGCTACTAATTATAAATTCGACCAACCCGAGTATCGTGTGAAGGCGGGTGAGACCGTTAAATTCGTACTTGAATCTTCCGGCAATCACGGTATCCGAATTCAAGATATTGGTCTTGAATTAACTCCGAATCAGACCAGCCAAGTGGTTACTCCTGCGGAAACAGGCACCTACGAGTTCAAATGTACGATTATGTGCGGACCAGGCCACAAAGAAATGACAGCCAAACTCATTGTCGAATAACCAACTCATGTTCCAGTTACCCAGATGCAAGGGCCACAACATATGAACTACATCCACTGGGCCCATCGAATAGCTTGTGCAATAAATGAAGGGACCCATTCTCCTGTCTTATCCATCCATACCGAATGCCGTACCCAATCCTGCAGTGCGCCTGACGGCCAAGCTCTTAATAACACGTAAGCAATACACCAAAAACAAACAAATTGAACAATGCCAAGCAATGCCCCCATCACCCGATCGAATGTACGGATCGGCTTTACTGAAGACATCTTTTTTAGTGCGTATTTGAGCAGCCATAACCCAGCCAGTACAAACAAAAACAACATGCAAAATGAAATCACTGCATGAATGAGCTGATCCCAAGGCTGATTCAGCTCTGGTGGAGTCAGCGTAGTCGTATCTGCCTGACTTATGCTGCGTTCAGACTTAAATAGCCGTTTGCGAACCCACGGCACAAAGTATGTATAACTTCTAGCTGCGATGACAAACGCAACAACATAACCAAAGAGCGAAAGAGCTTGCGCACGCAAGCCTCTTATCGCTCCGATTATGATGCTCACTATACATGCTGAAACAATTATCCAATCCAATGTGTTCCATGTGTGCAGCAAAGCTGTGAACCATGTCCACGTTTCCATCCATTTGTCCTGTATCGTAGCTATCATCAATGAAGCCTTCCTAACTGCCGTGTTCGATAAGCTCCAGCCATTCGTTAAATTCGGATTGAAGCTTGCCATATTCCTCTTTTAGCCTATTGTATTCTTCCTCTACCTGCTGCGCCTTTGTGTGCTCCATCTCACGCTCAAGCTGCGACAATCGGAACTGATGTGACATCATCTCGAATTGTTCTTGGATCATCATGATCTCATCCGAACTTGCATTCGGCGCTGACATAGTAGTCGATGCGGCTGCTTCGTCCAATGCTTGACGCAACTCTACCAATTCCTGACGGAGACGTCGTTCTTCAGCTAGAAGCTGTTCATTCGTCTGCTCTGCATCTGCGATAACAGAAAGATTACGTGCCAATTCTTGCTCTATCGTTTGTTTTTCCAACAACCATGCATTCTGGCGCTTTTCCCATTGCTCATGAAGGTCTGATTGGATTTGTTGTGACTGGAACGACTGCTCATCCACACTTGTCATGAGCCCCTTAATTCTACCTTCATACTCTTCCTGAAACGCTCGTACACGTATTTCCGCCTGTTTGTTGGCTTCCAATACTTTTATTTCAGCAGCAGCCTGTACAGCCTTTACTTGCTGTTCCGCCTCTTCTCCTGCCAGCTTCAACAACTCGTTTGTCTCTTCCTGCAGTGACTCGTATTGCTTATTACGCTCAATCTCCATCTCATTCAACTGCTTCTCAATCTCTTCCTGAACCGCTTTAATCTGAAGGCTTGCTTCTTCTTTAGCTTCATATACACGATTATTCGCATCTTCTAGCGCATCCTGCAACTGCTGAACGCGCTGTTCAGCATCTTTCAGCGCTTCACCCACACGTCGATTCGCCTCGGTCTCAATCGCTGCTATGCGCTCAAGCGCCTGCTCTTGCTCAGCTTGAAGTCGTTCATCCGATTCTGCTTGCAACTCTGCAAGCTGTATGAGAGCTGCTTCATCTGCTGCCCGAACCTGCTCACGAGCTGTCAGGGTAGCAGCCTCAAGCTGCTCCTCTGCTAATAGCTGTGCTGCTAGAAGCTGAGCATTCAGGGATTGTTCGATAGAATGAATCCGCTCGTTTGCTGCTGCTTCCGCCGCCAGCACCCGCTGCTTGGCAGTTTCCTCTGATGCTGTAACCAACTCGTCCATCATCGCTTCTGTCGATTGAACGCGTTCATTAGCTTCCAGCTCAATTGACTTGATTCGTGCTTCAAGTGACGCTTCTGCATTCTGCGTGCGCTCTTCAGCCATGGCTTCGGCAGCTGCAACTCGAGTATCAGCAAGCTCCAGCGCTACCTGGATACGATCATTAGCAGCAGCCTCAGCTGCCTGAATACGTTCATGTGCGGCAGCTTCCACAGCTTGGATTCGTTCATTTGCCTCAACCTCAGCAGCCTTAAGCCGCTCAACTGCATCAGCCTCCACCATTTGAAGCAGTTCACCTGCATCCGCTTCAGCAGCCTGAGCACGCTTGTCCGCCTCACGCAGCACGTCTTGAACCCGTTCGTTAGCCTCAGCTTCAACTTGTTGCAAACGTTGATTAAGCTCATATCGAAGCGCTTCTAGCTCCTGCTCATGAGTCGCTTGCCAATCTTGTTTGAGGGATTCGGCTTGCTCCGCTACAGCGATCGCATGTGCTTCACGTTCAGACTGCAAAATCGCAGCCAACTCCTCATCATGCCCAACCTGCCACTGCTGCTTTAACGTCTTAGCCTGCTCTTCCAGCGCAATCGCATGTGCTTCACGCTCCGATTGCAATATGGCGTCAGACTCCAGCTGCGCTAGTTCCAGTTCTTCTTTGGCTTGCGCCTCCACCGCGTGAAGCAGTTCTAACTTCTGCTTAAGCTCAGCAAGCTGCTTGCGAGCCTGCCGCTCCTCTTGCTGCAGAGCATCGCACTGTTCCTCCAATTGCTTCTTGTCCGACTTTGTCTCTTCTTGCTCACTCGTCAACTGATTACACTGTTCTTCCAACTCTTGGATAAGCGCTTCATACGTCACACGATCTTGCTTTGACTGATCCACTGCTTCTATTTGTAAGTTCAAGCTATCCTGTAATTGTTGCACAGCTGCCAGATGCTGCTCTGCTTCTGCAAGTGCTTCATCTCGAGCACGCATGAGCCGTTCCATCTCAACTTGACGAGCACGATCCAACTCCTCAGCTCTTCCTAGATGGCCTTCAAGCTGGCGAATGCGGCTATCCTTTTGCTTGGACTGCTCTTCCCAGCCTACGCGCAGACGCTCTTCGTGGGCATCACGTGTCATCTTTAGCGTCTCGATAGCTTCCTCGTGCAGCGCGGACATCGTCACCATATCCTCCTGATGACGAGCTTCCATTGTTGCTGTCCGTTCTTCTAACTGTTTATTCAGATCCACTACGACACCTTGATGCTGTGTTTCCAATTCAGCAATTCGCGCAGATTTAAGGGTGAGTTCTTGCTGTAACTTATCTTGCACTTCCTTCATTGCAGCACTATGCTTGTCCTGCAACTGCTTGACGATGCTTTGATGCTGTTCACGCGCTTGCTTAAGCCCCGTATCATGCTTTATAGTCGTTTGTTTCATCGCCTCGACATGTTTAGCCTCTGCTTGCTTTAGGGCCTCAGCCAACTTAGCTTCGCCTTGTTTCGTTAACTCAGCTTGCTTGAATTCCGCCTGCTTGATCGCCGCAGCGTACTTTGCTTCCGACTGCTTCAAATCTGTCTCTAACTTCAAAGAAGCTGTCTTCACAGCAGCATCATGCTCACTCCGCAGCTTTTGCAAGGCCTGCTTGTGATCTTCGGTCATCGCCTGAACACGAGCATGAAGTTCCTGCTCGTGATCGTTCTTCTGCTTCTCCACTTGCTCATTTAAACGAACCAGCTTCAGCTCACTATCCTGAAGACGACGCTTCAAATCCTGCTCGCGCCCTGTGCACGCCTGAACGCGGCGCTCAGCATCCTTCACTTGCTCTTTCAGCTTCGAAACTTGCACATCTACAGCTTTCTTTGCTTCTTTTTCCAGCTGCAGCGCGGCTATTGACCGCTGCTCAGATTCACCAAGACGCTGTAACTCCTTTTGGCTTGCTTCGCGCTCCTGCTTCAGCTTTTCCTCATGACTAGCGGTCAGGGCCTGAAGCTGAGACTCCAAGCTTTGCCTAGAAACTACTGCTTCTTGCTTCTCTCTTTCGATCACTTGAATCTCATTAGCAAGACGTACCTGCTCATCCTTAATACGCTGTACCTGCTCAGCGATATGAACTGCAGACAAAACCGCAATTCGTGGGATATCAAGTCGTGGATTCCCTTCCGCTATCGTTCTCATATGCTCATCCACAATAGCAGCGATATTACGCATATATTCCTTACTGGTTGTGCCTACAATCTTATATTGTGTTCCATATATTTCAACAGTGACCCGGTGCTTGTCTGGTGAGGTCATTATACTCGTCCTCCTTCTTACTGTGAACGACAGCCGCATCCTTCGTGCTATCGGCGGCAGACCGCATGGTTATAACCATTCATTTGTAATTATTTCGATATAGTAAGCGCTTTTTCCTGCTCCTTAGCTCTGTCATTATCAGGCTTTAGCAGAAGTTTAGCTATATATCATCTTGGCGTATAAATAGGAAAAGGGCAACCCCTCCATTCCATGCGTGCGCGAAGCGGCGCTTGAAATGACGAGGTTTGCCCTATTTAACTTCCTTTAAAATCTGAAATACCTATATGGTTACAGCATATTCTGGCTTTGTTTTTCCATTATTTACGCAGTTCTGCACCTTGCGCTTCTAATGCTGCTACTACTTTACCGTGTAGTGCCGTGATTTCTTCATCTGTAAAGGTTTGTTCTGGATTGCGATAGACTAGCGAGATCGCGACACTCTTTTTGTCTGCAGCAATACGATCACCTGTGTACACATCAAATACACGTACCGATTCCAGCCAAGCCTCGGCTGTTTCCTTGGCTGTGTTCACAAAATGACCTACTTCAGCCTGGCGGTCCAGCACCAATGCAATATCGCGTTCTACTGCTGGGAAGCGTGGCAGCACTTGATACTCAATTGCAAAGCTGGTTGTGTCAATGACGGGTTGGAGCAGAATCTCGGCAACATACGTTTCACCCAGATCCTTGCTGCGCTGAAGATCCGGATGAATTTGCCCAATTGTGCCGAGCAGTACTTCACCTGAATCAGACTGCAAGTAAATGCTGGCGGATCGACCTGGATGGAAACCTGCCGGACGGTCTGCAGCATAACGTACACGCCCTATAATACCCAAGTGGCTGAACAAGCTGTCCAGCGCTCCTTTAATATCATAAAAATCAACCTGTTCCGCCTGGATATTCCATTGCGGCGTTCTACGCTTTCCTGTCATCAAAACGGCAAGCACGGATTTCTCTTCCGGAAGTTCCGCAAGCGCAGCATTGTCGGTCACATAAATGCTGCCCACTTCAAACAGCTGCACATCTTCGTTCTTGCGATTGCGGTTGTAGCCTGCTGTATCCAACAAGCCTGGTATAAAGCTTGTGCGCAGCACACTGCGGTCCTCACTCATCGGCATAGCCAGCTTTACAGCTTTGGCGTTCGGTGACAATGTTGGGAACAGCTCCGTTTCCTGTGGGTGCGTGAATGAATAAGTAATGGCTTCATGCAGCCCCCCGCCTGCCAACAAACGGCGAATTTCGCGACGGATCCGCTGCGACTTTGTCAGGTGACCTGGTGTTGTCGCCCCTTCAATCGGAGTTGTCGGAATGTTATCGTAGCCATACATCCGCGCCACTTCTTCAATCAGGTCAACGTCAAGTGTAATATCGCCGCGACGAGCCGGAATTTGCACTTCAAACACGCCGCTCTCAGCTTCGTTCCCCTCAAATCCAAGTCTTCTAAGGATCGAGTGAATCTCAGCCGCAGTGAGCGAAGTGCCTAACATCCGATTCGTCTTCTCTACTGACAACTGAATCGATTGGCGTGTATGTTGTGCTGTTACTTTCTCCACGATACCCGCTGCAACTGTGCCACCTGTCAACTGACGAATCAGTTCAGCCGCACGATTCAATGCAGGCAGGACTGATTCTGGGTTCACTTCTTTCTCAATGCGAAGAGAAGCCTCAGAACGCAACCCAAGCTGACGGGATGTCTTCCGTACAACCCCACCATCAAATTTGGCTGATTCGAGCAAAATGTTAACTGTTGATTCCGTTACCTCCGAATTTTCCCCACCCATTACACCAGCAAGTGCTACAGGCTTAACTCCGTCCGTAATCAGCAGCATCTGCGGATCCAGCTTGCGCTCTTGTCCATCAAGTGTAACAATCGTCTCTCCTGCACGAGCCATCCGTACTTCAATATGTCCATTAGACAATTGATCAGCATCAAATGCATGTAACGGCTGTCCATATTCGAGCATCACAAAGTTGGTTGCATCAACGATGTTATTGATTGGACGAACCCCTGCTGCTAACAAGCGGTTCTGAAGCCATAATGGCGAAGACGCAATCTTAACACCTGTAATGTAACGCGCTGCGTAGCGACTGCATGCCTCTGTTGCTGCAATTTCTACGGAGATGTGGTCAGACGCCGGTGCGCCCGCCTCTTCTATCATTTCATTAGGCAGCTTAACAGGACGATCCAAGATTGCACCGACTTCATAGGCCGCACCCAACATACTTAAGCAATCCGAGCGATTCGGCGTCAGATCGAACTCCAAGACATGATCATTTAAATCCAAGACTTCAGCAATCGGCGTGCCTAGTTGAACATCTGCCGGCAGAACCAGTATACCTTCCTGCATTTCTTTTGGCAGCAGCTTGTCATTCAGACCAAGCTCCTTCGCAGAGCAGATCATTCCCTGAGATTCCACACCACGCAGCTTAGCGCGCTTAATCTTCATGCCGTCAGGCATTACAGCTCCAATTGTTGCCACAGGTACCTTTTGTCCTGCATCGACGTTTTTAGCGCCGCATACGATCTGAAGCATGTCGGCTGCCCCTACGTCTACCGTACATACATTCAACTTATCCGCGTCAGGATGCTTCTCTCTAGCCGTAACATAACCAACAACGATGTTATCAAGGCCCGGGTTGCGGCTCTCCACATGGTCAATTTCAATACCTGCACGTGTGATACGCTCGGCTAATTGTTGCGCTGTTGCGCCAGTTAAATCGATATATTCAGATAACCATTTATAGGATACATTCATTATGATTTTTCCTTCCTTCCTCTAATCCTCAATCTTACATCCGGTCGAATTGCTGCAAGAAGCGAATGTCATTTGTATAAAAATGTCGAATATCGTCAATGCCGTATTTCAGCAGCGCAATACGTTCTACCCCCATACCAAACGCAAATCCGGAATATACTTCTGGATCATAGCCGCCCATTTCCAATACACGTGGATGAACCATGCCACAGCCAAGAATTTCAAGCCAGCCTGTCTGTTTGCACATCCGACACCCTTTGCCTGCACATTGTACACATGTAACGTCAACCTCAGCGCTTGGCTCCGTGAATGGGAAGAAACTAGGACGCAGGCGAATTTGCATGTGAGGTCCGAACATCTCGTTTACGAATTGCAGCAGTGTCCCTTTCAAATCGCTCATCCGGATATTTTTGTCGATGACCAGTCCCTCAATCTGATGGAACATAAAGGAGTGCGTTGCATCATCATCATCACGACGATAAACACGTCCTGGGCAGATCACTTTGAGCGGTACTTCGCCTTTCATCATTTCCATCGTCCGCACCTGAACTGGAGATGTCTGTGTACGCATCAAAATATCTTCTGTAATATAGAACGAATCTTGCATATCACGAGCAGGATGGTTCTTAGGCAGGTTAAGCGCCTCAAAGTTATAATAATCACTTTCCACTTCAGGTCCCTCTGCCACTTGGTAGCCCATTCCAATAAAGACATCTTCAATTTCTTGAATGACTTTGTTCAAAGGATGAATGGCTCCACTTGTCAACTTGCGTCCTGGAAGCGTAACGTCAATGAGCTCGGCTTGCAGACGATGCTCAGTCTGAGCACGTACAAAAGCTTCTTGTTTCTCGTTAATAATATTCTCGATCGATCCGCGCACTTCGTTAGCGACTTGGCCGATCAATGGGCGCTCTTCTGCGCTTAAACTACCCATGCCGCGCAAAATTTCCGTGAGCTCACCCTTTTTTCCTAAAAATTTAATGCGTAGATCGTTTAATTGTTGTTCCGTTATGACTTCCTGCAGCAGATCCAGCACATTTTCGCGCAGTGCGTGTAAACGCTCCTTCATGAATGTGTTCCTCCTTCATTTCCAATCCATATTCATACAAAAAAGACCTTTCCATCCGGTAAGGGACGAAAAGGCCGTGGTACCACCCTAATTAGATATTCGACACGGCATTGTCCGCTGTATCAGCCTATCTCACTTCAAGCGATAATAACGGTTCGCGGCCGGGACACTCTACTGATGAAACCGCCTCTAAACGGCTCCTGTTCAAGCTCCTGCTCCGGAGTGAAATTCAGCAAGTCCTAACTCGAAAGATGCTCTCAATCATCGGCATCTTCTCCCTGGCAAGCGGCGCAAGCTTACTTATCTCCATCTCAGCATCTTACTGTTTAACGTGAATTGGTCTAATGTCGTCGGCACATGTAAGTATGCATCAGACTAGTCTATATTATAGCCAGAAATTAATTTCTTTTGCAAGCGTCAATCACTCATTTTGACCCATTTTATTGCTTGTGGAAGCATAGCTGATGATCCTGCAAACATTCCTCCTTCGCCATGTAGTAGCGTTTATTCCACGAATGCATAGCATAGGAGATAGGATGGTACTTCGCTAAATCCAGTATGGAAAAGAATTGTTTTCTGTAAACAGGACAGAACATACCGATTACTCACTTCTTATTTTGTCCTGCTGCAGCAGTCTGCTGTCATTTTCCATCCATTACTTTCTATACTCATAGTCGTCGTAACTTTTATCTTAAAGTCGGCACAAAAGCCGTTTCAAGCCAAATTCATTTGCACATACAATAGGTACTAAAATGGATTAGAAATATGTACAGTTCTATTTTGGTCTAAACGAAATGGGGTGAACCTCGTTGAACGTCGTTATCATGGCTGGAGGCCGAGGCACACGTTTCTGGCCAAGCAGCACAACATCGAAGCCCAAGCAATTTCTCCCCCTTCTCTCCACCAAATCGATGCTGCAAGAAACGTATATGCGCTTTAGACAATGGCTCCCGGAAGAACGAATATTTGTGGCAACAATTGAGGCATATGTAGGACTTGTAAAGGAGCAATTGCCTGAGTTATCCCCTGATCGACTTATTATTGAACCTGTGGCACGCGATACAGGTCCATGTACCGCACTCACCGCATTATTTTTCCTTCGCCAGGAGCTGGATGATGTGATCGTTATGGTACCTTCCGATCAATTTATATCGGACTATCAACGATTGCGATATGCCTTGGAAGCGGCAGAACAAGAAGCACTTCATAACCGCACAACCGTAATGCTTGGAATCGTGCCGAGTCGGCCCGAAACCGGGTATGGTTACATTCGTACGTCAGAATGGGGCAAACACAGAAGGCTTCGTTCGGTATCTTCATTTATTGAGAAGCCTAACCTAAGCGTTGCGGATGAGCTCGTCAGATTACCCGGAACTTATTGGAATAGCGGTATTTTTGTATGGAGACCTTCTACAATCGCCCATTTAATGAATCGTTTCTGTCCTTCTATATGGAGTCCACTTTCGGAACACTATCCTCACATTGATACCATTTATCCCTCTATTCCTAAGCTCTCGGTTGACTACGCCATTATTGAAAAAGCACCTAATCTATTTGTTGTTCCGGTAGATTTCGAGTGGGACGATGTAGGAACATGGAATTCGGTCCGCAGGCATTACGGCACTGACCAGTCGGGCAATCTGCTGAACGGATACGTGAACTCATTACATGCGAAAGACAATATCGTAATTAGCGATAAACATACCGCTGTCATCGGCGTGCGTGATCTCATCATTATTTCAACAGAGGATGGTCTGCTCGTCTGTCATCGTTCAGAGGAACAGCGCATCAAGGAAGTCATTAACGAAAGCTTGCAGGCATGGGAGTCCCATCAACTTAAAGAGGTGAAACCAACCCAATGAAGGCTCTAGTAACCGGTATTTCTGGATTTGTCGGCAGTCATATGGCCGAATTTCTGTTGGATCAACAAGTCGAGGTGATCGGTACGATCCGCAACCGCAGCCGGATGGATCACATTGAGCACATTCAGTCTCACATTCGACTGGTCGAATGTGAGCTCCGTGATCCATTCTCAGTCGAAACGCTGCTGGCTGCAGAACGACCCGACTATATTTTCCACCTCGCTGCCCAAAGCTTCGTACCTACATCCTGGAACTCTCCAGTAGATACAATATATAACAACGTTGCAGGCCAGTTGAATATTTTTGAGGCCGTCAGACGACTGGAACTGTCTGCAAAGATCCAGATTGCTTGCTCCAGCGAGGAATACGGACATGTGGAACCACATGAGACTCCCATTAGCGAGGACAATCCGCTGCGACCACTCAGCCCTTATGCTGTCAGTAAAGCTGCTCAAGATTATCTAGGCTATCAATATTATAAGAGCTATGGCGTACATGTTATTCGAACAAGGACCTTCAACCACACCGGACCGCGCCGCGGCGAACAATTTGTGACTTCTAACTTTGCCAAGCAAATCGCAGAGATCGAAAAAGGAATTCGACCTCCTATCGTATCTGTTGGTAACCTGCAGGCCAAACGCGACTTTACGGATGTCCGAGATATTGTACGCGCATACTGGGTGGGGTTAGAAAAAGGAGAGGCCGGAGAATGTTACAACATCGCCTCTGGCACGTGTGTCACCATCGAAGAAATGTTGAATCTGCTGCTTAGCATGAGCACGATCTCCATCGAGGTGGTACCGGATCCAAGTCGGATGCGCCCATCTGACGTCGAGATTCTGCTCGGTGATGCCTCTAAATTTGAGCGCCAGACAGGTTGGAAGCCAACAATACCGTTTGAGCAGACGATGTTCGATCTACTTACCTATTGGCGCGAGCGAGTCTAAATACATGTCATTGTAAAGACAAGTAAAGACAAAGCAGCGCTGGCAGTGCTGCTTTGTCTTATTACTTGTAATTACGTGCTGGATACACAAAAAAACGTATTCCCAAAGGAATACGTTGCGATGATAATTATGGTCGGGACGACACGATTTGAACATGCGACCCCTTGGTCCCAAACCAAGTGCTCTACCAAGCTGAGCTACGTCCCGTTATATGCGCCCTATTAAGGCGACATAGACTAATATAGCACACCTTAAAATAACGTGCAATACAAATCAGGCACATTTATGAACATTTTCAACCATACAGCCTTATTCATACCCATGTGCGCTCACCTTGACCTCATAATATGCGGTTACGATAGCGCCCTTCCTGTTTAAATCATGCCAACCCATTTTCAAACGCATAGCGGGTAAGCTGTACGCGATTATCCAGATGCAGCTTCTGTAAAATATTTTTGAGATGATTCTTTACGGTATGCTCGGACAAGGTTAAGCGGAGTGCAATCTCCCGATTGGATTCACCCTTGGCAACACGCTCTAATATTTCACGTTCCCGTGCCGTTAAAGGTGAAGCGTGCACAGGACGAGCGCTCTGCTTTGGCGCAAATTCCTGCAACAACCGCATCGCTAGCTCCTGCGACATAGGTGCTTCATCAATCGCAACTGCACGTAAATATTCATGCCAAGCAGCAGGCTGCAAATTTTTAAGCAAATATCCTTGTGCCCCTACTTTCAGCGCTTCAAATAAGTGAGTGATGTCGTCGGAGACGGTAACCATCACAATTTTCACATAAGGGAACTTCTCCTTAATACGACGAGTTGCTTCTAATCCTCCCATAACAGGCATCGAGATGTCCATCAGAATCAAATCGGGCATTAAATGCTCGGTCAAGCTTAATGCTTCTTCTCCATTTACCGCTTCACCAACAAGATGAAATAAAGGATCAATGGATAAAATATCATTAATACCCTCACGCGCGTGTGCATTATCATCCGCAATTAATATGCGAAATCGCTGTTCTTGCAGTTTCGTGCTCATTCCATGACATCTCCTTTCCTTTGCTAATGCATATCACTGTTTCCTCATGCTGGCGATATACAGACATCTGCCACCCCATGTTATGAATTCGGTCTCTCATCATTTTCATACCATATTTTCCTGGGAGAGCAAACGGATCGTCCTTCATTCCCGCTCCATCATCCCGAACCTCACAATAAAACTGATCATTGCCTCCCTCTGACAAAACTGTAACATGCCTTGCCTGCGCATGCTTGCGTACATTGGTTAAGGCCTCTCGCACACAGGAAAACAACGTAATCTTCTCTTTTATCGTCATCTGCTCGTCATCAAGCCGCCAGTCTACTTCTGGCTCCCACTCCGTATCTACCCGCATTTCTTCAATCATCTGCATAAAGGTATTGCTCCAAGAGAAGTCAGCTTCCTGCGGTGCGGCTTGCAAATTGGCTATCGCTTGCCTCACATCATCATGCACGTGATGTACGGTCTGTTTCAATTTATCGAATTGGATTTGGCGCTCTTCGCCCTCCGCATGCTCCAGTCGATTAATCTTAACTGACAGCATAAACAGCGATTGCGAAATACCGTCATGCAGTTCTTGGGCAAGGCGCTCGCGCTCCTCCAGTTCAGCCTTTAATTGCTGCTCTTGCCGCAGCTTACGCTGAGTCTCTTCCAATAGTGCAAACAACTTCGTTAAGAAGATAGCCGACACAGCAAATACAATAATCGGTGCCAGCACATTACCCAGGTCCATCGACATGTAAGGGAGCAGGACAGTATGGCGTATGTACTCCCACAACCCTATCGTAATGGTTGGAATCCATAAGATAAGCCTTTTAATCATGCGATCGCTCATTACACACCTCCTGTTTGTTATGGTCTATTTTAACTATGAGGTCAGTTAGACTGTTGAATTGTTGAATTGCTATTACAAACTCACCTGCTGATACCGATTGTAAACATCAAGTCTCTCTGTGTCCATCATTTAAAAAAGCATGAGCGACCTGTGTAAGATCACTCATGCCTGATGGGTTTACAAAAGGAAAACGATTACAATTATGACTGCGGCAAGCGCGGAGCGGTTGATTCACGCACCACCAGTTCCGAATCAAATTTAAATGTCATGCTGCGTTTATTTGTGCCGTTCACTTGCTTCATCAGCACATCTACTGCCATTCTTGCGATTTGTTCAGCTGGCTGCTTCATCGTAGTCAAGCGCGGCTTAAGCTGGGAGGCCAGTATTTGATCATCATACCCCACGATGGAGACATCACGCGGTACCTTATATCCGGCTTCGGTTAAAGCGTTAATCGCGCCAATTGCCATAAAATCGTCGGCCGCGAATATCGCCTCTGGCACATTCCCTGATTCAATCCAACGCATCATCGCCTCGTAGCCGGAAGTAATGGAGAAATCACCGGTTTCCACTGCAAACGGTTCCAATCCCGCTTCCGCCATCGCCTGCATAAATCCGCGCTCGCGCTCGTGGGCACTCAAAAAGAATGCCGGTCCTCTAATGTGCGCGATACGCTTATGGCCCAGATCAATCAAATGCTGAGTGGCCTCGTACCCACCTTTTAGATTATCAACAAGCACACAGGATACTGAAGGCTGCATCACTTGATTGTCAATCAGTACAAATGGAATCTTGCGCTTCTTCAGTTCCACGATGTACAGTTCTTCATGGACAGCCGATAAGATTAGCAGTCCATCCACCCGATCTTCTTGAATCAGCTCCGTTCCGTGTCCTTCTTCTGTAGGGTAGTTGGCAACCGAAAGTGCTAAATAATATCCATAGTCCTTAAGTTGGCTAGACACGTTCTGCACTACACTGTCCAGGAATGAATCCTGTAATGTCGTTACAATTACCCCGATTACGCCTGTCTTTCCTTTAGCCAAGCTGCGAGCCGCTGCATTCGGATGATAATCCAATTCCTTCATCGCCTGCAGCACCTTCTGCCTATTTTTCTCCCGTACGGTCTTTGCATTATTAAGTACGCGCGACACCGTGACGACAGATAAGCCAGCTTTTTTGGCCACATCAAAAATACTGACTTTCATCACTATCCTACTCTCCTCATAAAAACTAAAAATATGTGCTCTATTATTATTTATCTCTGTCTCCTTACATAATAAACAATGTACAGCCTCATTCCAATAAAATCCTTCGTATTTAATAACAATTCTTTCATTTTAGCAGCAAACAATATTTGGCATGAGCCATACCGAAACTCAATTGGATCAATGAAAATAACACAAATTCGTGCATGTGAATGAAACGAATAGCGGAAACTAACCGTATTAAAAGTAAATGGCCGTCAAAATGGCCTGTGACAAAGAGGAGCTGACGTTATGCTGGTATCAACTACGGAACGTGTTGCAAATGCTGAGATCGCTGAAACTTTAGGAACGGCTTTTGGAGTTGTGGTGCGCGCTCGCGGCATTGGTGGAGACATTATGGCTTCGCTGAAGGGTCTTGTTGGAGGAGAAGTCAAACAATATACGCAAATGATTGAAGATGCACGTCGTCAAGCGATGGACCGTATGATTCAGAACGCACACGCAATGGGTGGAGACGCTGTCATCATGATGCGCTTCGACAGCGGCGACATCGGACAGAATATGAGTGAGATTGTAGCCTATGGAACTGTCGTGCGGCTTAAGCCGGTGAGTTATTAATGTCCGGACTCGCCACTTTGCTCGGTATTGCTGGAGTATTCTACGGAATACCGCTTATTGGTCTTATTATTCTTATTATTATCGGCAAGAAAGTGTACGACAAGCGCTATAAGCAGCATGATAATGCGCGGGATGCCATCGGGCTGAATGCTGATTATGTCCCTACCAAGGAAATATTTATTGATCCGCGTGACGGTTTTCAATATCAAGTATACTACAATCCCAAGACCGGTGACAGACAATACATCCGCACGAATTAATCGTGCGGATGTATTGTTGATTGCCTCGCTTTATCATGCACATCTGCCCCCGAACAACTGTACTGTCATTTTGATTTTCAACTCGCCACGCTGCTACCTCTCCCCGTATTTATATACACCTTCGACGCGCCGCATCTCGGTATGCTGCATTGGCTTCTCATCGTCGATTAGCACAACGTGCCGTTCAGGCAATGAAGCTCCATCCGAAGGTAATGAATTTCAATAAGCCTCTGCTTAGCTATCTTTTAAGGTGCTCGCCATAAGCATTAACTACACTTAGCTTTTCGATCGGTCGCAGCTCTTGCACCTCTTCTTCAAGCGCCCCCATTTCCACACAACCATATGAAAGCCAATAGCTGTTGTCTTCATGCGCGCAGCATTATGAACTACTAGAGAACAATAAAACAGCACTGTCTCTCCTTAAGAGCAACAGTGCTGTACATATTGACAACATATCAAATTATTCCGGTTTCTTCTGCACAAAGTTACCTTCTGGTGTCATCATGCGGTCATAAAATTCGGTGAACTTGTTACGCTCCGGCGAAGCCAACAGTGCCATCGCAGAACGCGGATGCTCATCCAACGTGCCTGTAATCAAATATGGCACTAGGTAGCCCCACTCCCACTTTTCACGCATCGGAATCATGTGTTTCTCCAAGAAACGTAAAGTTGGACGCAAATGGAACTTGCTGTTCTTCAAATGAGTCAGCAGCGCTTCCGTAGGACAGTTCCCTGCTCCGCGACCCATGCCGTAAACGGAGGAATCAAGCAGTTCTACGCCTTTCTCCGCTGCAACGAGCGTATTGGAGAATGCAAGCTGCATATTGTTATGTGTATGAACGCCAAGACTCTTGTTAGGCAGATGTTCTTGGAACTTCGTCACTAAGAAATGAAAATCGTTATGGTCCATGCTGCCGTACGAATCCACAATGTATACGACGTCAACCGGACTTTCCTTAATCATCAGGAAAGCTTCATTCAAGTCGTTTTCCATTACATTTGACAACGCCATAATATTCAAAGTGGTCTCATAACCACGATCGTGGAACGTCTGAATAAGCTCCAATGCTTTGTCAACGTCTTTAATGTAACAAGCCACTCGAATCAGATCTAGCAAGCTTTCACTGCGCGGAAGAATGTCATTTTCATCCACTCGTCCAATATCTACTAATGCAGACAGCTTGGTTTGACCTTTTTGCGGAATGACCTTACGCAAGAAATCATCATTCAAAAATCGCCATGGACCCGTTTCATCAGCGCCGCTTAACAGCTTAGGCGAATTTTTGTAGCCGATTTCCATATAATCGACGCCCGCTTCATTCAATGCGGCATACAGATCTTGCACAAATTCTACACTGAAGTCCCAATTATTTACGAGGCCGCCGTCTCGAATGGTGCAGTCGACAATTTTACAATGATTCGTTTTCATTCCGCTTTCTCCTTTTTACGTTTTAATTTTCTTCATTCTACTGGAAACAACGACATAAAGCAAAGTAAAAGATGCCTGATTTCGGTAATTTGATGCAAAAAAAGTGCTTATTATGACACATGTCTATCCCGAATATGATTTTGATCACAAGAGCTCCATATAAAAAGTGATACATTACAAATGTAAATGATAAAGATTATCACTCTTGAAGCTGAAAGTAGGAATCAGGTATGACTTCACACACACATTCCCCTTGTATGTGCAAATCGCTAGGACATCTAAAACCAGGTGAAACAGCATGTATTACGAATTTAGCCAAACTATCTGATGCTGTTTCCCATCGACTGCTGGATCTTGGTGTGACAAAAGGAACACTTGTGAAGGTGAAGCGCTGCAGCTTGTTAGGCGGTCCGCTGATGCTGGAAGCAAACGGACAATTGTTCGGCCTGCGCAGAGTCGAAGCGACTTTAATCGAGGTGGATGCATGTTGAGCACCTGGTCAACTGCCCTTGTCGGCAATCCGAATACTGGAAAGACTTCTTTGTTTAATTCCCTCACTCGCTCCTATGAATATGTGGGTAACTGGACTGGCGTTACCGTAGAGAAAAAAGTGGGGTTGCTTCGCAACCGTTCATCTCAATTAATTGATCTTCCCGGCATCTACTCATTGCAGCCTATGTCCAGAGATGAGGGTGTTGCTGTTCATTATTTACTGCATGATCGACCAAATGCGATGCTTAATGTCGTCGATGCCTCCCAATTGGAGAGAAATTTATTTTTAACCATACAACTGCTAGAATATGGCGCGCCGATGTTGATCGCCTTAAACATGAATGATGTGGCTGAAGGACGAGGCATATGTATTAAGTCTGAGCTCTTAGAGGCCAGATTGGGAATTCCAGTGTACAAGATCAATGCACGTCGTGATCAAGGAATCCCTAATTTACTGAACGACCTGACGCCAGACTGTATGGTTGCCAAGAAACCTTCCACCTTCCGGCTTGATTACGGTCAGCCTGTGGAAACAGCTATTCAGAGCTTGGAGGCACTGCTTCCAAATATCGAGCATATTCCAAGCAGATGGGTCGCCCTTCAATATTTAGAAAATAACAAAACAATTCACGAATGGGTTCACCAATTCGCTGATATTGAACCTGCGATTACGCGCCTATATGAAGAGACTGAGCAACAACTGCAATCTGCTGGCACAGCACTTCATCTTCCACAGCATATTCGTGCTGTCAGGACTACGTATATTCGGCAAATCGTTGCCGAGAGCTTGTTTCACGCAGCACCCGCAAAGCCAACACTAACGGATCGAATCGATGACATTGTCACAAACCGTTGGCTTGGCATTCCATTCTTTATTGCTGTGATGTACTTGATGTTTAAAGTCACTTTTGAATGGATTGGATCCCCGTTATCGGATCTGCTTGATGGTTTCTTAGGTGGCACATTTACCGATTGGACCTCATCGCTGCTTGATTTGGTCGGTGCTTCAACTTTCACCCATGCTTTGATTCAAGAAGGCATCATTGCAGGTGTCGGTGGTGTCCTAGTCTTTGTACCGCAAATTTTTATTTTGTTCTTGTTTATTTCTTTCGTCGAAGATTCCGGCTATATGGCCCGTGTCACTGTTGTTATGGACAGGTTAATGGAGGCTGTTGGATTAAACGGAAAAGCGTTCATTCCCTTTGTTATCGGATTCGGCTGCAGTGTACCTGGTATAATGGCCGCACGTACAATCGAGCAGCCGCGCGAACGTCTCGTAACAACACTGCTTGTTCCGTTTATGTCATGTTCTGCTAGACTATCGGTGTACGCTTTGTTTGCGGGTGTCTTTTTTAAACAGCATCAAGCCCTCGTCGTATTATCCTTATATCTGCTTGGGATCGTACTAACGCTAATTCTAGCAAAAGTGTTCTCCAAAAGCTTCATGAAAGAAGAGCAAACCGTCTTTGTAGTAGAATTGCCGCCCTATCGCATGCCGCAATGGCGTACCTTGTTTCGCAGCACTTGGGAGAAAGGGAAGGGCTTTATACGCAAGGCAGGCACATTTATACTTGGCGGATCTGTCCTAATCTGGCTCTTGTCCTATGCCGGCCCTACTGGCATGGGCGTAGAGATGAATGAAAGCTATCTAGCCAAACTAGGAGGCCTATTAGCACCACTGTTCGTTCCACTTGGCTTTGGTACTTGGCAAGCAGGCGCAGCTCTTGTAACCGGATTTATGGCGAAGGAAATCGTTGTATCCACGATGAACATTATCTATCACGCGCCTGACGCAGCTATGCTGGAAGCACAAATTGCACATGCATTTACGCCGTTAACGGCTTATGCCTTCTGTGCATTCGTCCTGCTGTACGTTCCATGTCTAGCGACCGTCGGCATTATTCGGCGAGAGGTAGCTTCATGGAAATGGACACTATTCGCAATGGGCTATGCTTTAGTGGTGGCGTACCTAGTAGCCTTGTTTATTCGGCTTGGCGGCATGCTGCTCGGCTTTGCTTAAATGGGAAAGGAAGCGATAACGATGTCGTGGTTCGAATTCATACTATTGGCTGCCATTTTCGGATATGCAGCCTGGGCTGTTCTAAGACATGTCAAAAAGAGTAAGCAGGGGGCATGTGCATCTTGTTCCATCAGCAATTCATGCTCTTCCAAATGCGGAGTGCAGGAGGACACATTCCCACGACCTTAGTAACTCCACATACTTGATATTCAAATGACAAAGAACCTTTCATCCGGCTTTTAGGCGTGGGATGAAAGGTTCTCTGTTTACATAAGTCCATATTCCTCATTGGCTCGCTGCCGCTAACACCAAATCCAATTCCGGCACCCGTCATAGTCCACTTGGTCGACTTCAAAAATGCCACGTACCTTACATTTGGTTATCGGTGATCGTATCTGTTATACCAATTGTCGCCTCAACTTAGTGACTTCATGGATCGTTTCCATAAATTTACGTTCCACTTCACCCAAATAGGCATCCATACGGCGAATATACAAGACAGACACATACCTGAACTGCTCTGGTATAGTATACAGCTTCACCAATCCCTCGCGCTCCAACTTCTCGACTGCGGCACGAGGAACAAGCGTAATGCCCAGTCCCGCTACCACCGTACCGATTATCGTTTCCAGCGTACCGAATTCCATCACTTTATGCGGCGTCACGCGCTCAGCTTGCATCCACTGGCGCAGCTTCGCACGGTATCCACATCCTTGACGAAAAACGAGCAGCGGCAGATGCAGTAATTCTCGTACATCGCGCAATTGAGCTAGTTCATCACGATTTGTACTGCACACCAGCACAAGCTCCTCCTCGAACACCGGGTGTTGTTCTATATTAGGCTCTTGAATAGGGCCTGACACAAATGCTCCATCAAGTTTCAATTCTAGCACTTCTTCTATTAATTTCTCCGTCACACCTGTCATCAGCGATAGGTCAACCTTCGCGTACTTGCGATGATACAGGCTTAAAATATCAGGCAAGCCAACCACTGTCTCGACAGAGCCAATAAGAAGGGAGCCCGATGGATCTTCAGGATTCTGAAAGGCCTTCCGCATCTCCGTAATCAGCAGCAGCATACGCTCGGCATAAACGAGCAGCTTCCTGCCTTCCGCATTAAGGGTCATCCCGCGGCGATGTCGGTGAAATAACGGATGTCCGATCTCTTGTTCCAACGTGCGAATACGAGCCGTTACGTTAGACTGCACATAACCAAGCTGTTCTGCAGCGCGACTGACGCTGCCCTGCTCCGCAACCGCCTTAAAAATATGGATATCACTCAAATCCACACTGAACACCTCTTCACATCAGACGTTAGGTATTAATTTAAATGATATCATAAATCACTTTCAATTATTTTACAAGATACTTCCTTAAGCCGTATGATGATTCCTGTCGATAGAAAATTAATTCAGATTTTAAATATGATTGTCTATATACATGAAACTGTCGTTACTTCATGAGTCAGACAACTAGGAGTGTGCCGTTACCATGTCCAAGTCTCAATTGTTAAAGGGAGCCTTATTATGCTTTATTGCTGCTGTCGCTTGGGGAGCGATGTTTCCCGTAGCTGAGAGTGCGCTCCACCATCTGGATCCCTTCTGGTTCTCTACCCTTCGTTATGTAACTGTTACGATCCTCCTCGTTTTGTTGTTGCTATGGAAGGAAGGTCGTTCTGCTTTCCGCCTGGATGGCAAGGGATTTAAGCTCTGGATATTTGGTACATTTGCTTTTACAATCTACAATTTTGGCGTGTTCTGGGGACAGCAGCAATTAGGAAAATCAGGTGTCCTGCTTGCCTCGATTATGGAGTCGTTTATGCCTATGTTAGTCGTACTGCTGATGTGGTTCCTAACACGAAAGCGCCCTAATCTAGGAACATTAGCCTGTGTCATCGTTGCATTTATAGGCGTGTTGTTTGTAGTAACAAAAGGTGATCTGGCGATGTTTGGTAGCAGTGGCTTTAAAATAATGCCATTGCTTTCTATTTTTGCAGCGGTCATTAGTTGGGTACTGTATACGGTAGGCAGCGGACAATTCAAAGGTTTCTCCGCGCTGCGTTATTCCACGCTAACCTGTTTATTAGGATCGATTACATCTTTAGTTATCGTATCGATAGCGACGATGTTTGGTCAACTCAAAATGCCAACATCAACTGAAATTGTGCCCGTACTGCCGGAAATGGCATTTATGATCCTTGCGGCGGGGTTGCTAGCACTGCTCAGCTGGTTAAAAGGCATTGAACTGCTATCGCCAGTTAACGGCATGTTATTTATTAACTTTGTACCTGCAACTACATTTGTAATTTCGGTTCTTCAAGGCTATAGCGTGTCTGTCGCAGAATGGATCGGTACTGCCCTTATCGTCGGCGCTTTAATCGCAAACAACATCATCAGCAGGCGTCCAGCTGCCGAAACGGCACCTAATGGCCATGCATCCAAGGTCAAATCACGCGCGAGCGTAGCTTAGTCAGTCCGGTATCCTGTTCACTAACAGTGACGACAACGTCCTCTGCTTGAGGGCTGCAAGCAATGACTTATATTTCATTCGGTTTATACCCTACAGTTAAACCATTCAGCCCGCTTCACATGCAATAACACATAGTTCCTGAATGAAACAATACAAAGAAGCACCATCTCCGCCAATAGTGTGGAGATGGTGCTTCTTTGGAATATATGTTCACGGGTATTACCTATCGTTGTCGAGCCTGCTTCAGCTCCTACAAATCAGACATAATCGTCTCTGTTATCGTTCTCACCATCACACCAGTAGCACCCTTCGGGTCTACTCCGCGCGGCTTGCCCAGGAACGCTGTTCCAGCAATATCAAGGTGAATCCAAGGCAATCCGTCTGCAAACGTGCCTACAAACAAACCTGCCGTGATCGCACCGCCACCTCGACCGCAGCTGTTGCGTACATCTGCCACATCACTCTTCAGCAGCTCTGCGTACTCGGGGTGTGATGGCAGCGGCCACACATATTCTCCAGTTCGCTTCGAAGCTGTGATAAGCTCCTGCATAAAGGTCTCGTCATTCGTCACAACGCCGGTCGTAATATCTGCCAGCGCTACTACTGCTGCACCCGTCAGCGTTGCAACATCGATCAGCTTCGAAGCGCCCAGTTCCTTGGCATAGGTCATGCCGTCTGCCAGCACCAAGCGACCTTCTGCATCCGTATTAAGCACCTCAATCGTGCGGCCGCTATATGTGGTCAGCACATCACCCGGTTTCATCGCACTGCTTGAAGGCATATTTTCTGCGGATGGAATAACGCAGAGCACGTTCTCCTTCGGCTGCAGCTGGCCAATCGCTGCCATCGTACCAAGCACAGTAGCTGCGCCGCCCATATCGCATATCATATCGTCCATGCCTTCTGCTTTCTTAAGTGAGATGCCGCCAGTATCAAAAGTAATCCCTTTCCCAACAAGTCCAAACACGTCGTTCCACTGCTCTTTGCCTTGGTATTTCAGCACAATCATGCGGGGAGGATTGACACTGCCTTTGCCTACGCCAAGCAGTCCGCCCATCCCTTTCTCTTGAATCTGCTGCTCGTCCAGCACATGTGCTTCGAAGCCGTATTGAGCTGCAAGCTGCAGTGCATAATCTGCCAGCACACTAGGCACTAGCAAATTGCCCGGCAGATTCGTCAAGTCACGCGCCACCGTCGTACCTATCGCATAAGCTTTACCAGCTTCTGCTCCCTGCTGCCATGTGCTTGCCTCAAGCTGCTCACCGCAAAGAGTCAGCGATTCAAACTTATGTATGGGCTTCGCGTCAAGCTTATAGGTGACTCGCTGATATGCGCCAAGCAAGAATCCTTCGGTGAGAGCATGGGCAGTCGCTGCCGCGTCCTTCTCTACAGTCAGAGATACCAGATCTTCCGGCACCGCAACCGCAACCCGTGCCACCCCAAGCTTATATGCTTCTTTGGCTGCATTAGCCAACATCAGTCGAACATCTTTAGTAGTCAATGGATCTTCTTTGCGGCCAACCGCAATTAGATAACGGACGTTTCCGTCACGTACCGGAAAGACGCGAGTGTTACGTTCCTCTACTTGGAACAGCCCACATTCAACTGCATCCTTGCACAGTTGACCGCCGGGCACATCCTGTGCACGATTCTGCCACTCCGACTTGGAGAATAGCACAATGACAGCATCTGCCTCTACTTCCTTCACAGACTTGGCCATTACCTGCACCGAAATGCCACCCAACTGCTCCACATTGGTCAAATTCATCATTATACCTTCCTTTACTGTCATGGTCTCGTCCTGCTAATCCTTATTATACCACACCCTTAGATTGCAATTAGAACCTATGAGGTTAGGAGTCGAAGTACAGCAGATTAGCAGGTTTTGAACCGTTAAGCGGCAGCCGAATAATAAATTCGGTCCACTCGTCCTGCTGGCTGTCTACTTCAATCGTTCCCCCGTGATTCCTTATGATGCGATAACTCACGGACAAACCTAATCCAGTACCTTCCTCCTTTGTTGTAAAAAAGGGATCAAATAAGCGTTCCAGCGTTCGCTCATCCATGCCCTTGCCATTATCTATGATGTGTATTGCTACGTAACGGCCTTCTTTAACCGTCCTGAGCGTAATAGATCCTTTACGCTTGTCGCGCACTTCATCTAAGGCGTCAATTGCGTTCCGGATCATATTTAACAGTACCTGTTTGATTTGCTTTACATCAATCGATACAAACAAGGTACCGTCTTGTATTTCGTTAAGTAGTATAATCTCGCAGCCTTTCATCAAAGCTTCGCTTTCGGTTAATAGCACAACTTCTCTCAATAGAGAGGATATCGGAATCTCAGAAGTCAGTGGAGCTGTCGGCTTGGAGGAGTTCAGAAACTCGAAGATGATATCGTTCGCACGATCAATCTCGGCTAGAATAATACGTGCATATTCTTCTTTGCCGAGCTGCATCAGATGCGGACGCAATAGTTGAATGAAGCCGCGAATCGAAGTTAATGGATTCCGAATTTCATGAGCGATGGCTGCTGCAATTTTGCCGAGTATAGCCAGCTTGTCATTTTGCACAGCCGTTTGCTCGATGCGCTTATAATCAGACACATCCTTGATGCTGAACAAATAGTCCCCATCCATCTGCTCTCCATGCGTGAACGTGACCAAAAACGTCCGACCTTGCTTATCAACGAATTCATGATAGCGCTTTCTATAAACAATGGTCTCTCGGTACATACGCAAGATAAGTTTCCGTTTTTCACGACTGATAGAAGGATGTCTCATCACTTCAAGCAGCGTGCAGCCTACAAGTTCTTTACGAGGTACATGTAGAAGTTTGGCCGCCTCTACGTTAATAAAAGACAATATGCCGGTGTCATCAAACAACACGATGGCGCTGTCCATTTGCTGAAGTACGTTCTCATACTTGTTGCGAGAAATCGTGTTTGCAAACAAGGACTGAGCAGACTGCATCCACGGTTCGCGAATCGGGTCAATGGACAATACATTCCCCTCCTTGCTACCTCGTTCCGCCTGAATGACGGACAAGCACTCCATAAAATAAGCATATGACCGATGGAACATGACTTCTGCTTCATCCAGTTCAACATGCGTCAGCATCATCGACATCGTATCTTCATGAAGATTAAGCACGTCATTTGGTTGTAATTCAGTCAGTGAACGTGCAGCCTCCCTCGCCTGTTCCAATTCCTGAGCATGGCCGTTAATAATATATCGGCGCAAGCTTCTGGAATATCTTTGTTTCCACAGAACAAGCTCACGCTCCTCACTCGCACTAATCCCACTCAATGTATCTCACCCCACTGCAGCACTAATCTGCTGTAGCTACAAATTTGGCTTGAATCATCAATGATTTCATCATAGTTAAATTAGGATATTAAAATCAACCTAATATAATGTCGAATAACAGCAAAAAAACAGGGATTGCCTAAAAGAAACCTAAACATTTAGAAAACCGTTTAAACTTTCTACAATTTCAGAGCAAATACGGAAAGATGCGCGTAACGCAAAGGTTGGGAGCATAAAATGTCTTTCTTGTAACGGAGACGAGTTGATTAAGCGGCGGTGGTGACTGCACACTTCAAAAAGGCGACTTTCGTCGCCTTTTTGTTATACGTGAAGTCCATTCGTGGGGCTGACAAGGATCATTACTTCTGCTTGGTTAATTGTGACTTTCTGCGACTCATTAGTGCTAATCGCCGTTTGAGCTGAGCTTCCCATTGGGCATCTTTCCACTGCTTGGCAAGCGCCAACAGGTCAAGAGCGGAATCAATCTGGCTGCGAACGATTTCAAGCGGATCTTCGTCTTCATGATTCACGCAATTCTCAAACAACTTCATGTCTTCTTCTGTCACGTAATCTTTAAAATCAACGTCCTCAACACCGTCTGTCTGTGCATACTCCGCTAAAATCTCATACTCATTTTCCACAAGATAATGCACTTCAATGCGCTGACACACCGGACATAATAGCAGGGGAACATTATGAATCCTTGTCCGATAATGTTGTAACGTACCTTTACTTCCAATCATGCTTGCCCCGCAACAAAAACTCATGTGCTCCCTCCTCTTAAATGCACCTTCATGTGGATGCAACATTTGGTTAAGGAACGATTGTTGTAGCATATTCGTCACACAATCAACAAATTCCTTTTTTCAAAACAAAATGAAATGAAAATCGCGGTATCATGTACGTATATTGTGCCTAATTTCTTCATATACATGTGAAACATTACAAATTGGAACGGGGTGTGTGCACCATGCCATTAAATGTATTGTTTGTCCCTTCTAAGCAAATAAGCTATCTCCTATACGATGAAACCACTAGTGAATTGGTAGCCCAATATGCAACTGGTGAAACCAAATCCTATCGAAGTGTACCCGCTAGCTGGTTCAGACAGCTTCAATTGTCTGACAATCGTTATGACGATTTTGTTGAGCTGACACAACGTATTGTGAAAGCCCCGCAAACCTGATCCTTTGCCACACCCAACTCACACACGTAATAGAGTTTTTGCCAGACCGCTTCTACTAAACTATTGTAACTCTTTTCATAGATTATCATACTTTTTCAAAAGCACCTTATTTAATATTTCTTTACTGAAACATTAGACATAGATCGTGAATATCACGGATATGATGGTTTGGAACCACTCTGTTAGCCGGTTTGTCCATCATCGTAATCACGGGTGAAAGGAGGTCTCTATGTTTAATACCACATCGATAACAGCATGGCCGCCACGCTATGACACGCAAATCATCCATCTCATGATCCAAAGCCCGACTGTGCTTTACGCATACTGGGAAATAAGTGAACGCAGGCGGCGGATGATAGCCGCCCACTACGGAAAACATTGGGATGGATTATGCAAAGTGGCCCGATTATTAAGGTCATTTACCACATCTCAAACCGGAGCGGTTGAATCGTATACGGATGTATATGTCCATGATGCTGATCGTTGGTATTTCCGGCATCTTGAACCAAATGTCGTCTACCAGTTGGAATATGGCCTTCTAACTGAAGATCACCTGTTTGTCTCACTGCTTCGCTCTCCTGCCATACGTACGCCGCGCAGCGAGCCAGTCCTGTATGAATCCAGTAATGCCGCTGACAAGAACGATGAGGGTCATCAGCATAAGTCACCAGCACATGGTACCTCCTTGTCATCATATGATCACGCTTCGCCATTCAAGCAGTTCTCGACGTATTCGTTATATCCAATTGAAGAAGGGGTTCAAAAATGACCGTTCACAAAGAGGATTTATCATCAGCCCATCATGGGCTGCCCACGGGTTATGTCGCATTGGTTCTTCACGCCCATCTGCCTTATGTGCGCCACACTCACCGAGATGACTTGATGGAAGAGCGATGGTTTTTTGAAGCGATGACGGAAACGTACTTCCCTTTGTTGGAGTGCTTCTCCCGTTTAAAGCAAGATGGCATTCCTTTTCGCTTGACGATGACGATGACGCCAACATTATTAGCTTTGATGGATGATCCCGTTATGCAGTTGCGTTACGAGAAGCACCTTGTTCACAGCATCAAGCTTGCAGAGCTTGAAATGGAACGCCATAAGGAGCATGAGCATCTGCATGACTTGGCTGCAATGTACCAAGCACGCTGGTCTAAATGGCTCCTCTTGTATCGGGAATGGGAGTATAAAATCATTCCTCGCTTCAAAACATTTGCTGATGAAGGCTATTTGGAGCTAATGACTTGTGCCGCAACACATGCATTCTTGCCCTTTATTAAAAATGAGGCGGTAGCCAGAGCCCAGATTGAATTTGGCGCCGCCGAACATGAGCGGCATTTCGGTGCCCGCCCTAACGGCATTTGGCTGCCGGAATGCGCGTATTCGCCGCATCTGTCACCTATGCTTCGTGAGAGCGGGCTCCGCTATTTCATTGTGGATGAGCATGCGATTTCACATGCCGATCCTTGTCCTACGCGCGACACACTGGCGCCCGTTCAAACCTATGACCACGTGTATGCGTTTTGTAGAGATGCCGCCTCTTCACATCAAGTGTGGAGCAGTCACGAAGGGTATCCGGGAGATCGGGATTACCGGGAGTATTACCGAGACATCGGGTATGATCTTGGCTGGCATGATCTGGAGGAATGGGAATATATTAAGCCTCATCTGCTCTCTGACGGGGCGCGGATTAATACAGGAATCAAATATTACCGCATTACTGGAGCAGGTTCCCATAAAGAACTTTATAACGAGCAATCTGCACAAGCACGTGCGTATGAGCATGCCAGACATTTTTTACATAGCAGACTTTCTCATGTCTTGCATACCAACAAGTTGGATCGTCCTCCTATCCTCCTGTGCCCTTACGATGCCGAGTTGTTTGGACATTGGTGGTATGAGGGGCCTATATGGATTGAGGCAATCTTTCGCGAACTACATCACCTACAGCAAACCATGGGATCAAGTATTGCGTTTATTTCGCCAATTGACTACATCGCACTTCATCCTGAAGCACAACAAGTTGAGCTGCCTTGCAGTAGTTGGGGGCGCGGCGGTTATGCAGAAGTATGGCTTCAAGAACGCAATGATTGGGTCTATAAGCACCTGCATCAGGCGGAAGATAGACTACTTGAATTGATAAGCAAGCAGCAGCGCCAGCTCTGGGGCTTTCGTTCTGTACAAGAGCGGTTATGCAACCAATCCATTCGCGAGCTTCTCCTGGCAGAAAGCAGTGATTGGGCGTTCATCATTGACGCCGATACCGTTCCCAGTTATGCCTCACAGCGTACAAAGGAACACATTATGCGATGCCATCATCTCCTGGATATGTTAGAGCAAGGAGTATATGACGAAGTGGTACTGTATGAGATGGAGCAAGCAATCAACTGTTTTCCTACTATAGATTATCAGGTGCTGCTGCAAATGTATAAACGCCAAGTGCAGTGCAGCACAAGCCATATGACTATAACAAATTTGACTGAACAGATCCGTCCTTCCTTGCAAGAGAAGGTCCCACTCACATCTTGGCAGCGCTCAAGTACTGCCACCAAGTGTGTCCTGATGCTGGCTTGGGAATTCCCGCCGCTAGTCGTTGGCGGTCTGTCAAGAGCTGTGTACGACTTATCGCGTCACCTGGTTCGTCATCAATGTGAGGTCCATGTCATTACACGAGAGGTGCCCGGCAGTCCGACTACAGAATGGATGCATGGTGTTATGGTACACCGTGCCCCACTGCCGTCCTGTGCAGCTCCCATTGGATTTATGGATTGGGTTCTGCAATTGAACGCAGCAATGTGTGATTGTGTAGATGAACTCATTCGGGATGGATTACACATAGACTTTGTTCATGCCCACGACTGGCTTGTGTACTTAGCAGCTAAAGATCTCAAAGATACATATCGATTCCCTCTCATCGCTACTATTCATGCTACAGAACACGGGCGCAACAATGGCACTTTACACTCTTCTGTTCAACATCGCATCCATGAAACGGAGCGTCAGCTTGTTCACGCAGCTGAGCATGTCATTGTATGCAGTCATGCAATGGTCCACGAAGTCGAACAGCTATTTGATATTAAGCGATCTGTTGTAAGCATGATCCCTAACGGGGTGGAATGTGCATGGCAGCCTGCTGCCCTTGCGGGGGTAGGCAAGGATCACATTACGTTGTCACCAAGCTTATCATTTCGGAGAGAGAGATCAGACAGCTTGCATGCTTTCCGTGCTCAATATGCTGCTCCTGGAGAACGAATTCTTTTCTTTATTGGAAGGCTCGTTTACGAAAAAGGGATTCAGGTACTGCTTCATGCGCTGCCGTTGATTAAACAGCACATCTCCAATATCAAGTTAATCATTGCTGGAACGGGTCCGATGCTAAATGAGCTGAAAAGGCAAGTTTACGAGATGAATTTAACTGACAGTGTATATTTAGCAGGCTTCGTTCAGGATGAAGTACGAGATCATTTGTTCCAGATTGCTGATTTGTGTATATTCCCCAGTCTATATGAGCCGTTTGGTATCGTTGCGCTTGAAGCGATGGGTCACGGTATTCCCGTTGTCGTGTCAGATACTGGCGGTTTGGCCGAAATTATCGATCATGGACGAGATGGCTACAAAGCGCTGCCTGGTCATGTTGAATCACTTGCCTGGCATGTGACAGAACTACTCCGCAACGAATCTCTGGCTGAACGTTATGCAGTAGAAGCTATGCGCAAAGTTCGTACGATGTATGACTGGGATTCAATTGCGGTTTCAACACGCCAAGTATATGAAGGGGTGATCGCCTGATGAAAGCCGTTATTATGGCTGGTGGAAAAGGTACCCGATTACGTCCGCTAACGTTGAATACTCCAAAACCGATGGTACCGCTGCTTAATCGTCCCTGCATGTCCTATATCATCGATTTGCTGAAACGTTATGATATTCACCAAATCGCCGTAACCGTTCAATACTTGCCTGATGTCATCCGTCAGTATTACGGTGATGGCTCTGAATATGGCGTTCAGCTGATATATGCAGAAGAAGATACCCCCCTTGGTACAGCAGGCAGCATAAAGAATGCGGCACATTTTCTAGACGAGCCGTTTATTGTTATTAGTGGCGATGCATTAACTGATTTCAACTTACGCCATGCAATTGAATACCATAGACAGAAGCAGGCTTTAGCCACGATGGTGTTAACTCAAGTCGACACGCCACTCGAATATGGCGTGGTCATGACTGGGGAAGACGGCAGAGTAGCCCGTTTCCTCGAAAAGCCGAGCTGGAGCGAAGTGTTCAGCGATACGGTGAATACAGGAATTTATGTGCTGGAACCGGAAATCCTCAACTGGATACCCGCAGGCAAGCCATATGATTTCAGTATGGACCTGTTCCCAGAGCTTCTGGCCAACCATGAGGCGTTATACGGATATGTTGCCTCTGGTTACTGGTCTGACATCGGCAATCTGCAGCAGTACCGACAAACACAATTTGATATGCTGGACCGAAAAGTGGGTGTAACAGTAGCAGCCTCTGAAGTGCTGCCTGGTCTATTTGTAGAAGCTGGTGTACGCCTTCCTTCACGTATACGACTAAGCGGACCTGCTTATATAGGAAGCGGCTGCACATTGTATCCTTCCTGCGGCATTGGACCATACACCGTGCTGGGCGAAAGTAATACTGTCCATTCCAACAGCATATTAGAGCGGACAATTGCGTGGAGCGGCAACTACATTGGTGAAGACTGCGACATTCAAGATGCCTTGATTATGGATCGTACCATCATCGGCTCTAACGCTCAGCTTCAGGAGGGAACCGTGATCGGCAGTGGTTGTACGATAGGGT
The DNA here is from genome assembly GCF_030226685.1 of Paenibacillus sp. UMB4589-SE434. Classification (NCBI taxonomy): domain Bacteria; kingdom Bacillati; phylum Bacillota; class Bacilli; order Caryophanales; family Paenibacillaceae; genus Paenibacillus; species Paenibacillus sp. UMB4589-SE434. Next base: position 170,553 of record NZ_JASOYK010000006.1, on the reverse strand, counting down.
CAAAGGCAACCATTCGTCAACATGTTAAGATGTGGCCAAACAAGACGGTTCCTACTAATGGCACGCTGCACACCTCGTTGATCTGGGGAGATGCCGCAGCCAAACCTCTGTTCAGCAGCAAAGGAGTAGCAGGCATTCCAAATGTCGACGTTAATCCGGAATTTATGAGTAAACTGGCTGCAGCATATGGATCTACATTGCCAGAATCATGCACCATTATGGTATCTGCATGCTCTCACACCTATTCGTCATTATTAAAAACAGCATTCACCACAGGACTGCGCTCTGTCGGAGTTCATATCGTCGATCTAGGAATAGTATCAGACGAAGTCACCCGAAATACGGTGCGGCAAGAAAAAGCAGATGGCGCTGTTCACCTGTATCTGGCTCAGCAGTCTCCCATGATGAATGTTGTCGTGGAGTGGATGGACCGCCTGGGTCTTCCGATTGCCAAATCAGCAGAACGTAAGATCGAAAATGCCTATTGGCAAGAAGACTTTGTCCGCTGTCATGCCGACCGTGTTGGCAGCTGCAAAAGCTATAAACATGCGGACAATGATTATCTTGATGCTCTGGCGCAGCACATTGACTTCAGTCTGATTCGTGATGCTAACTTCACGTATGTGCTGCTTGTCGCTCCTTGTGCGGATATGGAGCTTATACAACGCTGGTCCACATATGTAGGCGGCACCAGAATGGTCGTCCAGCAAGTCAAAGACCAATCCACCAATCTGCATGAACATGTCCACAACTGTAAGGCCAACTTTGGTGTGTACTGGGATGATGAAGGAAAGCTGTCCTTTGTTACGCCTAAAGGGTCCATTTTATCTCCTGACAAAGTGGCACTGCTTACGATGTTGGCACTTGCAGAGACAGGAACCAACGCAGTATTGGGCGTGCCTGCCAGCATGGTCGGATCGCTGCCAGCTTCTGTTGCGAGCAGCGGACTGCGAGTGATAAGAACCAAGGAATCCCTTCGCTCCGTAATGGAAGCAACCGTCGGCTTGCCGTTCTCGCCATTTGCTCATCGGTTGTATATGCTCAGCCTTATTTTACAGCACTTAGCAATAACCAATATGCCGCTTGACGATATGGCTGCCGATCTTCCCAATTCTTATACAGCGAAGGAAGAGGTCTCTTGCAATTGGAACGAAAAAGGTACGCTTATGCGCTGCTTGATGGACTGGGTTCGATCCAATGGTCAGGCAGCTGAACTGCTTGATGGCATCCGCATTCAGTCACCAGAAGGTTGCGTGCTTATATTACCCGATCAAGATGAGCCACTCTTTAAAGTTTACGCTCATGCGGACAGTCCAACTCAAGCCAAAATTCTAGCACACAATTATGCATCCCGCATCGTTCAATCTCATCAACAACTAAGGAAGTGATGGTGTGCCGCGATATCTCGTCGTAGGCAATGGGAAGTGCTTAGTGAACCTGGATCAGCACGCTTACATTCGAGACATTTATTATCCTTTTGTGGGCCAATTAAATCATGTCGGAGGTTACCGCTGTCGTTTCGGCGTTTGGGTAGATGGCGTATTCAGTTGGCTGCATGAAGAGGAATGGCAGATTCAGATCGGTTATGTAGACGAATCGCTTGTTACGGAAACTAAGGCGCATCACCCTCGTCTGCAGCTCACGTTAACGATTCATGACGCCGTTCATCAGCGAGAATCTATCTTTCTAAAGCGGGTTCACATTCAGAATCACATTAGTTCCGAACGGGAAGTCCGATTGTTCTTCCATCAGGATCTTGTCATCAATGAAACAGAAGTAGGCGACACAGCTGTCTTCTATCCGCTCAATCGAACTGTATTTCATTATAAGAAAGATTGTTACTTTATGTTTAATGGCTGCTCGTCGTACTCTCTCCCCTCTCAGTCTTCATCTACTAACATACGTGCAGCTGCTGGTCACCCTGTTTGGGAAGGGATTTTTGAGTATACAACCGGCATCAAGCGCTTTCACCAAGCAGAGGGCACTTGGAAAGATGCTGAGGACGGTCATCTGATGGGCAATGATATTGCTCAAGGATCGGTAGACAGTACGATTAGTCTTAGATCCTTTGTCCCACCACTTGGCGACAGCTACCACCATTATTGGTTTTCGGCAGGTAAACATCTGGATGAAGTCATCCGTCTAGACCAATATGTACGCGACAATCATCCTGGGCACTTGCTGGATCGGGTGGAGACTTACTGGCGGCGATGGGTCAACAAAGACAACATCTCATTTGCAAATCTAGATGCTGAACTGATCCGGTTATATAAGCAGAGCCTGCTGATTGTCCGGACACAAACCGATGTCGGTGGTGCGATCATCGCAGCTAATGATACGGACATTATGCAATTCAATCGCGACCATTACAGCTATATGTGGCCCAGAGACGGCGCTTTGGTGGCCAAAGCGATGTCGTCAGCCGGGTACCATGGCATGATCGCCCCCTTCTTCCGCTTCTGTGCCCAAGCGTTGACCAGTGAAGGTTACTTGCATCACAAGTACAATCCAGACGGTACGGTTGGTTCCAGCTGGCATCCCTATATACATGACGGGAAACAACAGCTTCCAATCCAAGAAGATGAGACTGCACTTGTACTTCATGCCTTGTGGCATGACTATACGATCCACGGCGATGTAGAATTAGCGCAGTCCTTATATCAATCCCTTATTCGCAAAGCCGCCAAGTTCTTGCTTAACTATCAGGATGAGCGGCTGCAGCTTCCGCATCCAAGCTATGATCTGTGGGAGGAGCGATATGGCATCTTTACATTTACAGCCTCTGCTGTATATGGAGGACTGACGGCTGCAGCGGAGTTTGCAGCGCTGTTTGGTGATGACGCCCGTTCTGAGCGGTACGCCCAAGGTGCAGAACGAATAAAACAAGGCATTGTTACACATTTATGGAATGAGGAGCATGGACGTTTTGCTAGAAGCCTGTTCCGCAGAGAGGGCCGCTGGGTGCAGGACATGACGCCTGAAAGCAGCATATTTGGTATTTATGAGTTCGGCGTACTCCCCCCTACCGACAGACGTGTAGTTGCGACTATGAATAGTCTGCGCAGCAGGCTCTCCATTCGAACACCGGTTGGCGGTATCGCTCGCTATTGGCAAGATTACTACTTTCAGCGCTGCTCTGACTTGGATGTGGCTCCCGGCAATCCATGGGTCATATGTACGTTGTGGTTTGCCGGCTATGATATTGCAACCGCCACCACGCTTCAGGATCTCAAACGGCCGCTCGAGACTCTGCAGTGGGTGCAGCGTCACAGCTTATCAAGCGGGCTGCTTTCTGAACAGGTTGATCCACATCATGGTCAACCTATATCTGTAGCTCCGCTCACCTGGTCGCATGCCACTTATGTTGATATCGTATTAAAATACATTAAGCGGTACGAAGAGCTTCAGGAGCAGTAATCTTGTTCCATTTACAATGCAGCGAAAAAGCCCCTCAAGGATTGATCTCCTTGAGGGGCTTGTCCGCTATATAGAATGTTAATTAGGCGTTAAGGTTTCTGTCGCCTGGTTTCCAGTTAATTGGGCACAAACCGCCGGATTGCAAAGCTTGCAACACTCGCAAAGTCTCTTCTACAGAACGGCCTACGTTATTGTGATTAACTACTTGATACTTTAATTCGCCTTCTGGATCGATAATAAACAGACCGCGAAGTGCGATACCTTCTTCTTCGATCAAAATGCCGTAGTCACGAGCAACGTTCTTCGTAATGTCAGAAGCAAGCGGGAAATTCAGCTTACCAAGACCGTTATTTTCTTTATCTGTATTGATCCATGCTTTGTGGCTGTGTACCGAGTCAACGGAAACACCCAACACTTCTGTATTCAACTTGTTGAATTCTGCTGCTGCATCACTCAAAGCTGTAATCTCAGTCGGACATACAAATGTAAAATCGAGTGGGTAGAAGAACAATACCAGCCATTTGCCACGATAGTCGGACAGTTGAGCTGCGCCGAATGCTTGTCCATCACCATTTACTGTTTCCATGTTAAAGTCTGGAGCGGGTCTTCCTACTAAACGTTCTGCCATTTGAAAAATCCTCCTTCATATATATGTATCATAATTAACGCGGGTTAATTGGCTGTTGCTTGCCGCTTGTACAGCGGAATAACTTACATACTGAATGTTATCACTAGATTATAATGAAGTCAAGATTATATTAATTATTTAATTATAATTATTATAAAATATTAATTAGTTTGTTTGTTTGCAAATCTAACTCCCCAGTGACTGCTATTCTATTTGATTTCCTCTTTAAAATGAGCTTTCCCTGCTAAGATTAGCTGCATTAATAGAAAACCACTAATTTTTTCGACATTTGATCAATGATAAGCTCATTTCATTTAAAATGTGCCATTTTGTCGTTTTACAAGCCCTTTCCTAGCATACAAGCCATTCATAGAATATAGAATCCCACTTCATTCTGGTGGAATACTTCGAAAGTGGTGAGTCTAGTTATGAAATGGAATTGTTATAATACACCATTCATCGTTGAAAACTCGCCTGAAATACCGCGTCATTTTACTGTTAGCGGAGCATGGTCAGGTCATCGTCGTTTTGCTTATGACCTGATTCGAAACAGCAAACCGCGTATGGTCGTAGAGTTGGGCACATTTTATGGTACTTCCTTCTTCAGCTTCTGCCAAGGAGCAAAGGATGAGAAACTATCAACTCGCTGCTTTGCCATTGACACATGGCAAGGTGACCCCCATAGCGGTATTTATGACCATGTCGGCGAGCAGATCTTCCAAGCGGTACAGGCCGTCAACACTAGGGAATTTCCGTCGATTGGCACACTCGTGCGCTGCGAATTCGATAAAGCATTGCCGTACTTTGCGAATGATTCCATCGATGTCCTCCATATCGACGGTTATCACACATATGAAGCCGTGCATCATGATTATACGACATGGTATCCCAAGCTCGCACCTAACGGAATTGTGCTGTTCCACGATATTGCAGTACGTTCAGGAGACTTTGGTGTTTATCGCTTTTGGGGCGAATTGAGTGCTCTGCCCCGTATCGAATTTCCTCATTTTCACGGCTTGGGCGTGCTGTTTCCAAAGGGAATCCCTGATTATGCCCGCGCCTTACTGGACCATAAAGATGCACTTATTTCACATTATATATGTTAATGCTATGTATTCATGTCTTATTATGGAGGCTGGAGTATGTACACAATTCCTGAACTATACTACGACAAAACTATCGATTGGGTCATCGATACGGTAACGGATATCCATCTAATCCATCATTTCTATAAAGTGATCCACCCGAAGGAAATACTCCATCTTCCTCCACCGAAAGGGATTGATCCCGTTCGCTGGCCAACAGCATGCAGCTTCGACGATGCCTATGTTGCTGTTATCCCGCAGGGGCGACTAGTAACAAGCAATTGTTATGTGGTGACGCCAAATAACAAGCGGCTGCGAGATGTAGAATATTACTATGATTATCCATTCCGGCAGCTACCCGCTCCAGAATACAAAGCAGGAACTGTTGCGACCTTAGTATGGGGATGGAACATACCTGACTATGTTTCTACCCAAGCAATTTATGGTCATTGGTTTTTTGATATTTTGCCACGTATTCATCTGATCGAGCAAAGTGGTATTCCTATCAGTAAATATGTAATAGGTAAGCTAACCCATGCATTTCAGTACGAATCATTGGAGCTGCTTGGTATGTCATTAGATAGATTGCTTCAAGTTGACAGACTCGACTTCCATCTAAAGGCCGAACTATTAGTCGTTCCCTCTGTCCCGCTTCTTACAGGTAAAAGTCCGAGATGGGCCTATCAATTTATTCAAGCACGACTGAAAGAACATCATGCCATTCCCAAAAAGCCCGGATATGAGCGAATTTATATTTCAAGGCAGGACGCCTTCGCACGATATGTCGTGAATGAGGACGAGGTTATACAGTACTTGCAGCAGAAAGGTTTCACGACTGTCGTGCTTACACCACTTACTATGAGGGAGAAAATATCCATCTTCTCCACAGTCGAAGTGGTAGTCGCTCCATTCGGGAGTGGCAATGCCAATCTGGCATTCTGCAATCCAGGAACTAAAGTGGTAGAATTGGCGCCTACCACCGTAATTGATCCTTATTTTTGGAGAATAAGCTGTCATGCTCAGCTTGATTATTATGAGGTCGTGTGTGAGATCGAAGAGCCCCCTAAACCAATTGGCGGGGCTGACAGTCTGATCGTAGATCTTAACAAGCTGGACCAGGTTCTAAGACTGGCCGGCATTTGAATATCATTCGCCCGCGTCCAACAACAGCGCGGGTATTTTTGACCTTACATTCATCAAAATCTTATATAAATCTCTTATTTTCAGATCTGCACAATACCTATTTTACGATAACGTACTACTTGGCCTAAACCGCACTTCGATTTTAATCATAACTTACATTAAGTCGCCAGACAGTCAGGAGGACAGGAAATGTCTAGCTCACGAAAAACCGTTATCATTGGTGCAGGCGGACACGCTAAAGTGATCATTGATATTTTGCGATCTATGCCTCAAATAGAGATTGTCGGATGCATTGACAGATCAAGCACACGCTCTATTATGCAAATTCCTGTGTTAGGAGATGACGACCTGCTCCCTCAATTATTTCATATAGGCGTTGAACATGCGTTTGTGGCAATTGGTGATAATCGAATTCGCCAGAGATTGGCGAAGCGTGCAGCAGAGATCGGATTTACACTGATTAATGCAATTAGCCCACATGCCAACATATCAGAATCTGCTAGCCTGGGTTCAGGTATTGCCATCATGCCAGGCGCCATCGTTAACGCAGAAGCCGTCATTGACAACTATGCCGTCATCAATACCAGTTCGTCCATTGATCACGAATGTCGGATTGGAGAATCCTGTCATGTAGCGCCAGGAAGCCATCTGTCAGGAAATGTCCATGTGCAGGAAGGCGCATTTCTCGGTACCGGAACTACTGTCATTGACGGGATACACATCGGCGCATGGACTGTTATTGGCGCAGGATCAGTCATCGTACGCGATATTCCTGCACACTGTCTGGCCTATGGGGTACCTGCGCGTATCCTTACACAGCAGCAGCCATTGTGAGGCGCGTCTTAATTGTAGGAGGGAGAATTCATGAAGAAATATTACCCTATAGCTACCCCCATTTTAAACGGAAATGAAAAAAAATATGTAATGGATTGTCTGGACTCAACGTGGATATCGTCCAACGGATCGTACCTGGATCGCTTCGAGCAGCAATACGCGCTATTTAATGATACAAAGCATGCGATTGCTTGCAGCAACGGCACAACAGCCCTCCATCTGGCACTGCTGGCACACGGCGTTGGTAAGGACGATGAAGTGATTATGCCGACATTAACGTTTGTGGCGACGCCTAACGCTGTCACATACTGTGGTGGTATACCCGTATTTGTTGACTCAGAGCCAGAGACGTGGAATATCGATACTTCAGCCATTGAAAACAAAATCACGGCCCGTACAAAAGGCATTATTGCTGTTCATTTATACGGACATCCCGCTAATATGGAGCCCATTATGGAAATCGCCAGCAAATATGGACTCTTTGTGATAGAAGATGCGGCTGAGGCTATTGGCGCACAGTATAAAGGACGTATGGCAGGCTCCATCGGTCATACAGCTACCTTCAGCTTGTTCGGCAATAAGATTATTACAACTGGAGAAGGCGGCATTATAACCACAAATGATGACCAAATTGCCGATACGATCAGATTACTAAGAGGACAGGGCATTGATAAGCATAAAAAATATTGGCATCCTGTTATCGGTTATAACTATCGGATGACCAATGTTCAAGCGGCTATCGGCTGCGCGCAATTAGAGAAAGTCGATTGGCACATCCAGCAGCGTATCCGAGTCGCTATGGATTATTATAAATTTTTGCAAGACGATGATCGTCTCACACTGCCCGTGCAGAAAGTATGGTCAAAAAACGTGTATTGGATGCTTGGGGTTGTCTTGAATCAAAGTACAGAACAACAGCGAGATGCCGTTATGAAGCGCTTAAAGGATAACGGTATTGAAACAAGGCCTTTCTTCTATCCCATGCATATTCTACCGCCATATTCGGATAAGCAGATATACACAGACTTTCCGGTTGCCAATCGGATTGCAGCACAGGGCATAAATCTACCAAGTCACGGTGAGCTTACAAGAGAAGATATTCAATTTATAAGTGAGACATTACGGAATAGCTTGTAACCTCTGTAATCACGCAGGAGGGGGAGATCCTATTGACTCAGCAGCATAGAGTCATTCATATTATCCATGCCATTATAAGGCTGGAAGGACACGAATTGATTAGAACGTTATACGTCCATTTTCTACACAGAGAACCCGGCCCTCATGAATTGCAGCATTACTTGCGAAGGCTGACTTCTGCAAATAAACATGCCATTATAGGTGAAGTGATGTGCAGTTCAGAAGCAGAGGCGCTGTACAAACAACCGCACGCAAGTCTCATTCCTGATCCCCATGAATCAGCTGCATCCCTGATACGTCACTTTTATCCATCAGATCCTCTCTTTTTTATACACGCGTTATATAATGAAATATTAGGTCGAAATCCAGATCCAGATGGACTTGGCCTACACTTAAAAGCAGTCCACAAAGGAGTCCCCCGCAGAAGAATGCTCCTGGAATTTTTTAATTCCGCTGAATGCAAGCACCTGTTGACCCTTTTACACATTCCCCACATTAACGAGTATCACAAGACCAAAACCGTACTTGCACCAGGAGGCCACCGCGTTATACATCACATCGGGATCTTTCTTGGCTACCCCCATCCTTTAGCATTAGAAGGTGAAGGTATCGGTCGCTTTCTTTACCGGTTAACGGAAGGCTTCCTCAGCTCTCAATCCCATATCCATATCCATATCGCAACCACTGAATATAATTATATTAACTCGGAACATTCTTTTTCGGCTCTTAGAGCACGTTTTCCAGGGAGGATCCATATAACCAATTCCAACAATATGGAATGGATTAACAACCATGTTCCGGCTGAAGTATGGATTGTCCCCATCGTCTCGCTTGAACTGGCGATGTTTTTAATTAAGCCTTATATTTTATGCCTGCATGACATGGTTCACCATGAATTTAAGGAACTTTACTTTTCCATGCATTCTGATTTCTGCTATCGAGTCGATCGTAATGCCTACTCCCTCATGAATCAAGCATCCGCTATCGTTTCGAACTCTCAGTACGTACGTGCTAACCATGCGATCGGTTTTGCCAAAATGCCCGTTGAGAAGACACATGTGATTCGAATGGCACCGCCTGTTAATGAATATCAGTCTTTCCCACCAATTGATGAAGGGACTTTCAGACAAAAGTACAATCTGTACTATCCTTACATCGTGTTTCCTACGGTACTGCGCCTTCATAAAAATTTTGAACGATTAATTGCCGCCTTTATTAGATTCAGACAGACACACGATGGCTATCATTCCGGATTACACTTGGTATTTACCGATCAGTTACACCATAATCCAAAACGGGCTGAAGTTGCTGCTCTGCTCCAACAAGCTCCTGCTGTTCGTAACAGTATCCTCTTTGTCGGGAGAATTCCAACATCTGATCTGCCTTCCCTTTATAAATATGCAGTCGGTACCATCGTCCCTACGTTATTTGAAGGAAGCTGTCCATTTCCTATTCTGGAGTCCTTAACTATGGATACCCCTGTCGCCGCCGCTAATATCGAAGTAAGCAATGAGATCATCACAGACATGTCTGCTTTTCTTGCATTTAATCCGTATTCAATTGAAGAAATGGAAGCCTCCATCCGCGCCTTATGGACACACCGTCAGCACTTGTTGCACCCACAAAAAGCTGCGCTTTCAGGCGCAATGCAGCGAACCTGGAACGACGCAGCTCGTGAATATTATGCATTGATTCAACAGGTAGCCGAATAGCAGCCACGGGGTTCGATCAGGAATTATTCTTCATTTGAGAGCCCCGTAGTATTTTAAATAAGCGATGCGGAACGCATGAATGTATTTACTGGCTACGTCATCCCATGTCTCCGAAGGATCATGGATGCCGTGCATTGCAGATGTTTTATAATGTACATAATTAGAAGATAGATGCTCTAGTGCATGCAGGATTGAATCAGTCGATTCCGGATTAAACCAACAGATGTCTGCGCTGTGTCTTGACAAATGCTCTCTCATGACAGGAATATCGGAGCAGAGTACCGGCACACCTAACTTTAACGCTTCTTCTACCGGATAACTGCCGCCACCTTCCGATAAGCTTGGCATAATAACTGCATAGGCATTCGCAATTAGTGGAATTACATCATTATCAGGAACAAAGCCAAGTGGATATATTTCTTCATCAAGCCGTAATCCTGTTCGCTTCAGTAAAGATATCAAGGTCGGGACAAACGGAGTATCGGGCCAATTCGGTGCCTGATATCTTAGCAGCTCTGTGTTATAGCCGAATAATACAAGCGGGCATTCGCGGCGCGACGTAAATTGAGAGTAGGCTAACATTAAATTGGCATGATTTTTGTGTGGACTCACATTGCTAGGATACAGAATATATTTTGCTGGTATTCGTGCAGAAAGCCACTCACTTATCGTCCTATTGGTTATTGTAGCCGCAGGTACAATTGCATGTGCAATAACAACTGCGTCATTACAACGAGGTCCAAAGTGTTCCACAAGCCGTGACTTTACATGTTGAGAGGATACAACAACAGTCGTGACGTTGTCGACCCAACCCTTGGCGGCGCGCCAATAATGCTGCACGGATGAACCGCTTAAAAACGGTAAGATGAAGTCCAATACTGTTGTATCATGGTACGTGCAAATCGTTGGCAAACCAATACTTACAAACTCGGGGCCATGCGGCCAAAAGAAATAAACAACATGGCAGTCCTGCAATAAGGCTCTGCCTTCATTCGATTGAATACTTCCATTAAAGTAGACAATGTCGATATTCGAATATCCAGTAATATCAATTCTTTCTTTAAATCGAGTCTCTGGAGCAATAACCAGTCTAACTAGATCAATGTCTGGCTGACGTGCCATTGCAGGCAGCAGGTTGGAGAGCAGTCGTGCTCCCCCACCTGCGGAAATGACGTTGGCGCACCATATCATAATTCTCATCTCACTGCTCCCCTTTTCCACAAGCATTGTTTAAGGCATGCTCATAAACTGTATGCGATTTGCGGGAAGAAGGTTCTGATTGTATTCAAGGGATTGCTTGAGAGGTTCTCCTCCCTAGATCCATACTCCCCCTTACTTGTTGCCACAATAAATAGGTTAATAAAAAAACCGATGTCTACTATTAAAATAGACACCGGTTCTAGTTATGTTGTTAACGATTAAAATTATGCATTCACGACTTGCTCGCTTAATGCAGCAACGATCAGATCCCCCATCGCTTCCGTACCAATCGCTTGGGACCGATCCACTGCAATATCGCCTGTACGATGACCAGCATCAAGCACTTGCTTTACCGCCGACTCAATGGCATTGGCTGCCTCTTCATAACCAAAGGTGAGACGGAACATTAACGCAACGGACAGTATGGTTGCGATCGGATTAGCAATCCCCTGACCCGCAATGTCTGGTGCTGACCCGTGCACCGGTTCGTAGAGACCAAAGCTGCCCTCACCCAACGAAGCTGACGACAGCATGCCGATCGAACCGGTCAGCATGGCTGCTTCGTCACTGAGAATATCTCCGAACATATTCTCTGTTACGATGACATCGAAGCTGGCAGGACGGCGCAGAAGCTGCATTGCGCAATTGTCGACCAGTACATGCTCCAGCTCAACATCTGGATATTCCGGGGCAATACGGTTTACAGTCTCACGCCACAAACGAGAAGTTTCCAGCACGTTTGCCTTATCAACTGAAGCCAGCTTCTTGCGACGCTTCTGTGCAACTTCGAAGCCTTGACGAACGATGCGCTCCACTTCTTCTACGTTGTAGACGCAAGTGTCCACCGCTTCCTGTCCCCGTTCACCCTCACGTCGGAATTTCTCCCCGAAGTAGATTCCCCCTGTTAACTCACGCACTACGATGAGATCCGTACCCTCAAGGACTTCTGGTTTAAGAGTCGACGCGTCTTTCAGACAATCAAAGACAACCGCCGGGCGAATGTTGGAGAACAAGCCCAATGCTTTACGAATGCCGAGCAGTCCAGTTTCCGGTCGCAGTTCTTTCGAATTGTTGTCCCACTTCGGGCCGCCTACTGCTCCTAGCAGTACGGAATCCGCACGCTGACACATGTCCAACGTTGCCTGTGGTAAGGGTGTCCCTGTTTCATCAATCGCAATGCCCCCGAACAATCCGTGCTCGAATTCAAATTTATAGTTAAACAGCTCTTCTGTACGCTTCATCACTTTGATTGCCTCAGCTACCACTTCCGGTCCAATACCGTCACCTGCTATAACCGCTATTTTTTTTACTTCTGTCATCTAACTCACTCCTTCATCCCCGATGGTTGTTATCCCAGCTCCTATAATAAAGCGGATAATGACACTCCGCCTGCTCACAACAACTCCAAATGTATTATTACATTTGTATCACACATCAGGTACATTTGACTAAGATATAAAATCTATCAACTTTATAGGTAAAACCTATAAGTGTTGTTCAAGTAAGCTTCATTCGAATAATACGCGTAGTGACTGCAAGACCTTCACAAATAAAAGGTTCCAGAGAAAAAAAGAAGGCTTCTCCCTATGTGCACCAGTTGGCACATTATGAGAAAAGCCTTACTTTCATGTAACCTTAGATCAAACTGATCTTATCGCGCCGACTCGAGCTGCCGCTGCTTCGCTTCTCAATCAATCGATTCAGCGCGTCAATATAAGCTCGCGCACTGGCCTCCAGAATATCCGTACTTACCCCGCGGCCAAGTACCGCAACTTCATGCTGATTCATCACCACATGCACTTCACCTTGTGCATCCTTACCGTGTGTCACTGACTTGATGGAATAGTCAGAGAGTACGACTTCTTCACCCGTCGCCTTATCAATGGCGTTATAAATCGCATCAACCGAGCCGTTCCCCTCTGCCTCTTGCTCAAGCACTTCGCCCTGCAATGTGACGATACGAACTTTGGCCGACGGTGTTGATTGGTTACCGTATGAGACGTATATCGTCTCCAGCTTGAACTCTTCTCGTGTTTCGACAAGCTTCTCCTCGATAAAGGCCCGGATATCTTCGTCGGAAACTTCTTTTTTCTTATCCGCCAAATCTTTGAACTTGGAAAATGCTGCATTTACTTGTTCTTCTTCAAGCTCATATCCCAGGTCCTGCAGTTTCTCGCGGAACGCATGACGACCAGAATGTTTGCCGAGAACTAATGTGCTCTCCTTTAAACCAATCGTCTCCGGCGAGATGATCTCATATGTTGTTTTTTCCTTCAGCATACCATCCTGATGGATACCTGATTCATGAGCAAAGGCGTTCGCGCCCACAATAGCCTTGTTACCAGGCACAACCATACCGGTGAGCTTACTGACCAGACGGCTTGTACGCGCAATCTCGGACAATACAAGTGAGGTCTTTGCCTGAAAAAAGTCCTGTCGTGTCTCCAATGCAAGCGCTACTTCCTCGATCGCCGTATTGCCGGCACGTTCCCCAATGCCATTGATGGTACCCTCAATCTGGTCTGCGCCATTCAGTACCGCAGCAAGCGCATTGGCAGTCGCCATCCCCAGATCATCATGGCAATGAGCGCTTAATTGAATACGCTCGATACCAGGTACATTTTCCTTCAGCGTCTTAAAGATGTTGCCATATTCGTAAGGGGTCAAGTACCCCACAGTATCCGGTATGTTCACAACCGATGCACCAGCCTTGATCGCCATTTCCGTCACCTGACAGAGAAAATCGAGCTCCGTACGACCAGCATCTTCCGGTGAAAACTCTACCTTGCTAAAATATTTCCTCGCATACTTAATAGCGTCCTCCGCCGTCTTCAGCATCTCTTCCTTGCTCATACGCAGCTTGTATTGACGATGAATTGGCGATGAAGCAAGGAACAAGTGCAAGCAAGGATCTTGCGCATCCTTCAATGCTTCATAGGCCGCGTCGATATCTGGAATGCGGGAACGCGACAACCCTACAACTGTCGCATTTTTGACTGCTCTCGCCACGGCATTCACCGCAGCTAAGTCTCCGGGAGACGCTGCCGGGAAGCCAGCTTCCATCCGATCGATGCCAAGCCGTTCCAACTGATGCGCAATTTCTAGCTTTTCTTTGGTGTTTAGGTTGACGCCTGGCGATTGCTCCCCGTCACGCAAAGTGGTGTCAAATATATAAATTTTACGCATCGCTGCGCCTCCTCGTTCGTCCATATAGTAAAAACGTCCACCCGCCAAATGACGGGCGGACGCTATGCGTTATCGCCTTGCCTGTTTACTCGATTATTTCTTGATCCAGTGCATCATCTCACGTAATTGACCGCCCACCACTTCGATTGGATGGCTAGCTTCATTACGGCGAGTAGCCGTCAAGAAAGCACGATTCGCTTGATTCTCCAAGATGAAGTCACGTGCAAATTTGCCTTGTTGGATATCAGACAGCACTTCTTTCATCGCTTTCTTAGTATCTTCGGTTACGATACGTGGTCCAGTAACATAGTCGCCGTATTCCGCTGTATTACTAATGGAATCACGCATAGTCGCGAGACCACCTTCATACATCAAGTCCACGATCAACTTCAGCTCATGCAAGCACTCGAAGTATGCCATCTCTGGCGCATAACCCGCTTCCGTCAGCGTCTCGAAACCTGCTTTGACAAGTGCGCTCACACCGCCGCACAGTACTGCTTGCTCACCGAACAAGTCTGTTTCCGTTTCCTCTTTGAAGGATGTTTCGAGGACACCTGCACGTGTACAGCCGATACCTTTTGCATACGCCAGACCAAGTGCTTTCGCAGTGCCGGTTGCATCCTGTTCAATTGCAATCAGTCCAGGAACGCCAAAGCCTTCTACATACGTGCGGCGAACGAGATGACCTGGAGATTTAGGTGCTACCAGCAATACATCTGTATCTTTTGGCGCTACAATTTGGCCAAAGTGTACATTAAAACCGTGGGAGAACATCAGAGCCGCGCCCTTCTTCAAGTTAGGAGCAATCTCATCACGATATACAGCAGCTTGTGTTTCATCCGGCATCAAGATTTGTACAACATCTGCACGGCTTGTTGCATCCGCAACTGACAATACTTCAAATCCGTCTTGGCGAGCTTTGTCTGCCGATTTGCCTTCACGAAGGCCAATGACCACTTGAAGACCGCTGTCGCGCAAGTTTTGCGCCTGTGCATGCCCTTGGCTGCCGTAACCGATTACCGCGATTGTTTTCCCTTGCAATACACCGAAGTCTGCATCTTTTTCATAGTACATTGTAACTGCCATAAGTGTGATCCTCCTCATATTGGTTCCCATTGTTATATTATTGTGCCTTCTCCCCAGATGAATGTGGGTATTTCAAGTGGCAATATTGGCTTGTCCCCTGAAATACCCCTTCATCCAGGGATAAGCAGATGGATGAAAGGTATAATGCCGATTAATTATTTACCGTCTGTTACTGAACCACGAATCATCGCTGTTACACCAGTTCGGCTGATCTCACGAATACCATAGGGTTGCAACAGCTCAACCATAGCTTCAATCTTGACCGAATCACCTACGACTTGAACAACCAGTGTCGTTGGCCCAATGTCTACGATGGAAGCACGGAATGTTTCTACTACACCAAGTACTTCCGGGCGCTCTCTTGGCTCTGCTTTTACTTTGATAAGCGCAAGTTCACGACCGACCATCGCTTGCGAACTTAAGTTAATTACTTTGATTACGTCGATAATCTTATACAACTGCTTTTCGATCTGCTCCAGCATATGATCATCGCCTGTTGTCACAATAACCATACGCGAGAGACCCACTTCCTCCGAAGCACCTACAGTGATGCTCTCAATGTTGAAGCCTCTGCGTCCAAACAGACCTGATACACGTTGGAGGACACCTGGCTGGTCATTTACGATAACGGCAATGGTATGTTTAGTGGTACTCATTCGCTATCCCCCATTATCATTTGATCTATCGTGCAGCCTTGCGTAACCATCGGATACACATTTTCATGCTTGCGTACAACAAACTCAACAACTGCTGGTCCAGGCGTATTTAACGCTTCCTCCCAAGCTTGAAGCGCTTCTTCTTTGTTCGTCGCACGGAATCCGCGTACACCATAAGCTTCAGCCAACTTTACAAAGTCCGGGCTGCCTGCAAGGTCAATGTGGCTGTACCGATTGTCATAAATGATCTCCTGCCACTGACGAACCATTCCCAGCACTTGGTTGTTAATAATCGCGACCTTGACCGGAATGTTGTTGATCGCACAAATTGCAAGCTCTTGTGCACACATTTGCATACCACCATCACCATTAATCGAGACAACCGTACGGTCCGGGTTCGCCATCTGAGCACCGATAGCAGACGGGAATCCGAAGCCCATCGTACCTAGTCCACCAGATGTAATAAAGGATCTAGGATTGTTAAACCGATAATATTGAGCCGACCACATCTGATGCTGACCGACATCTGTTGTCACGATGGCATTACCATGTGTCGTGTCATGAATCATCTCAATGACCCATTGCGGCTTTAATTCATCATTTGAATCGATATAACGAAGCGGCTTATCCACCTTCATCTGCTTCACCAGATTGCGCCACTCTTCCGCGTTATCGGTGTGCTTAATTACAGTATTAGCTTGCTTAAGTGTCGTCAAAATGTCGCCTACGATCGGAATATCCGTCGGAACGTTCTTGCCGATCTCCGCCGGATCGATATCGATATGAACAATTTTGGCGCAAGGCGCGAAACCTTCCAGCTTCATCGTCACCCGATCGTCAAAACGTGCGCCCACGTTGATAAGCAAATCCGCTTGTTGAATTGCATTGTTGGCGGTGTATGTGCCATGCATCCCTGGCATGCCCAGCCACAATTCATGCCCGCTAGGGAAGCCACCAAGCCCAAGTAATGTTGTAGTGACCGGAATGCCGGACTTGTTAACAAATTCCAGAAGTTCATCGTGTGCCCCAGAATGTACGACGCCTGCTCCCGCCAAGATGAGTGGACGCTCTGCCTGCTCAATAGCCTTGATCATTTTGTCGACCTGATACTTATTCGGCGTAACCGTTGGATGGTACCCGCGAATGTCAATCTCAGATACGGGTTTAAACAGCGTTTTTGCCGCTGATACATCTTTCGGAATATCGATCAATACCGGTCCTTTGCGACCTGTTGAAGCAATGTGGAATGCTTCGTGTATAACACGAGGCAAATCCTCTACATCACGTACCAGATAGCTATGTTTCGTAACAGGCATTGTAATGCCTGTAATGTCCGCTTCCTGGAAAGCATCCGTCCCAATCAGCGTAGTTGCTACGTTGCCGGTAATGACAACAAGCGGAATCGAATCCATATACGCGGTGGCAATACCCGTAACCAAGTTCGTGGCCCCCGGACCAGAAGTCGCAATACAGACGCCTACTTTGCCGCTTGCGCGAGCATAACCGTCTGCTGCATGGATAGCACCTTGCTCATGACGTGTCAGCAAGTGATTAAAATCATCAAAGCCATGCATCGCGTCATAAATGTAAAGCACTGCCCCGCCCGGATAACCGAAGACACACTCTACACCTTCCAACAATAAGCTGCGCAGCAAGATTTCCGAGCCTGTAATGACTTCCGGCTTCATCCATTTTTCTCTTAATTCATCTTTTGATCGCTTGGTCGTGTGATGTGTGCTCATTCGACATCCTCCTTAACTTAATTTCACTGTTGAATCCTTTGTAACATGTATAATTATCAAAAAAACCTTCCGTCTCCACACAGCTATAGCTGTGTAGGGACGAAAGGTTTAGCTTCCGTGGTACCACCCAAGTTCGCTGTGCATCTCGCAATGCAAAGCCTCCATAAGTACACGAGTCCAATCTCGTATACTTGACGCCTAACGCGCGTCTGACGATTCTTCCTAGTGGGATCATGTAATTCCTCAAGTCATAAGCATGTTATGACTTTCATCATCTGTTCAGAAGAACAGCTCCGAGGTGAGCTCGCACATCAGGGATTCTGGCGTCGGTTTCAGCAGTGTTCCGAACGCTCTCTGTTCAAAAGGGCCCTAAGTCTTCGTCCTCTTCATAGCCGTTGGGATTATATAACAATCCGTGTTGCCGAATGTTTAGAAACATTATATTCCTCCACCCCTAGGGAGTCAATAGGCTGTTTTTAAAAATTTGGAGCGTCGCACCCGGCAGGCCGTACTGGCATAACTTATAAAAAAATATTGCCATATGGCATAAATCGCGTCTTGGAGGTATGCTCATGCTGCGATTGCGTAGGCCGGGATCAGATGATGACGGCATCTGGCAGCTCATCGTTCAAGAGCTGATTCCGCGTTCTAACAACGAGTGGGACGCCAAGGAAATAAAAGACGAATTGCCGCAACGCTTAAAGCGCGGCATCACTTACGTATATACGGACGGACTTGACCGGATATATGGATTTATTCATGCCGTATTCAACAACCGCAAGCTTATTATCGACATGCTGGCCGTAACTACGCCTATGCATGGAAAAGGCATTGGACTGCGCCTCTTGAGCGCAACGGAGCAGACAGCTCTACAGAAAGATTGCCTATCTTCCTTGCTGCTGATCGATAAAGGCAACGACCAGGCCAAACGTTTCTATGAACGCAACGGTTATGTTATTACACGGTATATTCCAAGTCTGAAATGTTACGAGATGGAGAAGCAGCTGAAATAGTCTAACAGCGCTCATCTCGTATTAAAAAACGTAAAGCAGTCGGACACAATATCTACCTACTCTTCCCTACCTTCATGCCAAACAGCCCGGAGTCTCCCGCTCCGGGCTGCCCACTCGCCTTACATCCTCACGCGACCGACCTATTTCTCTCCTTGTCGATAGACGTTGCCGTACTGTCCGCCGCAGCACCCGTAGCCGCCGCCGTAACCGCCGCCATAGCCACCTCCATAGCCACCGTAACCGCCACCATAACCATATGGATTGCTGCTAAAAGCACCAATGGCTAGCAAGTCAAACAATACTAAAGGCAGGATCGCCTTTGTTTTTGCTTGTTTGCCTTTTGGCTGCTCCAGGACAAGTCGGTTTCCAGCTATCCGGACAAGCTTGCCAGTAATTACAGAGCCATTTTTACGCACCGCATAGATGCGCTTGCCTACCCATTTGCGGGCCTCGGCTTGTGTAACTCCACGCATGAGAACTCCTCCTTTTTCGTTCCTACGATTTAGCTTATGCACGATAGACAAGGCTGCTTGTATTGGTAACCCTATCAACTTCCAATCTGTGCTAGAGTCCTAGAAAGTAAAAACTGCACTGCATTCCCCTCATAACATTCCTTTTTTTGGACAAAATGTAGAGAAGATAACTGCCATTCGTAGTGTTTGCCCACGATAGCCGTAGGACTATATCGTATCGTTATCTTTAAATATAGTCATGCTGTCAGGACGGCTCGAACGATCCAAATTTTTTTAAAGAAGAGGGAATCCATGATCAAACCTGACCATCCGCAACGTCGAGACATGGAGCGAATATACGGCTCTATTAGTCCCTTTGAATTAAAGGACACACTGATCAGCTTTGCAAACGAGAACGCTACTGCACATGCACAAACCATGCTGAACGCAGGAAGAGGGAATCCAAACTGGATTTCAACAGAGCCACGCGAAGCCTTTTTTGCATTGGGGCAATTCGCTATTGAGGAATGCAAGCGGGTTCACTACGTTGACCCCGGACTTGCTGGCCTGCCAGAACGACAAGGGAGCTATGACAGGTTTAGAACCTATGCTGCCAAACATCGTTACACGGCAGGCATCGACTTTCTGGAGGCAGTCATCGCCTACGGTGTGAAAACGCACAACATGCGTCCAGATGATTGGGTATATGAACTGGTTGACGGCATAATTGGCGGACATTACCCATATCCCGACCGCATGCTTCCCCAAATCGAAAAAGTAGTTTACGACTTCCTTTGTCAGGAGCTTTATGGCGGCACATCACTTCAAGGGCATGCCCGCATTTATGCGGTCGAAGGTGCCACAGCAGCTATGTGTTATATTTTTGACTCTTTGATCGCTAATCAGCTGTTGGAATCAGGGGATACGATCGCCATTATGGTGCCAATCTTTACGCCGTATCTGGAAATTCCACATTTGCCCCAATATCATTTTAAGATTAAATATATTATAGCAAGCGGCACAAATGCGGACGGTTCACACAGCTGGCAGTATCCCGATTCAGAGATTGAAAAACTGAAGGACACTAGCATTAAGGCTTTATTCTGCGTTAATCCGAGTAATCCGCCTTCGGTAGCGGTGAAGCCTTGTACGGTAAATAAGCTGGTCCAAATCATTCATAATCATCATCCGAATTTAATGATTATTATGGACGATGTGTACTGTACCTTCGTTGATCAATTCAGGTCAATCATGACGGATATTCCGCGGAACAGCATCGGGGTATACTCATTTTCAAAATATTACGGTGTGACTGGTTGGCGGCTCGGGGTAATTGTTGTGCATGACAACAACGTTTTTGACGAACTGATTCGAAGTCTACCGACAGCAAAACGTGATGTCATCCAATCCAGATATAGCGCACTGACGACTCATCCTGAGAAGATAACCTTTATCGATCGTATCGTAGCCGATAGTCGACAAGTCGCACTTAACCATACTGCGGGGTTATCCACACCACAGCAGGTGCAAATGGCATTGTTTGCGATCGCAGGTCTGCTAGATAAACAAAATACCTATAAAGATTTAACGAAAAGTATTTGCCGACGCCGCAAAGCAATGCTCTACGAAGGACTTGACATGGACGTTGTTCATAACGCCTATGATGCAAGCTACTATACTGAATTTGATTTGCTCGTATGGGCACGCCGACATTGTGGAGAAGACTTCGCAAACTACTTACAGGAAAATTTTGAACCTGTGGACATTTTGTTTCGGTTAGCCGAGGAATCATCAATCGTTTTGCTGAACGGCGGCGGATTCCACGGACCGGCGTGGTCGATCCGTATATCACTTGCAAATCTCAATGATGAGGCTTATTTACAGATTGGACGGGCGATTCGCCATATACTCCACGATTATGTCAACCAATGGCATTCAATTCAAAATAAAACTTAAGACGGCTGCATTAGCAGCTTGAGCAGCAAGCAACATAAGCTGCCTCTGATGAATGTAGGGAGCTTATGTTGTTAAAGCAGATGACCTTGACCCAGCAAACTTATCGGCTCGGTGGACAGATGAAGTCGAATACGGCGAGCACTTCCAATTTAACAACAACTGTCCTCCCCCAATGGACATAAACAACAGATTATGCTGCTATTTTGCAGCGCTCATATTATCCAGTAATTTCATGCGTATTCATGATAGAACTGAATCACCAACTCCAGTTGGATGGATTATTGATACAGCTTTTGCAGGCTCATCGTGAATTCTATTTATGTTTACGTGTGATACACTTCTTAAGCTATTCCTTACCAGTCGCTCAATAATACCAACAATAGATTGTATTCCCTGCAACCTTATCGCAGTTGTTTGATTTGAATACAAGGTCACCCAGCTAATTTTCGCGAGGGTTTCTTTTCACTAAAGAGTTGAACAGCTGCTCCGCATTCATTCACATGCAGCTTTATTATATTGCTGTTGAGGCTGACTGCAATACAACGTAAATATTACACGAACGACCTATCTGTCCTCAAAGGGGAGACAATAGAATTTATTAATTCACATCCTTCTAGCTAGTTAACAACTCGAAATATTTGAGCACAAAATAACAAAAAAAAGCACACCTCCTGTTAACCCAGCTAACAGGGGCGTGCGACTTATTGCCATCTATTCTTCCTCGTTAAAATACACTTTATAGAAATACATTTGGCGCTCCTCATCATACCCGCGCTCCAAATAGGGGAAACTTTCATTTTTCAACTTGATGTCAATTCCCGTATCCGTTTTGATGTTATTGCGTATCGACTGCTTTGCCTTCTTGAGAGCCACATGTGAAATCGGCATCGCATCAAAAGGAGGTAGATCATTTGCTTCCTCATAAGTTTCCTTGTATGCCTTAAACATCGGTGCATGCTGTGCATGTTGAGGCCTCTCATGCAGCACGGTATCCACAAACGATTGCTCATCAAACGTATCATGCTTAGAAAAGTATTCCATCGTGCTATTGATGAACTCCAGCTTCTCTTTCTTCTCCGGCAGCTCTGAGGCAGGCGCAATGACGCTGTCATAAAATTCACTGCACATCGTAATAGCCTCATCCGTATAATAATGCTCGTCCTCTACCATCGCAAGCTGCAAGAAATCATCTTTCCAATATTGCGCTTCCTCAAAACCACGACTGCCCGTATCTACCATACATACCCGATATCCCGAATCTGCATATAAATTAAATATAATACATCCTTTATCCAGCTTCTTGATGTTAATACCTTCTTGCAAGTAGACACCCAGATCCGTGTCTGACTTCTCCTTTACTTGCAGAAACGCATCTTTATTTTCCGACTTAAATATACCGATCGCGTCTACGCTAAAGTTCCCATAGAGCACATTATTAAAATGAGTAACGTACAATTCTCCCGGCTTAATCTGAGGGTGTGTAGACTGTGCGTATAAGTGGTTCAGAATATGAACCGATTGCTCTTGAAAAGTTGCCGGCTGATCGAATATGCGGGAAGCAAACGTATAAATCTCATTCATGCTCAGATCTGCTTCATGGTGAAGCCGATAAAACCAATCAAACTTAAACGGCTTAACAAAATATTGCGTAAGCGCAAGCCGCAGCTCATCATCTCCCGCTACATCGGTTAAATCCCGTGAAACCCATACTCCCTCGTCACGGGCGGCGCTTCCTACTTTATGAATAATAAGTTGATGAATATTAATCTGCGATACATCAATCACGTTAAATGTTCCTCTCTTCCGTTCGGCATTCGTAAAGGAATTGTAAGCTTAGGAGTCCGGTTAGGTCAATGGATAATTTATAGCATGAAGCCTATTGGTTTGGAAAATGCTATGGCACCAGCGGATTTATTTACACGAACTTTACACGTACTTAAAAGCGACTTAACAATCAACCTTTACAATGAACTTGTTAAACCAAAAATAGTTGGAGGGGTTACTGTTGAACAAATATGTACGTAAATCGTTAGTTACTGGCTTGGCGCTGCTTATGCTCCCATATGGTGCATTGCAAACAGACGCAGCCCAAACGAATGCTAACAAAAATGCCAAGCCTTCTTCCAAAAACTTGATCGTCCTCATTGGCGACGGCATGGGTCCAGCACAAGTATCTGCTGCACGGATCTTCTCCAAAAACAAGTTGAACAAGCCCCACCTGAACATCGACAGCATCTATGTAGGTCAAGCGACTACTTTTGCTGACAAAGGCGAAGACGGGAACAAAGTCGTATCAGGTGAAGTTACGGACTCCGCATCCGCCGGAACTGCATTTGCTACAGGACACAAGACATATAATGCCGCAATCAGTGTTTCAAATGAGGACATATCCAAGCCTTTCGCATCCATTATTGAAGCCTCTGAACAAGTTGGCAAATCGACTGGCCTTGTTACTACGGCACGGATCACGCATGCTACACCTGCCGTATATGCATCACATGTCCGCAATCGCGATAACGAGAATGCAATTGCGACTCAATACCTTACATCTGGCGTAGACGTGCTTCTCGGCGGCGGCAAGCGCCACTTCGTGGGCAAAGACGAGAAAGGCAAGCGCGAGGGAAAATCAATCATTCCCGATTTCCAAGCTAAAGGCTATAAAGTCATATACGATAAAAAAGGGCTGAACGCCTTGACTGCCAAAAACGGAAAAATTCTGGGTCTCTTTAATGATTCCCATGTTGACTACGTCATCGACCGCAAGCAGGAGACACCAAGCTTAGCAGATATGACGAAGAAAGCAATCGAATCGCTCGCTACGAACAAAAAAGGCTTTACGATGATGGTTGAGGGCGGCCGTATTGACCATGCCGGCCATGCGAATGATTTCGCATCCGTTATTCAAGAGATGCTTGATTTTGACGCTGCTGTCAAAGTAGCTCTGGATTATGCCAAAAAAGACGGCAACACATCAGTTGTTATTACGGCAGACCATGAGACAGGCGGCTTGTCCCTGTCACGTGATGATATTTACGAGCTAAATGTTGACTCTTGGAACAAACAAAAGATCTCTTCCGAACAGCTTGGCCCCAAATTAAAAGCAGTTAAAACAACTGCTGAAATTAAGCAACTCGTACAAAAGTATACAGGATATAACGATCTGACAGAAGAAGAAGCTCAATTCATTATCGACGGTGACAAGTCTTCTTATGCACAAGAAGGTGCATTTAACGCAGTAATGTCGAAGCGTTATTTGGTCGGCTGGTCCGGCCACGGTCACTCTGCAGTTGATGTTGGCGTCTGGGCATATGGTCCAATTGCACAGTCCGTAAAAGGGCAAATCGATAATACTGATATCGCCAAGAGTGCAGCTAAAACTGCAGGATTAGATCTGAACAAAGCATCTGCCGACTTGCAGAGCAAGCATCTCTATCCGAAATTCAAAGTGACACGCGAAGGCAGCGTCATGTATCCTGCTCCTGCACTTGCCAAGTCACTTGGCATTACTGTAACAAGCGATAATAAGAATAACGTGACAACATTTAAAAAAGGAAAAGTGACGCTGCAAGTGAAGAACGGTACAACTGTAACCGTAAATGGCCAAGCGACATCACTTCCAGCCGAAATAGACCGTAACGTTCTCTACTTAAACTTGGATGCCTTCAGCAAATTGACAGGGAATGCTTTGAAGTGGGACTCTCTATCTGAGCGAATTGTATTAAAATAAGAGCAGTCAAATAATGGGCAGGATGGCAGCTGTCATCCTGCCCTTTCTCGTGAGGTGTCCGATGATACAAATCCACCAGATTCGCAAGTCCTATCGCACGCAGCAGCAGGAACTGCCGATTGTCCATGTTGAGAACTGGCACATACAACAAGGGGAACAAATTGCACTTCTTGGACCAAGCGGCAGCGGAAAAAGTACACTTCTATATCTGCTATGCGGCGTGCTCCCGCTCGACGAAGGCGAGCTGCATATTATGGATCAGCCATTGCATCAGATGAATGAGATGCAGCGAGATCACTTCCGTGCCAAACATATCGGAATCATATTTCAGGATTTCCATCTCATATCCTCTCTCACAGCTAGACAGAACATTGAATTAGTCTATGAAGGCCCACACAGAGGGCGCGAACGTTATGCCCATATTCAGCAATGGTTTGAACGTGTTGGTCTGCAAGATAGAATGAATCATCTGCCTGGGCAACTGTCCAGAGGACAGCAGCAGCGAGTTGCAATTGTTCGCGCCCTAGTTAACCGTCCTGCACTCTTGCTTGCAGATGAACCAACTGGAAGTCTCGACTTTGAGACAGCCCATGACACTATGAATCTGCTTTTGTCCCTATCAAGGGAAGAAAAGGCTACTTTGATCACCGTCACGCACGATCAGCATCTCGCTTTGCGATATCCAATGCAGGTTCATATTGAGGAGATCAATCGTTGTACGCAGCGTCATAACCATAAGCTTTACGGAACTGGTCCTAGCTTGAAAGGAGCGCAGCAAGCATGAATGTTTTTCACATCTTATGGCGCAACGTGATGCATCGAAAAGTATTATCGCTGTTAACGATATTATCCATAACGCTTACTACCGGGCTACTCGTCATCTTATTACAAGCAAGCGATGGCGTCGAACAGAGCGCGGAGAAAGGCTATGGTCCCTTTGAACTTACTGTAGGAGCAAAAGGCAGTCAGACACAGCTGGTGTTAAACACCTATTACCGTGTTGGATCACCAATTGGCAACATTCCGCTGCAGGTGCTGCAAGATTTGAAGCAAGAGCCAGAGGCAGCTCACGTGTATGCTATGACTGCTGGAGATGCTTATAATCGTTATCCTATTGTAGGCATCGAGCCTGATTATTTCCTGACACGTTACGGCGACCAGAGACTGCAAGCTGGCAATATGTATGCCCGTACAGGTGAAACGATCGTAGGCGCTCATGTTGCCAAAATGCTCGATCTAAAGGTCGGAGACACCTTTCACGGCAGTCACGGGCTTGTTCACGAAGGTGGAAAGTCATTTGATACGAATTCGGGAACAAATGTTAATTCTACTACCAAGGATCAGGAACAGGAGCAGGGAATACATCCTGATGAGCACCATGAAGATAACACCCATGTGGAAGAGTCTTCGGATTTGTCAGAAACACATCTGGATCAGGCGACCGCTAACCGTAATGCACAGGAGCATCATGATGATCATGAGCATTTCGAATACAAAATTGTAGGCATCCTTCCGTCACTGGGCACTGCTGATGATCGAGCTGTATTTACAACTGTTGATTATGCTTGGCATGTTCATGGCATTACACATGATGAAGACAAAACCATTACCGCCATTCTAGTGCAGCCCAAGTCACTGCTTGGGACACAATTCATCAAGAACAAGTATGACAAGCGTGTTGACGTTCAAGCCGCCTATACGAGCAAATCTGTAGCGGACGTTGTAAATGTTGTAGATCAGGGAACCGAATTAGTCAGCTTTGTCTCCATGATCTGTGTTGTACTCGCCGCCATTTCCCTGCTCCTCTCGTTAACATCAGTTGTCACTGAACGTAAAAAAGATGTGGGTCTTATGCGTCTTGTTGGCAAGTCAAGGCGATATGTATGGTCCGTACTCATTGGTGAAGGAATGCTGTTGACTTGCGTTGGACTGGTGTTCGGCCTTCTGCTCGGTCATCTTGTTACGTATCTATGTGCCAGTTCTATTCTAGAATGGACCGGCGTTCATGTTAACGCGGCCCGGATCGTATCTGGAGAAGGTTGGCTCCTGCTTGGCACACTACTTATTGGCTTTATCGCCTCCATCGGCCCAGCATGGAAAGTATATCGGGTCGATCCACTGCAACTGTTTAAGAACTAGCTACACCATGTCAAGCTTAGACTTCATTTCCTACTAAAGCGAGGGATAGATATGAATCGAAATGCAGTGTTGGCTATTACGGCTGCTATGGCCTGTGGAATTCTGCTAGCTGGCTGCGGACAATCTAACTTACCTAATGGTCAATTACCAGATTCTTTTGCAGCAGCCGCATCTAAAACAACAACTAATAGTGTCGTCACAGCTGAAAAAGCTCCTACTATTGGAGACACAGCCTCCCGAGAAGAGACTGATGTCAAAGACATACCCGAATCTACTGATGGTAACCCTGAGGAACAAACAAGCTCAGCCTATGATAAGAAGACCATCGATGCTTCCTTAAGTACGTCTGGGAACAAGTTTACGGCGATGTCATCCACACAAGCGCCCAATGGGGCTACAGCGCAAACGACTCAAGGTGCTGTAGACAAGGTCCCCCCTGTGAGACAATCAACTACTGATAGCAGGAAAAACCCTGCTCCTGATAATGATACCCATCTAGAAAGGAAAGCGGCGCTTCACAAATCGACAGATCCAATGCGAACTACACCTCCCAAGTTATCCAAGTCGGAAGGTACGTCACCATCAGCTCAAAAATCAACTCAAGTCAAAGCATCTCAATTAGCTGTGAATGACAAAAAGCTGAATAAGCCCGCAGCTGTACAAGGTCGTAGTCCTGATAGCAAAAACGAAGCAGCCAAATCGCAGTCAAAACCTGTTGTGCAGCAACCTGCGCCAAAGTCTTACTCGAATACGTTGTTATGGTCCGAATTTTTTGATAATGAGAAGCAAAACACACCATCGGAGAAATTTTGGGAGCTAAGCGGTAAACAAGTAACAATAAAAGGATACATGGGAGAAGTACTTTCCTTTGATAAGAACTGGTTCCTGCTTATCCCTGCGCCAGGTGCAGAATGTCCATTTGACAACGGTGATGAAACGTACTGGAACAAGATTATGATGGTCTTTGTCCCCAATGATACGAAGCTCCGTTACACATCAGGACCGCTTGAATTAACAGGAACACTGGATGTTGGTATCAAAATTGATGAATCTGGCTATAAAACGATGTTCCGCTTATATGATACGACATTTGAAAAAATTAGTGAGTAGCAAAAAATGCACCTGATAGAGCGCCCCTCATGGGTAAGCTTATCAGGTGCATTTTATATATCTTCGCTTTTCACTTGACAAATGTTACCTTATCGACAATAATTATGAGTATACTCATAATTGAGTTTGCTCATAATTGAAAGGAGTTGTACGATGAGCGGTATACGAACAGCTAAGAAAGAAGCGACTAGAAAGCTAATTTTGGAGCATGCCTATGATCAATTTATGCAAGTAGGCTATGGCAAAGTAACCACATCTAAAGTAGCCAAGGCAGCCGGCATCGGAGAAGGAACGTTGTTTAACTATTTTCATTCGAAAGGTGACTTGTTCGTCAGTGCCATGTTTGGTGATACGGTGATTCAGCCTTACACACTTCCTGATCAGTCTATCCACAGCATCAGAGAGTTAGCAGCAGCAATTACTAGCATCATTGATTATTATTTAAGCAAAATTAAATCAGTCAACAAGGATTTGTTAAAGGACTTCTTCTCCGTTGTGTATGGCAGCCAGGCCAGCGCCTCTACCTTAACTCGCAGCAGCTTATTTAAGCTGGATCAGTTTATCATTAGTCATATCGAGCAGCTGCTAAAATCAGTTATGGAAGAAGCTGATCACGATTTGGTCCTGCAGCCCGCACTCACTTGTATTGCCGCTTGCGTCACTCACCAGCTTAGCTTGTATGTGCTCATGGACGAATATCAATATGATGACATGCTGCTTGCTCATCAGACAGGTATTGAATTTGTGCTTCAAGGTAACCTGAGTATCCGATCCACCCACAAAGAACGGGGAGAGTGAACATATGGGAGAGCATACCCGTATTGATTGGCATTATAGCGGCAAGGAAGATTTAGGTGCTGGAACTGGCGCTTATCCCGAAGAAAAAGCACTTGGATACTCAGGCTGTATTGCACTTGTCGCATTGTTAATTTACTTGCTGCTCACAGGTTATGTGCAATGGAATTGGTTTCAGATCACGATTGCCTTCCTCCTCGCTTTTGATATTGGAGGTGGTCTCGTGAGCAATTCCCTGAATTCTTGCAAACGTTTCTACCATACTCCCCTGCTAGCAACTGAAAGCAAATGGGCTGCAATCGTAAAGAATAAATTCCTATTCAGCAGCTTTCACATTCACCCTCTTGTCGTAGGTCTGCTGTATGGCCCCATGAATATCACATACGGATTAATATGGTATCTCCTATTTATGACTTCTGTCGTTATTGTCTCCATTACCCCTTTGTATGTAAAACGTCCAGTATCTATTCTTATCATTCTATTAGCCATCCTCATTCAACTTTATGCTCTTCCTCCTATCCTGGGCTTTGAGTGGCTGATTCCACTTTTATTCCTTAAAGTTATTCATGGTCACCTCGTAAGAGAAGAACCCTACAGAAAGGCTAAACATAAACAGCCATGTCACTTTACAGGAGGTGTCCAAGGTGAGAACAATCGTTGTTAGGCCAGCCTGTGAAACAGATTTTAATTTTGCCTTTGATCGGATCATATCTGCTGGAGGTGGCCTCATCGAGAGATTGCTGGGGGGCGGGCGTCAAGAAATGGCTAGAAAGGTTATGCAAGTATTATGGACTGCTGAACCGAATCCTTTTTATTATCAAGCCAGTTTAATTGCAGAATTAAATGGCACTCCTGCTGGTTTACTCACCTCATTTGATGTTGGAACTAGCTCCTGTGCAGACCTGCCGTTGTCTTTATTGATTCGTGCTGGCGGTATTAAGCTGGTAGCCTATCACTGCCTCCACCCTCTGCTTGGCATCCAGTCGCAAAGACTAACAGCCAGAACTAGTGATGAGTGGTATATTAACTTTATAGCTACTGCTCCCTGCTATCAAGGTCTGGGAGTAGGCAACGTGCTTATGCAAGAGGCCTCTCATCAGGCAAGGCAAGCAGGAATACCCAAATGTTCCTTATTCGTGGAGCCAAGCAATACCCGTGCTATTCAACTCTACCAAAAACACGGATTTGTCGAGCAGTACTACTTAAAAAAACCCGTTCCTTTTATTAAAATGACTGCTGCTACTATCTAGCGCTAATGATCATAAGGAAATACGCTTTTTGCTTTGCTCATTTACTTCATTACAAACCAAAAGTGCACCCGTCAGATTACACAGGACAACGTCCTATGCTCATCTAAAGGGTGCACTCTATGAAATGCCCAGCTCAAAAACTGAACTATGCGTTTACTTTTTCTTTTGCTACAGCAGCCAAGGAGTTGAACGCATTGATATCGTTCACTGCCAAGTCAGCAAGCATTTTACGGTTGATGTTAACTTCAGCCAACTTCAAGCCGTGCATGAATTTGCTGTAAGACAAACCGTTCATGCGAGCTGCTGCGTTAATACGAGCGATCCACAATTTGCGGAAATCACGTTTCTTAACGCGACGATCGCGGTATGCATACAGCAAGGATTTCATCACTTGCTCGTTTGCTGTTTTGAATAAACGGTGTTTGGAGCCAAAGTAACCTTTAGCTAGTTTCAATACTTTCTTATGACGACGACGTGTAGTAAATCCGCCTTTAACTCGAGCCATTCTAGGTAACCTCCCAATTGATTCTAATATGCATATAAATGCTTATGCTTCGTGTGGCGCACACACGAGAGCGAATAAATTCATTACTTCAAGTTAGCCAATTGTTGCTTCAGACGACGAACGTCACCAGCAGCCATTACTGGGCTTGTTGCCAATACGCGCTTAGTACGTTTCGACTTGTGTGAAAGCAAGTGGTTACGGCCCGATTTATAACGGCGAACTTTACCAGTACCAGTGATTTTGAAGCGGCCTTTAAGGCTGCTGTGCGTTTTCATTTTAGGCATTATCATTTCCTCCTCAATAATTAATCCAAGCCGCCACCTTCACCTGCGTGGCGGGACCATTTAATCGTTAAATTAAGTAGTCTTAGGTGCCAATATCATAATCATGCTGCGTCCTTCCAACTTCGGTTGGCGCTCAATGATGCAAAGATCGACAGTTTCCGTCTTTACACGCTCCAACACACGTTGACCAACTGCTGCATGCGCGATTTCACGGCCGCGGAAACGAACAGAGCATTTTACTTTGTCGCCTTCGCCCAAGAACTTAATAACATTACGCAGCTTTGTCTGGAAGTCATGCTCATCAATGTTGGCACGGAACCATACTTCTTTAAGATCAACGATCTTCTGGTTCTTGCGTGCTTCCTTCTCTTTCTTCTGCTGCTCATAACGGAACTTCCCGTAGTCCATAATGCGGCACACAGGAGGCTTAGCCTGAGGAGCCACATTTACAAGATCCAGGTTCGCATCAATAGCCATCTGAAGAGCTTCACGGAAAGGCTTAATCCCGATTTGCTCACCTTCGGCACCTACAAGACGTACTTCCTTCGCACGAATTTCTTCGTTGATAATATGATCCTTACTAATGACCTGCCACCTCCAAATACGATTTACCAAACTTCATCAAAAAAAGGGATGTTAGCTCTCAAAAGAGCCCACATCCCTCACTATACATTATCGAGTGAGTACCGTCAGTACGGTAAAGTTCAAAGACCAGCCAACCAAAGTCGGTCAGGTGAGAAGCGGGCGCCTCTGCTTTTCATTAATCATACTCAAGTAATATATCACACACAAATATAATCGTCAAGTCTTAAGTTAACTTAACTTAACTTAACTTAACTTCATTTAATTTAATTGAACTTATTATCAGCCTCTTGTTATCTTTTTTCTTTATCTTTTTTCAGCGATATACCGTCATTTCATCCATGAAAGACCAGCCGCTCGAAGTTATGATTTCTACCTGTACATATCTGGCTTTGACAGTGCTGGTCAGCTTGAAGATATAGGCTTGACGTGACTTATGGTTTGCGGGCACTTTATTAAGTGTACCTCTTGTTGTAAACCGCTGACCATCTGTGGACGTCCTCACCGTTATATATTCAGGCAGGCGAATAGCCGCACCTTCGTCACGCAGAAATGAAGCGTCCAGGCGACGAAGCATTACAGGACGAAGAAGATCCAGTGTCACACTGTACTTGGCAATATCCGCTCGACCTTGCCAGGCGGAATCTGTATATTCAACGCTGCCAAGCTTACCGTCAGTCAGCTTGACACGTCTCTGATCCGGGTAAGATGATGCAGCGGCGTGAGACACTGTGTAGGGCTTATGCAGGCTTACCCGCTCTAGCGGCTCCTTAATCGGTACCCCTGCTCCTTTGTAATGATCTACATGAAATTCATCCATAAAAACCCACGATTCTGGCTTTATCGTAATAACAGCCTTGACGTAACGAGCCTGTGCTTGTGGAAATACAAGTCCAAACTGAACCTGGCGATTAACTGCTGGTTCACCGTACTTGGCACTGCGATAAGGCGCCTGTCCCAATGATCGATAGTTGATGTTGTCATCCGATATCCAATACTCCACTGTGCCCGGCAGCACTGCGCCTACCGCACCATGGGTCAGGAACTGCAGCGAGACACCCTCCACTGGTCGTATTTTCTCTAGATCCAGAATTACCGTATACGTTTCCGGCATCCTGCCAGCCTTTCTGCCCTGCCAAGCCGGGTCTAACGGTTCATTACTGGCAGCATTTCCATCCGTCAACTTGCTTTCGCGGTCCGGATAAGCTGAGTTCGCCGGCATCGATACGACGTAAGATTTGCCGAGCGCCCAGTCCGTCGCTTGATAGGACGTCGCAATTGAGATAGGGTCTGATAACCGTGAACGATTGCCCGCGGCATCTGCCGCCTCTATCCTATACCTGTACGTTGTATTCGGGATAAGCCCGGAATCCTGATACTGCGGCACGTAGGACTTTCCGATCTTCACCCCATCGCGATAAACGTAGTACATAGCCCCGATATTATCGGACGAAGGCTGCCAGACCAGCTTTACTTTATCTGTCCCCCATGCGGCCACTTGCAAGCCTGAAGGAACGGCAGGAGCTTCAGAATCTACTCGCCCTGTTCTCACGTACTGTAAATATGTTTCGTGATAATAGGAAACACCAACAATCTTTGGACTTTGATAATGGTCATAAGAGAACGTAATCAGTTCGTCAACGTAAGGCTTAATCCGCTGCATATGCTGCACGACCTCACGAATCGGCATCGGTTCTGCAAACCAAGGTTCTGGGTTGACAGAGCGGAATGTCTCCACATCTGCCCAAAGCTTGGTCATTGGGTGCCGATCCGTCACCGACTTCATAAACGCATACCATTGTATGGTTGCCTCTTTACTGCGGTAACCCCCACCCAACCCATCCTGGACAATAAGGTAATCCAGAGCTACCTGCTGTAAAATACCATCCCAAGTCTGTTTCCATGCTCGTTGATTCTGTGCAGGAGATTGAGTACACCAACTTTCAGGCCAAAGCGCCGGAGCCGTCGACGTCTTCATATTACCTGGCAGCGCATGCACGTGATCCACAATCCGTTTAAACTCTGCGGCCAGATTTCGAATGGAGGCCTTACCCTGATAACTGCAATTTTCCATCTCATTGTTCAAATAATATCCCTTCAAAGAAGGGTGCTCAGCATAACGAGCCTGAAGCTCATCCACAAATTTTAATCCATATGTAAAAAGCTGATGAAGCCACACCTGTTGATCCGCATGATATTTGTACCAATCCTGATTCTCATTCAGACCAAGCCACACTTCCAAGCCCAAAGAATCAGCTGCCTGAAGCGCGAACTCCAATGGGTCTCCCTTGTACTTTGCATCCTGCTTAAAGCCAGCCAGAGCAGTCGGATAGATCGTTTCTTTCTTCTTCGAATCACCCGTCCATTGAATAATAACAAGGCGATTACCTGCTTCTTTTAAAATAGACAGTTCTTCCAGCCAATCCTGAGCTGTCCACTCAGACGTAATATTAGGTTGAATAAAGCTGCCAATTGATCTTGCATCCCAGACGGGCTTTACAGCCTTGTCTCCGGAAGCGGCTACCGTTGTACTGCTTGTGCTGCTCCACAAGGCCGCAAAAAGCAGGATGAACAGCATGCTGTTCAACTTTCTTCTCCCTCTGGCAAACCACTGTCGTCCCACTCTAATTCTCCTTCCAATCTCTGCATCCAAACTGAGTATATATTCCCAGAAGTATAACTGGAACTTTGTACTCCATATGTAGACTGCCCTTGCATGCGTTAATTTAACAACTACATAGCATTTCCACTAGTACTCCGATATCTTTTATGCCATGAACTGACCCTTCCCACACAAAAAAGAGAGGCAGCAACTGCCCCTCTCCTGCTTGCGTATTTATTCCATGTGAAATGACTTAACTTACTTGTTTGCCGTGAACTTCATCCAAACGAACGACACGCGTGTGCTCCGTATGGCTCCATACTTTGTTGTTCTGTGTAAAGAACGCATAAAACGTAATTGGCCACCAAGACAACAGGAAGATCGGGAACGTAATAAGCGATGCATATACACGCCACGACTTGACACCCTCTAGAATGAGCGCCAATATAAAGGCCGCGCACGTAGCTACAACCGATACAATTGCCAACCAAGTCGGCAAGTATTCATAGAGCGTAGGGAAATTCGGTCCGTTAAACAACGCCGCATCCACCCACATATAACCGGTAAGTAAAAACGTAACAAGCACCGTATACACAGTAATCGTATATAATGCAGTATCAAACTTCGCCAAGTTGCGTTCCTTCAAACTCTGCCACAGCAGCGGGAAGAAATAACGGCGAGCAACCGTAAAGTGTCCCTGCATCCAACGCAACCGCTGACGTGCCGAAGCCTTGAACGTAAGTGGTTTCTCGTCATACACACGTGCCTTGTAGTTAAACACGGGATTTACGCCATTTTTCACGCAACGAACGGTAAACTCCAAATCCTCTACCAAGCTTGTCGCACCCCAGCCCATATCTTTCAGCAGCTGGTTCTCGAAACACATACCGGTGCCGCCTAAGAAATTAGCCATCTTTAAGTTCGTACGGGACAACTGCCACAAGCGATTGCAATACCAATAAGTAACACCATATGCCGCAGTAATCCATGAGTCATGCGGATTCTTTGTATCAATATATCCTTGAATGACGCGCGCTCCAGAACACAGATCGTTGTTCATTTCACGCAGAAAATCAGGGCTGACCAAGTTGTCCGCATCAAGCATGACCACCGCATCGAATTGACGAGGCATTTCCCACAGCTTCTTCAACATCCATTCAATGGCAAATCCTTTTCCGCGTTGATGAGGATTATGACGTTCACATGCTGTCCAGCCATGCTCGCGTACAATGTCAGCCGTATTATCCGTACAATTGTCACAGATAACAAACACATCATACATATCCTTTGGATAATCTACTGTCTTCAGATTTTCCATGAGTGCATCAATAACGGCTTCTTCATTATGTGCCGCAACCAAAACCGCAAAGGTCTTCTTCGGCTCGTATTCTTTATGCTTCTTTTTTCTGTAAATACCAAACAGCGACAAGGTAAATTGATAAACCCCGATTGCCGCCAATATAACTTGCAAGGCAACAAGCCACTTTTCCACCATGATTAGGTGTCCCCCTTTATTTATATACCCCTGAAACATTGGTTCTTTTTTCTCTATAATCTGTTAAAGTAACCAATTCAAACTTAGATCAGCCATTTTTCAGTTACGTCTTTATCTATTTTTATTGTAACGAAACAGAAAACGGTCAAACACGATTTTCTAACGTTTGCCCTCTTTTGTCAAAACCTTTTATTGGCTTCCACAGCCTTCTAGGTTTAATATTTGCCATTATGTCAAGAGAAAAGTCATCGGATCATGCTTTAATGCTTCATTTCGTTTTATTTTCATCCAAATGCACCGTTTTTATGGCTTTAGACCTCCTTTTTGCAATGAATGTCGAAAGCAGCGCAGCGTTGTTACTAGGGTTGATAACATTAATAAACGTCATGTCGGTTCTTACTCTGTACGCCATACTTCACTATTTAACGTACTGGACATACATAAGGTTGCAGCAACTACTACCTGTTAACCAAGAAATACGAAACTGAAACGGGAATATTCGTCAATTTATAAATGTGACGTTTTTGTGAACATAATTCAAATAGCATTTCCATCTCAGACCAAAACTAACGACTCACTCCAATTTTTTACCAAACTGCGTTAACCGTTTGTTAAGCTTCCCAACAATGTGAGCATTAGCGATCTGTCTATATTGATCTAAAATTCCACAAAACACCTGATCCCACGAACGACGTTCAGCGCAGCGTCTTCCCGCGCTCCCCATCACTGTGCTGCGCGACGATTCCACATGCGCACGCAGCAGAATGTCGCTAAGGGCCTTTATGTCATACGAAGGAACCAGCCAGCCGGTTGCATCGGATATTACAAGCTCAGCCGCAGCACCCGATTGTGTCGTAATGACAGGTAAGCCACAAGACATTGCTTCAAGAATGACGTTGCCAAATGTCTCACTTGCGGACGGAAATACAAACCAGTCCGAGATCCCGTAATATAGGGGAAGCTTATCTTGAGGTTGAAAATCAACAAACCGAATGTCGAGCAAGGTGCCATCGCCATGCAGGCGCTGAGCTTGGAGCAATCGCGCCTGACGTTCCAGCCTGATGCGTTCTGGCCCGTCGCCAACGAGCACAAGCAAGCTTTCTTCCAATTGAGCTACTGGAAGTGCAGCATAAGCTTCAATTAACAGATCTACAGATTTCTCGGCTGCCATTCTGCCCACATACAGCATGATCTGGCGATCGGTAGGCATTCCGAGCTTAATTCGTCCAATCCTTTTCTCTACAGGCGTTAACGGCTTAAATAGTTGCGCATCAACTCCCCGAGTCCAAATGTGCAGCCGATTCCAGCCCTGGGCTTCAAGCATTCTCTTTGTATAGGAAGATGGGGCATAAACAGCTTGGCAATCTCGATGAAACCAGCGCATATATTTCCATAACAGCATCTCCAAAGACTCTAAATGATAAAACTTCAAATATTGATCAAAATGAGTATGGTAAGATGCAACAAGGGGAATTCCACGAGAACGCGCATAACGAACTCCGATCAAGCCAAGCGAGAACGGAGTCGCAACATGAATAATTGAAGGATTAAAGCGATCCAACTGGCGTCCTATCCATGAAGGATTCGGCAGGGCAAAGCGGCAGTCTGGATACACCGCAAATGGAATGCTAAAGACGCGGTTAACACTCCACTCATTCTTTAAGGGGTATTGCGGTTTAGGTGCAATGACACGAACGGGTACATGATGCTTGCATAAATATTGCGTCCAACGTTTCAACGTTCTTGCTGCTCCATTAAGCTCCGGCCAATACGTATCAGTTAACAACGCAACACGCATAAGAAGCCCCCTCCAATATTAACATTTTCCCTTACACACCTATTAGGGTAAAATGACAATATAGACTGCATATCAAGGCGATGTAAAAAGATCGTGAAGATGCATTAGATGGCAGTTTTTATAAGAGGTACACGATGAGTATTTGCTGAACTTTCTTAATTGAAAATTCACAAATCGATCATCTTCTGATAATGTTATTTTGTTACCCTACTTATTGAATATACCGCATAACGGAGGGAAGACCATGACCCGTGTTATCGCGTGGCTCGGACATCGTGAGCGACAATTATTTTTCTGGATTAATCATCGTCTGCATCACCGATTCCTTAACATTATATTGTACACGCTGACCCATTTAGGAGGAGCAACCTTTACGATCACCTTTTCGGTGCTGCTGGCTCTGTTCGCTCCGCATCCGTGGGACACCGTGGGATGGCAGTGCTTGGTAGCGTTGACCGTAAGCCACATTCCAGTAGCACTCATTAAGAAAATATATCCTAGAATTCGTCCACATCTGGCGTTGCCCAATATTCGGACATTCAAGAAGCCGCTCATCGATCATTCCTTTCCATCTGGGCATACCACTGCAATCTTTTCAATTGTAGTTCCCTGCATCATGATGGTGCCGATGCTTGCATGGCTACTGCTACCTATAACTGGCATTGTAGCTTTATCACGGATGTATCTTGGGCTACATTATCCATCAGACTGCTTAGTCGGTGCCTTGCTTGGGACTAGTGCTGCTGTGGGAACTGTCATGTTGTGGCAAGGTTAAATAAGTTGAATTGGGCTGGACTACAACCTGGTTTTGGTTATCATGCAACTTTTTCCTGCACTTATACGTAGTGAACTTATTATGATAAGAGGACTTGGTTACTT
Source organism: Paenibacillus sp. UMB4589-SE434 (assembly GCF_030226685.1). Lineage (NCBI taxonomy): Bacteria > Bacillati > Bacillota > Bacilli > Caryophanales > Paenibacillaceae > Paenibacillus > Paenibacillus sp. UMB4589-SE434. The sequence continues at coordinate 132,140 of NZ_JASOYK010000006.1, read as the reverse complement.
AAATTATAAAAAAAGAAAGGTGACGACCATGCAACAAGCTGTTACATTGCTCCCTTCTTCTGATATGGGATTGCCTGAAGAGGACTGGGGAAGCAAGAAGCGCATTTTGTTGTTATCGGAACGCTTCGGCGCAGGTCACACTCAAGCCGCTCATGCGCTCGCAGTCAGCTTACGTAAGCTGTCGCCACACGTACAAACACGTGTTATTGAGCTGGGCAGCTTCCTGAATCCCAAGATGGCTCCGCTTATTATCCATGCTTATCGGAGAACGGTAACTGTACAACCTAAACTTGTCGGATTTATGTATAAGACCCAGTATCACCGGTCATTGAATCGTCTAACGACATTAGCACTGCACCGTGTATTTTATACGCATGCAATGGCCGTGATGAAGCAATTAAAGCCCGACATGATCGTATGTACGCACCCAATACCTAACGCGGTCGTATCTCGGCTACGCAAACACGGTTTAACTGCGCCGCTGTATACGCTCATTACCGATTATGACGCACATGCTGCCTGGGTGAGCCCGGCAGTATCCAAATACTTGGTATCTACTCCGGAAGTTAAAGACAAGTTAATGAATCATGGTGTACGTGCAGAACGTATCCATGTAACGGGCATTCCTGTCCATCCTAAGTTCTGGGAGAAGCACGATCGCGACACCAAGTCAGCCATCCGAGACAAATTTGGTTTAAAGGAAATGCCAACCGTCCTCGTAATGGGGGGTGGCTGGGGATTAATGGACCCTAACGACGTGAATGAACTATTAACCAGATGGCGAGGGGACGTCCAATTTGTTTTCTGCATCGGCAGCAACGAGAAACTGCGCAATCGCTTGTTGCGCAACCCACGGTTCCGACACGAGAACGTGCATTTAATTGGTTATACCAATGAGATCGATCAACTGATGGACGTAGCCGATTTACTTGTTACCAAGCCTGGGGGCATGACTTGTACTGAAGCATTAGCTAAAGGTATTCCAATGCTGTTTTACAGCCCACTGCCAGGACAGGAAGAAGAGAACTGCCATTACTTCACTGCTAAAGGATATGGAGAACCCATTGAGTCCTCGCATACGGTTACGAAATGGATGAACCTGCTTGTACGGCATTATGAAGAAGTCGTTCAACGCCGTAGATTGTACGAACAGAATGCGGCCCAGTATAATCCCAAAGCTTGCGCCGAAACGATTCTGACCTCATTCTTTGATAAGCATGAACCCAAGTAATCGAGACGCTCTCATTCCTTATCCAAAGCAATCGTATATTAGATCATACAAAAAGGTTCCCTTCCGATGACGGAAGAGAACCTTTTTAGGTGTAAATGACTGCGAGCATCATATAGAATTAATAGCGGCGTTTCATCAGTGACTTTTTGGCTTCATAGCGTGCTAGAGCCGCCGATCCTATCACGACTTCAACCCGATGAATGTTCATCCCTTTGCCAGAGAACTTCTGCTCGTATTCCGTCATAACATGTTCTTCATTCAAGCCACCCCGGTGCAAGTCAAGCGAGATGTTTGTCATCTGGAGACCCATATCAGCAAATGAATTTAAAGAGAACTCAAACAAAGTCACCGAATCCGTCTTCAAATGAATCTCAGCGTTATCGTTCATAATCCGACTGTACTTCTCTACAAATCTTGGATGAGTTAATCGACGGCGCGCATGTTTCTTCTTCGGCCATGGATCACTGAAATTTAAGTAAATACGATCAAGCTCTTGTTCTGCAAAGATCGTTTCTACAAATTCAAGGTTTGCACGTACAAGCTTCAAGTTAGCCGGATGCTCCAGCCCTTCTCCAGCCTGCTCACCTAGTGCTAGCGCTTTCTCGCTGGCACGAGCAATCAATTCATCGTACATATCGATACCAATAAAATTGATATCAGGGTAACGCACGCTCATCTGCGTAATAAACTGGCCTTTGCCCATCCCAAATTCTACATAGATCGGACGATCGTTGCCGAAAAGTTCCTTCCACTTTCCTTTATGGGCCTCAGGGCTCATCACCACGAGTGTGGACATTTGCGCCAACATCTCAGGTGCGCCTTTTTTGCCGCGTAAACGCATGTTTATGCCTCCATTAGTGTGTAATAGTATAATGACCACAACTAAGAATTAACTGAACTTCCCCTGTGGATGCTCGATGTCAATATCCAACAATTAATTGTGCCGAATGATCAAGCAAATGTAAAGTACGAAAAAAAGGAATGTACATAGGCAGCAACCTCGCCCTGACATTCCTGATCGTGGAACATGTATATAAGATGCTTAAGTATAAAATTAACGCTTAGCCTCTACACTTCAAACTTGCGATCAATGGCATGCTTCAGCTTACGTGTCGCGTCGCTCTTCACCTGAGGCTGATCATTAAAACGCTGACCAGACAGCGCCAATGCCTCCTTAACAGTTAGTTCAACCGTAACCTTCTCTTCTCCACGCGGAATAACGATATTTGGATTCATTATCCTTCACCTCACTAATCGTTGCTTTCCTGTTATTCAGTATAGACAGGTCATGCAGCGGATATGCCAAAAAAAGATCAATGAAAACGGTTAACACATTGCTGTTATGCGATTTTAATGTAACATGAAATGTAAGCTTTTTCAAGCCCAACTTCGCTTTTATTATCGTTTCTGATACAATAAAATAAGCTAAGGATGCCGTTTCCAACCTACTGTGAACAGGCGTGCGCAAGTACGTACTTCTGATGATTTCCAGATCAGCATGCCGCTTTAGGCTTTATGTGAATGTGCTATCCACGGCATTTTCATCTGAACAGAACACTCCGCTATCCGCTATTTGTACCTGTATGGACGGTAGCGAAGACAGCCGCACCTTCATCGCGGACTTGATATACGAAAGGGCTTGCTGAAAGTTGAGACCAATATACGAGACAGAACTATTAGATTGTGAACTTTCTCCCCTGCATTGGGGAGACAAACGTTTTCATACATGGAATTACGAGATGCGCGAGCAGTTTGGCAACAAAGTATTTAAAGTCATGCTTGATGCTGGCTTTACCTGCCCGAACCGCGACGGTGCAATTGCAATTGGCGGCTGCACATTCTGCAGCGCTCGCGGCTCCGGCGACTTTGCCGGAAAGCGCCGCGATGATCTTGTTACGCAATTTAACACAATTCGCGACAAGCAGCATGCCAAGTGGCCAAATGCCCAATACATCGGCTATTTCCAAGCCTATACGAACACGTATGCGCCGGTTGAGACGCTGCGTGAGTATTTTGAAGTCATCTTGGAGCAGCCTGGAGTTGTCGGCTTGTCTATCGCCACACGTCCAGATTGTCTGCCCGATGACGTTGTAGAATATTTGGCTGAGCTCAATCAACGCACGTATCTCTGGATTGAGATGGGGTTGCAGACCATTCATGAGTCCACATCAACGCTAATTAACCGCGCGCATGATACACAGTGTTATTTGGAGGCAGTCGAGAAGCTGCGCAAGCATAACATTCGAATTTGCACACATATCATTTACGGTCTTCCTCAGGAAAGTCACGAAATGATGTTAGATACGGCGAAGGCCGTCGCCCAGATGGACGTACAAGGTATAAAGCTCCATTTGCTGCATCTGATGCGCAAAACGCCGATGGTCAAGCAGTACGAGGCTGGCCTGCTTCGGTTTTTGGAGCAGGATGAATACGTGAAGCTTATCGTCGATTCACTTGAGATTTTGCCGCCTGAGATGATTGTGCACCGTGTAACAGGTGACGCGCCGCGCGACCTGATTATTGGCCCAATGTGGAGCCTGAAGAAGTGGGAAGTGCTTAACTCGATTGATGCAGAACTGAAACGACGCAACACATGGCAGGGCAAGTTATGGAGGGGCAAATAAGATGGGATTCTTATCCGTGCTGAGCTATGCCCAGCAGGTCGTCAAAGAGCGCGTCCACCCTGGCGACCTCGTCGTGGATGCAACGATGGGTACGGGCGTGGATACGCTGTTCCTCGCCCGCTTAGTTGGTGAACGCGGTCACGTTGCCGCGTTTGACATCCAGCATGAGGCGCTCGGACTCACCAAGGAGCGCCTGCACGCTGCGCTTGGCGTCGATGGCGCCAAGCATGTGGCCTTGCGCCATGCGAGCCACGCTGGCATGGCAGCCCTGCTGCCGCCCTCGTGGCTTGGGCAGACGGCTGCCGTCATGTTTAACTTGGGCTTTCTGCCTGTGGCAGAAGCCGACAAGTCGGTCATGACGGAGCCGGACACGACGCTGAGCGCGCTTGAGGGCGCGCTCAGCCTGCTGCGCCCAGGCGGGGTGCTCAGCGTCGTGCTGTACCCAGGCCACGATGGTGGCGATCGCGAAGCGGCCGCTGTAGAAGCGTGGGCAGAGCAACTTCCCGCGCACGCAGGACAAGCGGTCGTGTACCGTATGGTCCAGCGTCAACACGCACCTTACGTAATCGCGATTGAGAAGCGATAGTATACATCCAAGGTGTATATTTTAAGGTATTAAAATAGAGAACAAATCTATAATATGAACACTCTTTTTCGCTTTTCCTTGATTAATATAGAAGATATACAGTGTGATAATGGAACATTTTCTATTCAAGCCGTAAGGAGATGGAGTAGATGACTGTACGCAAGCTAGAGCATACTGGCATTATGGTCGGTGACTTGGACGCATCCATTCAATTTTACACGCAAGTGATTGGTATGACTCTCAAGGACATCGTGAATCATTCTAACGGTGTGATTCGCCTTGCCTTCCTTAGTTTTGAAGGACAAGAAAGCATTGAACTTGAGCTGATCGAGGGATATAACGGTCAACTGCCTGTTGAAGGAAAAGTCCATCATTTGGCGTTTACCGTAGATGACATTGAGTCTGAATTTAAGCGTATTCAAGCAATCGGTATCGAACTTATCGACCAAGAGATCGTCACACTTCCTAATGGAAGCCGATACTTCTTCTTTAAAGGTCCTGAGGGCGAATGGCTTGAAATGTTCCAATCAACAAGAAATTAGACTACGCATGGGAGTGAAGAGCATGATTACACCATACCCGCTTAAGTTTCAACCCGAATTCAAAGAACGTGTCTGGGGCGGACGCGCATTAGAGCAGTTCGGCTTAGCCTTGCCTGAAGGTCATATCGGAGAAGGCTGGATGATCGGAGACCATCCGAACGGTATCACTCGTGTTGTCAATGGCGAACTGGCTGGCAAAGGTCTGGACGATGTTCGCGAGCAATACGGCAAGGAATGGTTTGGAACAAAAGGCTTTTCCGAGAAAAATGGTCGTTTCCCATTATTAATAAAACTGCTTGATTGTAATGATGACTTGTCCGTTCAGGTTCATCCAACTGACGAGTACGAGGGCTTGCCGCAAGGTGAACTTGGCAAAACAGAGATGTGGTACGTACTAGATGCCAAGCCGGATGCCAAGATTATTTATGGCTTAAAAGAAGGCATCGATCGTGAAGCGTTAGCAAAAGCGATCGATGAGGATCGTATTATGGAAGCGCTGCAGGAAGTTCCCGTTCAAGCAGGCGATTCCTTCTACATCCCTGCTGGCACGGTCCATGCCCTTTGCGCTGGCGTGGTTGTAGCTGAGGTTCAACAGAACTCTGACACCACGTATCGTTTGTATGATTACGAGCGTCCTGGACTTGACGGCAAACCGCGTGAATTGCATATCGAAGACTCCCTTAACGTGATTGCTTATGAGGGGGCAGGTGCTTCCCGTATGAAGACGGACGATGCACAGCCTAACGAGTGGCTCACGCTTGCACAATCTCCTTACTTTATCGTGGAGAAGGGAATCGTCACCGCGGAGTGGGCTTTGACGACTACATCGGAGAGCTTTGTGATTCTGGTTGTGTGCGAAGGAACAGGGACACTACGCTGGACAGATGGCTCCATTGACTTCCGTTCAGGAGAGTGCTTCTTGCTTCCAGCAAACCTGGGAGAATACTCACTGGATGGCAATTGTACTGTATTACGTTCAGTAGCTCCTTAACTGCACGTATCACCTTGTAATCTTCATGCACATGCGGCATATTTTGCAGTTGCATTTATTGTACTTACAAGAAACAGAAGCCTATTTCTGGCTTCTGTTTCTTTATTTACTCCGTTATAAAATTTCTCAACTATGAAACTTTATTTCCAACTCCAGGCTTCATAGCTATTCAATTGAGTTCGCATAAATGGAGCAGCGAAGCGTTCAAAAAAGCAGGACACATCGTGCCCCGCTTCATTCGAAACTAACTTCATACTATCGGATTCTTTTGTTCATAATGAAGGATAATGGCCAGTAAACCAGGGAAACGATCATCCAGATCTTCAATTCGTAGAGATACGAATCGCAGCGTTCCTTCTACTCTTGTTCTCATAATGCCCGCTTCTCTCAGCACTTTAAAGTGATGTGACAATGTAGACTTTGGCAAGGCGAGCTCAAATCGTCCGCAGGATAACTCCGGCTCAATCATGAGACGACGCACCATCGTTAATCGAATGGGGTCGCTTAGCGCATAAAATACACGCTCTAATTCAATATCCTTGCGCTCTGGGTGAAATAATGTTCTCATATTTATATTATACGCCTCTCTCATTAGTCATTCAAATGTTCGAGTAGATACAAACTTATATCATTTATGGCCAATCGTACCTGAAACTGCAAGCTGCAATGCTGCATTTCACTTGTGTAGGTCCACTAACTATATGATAAGATTAAACATTTAAAGTTTAATCTTTCTGATCAAACGAGCATCTCGACCAGCATTTGCTGCAGATTGACGATCACTGACACCTAATTTGGCATACAGACTCGAAATATAGTTGCGTATCGTTCCCTCTGACAAAAATAATCGCTCCGCAATCTGCCGATATTTCAAACCCTCAGCCAAACTATCCAGCACTTCACGTTCTCGTTCCGTCAGACCATAAGGATCAACTGCTGCATCAGGATCATAATCGTATTGAAATTGCTGTTTATTTGCCCGAAGTTCCCGCAGTTCTTGCATCATAGAGCTAGCCAAATCAGGAGATAGCAGCGTACCTCCGTTATATACTAAGCGAAGACTTGCAAGCAATTCCTTAGGGTGGATAGACTTAAGCAAGTACCCCTCAGCCCCAGCCTCAATAGCCTGTGCCGCACTATCAATCTCATCCAATGTCGTCAGCAGCAGTACTTTAACCTGAGGATAATGTTCTTTAATAGCGACCGTGCAGGCTAATCCGTCCATACGCGGCATTCGGACATCCATCAGCACAACATCTAGGAAATTGGGGACTTGCGCTTCAGATAGATTCGGAATAGATGCCGCCATATGATGCACTTGCTCTACAACGTGCACCCCATCTGTCGCAGTAGCTACAACTTGAATATCCTGCTCTTGCTCACATAGGTAATGCAAGCTTTCCCGAATTAACTGCTCGTCATCGGCTATGAGAATACGAATTGTGCTGCCCTGTTTAACTTGACTTAACAGAGGTAGCGTGCAAGCAAGTGTAGTCCCCTGATCCAGACAGGATTCTACACGAAGTTGTCCTCCATAAGCTTGTAATCGGTCTCGCATCGCTGTCAGACCAAAGCCAAAGCGCACTTCTTCAACACCTTGTCCGTTATCTCGCAAAATCATCTGCAGTTCACGCTCACCATACTCCAGCAAGCAGTGAATATGAGTAGCTCGTCCGTGCTTCACGGCATTGGTCATCGCTTCTTGAGCACAGCGAAGCAGCAGGTTCTGATGAGCAGAAGCTAATACGACCTGCTCGCCCGTAATCCGCAAATGAACGTGCAGCCCTGTCTGTGCGACCATATCATCACCTAAGCGCCTTATGCTTGTTTCCAGATCAATCTCCTCATCATGCCCTGCAATTCCGTGAATATGGCTTCGAATAGACGAAAAGTTAAGTCTTGCGTGATCTAAAATAACATCCAGCCGTTCTTGTGCAAGCATGACGTCCGTAACGATTGCACTCTTCACTGTTTCCAATCCCATTAATAGCGACACATGGGCATGGCCCACCGTATCATGAAGTTCAGCAGCCATCCTGGATCTTTCCTCCTGAACCGTCAGCTGTTCCACTTGGGCTGCATACTGTTGGATGACACGATATTGTTGGTGATTATGCGCAAGCAGTTGCTGCAGCCGTTCCTGACTGAACAATAACATGTTAAAGCCGATGCCAATACCAAACAAGATCAAGTGGTTCATCATTTGGTCCATACTTTGCAGCACCGACAGTTTACCACTCCATATTCCAATGAACGGGAATAAGATTACGATCGGGCCTGACCAACGAACAGAAGATGTTGTTGACAGAAATCCGGCCGTTAGCGCTACAAGCACCATGTTATCGATATAATTCATCATCGATACATGCATCAGTATATTAATACCGCCAAAACAGATTATTTCCGAGGCAATAAATCGTTCTGCTTGAATCTTTCCTGGTCTCCAAAACAGAAAAGGAACAGCAACAGACAATATATATAACCCGATAGAAGGCCACTTAGGCGGGGCAATCATATCCGTTAAGATGTACACATACACAAATCCGGATATGACCCAAAGCAGAAATAATCCATACAAAGCCCAGTCGATCCACTGCCAGGATCGATTCTGTATGATGCGATCCGGCAACTTGATTCGAGTTTGTTTCATCTACAGACTACCTTTCCGACAAAATCATACTTTTATATGATTGCTTTCCGATATGTATCACTACACATCCTACTCCTATTTTAATACGCTAGTACAGCATACAAAAGAAAAAAATTGGAGGAACAAATATGTTTACACAAATTACAGATCAAATGAAGGCCATCATCTTTACAATAGTAGTGCTGCTGCTAGCTGTAGTTTTTGCATTACTACCGAATGTGAATTCACTCGTCTACATGCTAACCCCCACGCTGGCTGCGCTAATCATGATGTTTGTGTTTACTCGTGATGGCTTCAGCCGTGCTGGTTGGGCTGCATTAGGCTTGCATCGTTGGGGCTTCAGGGGTTACATGCCTGCCTTCTTCATCCCGCTGATTATAGCCTTTATCAGCTTTACTCTCGCATGGTCTTGCGGATTGATAAAGATTCAGCTTCCCGAGCAGTATGGAGGGGCACCATGGGCTGTGTTCCCAATCCTGATACTCCTCACTTTTGTAATTAATGTACTGACGACATCTTTAGGCGAAGAACTAGGTTGGCGAGGATATTGGCTGCCGATTTTAGTAAGAGTATTAGGAGAAAGACGAGCTTATGCTGCCAATGGCATCATTCATGGCCTATGGCATGCTCCTATTCTGCTTATGACACCCATCTATCACGCTGAGCAGCAGCCTCTTCTTGCCATACTGCTGCTTATTGTGAATTGTATAGCTCTTGCTCCACTCATTGGCAGCCTAAGGCTTCGGACCAACAGCATCTGGCCAGCCTCCATTTTACATACGACGCATAACCTGACTTGGAATGTGTTGATGAGCATGACAATACCACAATCCGCCCTCTCTTCCTATATCAGCGCCGAGAACGGTTTAATTACAGTTGCCTGTTATACGATAGCAGCCTCTGCTGTTTATTATCGCATATATAAAAAGACATTGTTCACACAAGACACCACCGTTCACTAGTTATATAAGCGATTCCCGATGTGATAAACCACTAACACTTCCCCCACGTAAGTGTCCCTACAATCGTGTGTAATAAGACTGCCTGTTCCACCAGGCAGTCTCTATTCCCATATCCGATAAAACCTAACCAAACAATTAAAGCGTTGACATCTAAACATAGTTCGAATAAAATCGAATTATCGAACAATGAGCCTGCACCTCTTGTTATAACTTCTCGCGGTTAAACCGTTTTTATGTCAAAGGAGTCTTTTATATGAAATCGATCATCTGGATGTTGTTTGCTATTATGTTTGTCATCGGTACGGATACCTTTATTGTATCTCCGCTGCTCCCCTTGCTTGATGCCAAGTTAGCGATTCCTATAGAGCTCTCAGGCTGGCTTGTATCGGCCTACGCAATCGGGTACTGTGTTACTGCTTTATTTGCAGGCCCCTTGTCGGACCGATGGAACCGTAAATCCTCGTTAATGATTGGGCTTGCCGCATTTGCTCTGTTTACTGCGGGCTGCGGACTAGCCTTCAACTTTTGGAGCTTGTTCCTATTCCGTCTTCTGGCAGGGATTAGCGCAGCTTTCGTATCACCACAAGTGTGGGCATCTATTCCACAACTCGTCCCTCAACATCAGATCATGCGCGCGATGGGCATAACAAGTGCTGGGCTTGCATGCGCCCAATGCTTCGGTGTCCCGCTTGGCAGCTACCTTTCAGCTTCGCACTGGCAGACACCATTTGTGGTTATCGGCGTGTTGGCGCTGCTGCTGATCGGCATCGTATACGCACAATTCCCTAATTTACCTGCACAAACATTAACATCGGGACATGCTGTCAACAGCATAAGCCGCATGTACCATGAATTACTGCGTAAACCCCATGCCATTAGATGGTTTGCTGGTTATTTCATATTTACGATGGGGATGTTCGCCGTTTTCTCCTTTATCGGCCATTGGCTTACGGATACATATAAACTTACTGTCTCTCAGATTGGCACCTTTGTGCTCGTTATTGGTGCTGGGAATCTGATCGGCAGCTTACTTGCATCTCACGTCGCCCAGCATGGATCACGTCGACGGGTCATATCCTTACTTATTACAGGTATGATCGCAGGATTTATCGTTGTGGCATACAGCACTTATCTGCCACTTGCTGCAAGTGCTTACTTTGCACTGACTGCATTAGGCGGCATTCTGTTCCCGCTGTTGATGATGATGCTGCAATCCTTGCATTCCGAAGCTCGCGGCATGATCGCTGCCCTGGCTAACGCAATGATGTATGGCGGCACGACGGTCGGTGCAGCCTGTGCAGGCATTCTCTATACGGTGGGCAGTGGCTTCACCACTATTATTTGGTTTACCATGGTGTGCTATCTCATTGCCTTAATTTTGTTCCGCACGAAAGATGATATTTCCGTATCCAACATTTCATTATCAAAAGTTTCTCTAAAAGTATAACTGCAACGCAGTCCATGAGAACAGGCCTGCCCTAATTGACATAGGAGCAGACCTGTTTGACTATATAATCAGCTTACTTCAGTACGAGATTATGTTCCGGCACAAAGAACAACAGCGGTTTCTCATCTTCCGTCTGTTGGTATAACACGATCACGATGGTGGACGTCTCATGCTCAACAGTCTTTTTGTTAGAATTCACAGCTTCAGCATTATCTAAAGTCATCCACTGCAGCGCGTCAAATGATAGACGTTCCACAACAGCATGCTTATGAAGCTCTTTCTCACTTAATCCAAGACTCGCAAACACGCTGGACACTTGATCTGGTTGCTGGGCTGCGTAACGTAATACATTGGCGGCTTCGTCTTTTGACAACGATACATCCCACCATATTTTACGCGGCTTGTACTTATGGTTCATAAAGTAATCCAGCTTCATCAACCCAAGCGCAACGGATGTCTGTTTTAATTCCCGCTCCTGCAAGAAGCCCCGAAGTCGCACAAATAAATCTTCTAGCTGATGGCCGATCTTCTGCCAGCCTTTGGACTCCCAATAATCACCGAACGCCTGAAAGAAATCAAATGGTGAATCAAACTCCCGTTCCATCAGATGTTCCATCGTATAGTCCATGCGATGTGAATTCCAATATTTCTCCAGCACATCTTCAAGCCTCTTTAAACGAACCACATCATCAAAAGGCATCACGTTATTGCTTAACATTTCATAAGGTGCATGGTCCATATAAATATATCCATACTTCTCTGCATCTCGTCTTAGTCCCGTTCCCCGCAGCATTTTTAAGAATCCAAGCTGCAGTTCCTCCGGTCTTAACGCAAACACATCATTAAACGTTTTACGGAATGTGTCATAGTCTTCAAGCGGCAATCCGGCAATTAAATCCAAATGCTGATCGATTTTCAGACTATCCTTCACTTTGTTCACTGTACGTGTCAGCTTCGCAAAGTTCTGACGACGCTGTACCAATTCGTTAGTCGAATCGTTCGTAGATTGTACACCAATTTCAAATCGGAATATGCCTGGAGGCGCATTCTCTGCCAAGAAATCCAGTACTTCAGGTCGCATAATATCAGCCGTAATCTCAAACTGAAAAACACAACCTTGGTGGTTGTCAATCAGAAATTGGAACATTTCCATTGCATAGTCACGTTTAATATTAAAGGTACGGTCCACAAACTTAATCAGATTTGCCCCGTTTTCAATCAAGTATAAAATATCAGCCTTCGTTCGCTCCATATCAAAATAACGCACGCCTACTTCAATACTGGACAAACAGAACTGACAGCTGAATGGACATCCACGACTGGTCTCAAAATAAACTACACGTTTACCGAGCTCACCAATATCCTCCTTAAAGCGATGAGGGGACGGGATTTCATTCAGATCCAACTTGGGACGAGGCGGATTAATGGCAACTTTGCCGTGCTTGTCCCGATATGCAAGTCCAAACACAAAGTGGTATTTTTGATCTGTGCTCATCTCACGCAGCAGATGTAATAATGTTTCCTCCCCTTCGCCCACAACGATGAAATCAACATCCGTTACTCTTTCCATCCAATATTGAGTGTCGTATGACACCTCAGGACCCCCGAGGAGAATCCGAACGTCCGGACGAACCTTACGCAGCATGCTTATCACTTTAATCGTCTCTTCAATATTCCATATATAACACGAGAAACCGATCACATCCGCATTTCGCTGGTACAAATCAGATACGATGTTCATCACCGGATCCTTTATCGTGTACTCTGCCAATTCTACGTCAAATTCATGCTCACAATGCGCCTTCAAGTACCGGATCGCAAGCGAGGTATGAATATACTTTGCATTTAATGTCGCTAATACAACTTTCATAATTTCTCCTTTCTGCTAACAGCAGCCCTTCCCATTATAACCATTTGCATCAATTAATTCGACAATCGCTGCGATTATGTCCAAACACCAAAATTTGTAGATTTCAAAAGTCTGTTTTGATTGAGATCGTAAAATGGTTTATATTTGTAACACAGGTCAATTATTAAAGGAGGATTTCCCAATGACTGCATCATTTGAACACAACTTAAAAAAATATGCGAATCTAATCGTAAAAGTAGGCGTAAACGTTCAGCCAGGACAAGATGTATACGTAACCGCGACTACTGAAGTTGCTCCGCTTGCCCGCCTGGTAGCTCGCGAAGCCTATGAAGCCGGCGCAGCCAACGTTCATGTCGACTGGGTTGACGAGGAATTGTCCCGCTTAAAATATGAGAAAGCAGCAGATGAAGTGTTTACGGAATACCCAGAATTCGAGGCTTTAAAACGAAACACATTTGTCGACAAGCGTGCCGCATTTGTTGCAATTGTCTCATCTAACCCTGACTTGTTAAAAGGCATCGATCCGCAGCGAATCGGTAACTTCCAGAAAGCATCCGGCCAAGCACTTGATCATTATCGCAAAGCCGTTCAATCTGACAAAGTAAGCTGGACAGTCGTTGGTGCTGCTAGTGTAGACTGGGCTGCCAAGGTATTCCCCGATTCAAGCCCTGAAGATGCAGTAGATAAGTTATGGGATGCCATCTTTGCCTCTGTACGCCTCCATGCGGAAGATCCTGTACAAGCTTGGGCCGACCATAATACTACCTTACATAAGAAAGTCGATGTTCTGAACGGCCAGCATTTCCATAAGCTGCATTACCGGGCTCCAGGCACAGATCTGACGATTGAGCTGCCAGAGAAGCACCTATGGGTTGGCGCAGGCAGCACTAACGAGCAAGAAGTTCCGTTTATGGCGAACATGCCAACGGAAGAAGTGTTCACAGTGCCGTTTAAGGAAGGTGTTAACGGCTACGTGTCCAGTACGAAACCGCTCAGCTATGGTGGCAATCTAATTGATAACTTTAAGCTGACGTTTGAGCAGGGCCGGATTGTCAAAGTAGAAGCAGAACAAGGTCAAGAAATTTTGCAGCACCTTGTGGATACAGACGAAGGTTCGCATTATCTGGGGGAAGTTGCACTTGTTCCACATCACTCCCCGATCTCAGAGTCGAACATTTTGTTCTACAACACGTTATTTGACGAAAATGCTTCCAATCACCTTGCGATCGGCAGTGGTTATGCATTTAACGTAGAAGGCGGCAAAAAAATGTCCAGTGAGGAGCTGAGCGCTAACGGCGTAAATAACAGCATCACACATGTGGACTTTATGATCGGCTCAGCCGAGATGGATATCGACGGCATCTTGCAGGATGGCACAGTCGTGCCTGTATTCAGAAAAGGTAACTGGGCTATTTAATAAAATCATTATGCATAAAGCGGCAGAGCCTTCAGGCTTCTGCCGCTTATTTAATTGCCGGGGACAGGTAGATGGAACCGCCAACACGGGTCGATCTCTGGTCATGCTGTGAGTTTCATGACAGGCTTCAAGGAAGCTAATTAAACGTTATTTAACGGTTAGTATACAACAAAGCAAGGGCGTCAAGCTCCTGACTTCTCCCTTTAATACACTTTCAATTGGGACGAAGCTGGATAAGAAATATTTCACTTAAAATGTTTATCGATATCATTTTTAATAACAGCTCTTATTCAGTTGCCTGTTTTTTCTTTTGTAGTTATTATTATCATTAGTAGTATAGTATCAATTGTGGAGGTGAGACATGGAAATAGAACTAGTGAGAATGAAAGAGGAACTGTACGCATTGATCGATGATTTTTTTACAGATTCGATAAGATTATATGCGCGTCGTTTCTTGGATGACAAACTAGAAGAAGGTACTCATTTTGGTTTGTTGACCATATTCCACTATCGGATGTTTGGGGGAGAAGGAGAACTGATTTATAAAGCTGGCGCTGCTATGGAACTGTTCATGCTTAGTTATGATATCTTCGACGACGTACAAGACCAAGACGCCTCACATAAGTCCTGGATGCAGATTCCCCAGCCCTTGGCCATTAATGTTGCAATCGGATTATTGAACTTGGGACATTATGCTCTACAGTCTAGTTCAACAGACTTGGAACGTGTTCGTTTAGTCGCTAATCTGGCGCATCGTCATTTGTTAGCTGCTGTGAATGGACAGACGATAGACCTTATGAACAGCGTTGTGGATATGGAATCATACATGAACATGATTGAACAGAAATCTGCTTCCATGTTGATTATGGCGTGTACAACAGGAGTACTGCTTGCTACAGGAGAATACAATACTACCGTCGAGACCTACGCAAGAGAAATGGGCTTTGGAGCCCAATTGTTTAACGATTACCGTAATATGATTCGCTGGGAACACTCCAGTGATATCGCTTCAGGTAGAAGGACGCTGCCAATTCTAATTCTGTTGGATGAGCTTCACAAAGCAGAATACTTAAGCGAAGCACAATTCAACAAGCTTCCAGAATATATAAGCAGCGAACCGTTCAGAAGCGAAATTATTCGTCTATTTGAGAACGCTGATGTTGAAATGTACATTGATGTCCTTCTCAGAACACATTATTTCCAATGCATGGAGCACTTTGATTCCTTATCTTTGCCTGATTCCAGCAGAACCTTATTTATTAATTATTTTGTTAATGGTCTAAAGTAAACCGCATCCGTTAGTTGGAGAAAAAGTAACATCTCTAGCGTCCAATAAGATTAAAAGTATTTATAAAATGGAGGGATTTACATGTTATTAAACATTATGAAGGAACTTAAAAACGATGCTGGCAAAATGGAATTGTTTATGACTGGGCAGCTGCAGTTTGCAGGAATGTCAGCGAGTCAAGAGCGAGCGCTTAAAGCTTCTTTGAATACACACAAGGAGGCTAGAGAGAAATACTCATTTGGGTTCTGGGCGTGGGCGTAAAAAGAAAATTCATTAACTGGATAGATGCACTTTTTGTTATCGTTCTACTGTTCGTTATCATTCATCTCGTCAATGTATCATTAGCTAATGCTAAAATAGGGCTAATCGTGACCCAATCTTCAGGAGAATATCGGATTACCGAGGTGTATCCATTTGATCAAGCTGATCAAAATAAGATACAAGTAGGGGATATATTACTTGAAGTGAATGGCCGCGATGCAGGTGAGCATTACTATGTTGAAAAGTACAGAAGTGTAGAACAAGCTGACACATTACTCATTCAAAAACAAAATGGCGAAATCCAGGAAATACATATTAACAATAAAAACTGGCTGGATAACATTAATACAAACACCTTGTTTTTTACCATCATCGTACCTGGCTTATTTTTATTCGTTTTTCTTCTAATGTCTTTTATTGTGTACGTCAAAAAGAAAGATGATAATGCAGCCAGACTACTTATTCTTTTTTTTATTTCTGTCGGCATGATCTATTTTGCTTCTCCTGCCTCTGGCAGACTAGACCTCGTGGGCAAGCTGCTTATGTCCTTACTACCTCTTTGTTTCTGCATATATATGTATTTCATGAACGTGTATCTAGCTCGCTTCAAAATCAAATTTGTCAAACCAGTGATTATTCATACACTTACTGCTATTGTAGCCACACAATGTATTCTTAGTGGTTTATTTATGGTGGACACTATCGAGTTCGACATTATTTGGATGATCAACCCGATCTTTTTAGCTTTGATCGCGGTTAGTTATTTGATCTGTTTGTACCGACTAATCATCATATTTAAGCGATATCGATACACAAAGCTCAATCCGTTATTTAAATTTATGCTTGTTGCCCATGCGGCGTCTTTTATCCCTTTTGTATTAAGTAATGTTATTACGCTATTTTTCTTTAAAGTCCAACTGCTTCCCGCCTTTTTCAGCACCTTGTTCTTGTTGGCGTTGCCCGTAAGCTATCTGTATTTATTTACTTCAAATCGTTTATTCGATATTGATTTTATGCTTACAAGGTTTAAGTACTACACCGCATTATCCGTATTACCTGCACTTGGCGTTCTGCTCTTTATAGCGGTAATTCTTAATATTAAGTATGACAAGACGTGGGTTCAATGGTTTCAGATCTACGTAGTCATTCATATCGGGTTCACGCTTTTTCTTTACCTCAAAGAGCTTATTGATTATAAGTTTCGCCCCAAATTTTTTAAACAGATGTATAGCTACCAGGACAGTCTTGACCGCTTCTCCCGTTCGATGGCACGTGTCATGAAAAAAGACGACCTGATTCGTGCCATTGAACAAGAAGTGTCAATCATGCTGCCTTATTGTAAATATCAGTTTTTAACGGTCAACAGCGATCACCAGAGCGTGACTCCAGTTCCCTCTAGTGACATTGACCAAGCGATCTCAAAAGCACTATTAGCAAGCGCCTATACTTTTCAAATCGCTGATGTGATCACGATGCCGCATGGTGTCGCCTTAATAATTGGCAAACGAAAAGATTGTCTGTATGTACTTTGGATTGGAAATAAAAATAACCGTACCTTATTTAATGTGGATGAGCTTCAATGGCTGAAGACCATTGCTAACTACACTAGCATTGTGCACGAGAACTTGTACTTTCTTGAGAATCTAATGGAGCAGCTAGAAGAAGAAATGAGTCAAGCACAGTCTGCTTCAGCATCTCCTTGGCTGCTTCGGCTCTTGTTCCTCCTGTCCGAGAATGAACGACGTCGACTAGCTTCAGATCTCCATGATTCAGCTCTACAGGACCAACTCATCTGGTACAGAAGACTTGAAACTTTTATGGTAGACAATAAGATGTCTGCACATATGCACAATGAGCTGTACCAGATCAAAGAAGGATTGCTCGACGTCATCCATCAGATTCGTGAAACGTGCAATGAATTAAGGCCTCCGTTAATCAACGAGCTCGGCATTGTAGAGGCGATACAATCTCTAACGGATCACCTGCAGCTTCAAGTAAACTTCGCTGTCATTCTACAGGGCAAGCCCGTGGCGGCAAAGCTGAGCGAAGAACAGATTACAGCAGTTTATCGAATTATGCAGGAATTATTGCGTAATACAGAAAAGCATGCGAAAGCGAATCAGGTCATTATTGATATCGAGGAAATCGACCGTCATATTCATCTTGCTTATAAAGACGATGGTATTGGCATGAACCTCGAAAACATGCAATCATCATTTAGTCGTATGGGCTTATCAGGAATTCGTGAGCGAGTGATCAGTCTGGAGGGGAAAATTGAGTTCCATTCTGAAGAAGGTGCAGGCTTCAGTGTACATATGATAATACCGATCAGCTTATCAAACCGACGAGAAGAAGTGTGACTATCAATGTGGCTATCGTTGATTCGTATCTGATCAGCTAATGAAGAAGGACCCGGCGATTCGGGTCCTTTACTTGTAGGTTGAGGGTATTGGTTAATAGTTGATAAATGTTGATAATAAGAGCTCATAATGACCCCCTTACAAAGATGCAAAGGAAGTTCACTATTGCCAGACAACCGCCCATTGAATAGATATGCTCATTCGTCTATTTCTTCCCAGTCGCCACGCTCATCTTGCTCCGCTTCTGCATCCTTTAACTGCCGGAACAGTTCCAAGAACGGCATTCCAAACTTCTTGATCTTGGCTTCCCCGACACCTTTCACCTTTAAGAAAGCAAGCTCTGTCGTCGGACGTGTCTCTGCCATCTCGCGCAGTGTGCTGTCATTAAAGACGATGTATGGCGGCACATTCGCTTTGTTGGCAATGTCACGACGCAGCAGTCGAAGCTGCTCAAACAACGTCTCATCCACCGCAGCTGACGCCTTGGGTTTAAGCGAGCTGGCAACTCTCTGCATGACCTTGAGCTGCCCTTTCAGAACATCTGCAGCCGGTTGAAGCAGCCGGACAACCGGATACTGGCCTTCGCTAAGCTGCAAGTATCCATCTGCAATCAATACGTAGATCAAGTCTGCGATCGCCTTATCGGTTAGATGACGCATCTCACCATGAGTAGACAGCGTATCAAATCGATAGTCGAGTACTTTCTTGTTCCGTGATCCTTTGAGCACAGAGGCAACCATCGAGACACCAAATCGCTCTCGCATCCGATAAATACATGAGAAGATCTTCTGCGCTTCAACGGTAATGTCTACCTCTTCACGCTCATCTTTGCAGTTGCCGCATACGCCGCAGGGGATCTCGTTCTCCTCACCGAAGTACTTAAGCATATAAGTCTGCAGACAGCCAAGCGTATAGCAATAATCGATCATTGATTGCAGCTTCTTATACTCATGTGCCTTGCGTTCAGGCAACGACTCACTCTGCTCGATAAAGAACTTTTGTGTCTGTATGTCCTGCGGATGGAATAACAGCACGCATTCACTAGGCTCACCGTCACGCCCTGCACGCCCCGCTTCTTGTACATATGCCTCCATATGCTTCGGCATATTGTAGTGCAGGACATAACGTACGTTCGACTTATCGATACCCATGCCAAATGCATTTGTCGCCACAATGACCCGAATGTCGTCATAAAGGAAGGCTTCCTGCATTTTAGCCCGCTCGTCGTCCGATAAGCCTGCGTGGTAACGGCCTGCAGGAACGCCTGCCTTCTCCAGCATCTCGTGCAAATCCTCCACTTCCTTACGTGTGGAGGCGTAGATCACTCCTGACTGACTAGCCCGCTGCTTGACATAGTTAAGCGTGAATTCTTTGCGATTCTCTCCGCGCAGCACGGTAAAAGCAAGATTATCCCGCTTGAAGCCGGTAATCACCAGCTCGGGCTGGCGCAGCTCCAGCAGGCGAATAATGTCTTCCGTCACTTCAGGCGTCGCGGTCGCCGTAAATGCCGCCACGAGTGGACGCTCGCCAAATTCATGCGCGGCAAGCGCGCGCACAAAAGGTGCGATTGCTCGGTAACTCGGGCGGAAGTCATGCCCCCATTGCGAGACGCAGTGGGATTCATCAACTGCGATAAAAGAAATTCGCAGGGAGGCCGCCCGTTCACGGAACCAATCGCTTTCAAGCCGCTCAGGTGCTACATAGAGCAGCTTCAGTTTCCCTTGTTCCGCCTGACGAAGAATACGGTTTACCTCGGCAGCTTCTTGTGTGCTATTAATAAATGCGGCTTCAACACCTAACGTGTGGAGCGCATCTACCTGATCCTTCATCAGCGAGATCAACGGCGAAATAACCAATGTCAGCCCGTGCTGAAGCAGTGCCGGGATTTGGTAGCAGATCGACTTACCTCCACCCGTCGGCATAATACCTACTGTATCCTGTCTATTTAACAAATGCTCGATAATGAGTGTCTGGCCTTCCCGGAAATCTTCATATCCATAAATACGCTTAAGCGTGTCCCGTGCATCCATCATCGTTAATGCCATTGCAGCAATCTACTCCCTTTGTTCAAGATCCCGTATATCACGATCCAGTTGTGTATGTTGTTAGTATACCATGTGAGTACTGCTCGTGCAGGGCTAATCAACTCCACTTAAACTTAGAAAAAAGCAGGCTTTAGCCATCTTATAGCGGTTGTTCGCCCTTTTTGATATGATAGGAATATTAAATTCGGTTACGAATGAGGAGCTATCCATCTATGAAATCACAGCGTCAGCCAAGAAAGACCAACCACGCTAACAAATCCACTGCCCAACGGCAGCCTAAGCATGGATCAAACACATATACAGCATCATCGAACTCTAACGCTAAGAGCAAGTTTGATTACGCAGCAGCACCTTCGAGGAACGATCGCTCATCTGCCCAACAATCTGCTGGGGCTCCTGGCAAGCAAGCCCATTCCTCTGCCAGACACACAGCCGCCAACAAGGGTGCACGGTCTGCTTTTGAATATTCGACTAAGCCAGTTCCAGCTTCTGCCTCCAAGCATAAAGCAGACACCAAGCGCCAAGATAAACCTGCCACGGCACCTATAAAGTCAAAGTCCTATGAAGTCAAGCAGCAAGGCGAACTTCTTGCTTTCCTGTTGGAACAGATGTCCGGTTCTGGACGCAACGCCGTCAAGGCGATGCTTGCGCGTGGTCAAATAGCGGTTAACGGTCGCGTAACCAAGGCCTACAACTACAACCTTGAGCCCGGGCAGACCGTTATCGTCCGTATAGGCCGCGCCCCAGAAGAAGTGCCAATGATTGGCTTGCGCATCATCCATGAAGATGATGATGTCCTTATTATTCATAAGGATGCTGGTTTGTTGTCCATTTCTTCGCATAATGACTTTCCAGGTGATGAAGTGACGGCTTACCGCCAGCTGATGGCTCATGTTCGCAAATCAGGCTCAAACAACCGTGTATTTGTTGTACATCGGCTTGATCGCGATACGTCGGGGGTTATGATGTTTGCAAAAAGCGAACATGTACAGCAGACGCTGCAGCAATCGTGGCAGGATACGGTTCAAGAGCGTACCTATATTGCGCTTGTAGAAGGCGCTGTAAAGAAGCCTGAGGGTACTGTAAAATCATGGCTCAAAGAAACCAAAACGCTTAAAATGTACTCCAGTCCATTCGCGAATGATGGCCAGCTAGCGATTACGCATTACAAATCACTGCAAACGAATCGCCATTATTCTCTATTAGAGGTAAACCTGGAAACCGGCCGCAAAAATCAGATCCGTGTCCATATGCATGATATCGGGCATCCAATTGTAGGCGATAAGAAATATGGCGCCAAGTCCAAAACCATTGGACGTCTTGGACTACATGCTCGCGTCTTGGCGTTTAAGCATCCGACTTCAGGCAAGCTGATGCGCTTTGAGACAGATATCCCTAAAACATTTACCAATCTGTTTCGTGAAGAACGGTAATTCATAAGCGTATAATTGAAATAAGCCTGGCAGCTCACCTGCCAGGCTTATTTCTAGCTCGAATTCTTCGTAAGATCATCTTGAACCAAACTATAACACCAAACGCAATCGTTAATATGCATCATATCCCACTCGCAGAAGCCTAACAGTTCACTACTAATTTCCTTCTACGTGTACGTAGCTGTCTTCACCAACTTCATTAATAAATGGGCTTCGCTCCCCCGTATAATACATGTAGAGTTCATGCATGGCACGGGTACATGCGGTATAGAACAGTTTTCGTTCTCCTTCTTGGGCGTAATGTTCAGCGGATGTGTTATATACAAGCACAGCATCGAACTCCACACCCTTAGCCAAATACGAAGGGATAACCAGCGTCCCGCGCTCAAAAGAAGCTGTGTTCTTGCCGATGAGTCGAAGCTGAACCAGATCCTTCAGCGCCGCATGCGCACGTTCACTTTCAGCAGCCGTCTTGCAGATAACGGCGATAGACTGGTACCCTTCCGCTTGAAGTGATTGAATACGCTGAGCTATATTCTTTATTAGTACTGCTTCATTGGGTACCTTCATTAAGGTCGGCATCACACCGTTCCGATTAAACGGCTGGATCACCTCGCCGCCTTTAATCAACTGCCGCGTGAATTCGACGATCTGCCTTGTTGATCGATAGCTCTGCGTTAATACAAAGGTCTCTGTCTCGCCATCGTCATAATGCTCCTTGATCGCTTGCAACCCACTACCTGAACCTGCATGCGTAAAGATGGCTTGGTTCAAGTCGCCAAGCACTGTCATCCGGCTGCGCGGGAACATACGCTTCACAAAGAAGTATTGATAAGGCGAGTAATCCTGTCCTTCGTCAATAAAGACATGGCGGATTGTCGTATTGACGTGTACACCTTCAATTCGCCCTTGAAGATCAAGATAAGGCGTTGCATCCTCATAGAGCAGAATACCAGCATACAGACGTTCTGTCGTCATCCGGGCAATGCCCGCCCACTCATTTGGCAGCTTTGACTGCAAAGAAGCGGCTATACGAGTATTCTCGAACAACTGCATGTAAATGCCTTGCAAATCGATAAACATCAATTTTTTAACCATATTTCGCAGCGGTTTTAACGCATCCTGAACAATCTTAATCGCCATCAGTTCCTGTTCACGATCAAAATCATCAAAGGTATCCTCTTCAGGCGTACTTCCGCGTCTGCGTCGAAGTTCTTGATGCGCCCACAAGTAGTCCTCTTTTTCCAGCAGCTCCATCTGTTCTTCTACCCATGGCTTTTGAGTCTGCGTTCGAGAATATGCCTTTAACTGTTTGAGTATCCAATCCTTCAGCATATCCACCCGATTCGGAATTGAAATCGCCTGACTATACGAATAGAACAGCTCACATAATCGTTCAGCAGAAACAATCACATCATCATGGAAGTAAATAGACTTAAATATCATACCTTCTCGCCCCAAATACTCCACATATCGTTCGATCGTCTCCATAAAACTGACGGAAGATTTATAACTGACAGCAGCCATTCGCACACCGTAAGCAGCATCATCTTTGGCTGAATGCTCATATTCCAGCAAATCAATCGGATCTTCCACTGCAAAGAAGGGACTTAAGCGGTGATCCAAAAACTCCTGATAAGTAACCTGCTGCATATTTTCCTCACCAAGCTCTGGCAGCACCGTTGATACATAATGGTTAAACATCGGGTTAGGGGAAAATAACACAATTTGTTCTGCACTGAGCGTCTGACGATAACGATACAGGAGATAAGCAACACGCTGCAATGCAGCCGAAGTCTTACCACTACCCGCTGCACCTTGCACGACAAGCAGTCTGCTGTGTTCATTGCGAATAATGCGATTCTGCTCACTTTGGATCGTAGCTACGATACTCTTCATTTGAGAGTCTGCCTGTTTCCCCAACACTTCTTTAAGCAGTTCGTCGCCAATTGTCACACCCGTATCAAACATGCTGCTGATGCGACCATTACGAATAATAAACTGCCGTTTTAATTGCATCTCACCATCAATTGCTCCACCAGGCGTCTCGTATTTGGCTGGGCCTGGCGGGTAATCGTAATACAAGCTGGATACTGGTGCTCGCCAATCATAAATTAGGAACTCCATTCCACTCTTATCTAATAATGAAGCAATGCCAAGGTACACCTTATCCGCACCTGGCTCGCCCGTCTCCTTAAAATCAATGCGGCCGAAATAAGGTGACTGCTCCAGCCTTGCCAATGTCTTCATTTGCTTTTGCGCATGACGATGGCTCCGTTCCCGCTCGGACATCAGCTCGGCTTGCTGCTTAATGCTCGCTGCCGTCTCAGCGGCTTCATCACCGTCCTCAAAGTTAACGGTTACGTCGTCCCAGAACGTCTTTCGGATGTCTACGATATCCGTTCTCACGTCACTTACTTGATGCCCCAGAACTTCAATACGATCATGGATTTCAGCCACAATACGATTGACGCGTTCCTGCTCGTTCAGCCACTCTTGATTGTCTGTACTCATGTCACCGCTCCCTTTATGTTAATAATTACATACTGTTTGACAAAGCATTATTTCTGTGGTAATCTATTATTAGATAATAATGCTTAAATCACTAAACGCTAGACAATAAGTACTCCCATCTTAGCATATGAGTGGGCTAGCTTCAAGCTATTGTTAGCATTTCCCAGATGAATTAAGACATCGTTTATTAATAACAGGCGAAGACTTTATGTCTTCGCTTTTTTGATGTTCGGAACAGCTTTCCTTTGACGAACTCGACCTTTTTCATTACAATGAGATAAATCTTAGTATAGAAAGCTAAGACAGGCATGAAAGCGAGCGAATTCGGCAGTTGACTGTACGATGTGCAAGCCGTTCATGCAGGATACCAGTTGAGCAGAGTAGAGCAGAGAGAACGTTGAGATGAGTTGAGTCGAGCAAAGTTATATATTTATCTACGCTAGGGGATTCTTCTTCTCAGCTCTCTTCTCCACATTTTAAGGAGGAAGAGACAGATGAGCATTCACTTTCCATTATCCGCACAGCAACACAATTATGTTACCCACGGCGGCGTTCACGTTACCCGTCATTTAATTCCGACTGAAATTGAGGCATCCATCACAAGAATAGTGTCTCGGATCGATCAGGTTCGAGGTGCTTTGTTTACGAGTGGTTATGAATATCCCGGACGTTATTCGCGCTGGGATATCGGATTTACCGATCCACCACTGGAACTGCGTGCCTCTGGCAAGCAGTTTGAATGTCGTGCGCTTAATGCACGCGGTTGTGTACTCCTTGACATCATTCGCCCTCACCTTGAACGTACATCTGAACTAATAATTAAATCAAATACCGATAGCACCATTCTCGGCACTATGGAATCGGCTGAGGAAGTTGTATTTGAAGAAGAACGGACACGCCAGCCCTCCATCTTCATGCTGATGCGTCTCTTCAAAGACATATTTCACTCGCCTGAAGACTCCCACCTTGGCTTATATGGTGCCTTTGGATACGATCTTGTGTTTCAATTTGAGTCTTTGCGCTTAAAACATACACGTTCCGACACCCATACAGATCTTGTACTTTACGTGCCCGATGAGATTGTTATCGTCGATCGACATATCGGCCAGGCCTATACGCTTTATTATGATTTCGCATTTGAGGGGCTCACAACACAGGATATGGAACGAGCAATTGCCAATGATATCACTGGTACAGATGCTCACATTCCCTCACCACAGCCTTACCAGCCAGGAAAATACGGGCAACTCGTCGAAGAAGCTGTCCATGAATTTCGTGCGGGCAACTTGTTTGAAGTGGTGCCCTCCCATACGCTCGTGGAGCCTTATCATGACAAGCCTTCCGAAGTATTTAAACGGTTAAATGCGATTAACCCCAGTCCTTACGGATTTTTTATCCATCTGGGACATGAGCATCTGGTTGGATCATCACCCGAAATGTACGTGCGCGTAGAAGGAAATCGGGTTGAAACTTGCCCGATCTCCGGTACGATTAAGCGTGGTATATCTCCGCTAGAAGATGCGGAGCAGATTCGTACCTTGCTTAATTCCAAGAAGGACGAAGCGGAGCTAACGATGTGCTCAGATGTAGATCGGAACGATAAGTCACGGATTTGTGTTCCTGGCAGTGTCAACGTAATTGGCCGACGCCAGCTGGAAATGTACTCCCATTTGATCCATACCGTAGATCATATTGAAGGCAGACTATTGCCGGAATTTGATGCCTTAGATGCGTTTATGACACATATGTGGGCGGTTACAGTTACAGGCGCTCCCAAGCGTGCCGCGATCCAATGGATCGAAGACCACGAGGCAGACGCGCGCGGCTGGTACGGCGGTGCTGTCGGCATGTACACGTTTAACGGCAATCTGAATACGGGTCTGACACTCCGTACCATTAGGATGAGTCACGGTGTTGCCCAAGTGCGGGTAGGAGCTACCCTGCTGTATGATTCCATCCCTGAAGAGGAAGAACAAGAAACACTTGTAAAAGGTGCTGCCCTCATTCAGGCTATCCGCGGTACTACAAAAGTGAAAAATGCTGAACAAGAGGACAATTTAACGGGTGTTGGACAGCGTATTTTGTTTGTTGACCACGAAGATTCCTTTGTCCATACGCTCGCCAGCTATTTCAGGCAAACAGGCGCTGAAGTCATAACGGTCAGAACCAAACACGCGCAGCAGCTGCTTCGTCAAAATAATACCTTTGATCTTGTTGTCCTGTCGCCAGGACCTGGGACACCGAGCGACTTTGATCTTCACACGACAATACAGCTGTGTGCGGATCGCCAGCTGCCGATATTTGGCGTTTGCTTAGGCTTGCAAGGGATTGTCGAATACTTTGGCGGTCAACTAGGTGTTCTGGACTATCCACAGCACGGTAAACCGGCATGCCTGTCTATTACGCAGCGTACTCCGCTCTGGGATGGGCTGCCGTCCAGCTTTAAGATTGGCCGCTACCATTCACTGTACGCCGCACAAGTACCCGAGTGCTTGCAGGCTACTGCCATGGCCGATGACGGAGTTGTGATGGCAGTGGAGCACAAGGAGTTGCCCATCGCGGCCGTCCAATTCCATCCGGAATCCATTTTGACCATGTCTGGTGCCGCGGGGCATAGGATCGTGTCAAACGTAATGGCGATGCGCCGCACAGCAGTACAGGCGAACTAAGTCACACAGACGGGCACAAAGCACACAATCCATCAGCTTGTAAGATCATTTAAGATAAACCGTAAAAACTAGCAAAAAGAAACACAAAAGAGCGGGTCTGCCCCGTTTTCTTTTGTGTTTCTTTTACTCCTTTTTATTGATAGCTGAAAGAGAAATTAATACTGTACTCCCGAGTGCGCGTACCTTGCTTATTTATCCAGCCTCACCATTGCTTTATAATAATCTTATGGACATGTTTTCAATCCAGAAAAGGATCATGTCCCATCAATTGATCTACCTATGGAGGGTATAATATGGATTCAGCAAACAGCAAGATAACCGTACTATACGAAGCTCCCCAACCTGAAGAATACTTACAATTAAGAGCACAGACTGGACTTAGCCTCAAATCGCTTGATGGAGCAAAAATCGGATTATCCAACTCCATTTTTGCTGTTATTTTACGCCAAGAGGACAAGCTAATCGGGATGGGAAGAATAATTGGAGACGGCGGCTGCTTTTATCAAGTAGTAGACATTGCAGTTGATCCTGCGCAGCAAGGCCAAGGATTAGGTAAGCTGATTATGAACGAAATAACGACATATTTGGACATCCATGCACCTAAAGGCGCATATATCAGTCTACTCGCTGATGTTCCAGCCGACCAACTGTATAAGCAATTTGGCTTTGACTATACGCAACCAAAGTCTTTAGGGATGTATAGACTCATCGCATTATAAGGCGGCTGACTGATAGCCGCTTTCCTTAAGTGCACTGCACAACCATCCCATTTAAGCTATAATAGTCTAATGAATCTACTAGTATCAAAGGAGAGCGATCATATGGCTTACTTTGCAGCAGTATTGGACATGAAAGACGAATCCAAAAACTTGACGTTCCGTCCGCATCATTTAGAGTACTTAGCTACGCTCAGCGAACAAGGAAAAGTACACTTAAAAGGTCCATTTAAAGACGGTTCCGGCGGCATGGTGATCTACATAGCAGATTCGCTGGAAGAAGCTCAGCAGCTTGCCGAAAACGATCCTTATGTAGTTGAAGGTGTGCGCAGTCTGCATCTCCGAGAATGGGGCATTTAACATGAACGCCAAGAGGACCGCTTAGCGGTCCTCTTTTATTTATGACAGAAAGCATGGGCTAGTACAGTACTTAAATGCCCTTTAACTAGAAACCTTTGTAATAACCGTATAGGCATTTGCGTGAGAAAAGCTGAGCTTTTCAGCCAGGCGCATCGATGATTTGTTGTCTATATTACATTCCCAACGCGGCATTAGACCTTGACGCCAACTATGCTGTATGAATGCCGCTGCAGCAATACGACCTAGACCTAGTCCACGGAATTCCGGATGTGTCGCAATATCTACTTCTACATAGGGATGTCCAAGGAAGATTGCCGTACATTCGCATACGATTCGTTCCTCGTAAGTAATGACATACCCGAAGCCTTTTCGTAAAAATCGTGTGACAGAACCCCAATACTCTTCGTAATAAGCAGCCTTAAACATCAAGCTCTCTTGTATCGTCTCCGGTGTTATACGCTTAAGCCCAAAACCTGCCTCCACATATGCGGGAGGAAATGAGTCCAGCTTGTGACGCAGCACATAAGAGGCTCTGCGGTGCCTTTCGCCGTTATCCCCCATCATATCGGTCAGCACCCGCTCCCATTCCGGTGATGAAACAAACACTGAAAAACGCTTGTTGGAATCTCGATATCGGTACGTATAAAGGCTGTTCAGCCATGCATACACATGGTGATCTGCCGCATTCCCCAATACAGCAAATAAACCGCTCTTTGTACCAATTACCGCCGTTGTTGGATTTAAGTTGTCATTTACCCAGACCGAACCTTCAATATTGTCATGCAGCACGGCATGTATGAGAGAAGGAACATACGTCATCTGTTCAATTAGAGGCTGCAAGAGCCGGTGAAGCGGCTTGGCGTCCAACAAAATCATGATGACTCCCCTTTTTATGAGCAAAATATGGAAACTTTTTATATGAATTATTATAATGTATTTTATAGTCTATCACCACTTCATATACAGGGGGCTCATTACCTGATGGGACAAGTCAAGGTATACGGCATACGAACGCAATTAAAGCCACGACAAGCTCAATTGTCGATGATTATTCATTCCTGCATCGTTGATGCACTACAGTGTCCTCCAGACAAAAAATTTCATCGATTCATCCATCTAGATCCAGAGGACTTCAGTTTTCCGTCTGACAGAAGTGCGAAGTACACCGTGATCGAGATCCTTATGTTTGAAGGGCGTTCCGTCGAAACAAAAAAACGTCTGATCAGCATGCTGTATCAGCATATTACGGAGCAGTTGGATATCGAAATGAATGATATCGAGATCACGATTATTGAATCTCCGAAGCATAATTGGGGGATACGCGGCCGTACTGGGGATGAACTGGAGTTAGCCTATCCAATTAATCTTTGATCAGATTGTTGGTAGGATGAAGTATCTTTTACGCTTCAAACTAATCTGCTGTACATAGAAAAGAGTCGCAGTGCGACCCTTCAGCAACATAGGTATTCCTTTGATGATTACGCGCATATCATGAGCAGATTCCCATCTGGATCTTTAAAAACAAACCAATGTCCATTCTCGATCTCTGTAACAAGCTCGATTCCTCTTTCCTGCATATATGCAAAGGAGGCATATATGTCATCGGTTTTTAACATCACCGCAGGTGTCTGGTAGGTCGGCGGACCATCAGGCGCCTTGCCGCCCCACATCGGCATCGTATCTAGAATAATACCAGTACCGTCTCGCATTGGGAGAGAACATAAGTGACCGCCAATAATGTCACATTCCACGGACAGTCCAAGCAGTGTACAATACCAGTCACGAGCTGCTTCTATGTTGCTGACAGGGATAAACACATTAGAGACCTCATTTAGAATAGGATTCGCAGCTGTCATCGCTTAATCTCCTCTCGCCTTTTCGATTTAACTCCCATACTCCTATCCTTATCCAGATTACACCAATTGGATTATATTGTATACTCGCATGTGCGACTATTCTAATTCACTAAACATGTATTCACAAGTATCTCATCAGCCTATGCATGCAACTACTTAACCACCCATAAACTGCTTATTAACAGCCTTATCGCACAGGCAAAAGCAAAAATAATGAGGTGGTACCTATGGATGCGTGCTATATTGGTAACCAGCGCATGCTGTTAAAAACGGGATACGGTGGCTTGCTTATCTGTCCGTCAGATGATTTAAGCTTGATGCCCTTTTTAGCCCTCACGGGGGTGTTCGAGTCTCCCTTAACGAATTACTTTTCTCGTATGGTTAAGCCTGGTCAGGTCGTTGTTGATGTCGGTGCCAATATCGGTTACTTTTCTGTTCTGCTTGGCCATCTGATCGGCCAAACAGGACACTTGTATGCCTATGAAGCAAATCCACATTTGCTCCATTTCCTAAATGATAACCTGTCATTAAATTATTTGCACGACCGCACTCAGGTGCGGCAAGAAGCTGTGTACCATGAGCCTGGGGATGTAACTTTTCATATCGCGAAGCGGTTTATGGGCAACAGTTCCATTCGCGAGCATGATCAAGCATACAACCAGCATTACACCGATGAGTTCGAAATCGTATCTGTAAAAGCGGCCGTTCTTGATCAAGAGCTGAAGCACCTGCCCCGTATTGACTGGCTTAAGGTTGATATAGAAGGAGGGGAATACGAAGCCTTCTTAGGCATGGAACAGCTTTTGCGAAATAAGGTTAACGTAACCGTGTTTGAAGTAAATAAAGCCATGATGCAGCATCGCTGGACCGCATTTACTGAACTACTGCAGAAGTACCACCACGACTGGGGCAAGTCGTTCTATATGCTGTCCCAAGAAGGTCTCCCCATACCGATTACATTGGAGCAGGTCATTCAAGACGGCAACTATCCTTTCGTGTTAATGTGCTAGGATAGCTTGTCAGTCTTTCGTCATTATAAGCAAGCATGGGGAGCAGGAGCCCATGCTTTTTTTGTCAGTCAAATGACCAGAACATGAACCCCAACTTCCTTTTTAAGAGTACTGCGCTATAATAATCGTAGAGCGTAAAATTACGGTCCGATTGGTTGCGTGGGTACATATCCGTTTAATTGCAGCGGCATGCTGGCCGCACTCTCCTCTACACAGCAAGGGAGCTTACGCATCACACACAGTAAATGCAAGCAGTATTCGTACACCATACGAAGTCAACCGCCATCGTTATTTTTAAATAAGAGAGGAGCATGTAATACGTGTTTATAGCCATTTTACTCTTTATCGCTGCAGGACTCGCTGAGATTGGGGGCGGATATCTCGTATGGTTATGGCTTCGAGAAGCAAAGCCACTCTGGTACGGTATCGTAGGCAGCTTGATCTTGATTGGATACGGCATTGTACCGACGCTTCAGAACTTTCCATCATTCGGCAGAGTGTATGCCGCATATGGCGGCGTATTTATTGTACTAGCCGTCTTGTGGGGATGGCTGGTTGACAAGAAGCTCCCTGATCGCTACGATGTGATCGGTGCAGCCATCTGTATCATTGGTGTCGCCATCATCCTATGGGCACCTCGAACATCCGCATAACACCAATCCCCCTTCTCGGGCTTCTTATCTCTAGCAGAATTGGAACTTCATGAGAAAGCTCATTGATTCCAGCCAGAGGCATGGAAGTTCATTACAATGCTGTAAGCTTTCTGTAAGTTATATCAATACTCCATCGTTCCTGTTTGCGATACAGTTGATCTTAGGTATCTTCAATAAAGATTGACTAAGCAGGAAGGAGTCCTATTACTATGTACCGATTCAAGCCCCAGCGCACGGTAATGATTATCGCCATGCTGCTCATTATCATTTTAATCGTACTGGCGGGTATAAAGATCAACCAGCGGCCGGCAATTAGCGAAGCGGCCCATACAGACCCACCTCTCCTATATAATATCCATGCAAGATGGTTGGATAACAGCCATACGCTGCAGACAACAGCCGATATTACGTTTAGAAATGAATACGGCGATCCTTTGTCCGAACTCGTATTTCACTGGTTCGCAGATGTGTATCGTAACATCTCCAAGCAGCCTATACGTGATAGACAGTTAAATAAATCATTATTGGAAACAAAGCAGGAAGGCGCACAAAAAGTGGTAGACGATTTTCAAGGCGGAATTACCACTTACTCTGTTACAACAGCGAGTGGCAAGCCCCTCACTTATAACCATCAGAACCAAGCGTTAACGATAAAGCTCCCAAAAAGGATGCAGCCAGGGACGACAATCAAACTAACTATAAGATACGAGGTAAAATTCCCGTTTGGCGCTCACGCGCTAAGCTACTCCGATCACACGGTTGGCGGCTACATGTGGACGCCACAACTTGCTGTATATAACCAATCTGATCGCGGGTGGAATCGTGTACCTTATAACTCGTCCTACCGCAGCGACTTCTACCCAATGGGGCAATATCATGTCATGCTTGATGTACCCGAAGCTTGGGAAATGGTAACGACCGGGCAAGAAATTGATCGCAAACAGAAGGATGGGCGACTGCTACTAGAAACAAAGTCAGAGGCAAGCAGACAATTTGCTTTCTACGGGGGCCGTTATAAGCAGGAAGGTGAACGTACATTAAAAAATAATTTACGCTTAAGTGTTCACCGTATTCATGCCGTAAACGATCAGAAGTCCGTTGATTACGCTGCTGTCCTTGACACCGTCGCTTCTGCAGCAGATTGGCTATCTGCCACAGTCGGACCATTGCCTTATCCTGAGCTCAAGTTAGTAGAAGCTCCCTATAATGGAATGTCCTACAGCCCTGATGGAATCGTTGTATTCAGCCGCCAACCAGACGGTTCCGTTCGTCAGGATGAACTAATACGCGCTGTAGCTAAGCAGTGGACTCAAAATGTAATTGGCTCCAATGCGAGCACAGACGGCTTTATAAGTGACGGATTATCCGCGTTTTTAACGGCCTATTTCGAGCATGATCAGAAAAATAAACCATGGCCTCAGCCTGCGATCCTAAATACAGATATGTATCCTCCCGCAGCACCAGCAGTAAGATTGGGGGCTGATGCTGAGCTGCATTACCAGACAAAAGGCACCGCTGCGCTCATTCAATGGGTGAATCAATATAAGTTAGAGGCCTTTAACAGCTGGATACAATCTTTTTATAAGACTTATTCTGGTAAAATGACCTCTGTCAACGGCCTTCTTAATACGGTAAGTGAGCAGATTAGCCCACAAGCAAAGGCTGACTTGGAGGCACTACTTACACACGCTAAGCCTTCCTCATAGTTTATGAGTCAGACCAACTAAGAACAGTCAACAATACACCGGGGACCACTACCCCCGGTGTAATTGTTTGGGGTCAACTACATTTGCATGCTATTAACATAAAAATGACTTTTTCCAAACTGTATCGGTACAGTTTACTTCATGTATAATAAATAAGACTTTATAAAAGGAGGCAGAGGGATGAAAAAATATGATGCCATTTTATCCGATATGGAAGAGAAAATAAAAAATCAGCAGTACAAGCCCGGCCACAAGCTGCCTTCTGTACGAAGTGCTGCAGCATTGTACCATTGCAGTATTAGCACGATTATACGGGCGTACGCAGAACTCGAAAAACGGCATGCCATCTATTCCATTCCACAGAGCGGCTTCTACGTGGTCGACATACTTGGGAATAGTTGTGACAACGCAGACAATGACATGATAGATTTTGCATCAGCGTCGCCGGATATCAACGTTTTTCCTTATTTGGATTTTCAGCATTGCCTTAATAAAGCAATTGATACTTATAAATACAACCTCTTTACATACGGCGATACCCATGGTCTAGATAAACTGCGTCATACGCTTGTTTCCCACTTGGCTAGTGATCAAGTATTTGCACCGGCAGAGCGTATCTTTGTCACATCTGGCATCCAGCCAGTGCTTGAACTGCTGTCGAATATGGATTTCCCAGGCAGCGGGACGTCCATCCTCGTTGAGCAGCCAGGATACGATATCTATTTGCGCTACTTGGAAAGCAAAAATATCCCGGTCATCGGGATCGCCCGCACAGCGGCTGGTATTGACTTGGCAGCGCTTGAGGCACACTTTAGCAGCGGGAAGATCAAGTTTTTCTACACGATGCCAAGATACCAAAATCCACTGGGAACCACGTTGAGCGCAGACGAAAGAAAAGCGATCGCTGAGCTTGCTACCAAATACGATGTTTTTATCGTCGAGGATGATTATATGGCAGATTTAGGCGTTGAACGCAATTTTGAGCCCATCTTTGCCTACAATAGATCTTCCCACGTGATTTATGTGAAGAGCTTTTCTAAAATCATTTTTCCAGGCTTAAGATTGGGTGCAGCCGTGCTGCCTGATCGACTAATAAACAAGTTCAACGATGCCAGCAGATACGGCGACACCTCGCTATTGTCTCAGGCGGCGCTTGAAGTGTATATCAATAACGGTATGTACGAACGGCACAAGCACAAAATAATAAGTCAGTACGAAGAACGAATCCGTTTACTTAACGAAGCAGTAGGACGGTACAACGAAGCAGGACTGATTGAAGTTCCGGTTATCAATTCAGGAATTTATATTCAGTTTAAACTGCCACAAAAGGTTAATTTGGAACAATTAACGAGGCGACTCGCTAAACGAAAAGTACACGTTGTGTCTGGGCGCGGATTTTATTTGAATGATTATGCAGAACGAGAAAAGTTTATTAGAATTAGCATCTCCCGAGCAAAGTCGGAGTCGATTGATGATGGCGTGAAAGCGATTATCGAGGAGATCCAGCAGGGAATCAGGTGGTAAGATGGCCAAGCCGCTACTCGAAATACAGCGGCGGCTTGACAACACCTATCACCTAATATCTAATTGTCTGTTAGCGTTAACTGCCAAGTGACGCCGTATTTGTCAGCCACCCAGCCAAACTTCTTGCTAAATGGGTATGCTCCCAGCGGCATAAGTACAGAGCCTCCCTCGGATAATGCTGCAAAGACATGGTCAATTTCTGCTTCCGTATCACAATTCACGTATAAAGAAATGGCCGGCGTAAATGTAAAGCCATGCTTCACACTGCTATCGATGCACATAAACGTTTGTCCTTGCAATTTAAAAGCAGCATGAATTATACTTCCTTCCGCACCAGCTTCATTCGCCCCATAACGAGAAATACTTACGACTTCCGAATCATCAAACAACGAGATATAGAAATTCATCGCAGCCTCTGCTTGTCCTTCAAACATTAAAAAGGTTACTATTTTCTGATTGATGCTGCCCATTCATGCCAACTCCTCTATCCAAATTCGTTTTCATTTGCACTGCGGCATGACCTACTAACTTTACTCGCCATGCACTTTCCTCTAACTGACACGTAGTATAGTTGAATCGACCTCTTCATGCAAATGGATACACAAAAGGCGCCACTGCTCAAAGTTGCGAGCAATGGCGCCTTCGTCTGTTACTTGTAGCGCTTAATAAATTCTACCGCTTTACGAATATCTACTTCTGGCGAGTCGCCCACTTCTCGTTCGATCGTCAAATATCCGGTGTATCCGATATCAGCGACAGCTTGGAAATAAGCATCAAAATCGACTTTGCCCTCACCTAACGGCAGCTCAGCAAATGGACCGGAAGTTGCCATCTCGGCAATCTTCTCATGCGACATCGGCTCGTAGCCGAGCATGCCGTATACGTCACGCGGATCAACATCCTGCAGCTTTACACCGTCTTTGACGTGCGTGTGTACCACGTAATCCTTGAGCGTAATTAGGCCTTGTACCGGATCATCTCCCGTAACCATTACCATGTTAGCAGGGTCAAAGTTAACCGCTACGCCTTTGCCTGTGAGAGTGTCCAGGAACGATTTCAGATGTGCCGCTGTTTCTGGACCTGTTTCAATGGCAAAATGCCCGCCTAGACTGTTCGCATATAAGCTCAGCCCTTCGCATGCCTTCTGCATTTCTTCGAAAATATAGTTCTGCTCGTGAGGTACCAGCCCAATATGTGTTGTCACAATATGTGTCCCAAGATCAAATGCGAGATCCATAATCCGCTTCGATTTCTCAATCTTTGCTGGATTAGCTTCCTTGTCCTGGAAGCCGTGGCCTCCAAGGTCACCGACCAGTGCGGATACTTGCAGCCCCAGGCTGTCGATATAATCTCGCAGTTCCTTACGGGCAGCCTTACTTAGGTTAGCCGGGTCCATCTCTCCCGACACTGCATATATTTGCACACCGTCTGCGCCGACTTCCTTGGCCTTTACTAGCGCTTCCCTTACCGGCAAACGAAAACTATCCGTGATGACCCCTATCGGGTTGTTCAGCTTTACCATATCCGCACGCACTCCTCTATTTAGAAAGTTCTGACATGACTACCCTTCTTCTATTACACCGAATGGCTATCAAATATACGATTCATGCTATGAGGAGTATACGACTTCGCGTCCTGTCGCACTGGACTCATAAATACCGCACAAAATTTTGAGCATTTCGACCCCGTCCTCAACTGGGCAGATCGTTTCTTCCTTGCCAAGACAACAGTTTACAAAATGATCGATTTCATTCTGGAACCCTTTATCAAAATCAAAACTCAGATGATCGATCTGCGGTGTCATGTTGACCATCGTATTATGCTTTTCGCCAATAATCGTCAACTTCGGCTCAATCTCAGCGCCGCCTTTATCACCAAATAGCTTCATGCTAATTTCATCTTCTTTCGCCATCAACGAGAAGCTGACATCAACGGCAAGCGAAGCACCATTTTCGAACCGAATCAAGGCATTCGCCATGTCCTCCACCGTATTGTGCTCTGCATCATAGTCCGCTGCTTTATAGAAATCGTAATTTTCAATATGATTACGATTGCCAAGCTTCTTATAGGCATTGCCGGTGACCGATTTGACCTTGGGCTTGCCCATCATGTACCAGCACAAGTCGATGACATGAACACCGATATCAATCAGTGGACCACCGCCCGAACGCTCCACATCACTGAACCATCCGCCTGGATTGCCGAGCCGACGAATACAAGAAGCTTTTGCGTAATAAATATCCCCCAGATCGCCTGCTTCAATAAATTTCTTCAGCACTTTAGTGTTAGTACCATACCGGCGAACGTACCCTACTTGAAGTGTACGATCTGATGAACGAACGGCCTCTTCTACGGCCAACGCCTCCTCAACCGTCTTACACATCGGCTTCTCCACCAGTACATGCTTGCCCGCTTTAACTGCCGCAATACTGATCGGGGCATGGGTGTTATTCCACGTACAAATGCTGACGGCATCAATGTCGGGATTCGCAAGCAGCTCATTATAATCGGTATATACGTGAGCCGCACCGTACTTATCCGCTTTGGCCTTTGCACGCTCTTCGTTCAAATCACAGATCGCGTAAATTTCTACGTTATCATTTTTTTGGTATCCGTCCAGATGACACTCGGAAATGGAGCCTGCACCGATAATACCTACTTTAATCTTGCTCATCTCGATCCCCTCCATAAATGTAAAGCTGCTTATTCCTGATCTAATCTTGTTTGTTACGTTACGCTTGCTCCCAGAGCCGGCGCGCGTTGGCAATCGCAATTCGAGTGGCCTGCAAACAATCTTCCATACCTTCAAATTCGATGGAGAAGTAACCGTCATACCCATTGTTCTTTACAACTTGTATAATGTCGCTAATCGGCAGGTCTCCTT
Organism: Paenibacillus sp. UMB4589-SE434; assembly: GCF_030226685.1. NCBI lineage: Bacteria > Bacillati > Bacillota > Bacilli > Caryophanales > Paenibacillaceae > Paenibacillus > Paenibacillus sp. UMB4589-SE434. The sequence continues at coordinate 94,541 of NZ_JASOYK010000006.1, read as the reverse complement.
GTCCTACAATCGCGCCGCGCAGATGCTGACCGTGCAAAGAGTTAAACCAGCCTTCCCCAGGATTGTAGTTAGCAGGTCGGATATAAAAATCCTTCAAGTGTACCATTGATGCATACGGCAAGTTCTGCTGCACCGCATACAAAGACGGTTCATCTACGCAAATAAAGTTGCCGACGTCGAGTGTTGTCTTAAAGTTCGGCCGATTCACCGCTATCACGAGCCGCCGTACGCGCTCACTTGCCTGCAAGTAGAAGCCGTGATTCTCCACACTTGTTGTGATGCCATATTGTAATGCATAGTCCGCTACACGTTGGCAGGCCTCCACAAGCTGCGGAAAGTCCTGCTCGAAGTATTCTGTGCCTGTCATTGCATGTGGTCTGGAGGCCACGTCGTGTCTCATCAGCTTTACGCCTAAACGGTGTGCAACATCTACATGTGCTTGAACCCGCTTCACTTCAGCCTCGAAAGCAGCTTCATCCAGTCCCGCAAAATTTGCACCGATACAATAATTGGACAATTCCAAGCCGATTTCTTCTGCCTTTGCACGAATATCTTCTGCCAATTGGGAATCATCCAGCAGATCAAATCCAAGTGGAACGATCTCTGCGTGTTCTGCACCCTGTTCTTTTAACCATTCAAGCGCACCAAGCACATCCAATTGGCCGTTCTGGATTGCGTTGTACAAGCTATAAGTACTAACTCCAAGTTTCATCTGGCTCACTCCATTCCAAGTTGGGCAATCGCTGCTCAGCATTCATGCAAGCGCTCGCAAGTTGTGTGTTGTCTTCCTACATTATAGGTCGAAAACGTTTACACCCATTGCACTATGTTCCACAAATGTTGTACTTTCTTACACAGATTTGATTCCGCTACGTACTGTATTCACTTTATTCAAAGAATACAGCTTCATGACGAACAGGATATTTTGCCATTTTATAACTGGATATGATAGAGTTGTAATTTTATAATAGGAGAGCTTGTATAAGAGAAATAGGGGGAAACTTCAAATCATGAGAAAGTCATACTGGCTTGTACTTGTACTTGTTTTATTTATCTGCTTTACTCCTATTGCAGGAGCAGCTCAACCTGTCAACACGAATAAAGAAATTAGTACATTTTATAACGGCAAGCTGCAAATATCACCTTACAAATCCGTTATCGTAAACGATGCTGCAACCTACGTTCCGCTCCGGCTTATCGAATCGTTTGATCATATTAAAGTTCAATATGATGGACCTTCCATTCGTGTTGTTACCGATAAAGGAACATTTTCCATCGACAAACAAAATACGATTCTGCACCAGAATACGACATATATCACCTTTAAGAAGCTGCAGCAGATGAGCGCGATTACAGGAAAGTACATATCAAGTGCAACATCGCTGTTTCTGTGGGATACCGCTGTTGGGGCAGCAAAGACTGACGAGCTGGTTTCTCATATCTCAACTGTGCCTGGTAGCCTGCGTGAAGACTTTGGCAAAAAGATATTTCCCACATCTGAATTCAGTTCCAGATGGATCATCGACGTCACAAAATCTGCCGTTGATCCTGATGATTACAACATCGAAGTAATGAAGCCTGACGGGACAACGGAAACGATTCCCTATCAATATGTATCTGAGACAGATTTACGTGCATCAAAGAACGTACTGCTTAACCAAACCATGTGGATAAATAAAAGTAAAGCAGATACGATTTTCAGTTCTAATCTGAAACACCTTGAAAAAGTTACAATTACTTCGATCAAGTATAAGGACAGCAGCTTATACTATACGTTGCGTAAGCAAAATGGAACTCAAGCGACTGTATCCCATGCTGTTTTTGGAACAGGACCAATAAGTGAAAGGTTTCCATTCTTCGGCAAGAACCTAAAGAGTTTGTATAATTGGAAACAAAGCGTATGGAAGAGTATTGAAAATGAAACGGTAACCGTCGGAATGGAGATGTTTCAAGTTTGGTTGGCTTGGGGTGAGCCAGATAGAACTTATCCTTCTGCATCCCATATTGGTGACGCAGATATGTGGATTTACGGTAATACCTATTTGTATTTCACGAACTACAAACTAAGTCTGATACAAGACTAATAACGATGCCGATATCCCTGGAACGGGGCGTCGGCTTATCCGTTTACATCCTTCTGCTCCTATCTCGTGTTCCGTTAACCGCTCTAGTACATGTACAGTGCCATCTTTTTCAACATCATCTACTTTTCAATTCATATAAAAAATGACGTGATGTCCCGCTCCCGTTTCGTTACAATAGAAGGGCGTATTGTGGCACATACAGGAGGTTAAGAGATGAATCGCTGGTGGAAGACGATTTTATTTATAGTAGGCGCGGCAGTGCTGACACGGTTCATTCCGTTTTCATCTTTTTTCAAAAGTGTGGATACGTTAATCCATGAATTCGGGCATGCCTTGATGACACTACTGGTGTCAGGAAAAGTGTGGTACATTCATCTATTTGCTGACCACAGCGGAGTAACTTACTCCTCAGCCGCTCACGCTTGGCAGTTCATACCGATCGCGCTAGCCGGCTATCTTACATCTGCACTATTTGCCATGCTGTTATTTTTCCTGTATTCACGCGGCAGGACGCAAGTAGGACTGATCGTACTAACCGTGCTGACCGCTGTATGTCTGCTCTTCTTCTTGCGTAATTCGTTTGGCGTGACGTGGGGCATCGGATTTATCCTATTAAGCGGAGCAGTGTGCTTCGCCCCTTGGCGATGGCTGCAGGAGTTTTATTATTTGCTGGTTGCGTTTATTTGTCTTGTGGAATCCGTGTTAAGTCCCTTGATCCTGGTGATGCTGTCCGTACAAAGTCCTTCGCAAGCAGGTGATGCAGCTAACTTGGCGCGTATGACCGCCATTCCAGCTTTGTTCTGGTCCTTGCTCTTTGTACTGGCTACCATCGCATGCGCACGTGTGTCGATGAGCTTGTTCTTTAAGCCGCGTCCAGTACGAGAGCAGGTGCGAACTAGCGCTTGGCACCAACGCAATTAGCAGCATTCGCACTATTGCTTACTCATAAGGCCGCGAGCTCCATCATGTGGATGCTGGCGGCTTCTTTGTTTATTACTCCTCGGGCGGATAACAAATGCACAAGCTGAATTCGGCCAATCCAACGAACAACAGCATTCCCTCCCTCCAAGCAACACAAAACCCCTGCCTTGCAGGCCAGGGGTTGCGCAGTCCGACTGTAGTCGGCACACCAGAGTATAGTTAGACCAGGTGGCAAGCTACATAATGCTCGCTGCCCATGTGCCGGAATTCCGGCACGAGCTGACGGCAGATGTCCGTCGCATATGGGCAGCGCGTATGGAACTTACATCCTGCCGGCGGATTCGCCGGATTCGGGATGTCGCCTTTTAATACGATACGCTCGCGTTTCAAACGCGGGATCGGTACAGGCACCGCTGACAGAAGCGCCTTTGTGTAGGGATGGAGCGGATGCTTAAACAATTCATCACGCGGTGCTGTCTCCATCATCGTCCCCAAGTACATAACCCCGATCCGAGAACATAGATGTTCAACTACACTCAAATCATGCGAAATAAATAAATAAGTTAACCCGCGTGTCAGCTGCAGCTTGCGGAATAGATTAATAATCTGTGCTTGAATGGATACATCTAGCGCAGATACGGGCTCGTCGGCAATAATTAGATCGGGATTCAGCACAAGCGCACGTGCTATGCCGATGCGCTGACGCTGTCCTCCCGAGAATTCATGCGGAAAACGGTCGATATGATATGAAGAAAGGCCGCATGCTTGCAGCACATCCAACACCCGATCACGAATTTCTTCTTTTGGCGCAAGTCCGTGGTTAAGCAGTGCCTCTCCAATAGCATCGCCAACTCGAACCCTCGGATTAAGCGAACTGTAAGGATCTTGGAAGATTAGCTGCATCTTGGGACGCAAATGCCGCAGCTCTTTCTCTGGCATGTTGTAGAGATCGATCCCTTTATACAGCACCTCGCCGGATGTCTTCTCGGTTAAGCGAATAATCGATCTGCCGACCGTACTCTTACCGCTGCCCGATTCCCCTACCAGTCCAAATGTCTCACCCTCCTGCAGCGTGAAACTAATGCCATCTACGGCTTTAACGTGACCAACCGTCCGATTGAACAAACCTGATTTGATCGGGAAGTATTTTTTCAAATCTCTAACCTCAAGCAAAGGCGCTTCTTGCTGCGGCATAATCCTTTCAGATGTTGCAATCGTCAGTTCAGCCATGGCTCACACCTTCCTCGTACAGCCAGCAGGCCACTTTTTGTCTTCCTTCCATCGGATGAAGTACAGGCTGCTGTGTACGACATACCGACATGCAATGCTCACATCGGTCATGAAAATAACACGATTCCGTCAATTCAAGCGGATTAGGAACTTGACCCGGAATGGAATACAAATCCTCCTGACGCTGACCGATAATAGGCTTGGAACGCAGCAGCCCTTGCGTATATGGATGCTTCGGGTGCTCGAATAGCTCGACTACATCGCCTTCCTCAACAATTTTGCCAGAGTACATGACGATTACATAATCAGCAATCTCCGCTACTACGCCCAGATCATGCGTAATTAACAGGATTGAAGTGTTGGATTCCTCCTTGATCTGGCGCAGCATATCCAGAATCTGCGCTTGAATCGTAACATCCAGTGCCGTCGTCGGCTCGTCGGCAATCAGGAGCTTCGGATGACAGGAGATCGCGATAGCAATCATAATTCGCTGCAGCATACCACCGCTTAATTCATGCGGATAGCTCTCAACAATTTGCTCTGGTCGAGAAATGCCAACCAATTCAACTAGCTCAATCGCCCGTTTGCGCGCTTCCTTTTTACTTAGCTTCTGGTGCTCCATCAGCGGCTCCATAATCTGCGTGCCAATCGTTAGTACCGGATTAAGTGATGACATCGGTTCCTGGAAGATCATCGCGATGTCGTTGCCACGAATTTGACGCAGTTCATTTTTGTCGATGCTGAGCAGGTCTCTTCCTTCAAAATGGATTCTCCCGTCCACCACCTTGCCGCTTGGCTCCTCGACAAGCCCCATAATGGACATCGCGGTCACACTCTTGCCGCAGCCCGATTCGCCCACGATACAGACAGTCTCACCTTCACGTATACGCAGACTGACGTCATTAACCGCTTTAACGGCACCTTCCTCTGTATAGAAATACGTACTGAGATGATCGATCTCGATTACATTATTTTTCATCAGATGTCATTCCTTACTTCTTCTGTTTAGGATCCAACACATCCCGCAGCCCATCTCCAAAAATATTAATTGCAATAACCGTCGTAAAAATGGCCACACCCGGGGGTATCCACAGCCAAGGATGCTGTTCAAAATCAATTAGGTTGTTCGCTGCATCAATCATGTTCCCCCACGTAGGTGTGGGAGGCATAACACCTAACCCAAAGAAACTCAGTACAGACTCGCTTAAGATGGCACCGCCAATGCTTAGCGTGGCAATAACGATAAGCAGTGGTACGATGTTAGGAATCATATGGTTAAATAGCTTTCTCCGGTCATTTAAGCCCAGCACAATGGCTGCCTGCATATATTCACGCTCGCGGATCGTGAGCATCTGGCTGCGAACAAGACGGGCAAGACCCGGCCAGCCCACAAAGCTCAACATCAGCATTACGATATACATCCGGTATTCAACTGGCACTTTCCATTCCGACAACAGCGCACCGAGAATAAATAAGATCGGCAAGCTTGGAATCGTCAATAACAGGTCAGCGATTCGCATAATAATCTGATCGACAATACCTCTGTAATAAGCGGCAACAGCGCCTAATATCGATCCGATAATGACCGAGATAATCATCGATGCAATCCCGACCGTTAAGGAGATGCGACCTGCCTGCAGCAGTCGTGTCAGCACATCCCGTCCAAGCAAGTCAGTACCAAGCCAATGTTTAAACGAGGGGGCCTGATTCATAATGGCTGGATTAATCTTGTTGTTGGCATAGGGTGAGAATAAAGGCCCTATAAAGCACACCAGAAACATAAACACAATAAAAGCAAATCCGGCCATAGCCAGCTTATTTTTACGGAGACGACGGAAAGCTTGGCGCCATAACGAAGAGCGAATCGGAGCTGCCGCTGTCCGCTTCATATCCGTCAATCCGCCAGTAATGGATGACATGGTGAAACCTCCCTGCAATGCGCGTTTAACAAATGCTTGCTGATTAATGCTTTTGCCCTGTCCGCTTCTGTATGATCACAACTTGATTCGTGGATCAGCTGCGTGGTACAAAACGTCCGATACAAGCGTACCTATCACGGTTAGAATGGCGATAAACATCGTAAAGCCCATAAGAAGCGGATAATCCCTGACGGTAAAGGACTGCATATACAGTTGACCGATTCCCGGCCAGTTAAATATTTTCTCAATGATAAGCGAGCCTCCGAACAAACCTGGCAGCTCAAAGCCAATCAGCGTAATCGCCGGCAGCATTGCATTACGAAGTGCATGTCGGTAAAGAACAACTCGTTCCTTCATCCCCTTGGCGCGTGCTGTGCGGATAAAGTCCTGGCGAATGACGTCCAGCATGTTGCTGCGAAAATAACGAGTCAGCGAACCAACACCAAGCAGCGTCATTACGACGACTGGAAGGAACATATGATGGACAACTTCCTTTATATATTCCATGCCGGTTGCGTTACTCCCCGTAACCAGCATGCCGCCCGGCGGCAGCCACTTCAGGTCAACGGCCATAATCTTGATGAGAAACAGCCCGATAAAGAAAGAGGGAATCGACATTGCCGCAAATATAAAGATCATCACCATCGTATCAAACCAAGAATACTGCTTGTATGCCGCCGCAACGCCGATGACAACCGCCAGCAGCCACGTAAAGAACGTCGACGTAATGGCAAGCAAAAATGAATTCCAAATATAATCGTTAAACAACGTGAGAACAGGCTTCTGCTGCGATAACGAGAATCCGAAGTTGCCATGGAACGCATTGTTCATCCAATTCATATAACGTTCAAGCACAGGCTTGTTCAGGCCGTATATCTCTCGCAGCTCTGCCTTGCGTTCAGCGGGCAGCTTAAAGTTATTGGTGACAAAGTCCCCTGGCATCATCGCATACAGCAAAAAGATAAGCAGCGAAGCGCCTAACAATATGAGTATCATATACATCAATCTACGTAATAAATAGGTGCTCATGACCGTCTCCTTTGCAAGTCATTCACCCCCGGGCTTAGCAGTACTTCTGTCCGGGGGCAAGGAGTTGTTATTTTAATTTCCAGTCAGGCAAGCTTGCAGACAGACCTCGAAGCGGGCTGATCGACAAGCCCTCGATCCGTCCATTGTAAGCTACAACCGATTTTCGGTAGCTAGTGAAGATGTATGGCGCATCGTCATTAATGACCTGATACAGCTCTTTGTACACCACTTTCCGCGCTTCGATATCGCTCGTTGCCAAGCCTTTTTCGTACAGTTCCTTCACTTTCGGATTGTCATATCCTTTCACTTCTCCATTCACGAAGGAAATAACACCATCTGAAGGATCGCCTAGAATTGGCGTAGAGAAGGATACCAGATCAAAGTCTCCGCTCTCGAACTTGGCAATTTGCGCATTAAAGTCCGCAAACTGCTCAGCTTCCAGCTGAACGCCGATCGCCGTGTAATTTTCTTTTGCCACAGCAATAAAGATATCCGTCGCTTTGCTTTTCGAACCAATGAAATGAATTTTCAGCTTCTGGCCATCTTTTTCCCGAATACCGTCAGCGCCTTCCTTCCATCCAGCTTCATCAAGCAGCTGCTTTGCTTTCTCTGGCTCGTAGTTATAAGGGTTAATTCCCTCTTCCGTATAGGACCATGAGATTGGTGACGCCGGAATATTAGCAATCTGTCCAGCACCTTGGTTCGCGTCGACATAGATCGTTTTTCGATCCAGACCGTATGTCAGCGCTTGGCGAACTTTCTTATCTTTAAGAGTTGGATGCTCCAAGTTAAATTGCAAATAGCCATAGTTGTTAGCTGTGTAAGGAATAATGTTAAGGAAGCCAAGCCCCTTTAACTTATCAATATTTTCTTGCGTAGCTTGGAAGCTGCCATAGTCCTGTTCACCAGTTTCAATAAATTGCCATGTATCGCCTTCTGTTGTTTTATAAATAAAGTGCTCTGTCTTCGGTTTGCCTTTGTAATAGAACTCATTTGCTACAAATCGTACCTCTTGACCTGGAATAAACTTTTCCAGCTTGTATGGACCAGTACCAACAGGAGTCGCATGCAGTTTCTTGATATAATCGAGACTGCCGAACTTGTAATCTTTGCCATAATAAGCTTTGGACAAAATTTCGCTCCCTAGTATAGTCAGTCCCTTAGCATTAGGCTTATCAATAGTGACTGAAATTGTCTCTGGATCAATAACTTTAATGCCCTCAATCAACTTAGCCTTGCCTTCTTTGTATGCTTTGCCGCCTTTAATCGCAATCGTAGTCAGCAGTTCGCTTTGCCCGTCGTAGGACTTATCGTGGATCAGCGTCCACGTGAAAGCAACGTCATCCGCGGTGAGCGGTGTGCCATCGCTGAATTTCAAGTCTTTGCGGAGATGGAATGTATAAGTAAGGCCGTCCGGGGATATATCCCACTTTTCTGCAAGATCTGGAATCGGAAGTCCTTTATCGTCAACCGTTACAAGTGACGCGTACAGTACGGAGGAGACATTGCCGTCATAACCGCTCTGTTGGAAATAAGGTGTAAAAGCACCACTTGGGTCTGTAAGACCTACAATAATCGTGTCGGTCCGTTTTTGCGCTTGGGCTGGAAGCTTGGAGAGGTCACTCGCCGCAATTGGCGCCGTAAGCTCCGCTACTGCAGGTGTGGTGCTGCTGTTTTCCGTTCCTTTTGTGTCTGCTGTAGCTGACTGTGCGCTGCCTGAAGCAGGTGCTGAACTATCATTGGAGCAAGCTGCCAACAGGATGCTGCTTGCCATTGTGATCGACAATAAGGTAATCAATAATTTCTTCATAGTGACCCTCCCTGAAAACATATGTTTATTATTTATAATCCCTATCAGTTAACTAGGAATTCAATGAACCTCATTATAGACCTATAGTTAATAAATGTAAACCCATCTTTTCTTAAAATTTTCCACCTGTTTCAATTCATCGCCTTTCCTTCCACAGCATCGTGCCGTTGCACACAACAAAAAAGCGAACAACCCTATACTGTATAAGGGTTATTCGCTTTCGCAGTTATTTAGAAGTGTAAACTCCACTCTGGATACGTTATATACATTTTTAAGTGTCTGGTTATTTATTTGACCTCAGTTAAACGGCTTAACATCAACATATTATGGATTGTATGGGTCAAGATCAAAGCCCCATCCAACTGTGCCCGTCTACTAATGTGTAGTCTAAGATAAAGACATAAATTCAATATGAATTTATGTTTCGTGCCACTATACGGATGATGCATTTTTCTTAAAATGGGTCGGTGTCACACCTGTCTGGCGCTTGAACACACGTGAAAAGTACGGGACGTCATTAAATCCGACTTGAAAACAAATGTCTGTTACCGTCATGTCAGTGTCAATAAGCATCGCAGCAGCTTGATGAACGCGATAATCGATCAGATAGTCGTTATAAGTCTTTCCTGTGAAGCGCTTGAATAAGGCGCAAAAATACGATTTGGAAATGCTGAACTTGCGACACAGCTTCTCAAGCCGCAATTCTTCATTGTAATGCTCATGAATATAGTGAATAGCTGCTGTCATTAGTTCCCTAAACTTCTCTACCCGCTCATCTTCCTCATTCGATTGACCTGACTGTCGTGCCATTTCCCGCATAATGACAGACATCAGCTTCAACAAATTTGCTTTCAGCACCAGCTCATAATAACGCTTGCCAGACTGGAACTCATCCAGCATGTCATGAAGTAGACGGGACACCTCAAGATCCGTCTCTCCACTGAGCGCTAGTTTAGGGGTCACATGCTCCTCATCCAACATAAATTGTTCTAGGTAGGAATAATCAAAGCTGTCTTTGCCCCCGCTATGCGGCTGATACTGTTCATCAATAAAATGAGGCAAAAACTCGCAGCCGATGATATCGATATCTTGACCGGGCACCAGATCAACCCGGTGAACAGCATAAGGAGGAATTACAAAGATATTCCCTTTGACCATGGAATAGGTATGCTGATTAATCGTATGAATGAACTCTCCTTTGACGACATACCAAATTTGGAAATAATCATGGGTATGATCGCGAATACTCCCACCAGCTCTATTCCAACGGTATACTTTAAATGGAAGCAGCGTTCCGATCTCACTCTCAGCCCGATAAAAAATGACATCTTCCTTTCGGGACTGCAACGGTGCTAGATTATGCTCCTGATCCGACAACTTTATCACCCTGACTATACTGTTCATTTAATGGCAAATGCACTATATTATTAACTAGATTAGGTCATGCCAATACAACACTTTATTGTTAGGACATATAACAAGCTTAACCTACCAACTCATACATGTAAATTGGATAACATTATCTTAAGGAGGCAGTTCATGCAAGCTACAATTATTTCATTAAATGTCGCATTGCCAACTGATTCGCTCACTTATAACGGCAAGTTAGTTCGTTCCGGTATGGTCAAGCAGCCTGTTGAGCTGCCTATACAGTTGCAGGAGCTTGGCTTTGAAGGAGATGGCGTCGCAGATACGAAGCACCATGGTGGGCCCGACAAAGCGATTTGCGTCTACGCCAGTGAGCACTATGCCTTCTGGCAGCGGGAATGGGATCGCGAATTGCCGCATGCGGCGTTTGGGGAGAACTTGACGACTAGCGGACTGATAGAGACAGACGTCCACATCGGTGACACGTTCCGTATTGGGGAAGCAATCGTACAGGTGACACAGCCTCGTCAGCCATGCTTTAAGCTTGCCGCGCGTTATGATATGAAGGAAATCCCAGTATGGATGCAGGACACTGGATTTACAGGCTATTATTTGCGTGTGCTAGAGCCTGGATTCGTGAGGCCAGAAGATATGCTGACCTTAATTCAGCCAGATGATGCCGCCATATCCATTCAATATGCCAATGACGTGATGCATCATCACAAGCACGGTGAGGAAGGGATTGCTCGTATGCTCGCCAATACCGCACTGTCCGCCAGTTGGCGTGCAACTTTAACAAAGCGGCTGCAAGGAATCTCGCAAGATACATCTGCGCGGATTCAAGGCACGCAAAGCTAAACCCAGTAGTTGGTGTACAAGCGATTCTATCGTGCAGCCCACCATAAGCAGCGTGTACATGCGCCTTACAAACCAGTGTGTTCCAAATCGCTGCACTGGTTTGTAAGTTCAACATCTTTATAATGAATTGTACAGTCATTCATATCAGCATATAAATAAAGTCCTATACTTATCTATTCTTACTTTTGTTACGCATGGCAGACACAATCTGTAATGTTCCGTCTCCGTTCTCTAATAAACGGTTGTATTCAGGAGATTCCATCGGTACAAGCGCCAATTTGCCCTCCGCGTTAAAATGAATACCCCAGCCAAACTTTTTGGACAGCATGGAAGCTCTGAGACAAGCCTTCGGCTTGTTAAAGAACGCTTGTCTAAGCTCGGCATCACACAACTTCAACTCATCCGCTGGAATGGCCTTATGTCGAATATGAACCTGAAAAAGTAGTTCCTCTTGTGTATACTCATAGGGATGCTCAGCAACGAGATCATATTCGATTCCATGTTTGGACATACCATCCTTCTTAGCAGGAGGCATAGTTCCAAATTGAACCGGACAATCTGGTGCTACTGTAATAAACGTATTATAGTAATTCCAATCCATATGCATAATCTCCCCTCTAAATTCACTACCATTATAACCCAAAATAATCATTCATATCGATGAATGTCATCTCCTTGTCCATATAAAAAAGAACGTCCTTGCCGCCGCGTTGGCTAAGAACGTTCATCATATCCTACTATCACGCTGCTCCTGATGAAGCAGCATGACAACAAGTCCTTCCTTTATTCCTCGATCTGCTGCGCAATCTTTCCCTTCCGCTCTTTAAGCAAGAAAGCTACTGGAATTCCCACCAGCGTCATGATAAAACTAATAAAATTAATATCATTAATACCATGCGTATACGCAATTGGCTTTATTATCGCGATGTCGCCTCCCGTAGTGCTAAGCTCCGCAACATACGAAATGGTACGGGCCGCCAGCAGCGACGAGAACAAGCCAATGGACAACGAGGCTAGTCCCTGACGAATCCAGCTATTGATGGACGAGGCGTAGCCAGACCATTCCCTTTTTACAGCGCTCATCCCTGCGTTCATCGCCGGCGTATTAGCAAGTGCTATTCCTACATTACGCAGTGCCATCCATAGTGTAATTTCCAAATGAGGCGTGTTTACATCTAGCCGACTGAGCATGTAAGTGCCACAGCCCATAAATAGGAGACCAACTACGATCAGTTTAACCGGGCCGTACTTTGAGTACCATCTGCCTGTAAAAGGAATTAACAACGCCATCAGCAAGGAGGCGGGAAGCAAAATAAGTCCGGCTGTCAACGCAGATGCACCCTGTACATTTTGTAGAAATAAGGGCGTTAACAAACCACCTGCATATAGACTGATCGTGATGATGCTGACCAGCAGCATCGAGTATGAAAAGCGTAAATAACGGAATACACGGAATTCGAGCAAAGGATGCTCCTGTTTCAGAGAACGGCGTATAAACAGCCCGATAATCAACAGCCCCCCTATAATAAAGCCCAACGTCTTCATAGAAGCCCAGCCCCAGCCCTGTCCATTGCCAAAGGCGAGCAGCAGCAGCAGGCTTCCTGTTATAACCATAATAAAGCCAAGCTTATCGAATCGCTGCTGCTCACTCATGCGATACATCGGAATAAACTTAACGACAGCGAGCAGTGCCACTAATCCGATCGGCACGTTCATCCAGAACAGCCAATGCCAATCGGCAACATGGATGATCCATCCCGCCAGCGTAGGCCCGATAGCAGGTGCAAGCATGGCGGACAAGCTCCAAATGCTAATGCCAAAGGCTTGCTGCTCCCGCGGTATAATCTGATATACGATAGTCATCGTTGTTGGCATAATAATACCGCTGAACAACCCCTGCAGCACTCGAAATGCAATCAAACTATGTTCATCCCAAGATATTGCACATAAGACTGAGGTTAGCACAAAGCCACTTAACGCAAACAAATACAACCGCTTCGTGCTAATCCGGTTAGCAAAATATCCTACAGCAGGTGCCACCGTGCCCGTTGCCAGCATAAACCCTGTTAGTACCCATTGAATAGACGGCAGCTCCACGTCAAAGTGCTTCATGAGTACAGGCAGCGCAACATTAACGGTATTTGTGCTTAATACAGCAAGGAAATTGCCAAAGAAAATAGCAAACATAATGCTCCAAAACGTTTTCTTGGATAATCGTTCTTCATTCATAACTCTCATTCCACCATTCACTTGTATCCGTTTGGTATCGTCCTTACCGACTTTCACTACTTATCCCAGTGTAATAGTATTGAATTAATACGTCAACGTTTACATATAAAACGTAAGAAAAAGGGATAAATTCCTTCTAGAATCCGAAATACATGCATTAAAAATACACCTTTCGTATAGATAGCAGGTGCTCCTAAACGAGCATGCATCCATCAAAAGGTGTAAGTTGTTTACGTAGTGCTAATTTTCTTATTTCCTTGACGCTTCACCTTACGCTCGTCAAACTTAAGCTTGCGTTGGAAGTAGCCCAGTACGATATCTGCCACAATTGCCAGCAATGCAGCGGGGATCGCCCCCGCATAAATGCGCAGCGGGTTCTGGTTGTTAATGCCCGCGTAAATCTCGCGACCAAGTCCTTCTCCGCCAACCATTGGCGCAATCGTGACAACCCCAATCGCAATGACAGCTGCGATCCGCAGCCCTGTCATCATGTACGTCAGCGCAAGCGGAAAGCGAACTTTCATCAGCAATTGCAGCGGACTCATGCCAATCCCGCGTCCAGCTTCAATATAGCTTGGGTTCACCTGCTTTAGTCCCACGTACGTATTCCTTACGATTGGATTTAATGAATAGAACAGCAAACCAATAATAACGGTTGTACTGCCGAGCCCTAATACGAGCATCAGCAGCACTAGCAAAGCTAAGCTCGGTATAACCTGCAGCACGCCTGTAATTCCTAGAATGAATTTAGCCAGCCTTTCATTTTTCGAACATAATATGCCTAAAGGCAAACCTATCACAATCGCTAACCCAAGACCGCTCAGCACCATCACAACATGTGACACAAAGTACTCCCAGAGCATACCCGAGTTACGACTCATGTAAGCTAACAAATCTGCTATCGACCATTGATAATCTCCCATTGTATCCTCCTTTCTTGTCTATACACTATTTCTTACTCAAAAGCCCTTTGTCTTGCAAATATTGAAGCGCAACCTCGCGCTCACTCTTCTTCTCCATATCAACCTGATAATTCAGGTTGATCATCGTATTCACATCAATGCTGCCAATCAGCACCTCAATGGCCTTGGCCGCTTCCGGATGCTGCCGCAAGGCATCTTCGCGCATCACTGGCGACGCATCATAGGGTGGGAAAAACTGCTTATCATCCTCTAATGTAATCAGATTGTAGGCCTTTAAGCGCGAGTCTGTTGAGTACGCCACCACGATATCCACTTGATTGTTCCCAACTGCCTGGTAGACTAAGCTTTGCTCCATTGGATACGACTTGCCGAATTTATATTGATAAGCTTTTCGGAATGCTGGATAGCCAACGTCTGTTCGTTCGAGCCATGTCGTGTCTACCCCGAGACGCAAATCAGCTGCATCTTTGCTTATATCCGAAATTTGCTTATATCCTTTCTCATCCGCTAAATCTTTTCGAACGGTGAAGGCATACGTATTTTCAAACCCTAACGAATCAAACCACTTGAGACCCCAATACTTATGGAAGCCTTCTTTTGCCTGCCGTAGCACACGATCGCGATCCTTTGTCTCTTCAATCGGGAAATGGTTGTTAAAAATCTCGCCACTGTACAAGGTGCCTAACTGCACGTCATCATTTTTAATTGCATTTAGAACAACGGTGCTGGACGCTAGGTCTGGAATCACTTTGACCTTGATGTCCGTCCGATCTTCGATAAGAGCTTTATACATTTCAGCCAAAATCTTCGTTTCCGTAAATGTCTGTGTTCCGATAATAAATTGGTGCTCTGTGCCACAGCCAGCCAGAAGTACCGTTATCATAAGCATGACGCCTGTAAGTCCGGCTGTTATTTTGTTGCGTAGCATACCGTTTCCTCCTCCTCGTGCTCTAGTTCGGTTTTATGCAGCAATCGAACTTGTCCGTCCGAATCGTTTTGTTAACAAACGCTCCATCCAGCCAAGCAGAGCATCAGCAAGCAGCGCCAGCAGGATTGCTCCCGCAGCTCCCGTCACAATCAGCTCCAACTTGTTCACGCCAAGTCCAGATACGATAAGCTGCCCAAGACCGCCAGCACCAATCAGCGTCGCAAGCGTAGCCCAGCTGATGATGTAAACTGTCGTAATGCGAATTCCCGACATTACATAAGGTAGTGACAGTGGAAATTGAATGCGTAAAATACGCTGCATCGTTCCATACCCCATCCCCCTTGCCGACTCCAGCACACTGGAATCTACAGAAGCAAAGCCATCATACGTATTACGCAGTATCGGCATGATGGAATACAGGAACAAGGCTACCACCGCAGGCTTCATGCCTATGCCGAGAAAGGGAATAAGAATGGCGAGCAATGCCAAGCTTGGTACGGTCTGCAGTAAGTTTGCAAAGAAAAACACGATGCTGTTGATCCATTTGAAACGGTTATATACAAGTAAAATACCTAATGGAATGGACAGCAAGCAGCCTAGCAATACGGATGCAAAAGTGATGACCAAATGCTCCTGAAGTGCGATTGCAATATCAGCACCTCGTTCTTGAAAAAAGGAAACCAAGTTATTCATAGGTCTAGGCCTCCTCTCCGAGGCTAGAAGCAAATTGTTCCACAATCGTCGGATAAACTTCATTCAGATGCTTAACGATGCTACCCCGCGTAATCAGTCCAAGCAGACGACCATCGTCATCTACCACGGCCAGGTTTGTTAATCTGTGATTGCTCATCATCTCAATAGCTACTGGAAGTGATGTACCCGGAGCGACCTGATAGCCAATGGGACGCATGACGTCACCGACCGTCTTATTTTCCTCGTTAAACATATTAAGCACACGATAAATGGACACGATACCAAGCAGCTTGCGGAAGCGGTCTACTACAAACAAGGAGTCAACCCTGCGCCCTTCCATAATTTTGACGGCTTCTGCCAATCCACGGTTGGGATATGTTGTCGCCGGCTGCGTAACCATCACGTCATCTACAGTAGATAGACGCAGCGGCTCTCCCTGCGGTCCTTCCTCCATCCGTTTCTGCCCGATAAAGGTGCGAACGAAGTCATTTGCGGGATAGCGCAGTATTGATTCAGGTGACCCCGTCTGAACAACCTCTCCATCCTTCATCATCACGATCGTATCGGCGATCTTTATGGCTTCGTCCATATCGTGGGTAACAAATATGATCGTCTTATGTAGCTCCTCTTGCAGACGACTCAGTTCCTCTTGAAGTTGTTCGCGACTTATCGGATCTAATGCGCTAAACGGCTCATCCATCAAAATAATGTCCGGATCAGCGGCCAATGCGCGAATAACCCCGATACGCTGCTGCTGCCCCCCGCTCAGCTCAGATGGATATCGATCACGGTAAACCTCAGGGTCCAAATTAACCATCCGCATCAATTCATCTACTCGCGGTTGAATGCGATCCTGCTCCCATTTTTTCAAATGCGGCACCACTGCAACATTTCTCGCAATGGTCATATGCGGAAACAAACCAACGTTCTGGATCACATAACCTATATTCCGTCTGAGCTCAACCGGGTTCTGTTCGGAAATGTCTTTGCCATTAATAAGCACTTTACCGCTAGAAGGGGTAATCAAGCGATTGATCATTTTCATGGTAGTGGATTTGCCACAGCCGCTCGGGCCAATAAAGACGGTAAGCTCACCTTTTTTGATCGTGAGGTTAATATCTTTTAAAGCATGGAATCCATCATCATATACTTTGTTTACCTGCTGCAGTTCAATCATTTACAGTCACCTCTTCTATCTATTCTGTTCTAAGCCACGTGCAGACACCTTGTATCCTTAAACTTATCCGTTTATTTTCAATCAAAAATGAAAACTGCCGCCGTGCTTTTCGTTCGAAAAAATGCGATTATAGCCAGTTTGTTCATAAACCTCCTTTCTAATTCTACATTTGTGCAGAGCAGTGCCAGTTAATAAAAGAGATGGGCCTGGAGAGAAATAACACGGGTAATAAAGAGTGCTACTTGCGCGGGAATCCGAAATAAGAAAACCCCGAACAAACGGATCGTCATCATGACATCCGATTCATCAGGGTCTGTAAATGCAAAAAAGAACCCAAAATCACGTTCGGGTCCTAAGCCAAATGATCATAAATAGACCCATCTCCTACTGACGAGGTTAGCTGACGGGCTCGGAAAAGATGGATTCCTACGCCATAATGGCGATTCGCCCCAATGAAACGGTTCCCCCGCTTCCCTTGGTTGGGAATTAAGCATATGTAATATTATATATAGGTTTGTGCATATAGTCAACTTTGGTCAAATGTTTGAGCTCATACCCTTCGCTTATTTAAGCCATGAACGTAATAAGTTCAGCACCTATAATCACATAAAAACACCTATGCCGACCCCCCTGAAAGGATATCGCTAACGCCTAGTCGCCTTCGCCCAAAAGCCCCCATGAAGACGCGTCGGCTCAGATGTCACAATAAATGCGCGCGGCTCCACATCCATGATGGACTGATATAGTTTTTTTTGATTTTTACGGCGTGCCAGTACCTCCAGCATTAACCGATGTCCGTCTCGCCCGCTCCCAATCCAAGTCGTCACACCGTAACCCAGATCACGCAGATGGTTGGGCAAACCACTCTCTGGATTGTTTACAATCACCCGCAGTGTGACATAACCAAGCGCTATCTTTTCTTCAATCCAAGATCCAACTAACACACCCAATCCATAACCAAGTGCATATACGATCAAACTTATCGGCTGATCCAAATACTTGAGCACCATGTTTAAACCAAGCACATAAATCGTAATTTCGACACAGCTCAGCGCAGCGGCATAATACTTCTGCCCTTTCAGGGTTAGGATCATCCGAAGTGTGAAAAAGGAGACGTAAACGATTTGGATGATAAAAATAGAAACCAATAACCCTATTACCATGAATTTCTCTCTCCTTGGAACTGCCCTTAGTTTATATCTTCATCATTACCCTGACAGCCTACATTCCAAACGGAACAAAAACAGGATATTTCATACATTTCGTTGAAACAATGCGCTTGTCTACACGTACAACTCCTTATTAGTAGTTGAATGCTTCTTGTGTTGCAGACCGTGCAAAGCGAGAACCGCCTTAGCCAATTCGTGAATCCTATCAGGAGGTCATTATGACGACATACGAGCAACGTGACACACTACTGCAGGCCAAAATGGAAATTGAAAAGTGGGAAAAAGAACAGCGTGATCTCTGGTTTTGGGAGAAGATTGGGCGTATCCCGTTTATGATAATTGACAAGCTTAGCCCTAAAATATTGCAGCGCAAAGTTGGTCAGGTACTAGATGAAGTCGGCAGCTACCTGCACACAGGGGGACGTTATTTAATCCAAGAAAAGCACGTGTTAAACAAAATTGAAAGCCACTGGAAGAAGACCGCTCCTCAGCAAGGTCTAACCGTCGCGAGTATCGACGATGTTCAGCATGTTCCTCTTGCGGTACGCGACGAAGTCGCGTCTCAACTGCGGGAATCCCATAAAACTGCTGCTTTTGCCCAAGGCGCTACGACAGGCTTTGGCGGCATATTCACGCTGGCGATTGATATTCCTGCAATTTTGGGCATATCGCTCAAGGTCATTCAGGAGACAGCAATCAGCTATGGATTTGATCCGAATGAACGCGAAGAACGTGTATTTGTTGTAAAATGTATGCAGTTTGCTTCGTCTGATATTGTGGGTAAGCAGGCGATTCTTAAAGAGCTCACCGAATTCCATCGTGCTGACCGCGATCGTGAGGCACTGTCAGAGATGCAGGGCTGGCGCGAGACTATGATCGCCTTTACTGATAATTTTGGATGGAAAAAATTGTTCCAGGCGATTCCGATAGCTGGTATGGTGTTTGGCTCCTTTATGAATCGTTCGCTCATTCATGATGTGGCGGAGACGGCACAGATGATGTATAGGAAACGAGTCGTGCTGAAGATGCTTCAGGAGATGGACAATGAGGATGGGGAGATTTCTTAAAGCATAAAAGGAACTGTGGAGCTGAGCTAACGCGAAGCGTGGACGCATTTAAGCACAGCCTGGATAGGTAAAGCACAGATAATGCGGCGGTAGCACAGCTTATCTAACAAGGCACTGACAGGCGCAGCAGCACAGCTAGGATAGCAAGTCACAAATGGACGCGGTAGGACACTCTCGCAGCAGAGCAGCTTCAATTGGATATCAGCTTCCTATATTCGTAAAGTCAGTTACCAATAATGAATGTGGCAGACTCACACATTATTATCGGCACTGACTTCACGGGCCATTATCGCTTCACATGGCCCCTTTGCACGTTCATTAATCGCACCCTATCACCTTGCGAATCGCTTCCATATTCAAATGCTTGCGTGTGAGCTCTGCAAGCCGATCATACGCCTGCTCTTTCTTCTCTTTAAACCGAAGCTGCACAGGCAATGGGTCAAATCCCTTAGAAGTACGGATTGTGTTTAACCAACCACGGCGAAATTCATCGTTGTGGAACAATCCATGCAAATACGTTCCAAACACGAATCCATCCTCACTTACACAACCGTCATCCGTTTTGCTTAATGTGGAAATATCCGACACTCCACTGTCCCCAGGAGAATCCGCTGCAACTGCCGCTAATCTAACAAGTGCAGTTGCATCACTTGATAACTTGACCGAGCGTCCCATATGAATCTCATACCCTTCCATAGCCAGCCCTTGCAGCGGCCTCCATGAGGGCGAGCTCGTGATCAACGTGCCTTTCACTTGCTCCGTTCGTTTTATAGCGGCAAATTCCGTCTCGATAGGCAGCAAACCTAAGCCATCCACTATAGTTCCCGGCTCCGCTTCTACACCTTCCAGATCGATCAATAACTTGCCCAGCATCTGATAGCCTCCGCAAATGCCGACGATCCGCAAATCTTTCTCTTCTCTGCTTCTTCGCTCACGGAGCACGGTCAATGCTTCTGCCAAGCCTGTTGTCTGCAACCACAGCAGATCGGCAATTGTACTCTTCGAACCCGGAATAATAACAACATCTGGATCGCCTAATTGCTGCGGGTGTTTGACGTATCGGGTACGCACGTCAGATTCAGATGTTAGAGGATCAATATCGGTAAAATTAGAAATTCGCGGGATGGCAAGTACCGCAATATCAATATCCCGTTCTGGATCTATTCGACCTTTCCATTGTTCCAGCGCTACTGAATCCTCAGCTTCAATGTCCAAGTCGTCCGCGTAGGGCAGAACGCCCAGTACAGGCTTACCCGTCCGCTCCTCCAACCATGTTAATCCAGGTCGCAAAAGCTCCAGATCGCCTCGGAACTTGTTAATAATAAATCCGACGACGCGCTCGCGTTCATCCGGCTCTAACAGCTCCAACGTACCTACAATCGAGGCAAATACTCCACCACGATCAATGTCTGCGATTAAAATGACGGGTGCATCCGCCCATTTAGCCATATTCATATTAACAATATCATTATGCTTCAGATTAATTTCAGCAGGACTCCCTGCACCTTCCATCACAACGATGTCATACTCTGCCTTTAATCGTTCAACTGCTTCCGTTACAAGCTGACGAGCCACTGGGAGAAAGTCCGAGCGATAATGGAGCGCACTCATATTACGATACGGTTTGCCGTGCACAATGATTTGCGACTGCATGTCCTGCATCGGCTTGATCAGAACGGGGTTCATATCTGTGGTGGCCGTTATTCCGCACGCTTCAGCTTGAACGCCCTGTGCGCGGCCTATTTCTTTGCCGTCAGGAGTTACGTATGAGTTTAACGCCATATTTTGTGATTTAAAAGGCGCAACCCGATAACCATCCTGTTTAAAAATGCGGCAGAGTGCCGTCGTCACCACGCTTTTCCCGACATCAGAAGCAGTACCTTGGAGCATAATCGTCTTTCCAGCAGCCTTCTGCGCAGCACAAGCAGCAACGGCTGCACCCGCAAGGATCTTCTGATCTACATGTGCACCCACTGCACTTTCAAGATTTATTCTATTTTCATGCCCATTGGCTTCATCCTCTAGTCTATTCACCTCTGCACAAACCTGATGGATCTGTCGTTGCTGGCTCATCGTCCTCCACCTCCGTCTAATCCCAAATTGATAACAAGTCCTAACAGCAGCAGCGTCAGCATAATCTCACATATGGCTCCATACGTATCACCGGTTAAACCACCTAATTTACGCGAAATGCTGCGAGAACAAGCCCAACTGAATATTTGGACAATAAGAATATAACCGCCCAACAACAGGATCGGACTCCACCGCCAAGCCTGTTCCATACCCCCAGCTGCAAATGGTGCGGGAAGATTCAATCCCCCGAATAAAAACAACGCTGAGAGTGCAATCGTAGTCAGCATCGTCCCTAGCACATAAAACATATGAACCCCTTGAAACATAACACCAAGCCCTGATTCCTTGCGTGCACAAGGCTCCGATGCAATTGCCCACACCATCGCGTAACGACTGCCGATAAACGGGAGAGCAATAAACAATCCCCATTGTCCATGCTCCATCATCACGGCAAACAATGACCATTGAACGAGCAAAACGATAAAACAGACGATAACCCCCATCGCCCCGACGCGGCTATCCTTCATAATTTCCAGCATCCGCTCCCGCGGTCGGTGGCTTAGAATACCATCTGCGGTATCCATAAGGCCATCTAAATGCAATCCTCCTGTTAACCCCAATGCAATGAGCAGCACGACTGCTGCTGCAGGCCATGGCGGAAGCACAGCTGTTAGCCCTGCCCCTGCCAGCCATACCAATATGCCTACCAGGCCACCCGCAAGCGGAAAGAACACGACACTGCGCTTTAACACTTGATTTGTAAATGGAACCTCCACGGGAAATGGGATACGAGTCAGAAATTGTACGGCAGCCACTAAGGCCTGCAGCCAAAGCTTCATAGGTCTACCCTCAGTCTTTTTATTTCAACAGGAATGCCTGCTGTCACCAGATACACTTCATCTGCAAGCGCAGCCATACGTTGATTCAAGCGGCCAGCAGCATCCCGGAAGGTTCGACCCAGCTTGTAGGCTGGAACTACACCGCTTCCAACCTCGTTTGTTACACATACAAGCATGCCGTCGAATCCTGCTGCCGCCTCTACTATTTGGGTGATGCAATCGTCCACAAGCTGCTCCACGCGCGGATGCTGCTCAACAGCAAGCAGCTCATTCGAAAGCCAGATGGTCAAGCAATCGACAAGTACCGCTGGCTCCGCAGCAGCATTTATCCATGCTGGTAAGCCCCGAGGACTCTCAGCTATACTCCATTTATAATTAGCCTCAACTCTTTGCTGCTGATGAAGGCGGATTCGCTCCCTCATCTCATCGTCATATGCCTCGGCAGTTGCGACATATGTGCTGCCCTGCGGCGAGTGCTTCATGACATATCGCTCAGCAAATGAGCTCTTGCCACTGCGGGCTCCGCCTGTGACCAGAACAATGCGGCCACTCATTTTACATCCTCTTGTCCGGATACGCCTGCCTGCGCAAATGTCGCCATCTCCCGCATAACTCGGCAAGCGGCATCAATAAGTTGGAACAGAATTACTGCCCCCGTTCCTTCACCCAAACGCATATTCAAGTGGAGCGGAGCTTGCAAGCGCAGCTCCTGCAGAAGCGCCCGATGCCCTCTTTCATCTGACAAATGTGATCCAATTAAATACCCATGAACCTCTGGCGCTAGTCTCACAGCTGTCAAAGCCGCTGCGCTGGAAATAAATCCGTCAATAACGATAGGTGCCCGATGACGTGCAGCACCCAAAATAACTCCGACAAGTCCAGCAATTTCCAAGCCGCCTACTTTGGCCAGCACGTCAAGCGCATCTTCCGCCTTCGGTTGATTAAACTCAAGCGCCCGGCGCACCACATTACATTTGTGCTGCCACTGTTCATCACCTATACCAGTACCACGTCCGACTGCATCCTCTGGTGCCATCCCCGTAAATGCGCATAAGATGGCGGCACTTGCCGTCGTATTGCCAATTCCCATCTCACCAGTTGCAAATAGGCGGACGCCTTGCTGCACCAGCTCTTCAACCGTATCCACGCCTGCTTGTATAGCAGCTAACGCTTCTTCACGTGACATCGCGGCCTCTTTTACCATATTAGACGTACCATATCGTACCTTACGAGACACCAGATTAGGATGGTTCAATTCGGCATTAACACCCACATCCACGCACACAACCTGCGCCCCCGCTTCGCGTGCCAGCACATTAACAGCCGCGCCGCCGTGTATGAAATTTAACACCATTTGTGGGGTCACTTCTGCTGGAAATGCACTAACGCCTTCCTCACATACACCGTGATCACCCGCCATAACGATAACTGCTTTTTTATCTAATTGAGGGACTGTTTCTCCCGTGATGGCTGCAAGCTGCAGTGAAAGCTGTTCCAGTACACCAAGACTTCCCGGCGGCTTTGTTAACTGATTCTGGTGATTAAGAGCTGCCTGGCGGGCCTCTTCATTTAAATTTGGGATTACGTTACTCCATTGCTGTGTCATCATTCATCATCTCCATTTGTGTCGGTTTATTCTTAGGTGCATCGAAGTGAGTTATCTTCATCATAGATATGAACCGTAAGATCAAACAAATTAGTTTGAGTTTTCTTTACGTTCAAATCAGGCCTTCACACGTACGCTACTGCCTCTTCTACAGCAGTTCATCTTGCAAAACAAACACTAAAGCGCTGCATAACCTAACCTATAAGCAGCAGTAGCACGCTATTGCTTGTCTCCTATTGATCCAGGACAAACGAGTACTTGCGGCCTACTGCAGTCCGGATGCGGCACAATGACCGTCTTGGTATCAAATACATGCTGCAGTAATTCCGTCGTCATAAGCTGCTGCGGCGTGCCTTCCGCCGCGATCACACCTTCCTGCATCACCATGATCCGATCACAGTACAGCGCGGCCAAGTTCAAATCGTGCAGGACAGACACAACCGTCAAACCGCAATCCTGCTGCCAATCCCTAATCACATCCATAAACTGAACCTGATAGCGAATATCAAGATAAGTGGTCGGTTCATCCAACAAAACAATACTAGGCGATTGCGCCATCAATTTGCCGAGCGCTGCCCGCTGTCGCTGTCCTCCGCTCAAGCGGTCCAGTGGGCGATCTGCGATCTGTTCCAGTTGGAGCTTAGACATAATATGATCCACGATCAGCCCGCTGTCTTCGCGTTCACTGCCAAACCAGGATTGATAGGGAAATCTGCCCATTTCAACAATATCCCGCACCGTGAAATGCACAGGCGGCAAAGCTTCCTGCTGCAGCACTGCCATAAGACGGGATAATTCCTTTCGCTTATAAGCATGAATGGCTTTTCCATAAATGGATACCGCGCCCTTTGACGGTGTCTCTGCATTAGACAGCAGGGATAACAGCGTTGATTTGCCGCTGCCATTAGGGCCGATAATGCCCAGCCATTCACCTGCTTGAACAGAGAGCGAGACATCATGCAGCACTTGTCGGCCGCCATAGCTATGATACAATCCAGCAGCAGCAATGACAGGGACTTCGGTCACAGCATACGGTATGCTTGACGTGTAATCACTAGCATTAGCGCCGTCAGAGCTGGTATTAGATTCGATCTTTCCTTTGGACTCCGACATACCTGCTGTTTTTAACGTCACACTCCCTGGGCCTTGATGTTGATGTGCCATTAGCGCCTCACTCCCCCCGTCTCACCTTTTTGTTGCGTATCAATAAATAAGCAAAGAATGGTGCACCGATAAAGGCAGTGACAACACCCAGCGGAATTTCCGTAGGTGCCAGCGCTGAGCGCGCAATCGTATCTGCCCACATCACGTATATACCACCGCCCAAAGCTGACATCGGCATAAGCAATCTATAATCAGGTCCTACGATAAGTCGAAGCATATGAGGGACCACCAGTCCTACGAACCCGATGACTCCGGATACAGAGACAGCCCCTGCCGTTACTAACGTTGCAGTTAACAGCACGATCCATTTGGTCCGCTCTACGTCCAATCCCAGATGGGACGCCTGTCGCTCGCCAAGGGCAAGCAGATTGAGCTGCCGTGTATAAGCACACAACACAATAAAGGTTACTGCAAAGTAAGGGGCAATTACATAAATATAAGGCCAGCCTCTTAAAGCCAAACTCCCCATTACCCAAAACAAAATTTCATTGATCGTCTGCTTGGACATAGCTACCATAAAGGACACAATAGCCCCTAGAAATGCATTGGTCACCACACCCGACAGTATTAGGGTCTCGATCGGAATTTTGCCATTTTCCCTTGCCATTCGCAAGACAACAATAAGCGTAAGTACTCCCGTTACAAATGCAACAACTGGTATTGTCCATTGTCCGAAGAAGGCGTACTGCAGCCCAAAATAAATAAGCAGCGCTGCACCAACTGAGGCTCCAGATGATACCCCCAATGTATAAGGATCTGCTAATGGATTACGCAGCACCCCTTGAAACGCGGTCCCCGCAATGCCTAACGAGGCCCCTACCAAAACAGCCAGCAGCACACGCGGGAAACGAACATTCATCATTATTTGAGCAGAAGCATCATCCCATGTAACTGGAACCTGATCCCCGATCCAAGGAAGGTGGTGCAGCAAAATACGTGTAATCTCGCCAAATGGCATATGTACGGAACCGATTGCAAGACATCCTACAACGGACAAAAGGAGCAGCAATATGCCTGCTCCTCCTGCGATTGTGATGTGTCGCCACGTTAAACGCGATGTTCGGTTGATGTTATTCATCATGCCTCATCCCATCTTAAGTTGCTCATCTTGGTGTAATCTCTCAACAATTGTGGTATTACTTGATTAAATCTGGATAGATGGCTTTTGCAATGATCTTGAGTCCTTCCGCTACACGAGGTCCCGGACGGCTAATCAAGTTCGAGTCAACGCCAATGACCTGGTTGTTCTTGATTGCGTTAATGTTTTCCCAGCCCTTGCGTCCACGTATAATCTCTTCAAGCGTCTTGTTTGTAGCCGAATCTACAATACCTTGCGTGAACATGATTACATCTGGGTTGCTCTTAATGATGTTTTCTTCATTGATCTGAACCCAGCCTTGCGCATCCGCTGCTACGTTTACGCCACCTGCCAGCTCGATCAATTCATTCATAAACTCGCCGCTGCCAACCGTCCAGCCTGGTGAGAACTCAATATATACTTTTTTCTTCTCCGTTACATCTTTAACAGCCGTTTGGATATCGTCACGTGTCTTTTTCATGCCCTCTACAATATCTTTCGCTTGCTGCTGACGGTCCGTAATCAGACCATACAATTCGATATTTTTAAGTACATCATCAAATGATTTAGGTTCTACTTTAAATATCGTAATTCCCAAATCACGGAACTTCTTCACCACATCTTCTTTCATGGAGATGCCGGTAAATACGATATCAGGCTTTGCTGCGATAATGGCCTCTTCGTTAGGCTTCATAATGCCGCCCATTTTAGCTTTAGTCTTCGCTGCTTCCGGGTAGTCATCATAATCAGATACCCCTGCAATCTGGCTATCCAGCCCTAAAGCAAACAGGGATTCTGTCTCTGCAGGAGACACCGACACAATACGCTCAGGAGCTTTGTCAAACTTAAACTCTTCTCCTGTTACATCCTTCACTGTTAACGGATATGTAGTCTTTAAGGCATCAGTAGATGTCTCTGTTCCCGTCTGTTCCTGCTGCTTGTCTGGTGCTGGTGTGCCTTCTTCCTTAGCTCCGCCACAAGCAGCGAGGCTTACAGCCAACACGCATACCATCAAAGCTGCTAAAGTACGATTCCACCATGGTTTCATGAATAAATCTCCCCTTATCTTGACAAATAACTTGTTCTCATTCCAGAAACGGTCAGCGCATTTCAGCATCGCTCTTTCGCTCTTCGGATATTGTTAACTATTCCCTACCACATAATAAAATCCCTATTCCACAACATAGCGGGAATAGGGATCTGATCGACTGACATCGTACAGCAGAAGCTTATCGCAGTCAGCTGTCGACATATGCCTCGGATTCATGTCCGCACACATATATCGTCGCTAACAAGCGACCGATAGGAGTTGACGTTGGTCCTTTCCGCGAAGGATTGTTGCTCGTCACGTCTTCTGGCAGGTTTCCTGACTTACGGAATTCATGATGACTATTCCTCCCCATCAGGGTCGGACATTAGCTCATCATAGGGTAACTCCGTTATACAGTGGCGGGACCGTGCCGGAATTGCACCGGCTTCCCTATTACCTGTCTCCTTGCATCTGGGACAGGACCTGAAGACGTCATATACACTTGTCCGTTCCAATTGTGAACTTAATGATTGATTATAGGTGAACAACAGAGGGATAGCAAGTTACATATTTCGCAATCCTACCTTTTCCATCTGGCTCATACGTAGATTGATCTCACCTATCAAGTAATTCTCATGGAAATGTATGATGCCAACAAAGCACTACACAAGCGGCTCTGTCCGCAGGAATCGCCACTGCCTGCCCCACCGCTGCGCGATGATGATATACCCGCCTCCAGTTGGCACTGTCATGTCCCAGAATGATGCCTCTGGCCAAGCAAGTGTGTACAAGCTGCGCACCACTCCACCGTGTGTCACGATCAAAATGTCCTTAAGGGGGACACTCCTCGGTGAACGGAATGTTCTGCGTACTTTGGAGCATCGGGACACCCATGGTTTACTTCCCTTAGAAGGGGAGCGGACTAACGCGCTTGCCAGAATCGCTTGCCATGCGTCTGCTGTACGTGCTTCAAAGCTGGACCACGACTCCCCGCCTGGCGGGACAACCGCCTCCATGTTGTCCAGCCAGGCGCGATAGTGGTCGTCCGCTTGCAAGTCGCTGTATGTCAGGCCTTCCCATTGGCCGAAATCAAGCTCGCGCAAGCGCTCATCAAACACGGCCCGCTGTGCGCCGTGTGGGCACACCTGCGCCAAGGTGCTCACGCACCGGCGCATATCGCTCGCGAATGCGAGCGGACGCCGCGCTGCCAGCTTGCGGCGCAGCGGGCGTAAAGCCGCTCCGGCCTCAGGCAGGAGCGGCACGTCCGAGCGGCTGACATACCGCCGCTCGACATTAGCGCGCGTCACACCGTGGCGCGCAACATACAGTCGCACCAGCACAGGGGTGCGACGATTGCCGGCTGTGCCCCTATTGCGGGCTAAGCCTTTATGTAGAGCCTCACTCCTGTCACACGCCATTTGCTTACTGCGAGTCGCACTTTGGCTAACCGCGGAGCTTCTACCGCTCAACACACGTTTGCCTGGTGACTTACGACAGCCACGTGCTGAACATCGGGTAAACGCTATGCTATTGCCACCTGTCGTTGCATCCCTTGCCTCACCTCTCGCTGGCTTGCGACGATTTGCCACGCTATCCCCTCTAGCTGCTCGACGATGCCCTACTGCTCGTGGAAGTGACATCACAGCAGCCACCCACCGCGCAGCATAAGCGCGAGCAAGCCCAGCACCGCGAACAGCAGTGAAGTACCACGCAGCAGCCGACAAGTTGCCGGAATATGCTTGGCTGCCAGTTCCTCCAACGGTTTCCCCATATAGGCACGGAAAGATCGAACGCCTTTGTACACGTTGTAGCCCCCCAAGCGTATGTGGAGCGCGCCCGCAACCGCCGCTTCCGGCCAGCCGCTGTTCGGACTCGGGTGTTCCTCCGCGTCGTGCAGCGCCGTCTGCCACGCACGCTTCGCATCACCTGCCCGGAACAGCCAGGCACTAACAGTCAGCAGCAGAGCGGTAACACGTGCAGGAATCCAGTTCGCCAAATCGTCCAAGCGGGCTGATGCCCATCCGAGATTCATGTATTTTTCATTTTTATACCCAACCATCGAATCTAACGTATTAATGGCTCTATAGGCCATGGCGAGTGGGGCACCACCAAATAACGCAAAAAATAACGGAGAAATAACCGCATCCACGATATTTTCAGCCACAGTTTCTACTGTAGCCCGAACAATTTCGGGTTCATCCAGCGTATCTGTGTCACGTCCGACAATCATGCCCACCTCTCGTCTAGCACCAGCTAAGTCTCCCCCCGCAAGCTTGCGGTATACCGCCATCCCGGCATCTTGCAGCCCCTTGACCGCAATTGTGGTCCCAATCAGCAGAGCTTCTACTCCCCACGCCAGCCACGGATGGACATGATGCAGTGCAAAGAGCAGCGTCCATGTCACACCCCAAGTCCCGCCGACGATGACAAGCGGCAGCAGGCTGCCTAATGGCTTCAACATCCTTTCCGACCCCGATACACGCCGGATAAATCGCTCCATTGCAGTTATTCCCTTACCGATCATGACAACCGGATGCGGCAGCCAACGCGGATCGCCAACAATGCGATCCCATATGTAAGCTGCAGCCCATATTGCCGCTGCGTACATGTTCTACGTCCCCCTTGCCGCCTTTATACTTTATCTAGTTCCTACCTTGTTACGAAACCTAGCTAGACAGCATCATTATCATCTTCAAACTGGGTACGTACCGATTCGGACACCGTATTATAGACCAGCATGCCGAGCTCATTACCAATCGTTGTTGCTGTGCCGCCATACTGATGTTCGGCCGTATAGCGTCCACGATCCAATATCGCGATTGCTACCGTATCCGTTGTTGTACCCGTAGCGATTAATCCAGTTTCACGATCCCGGATATTTAAATCAGCAAGCGCAGCTGCCTTAGCTTCCACTGCACTTTGAAGCAGGTTCAACACAGCGGCTTCCTGAATACGTGCCTCAATAACAATGATTGTATTAATTGTGCCTGGTATCATCCCAGAGAACTTATCGTCTTTATGGTCCTGCGCTTTTGCAAGTGAATCCTTACGCTCCAAGTTCTCATCAAGAGTCAAGTAAGAGGAGTATGTCTCTCGCTTCATACCCGCTCGTGCTGCATTAGAGGTGCCAGCTGTTGTAGCGCAGAATAACGAGAATTGATCACCCTCCAGTCCTTCTACAGACAAGTGTGTCATCCTGGCTGCAGTTAGCAAACCAACCGTTTGTTTGGCATCATAACCCCATTCCTTACACTTCAACTCCATATAACCTACAGGATCGCTGCAATCGAATCCTTTGCCCACCATATGATTGACAATTTTAGTAGCTTGAGCATGTCCGCCGTGGAAGACTGCACTGCTCCACACATCGGCTGTCTCTTCCCACTCTACGACGGCATGTTCATTGCGCCAAGTTACTTTAACCCCTTGCACATCTTGAGATTCATAATATTGACTTCCTTTTCGGTAAGGCTGCACTTGATTGTCCTCCTTTTATGAACTACAATCTCAATACGTCCACTAGTTCCTGCATCAATCTTTCATTAGCTGTACGGTTTTTGACAGCAAGCCGGAAATGCCCGTCCTGCAGTCCGTCATACATTGCGCAGCTGCGAATCAGAATCCCTCGCGTACCCAACTGCTGCTGCAGCTTTTCCGCTGACCAAGGTGCAGGGAGATGACACAACATAAAGTTCGCCGCGCTTCGCCATGAACGGACACCTTGCTTTGTTAATTGCTCTTCCATCCACGTACGTTCTGAGCTCACCATGTTTCTAGTCTGATGTTCATATTCAATTAGCAACTGTCGGTTGTTCTTATCAAATAACGCCTCTCCCGCTGCCAATGCAAAGCCATTCACACTCCATGTCACCTGTTTTCTTGTCATCTCAGCAATTCGCGTAGGCGAAGCGAGCGCATAACCAAGTCTTAGACCAGGAATGGCATAAAACTTCGTTAAAGAGCGTAGGATGACGATGTGGTTAAATTCCGTTAACAACGGAAGGGCTGTATAAGCGGCCTCATCATCCAGAAAGTCGATAAACGCTTCATCTACGACCAATATACAGCCCGATTGCTCCGCAGCTATAGCAGCCTTACGAAGTGTGCTTCTGTCATACAAAGCACCAGTCGGATTGTTAGGGTGCCCGATAAAGCACACCTCGACTTTTCGGATCAACGATACGATCTGGTCCTCAGAAGCACGGTAATCCGGATCGCTGCCAGTAACATGTAATACATTTGCACCGTATTGCTTGGCGAGCGCTTCGTATTCGGAGAAGCAAGGAGACACTACACCAACTAAGCTTGGATTGTATGCCAGCAATACAAGTGCCATACATTCAGCTGCCCCATTACCTAGCATCAACTGCGACTCCGTCACTTGAAGCCTGTCCGCAAGTGATGCCTTTAGGATGCGGTGAGCAGGGTCTGGATATTGAAGCATTCGGTCCCATGCTTGTTTTAACGACTCACGTACAAATAAAGGAGGTCCCAAAGGATTAATATTGGCGCTGTAATCCAGAAATTCATCCGCTCGGCCACCAAACGCGGCTGCCGCTGTCCAAACGTCACCCCCGTGACCATAACGTTCTACTTTAGCCATGCTGGCATCCTCCACAACACTAGTACTTTGTAATGATCTTGCATCAGTTAAATCTTTTCTTGCCTGCAGCACATTTCGCTGACGTTCCGGTTTGTTTCCTATCCTGCTCTTATTTAATTTTGCTGTGTTATTCAGGTTTACTACTTCACAATTCATTACTTTCATGTTAGCACTCCGCTAACAGTGCTTTATCGCGCTGATGCTCTTATGTATCATCGTTCATTTTAATCCTGTAAGCTCCAACTTACAATGACCCACGTCAACATCTCCTCACAGGCACTATTGCCAAACTGTTAATTGTTATATACTAAAGACAACGCTATTGCTTATTTTAGAAATATGGCATACCCTTGTTTCATCTTAATTAGATTCTTTCACAACCAATTAAGATAACGCTTACATTCGTACCTTATTCTAGCTGTTGTCTAGGCCGAAGCTCTATCTCAATAGGTGCAATTCGGTTTTAAATTTGCGATAATACAATAGAACCACCCTTATATTCAAGGAGGAACCCTTATGTCGGTGCATCACAAAACATCATGGGCATCGCTTGGCGCCGCCATTGTCGTTACCGTCTATTATACGATTGTGCTGCTGACGCTAAAAGGAAATATTGCGCTGTACAGCACCGAAATGATGGCACTTGCCCGCAATGTATTCGGAATCGCCGTGGTGTTCCAAGTACTTATGTATTTTGTTAACTTTATGTCCAAAGACGAAGCGGAAGACAAAGAAGTGGCGCGGCACATCTCGCTCAGAGCGAATCAAGGCGCACTATTCTTTATGGTCCTTGCGGTAGCATGCTGCGCTGCCTATTTGATATACGTATCCGATACGCGAACACTGCTGTTGTCACCACTTGTATGCGCCCATCTGCTCGTCAGCGTACTGTTGGCTGCCTGGATCGTCAAATATTTATCTGAGCTTATTTTCTACCGTCGTACGTTCCGAGCAGATCCGCTAGACAACGAACTATCCTGACGCTAAATGTAAACGATTTCTTGTCATATGCATGCTTCATGAACTTGCCTAGCTTATGTAAGCTAACAAAGACTGCCCTCTCGTGTAAAGTTCACGATGCGGGCAGTCTTTTGTCATCTCTATTCTAAATGTTTATACGTCTTCAGAAGGACGATAATAACTTACAGCACCGTGAAGCGCTCTTCAGCAGGTGTGCGTGGACGTGCCGCACCAGCTTTGTCCACGAAGCCCATATGCAATACGGCAATGATCTTCTCGCCAGGTTGAACACCGAGCGTGTTACGGAAGTCTTTGTTGTAAATATATTCGCCCGTATGCCAGAGCATCCCAATGCCTTCTTCCCATGCAGCTAACTGGAAATTCTGGACTAGACTGGCTGCAGCCATCATATCCTCGTCCCGAATGTGCGGATGTGCAGCCTCTGGCATCACTACGACCAAGTAAGCTGGAACAGAGTTGGCATATTTAAGCCATTTGGCTTTCTGCTCTTCGTCAGCACCTTTGAACTTTCCTTTTAACAAAATATTGTAGAGGCAGTTTACCAGCTGACTTTTGCCCTCATCGGCTGCAAATATAAATCTCCAAGGCTCACGCAAACCATGATTAGGTGCCCAGACTGCATCGTTAAGCAGGCGAATTACAGTCTCCTGCGGCAATATTTGTTCCTTAAATTGGTTGGTAGTACGGCGATTACGGATCGTTTCAGATATAGACATATTGGTACCTCCCCATTTATATAAAAATTGTATGATCAAGTTTTCTTCTTTATTATATTTGATAACGATTATCAATTTCAAACATCATTTTATATTTACTAGGGAATCGATTACAATGTATATATAACAGCTGCACCCAAGAGGAGGACCATTAGATGAAATTTATTGACAACCAAGGCATTACTGACCCGCGCATTAACTTGGCGATTGAGGAGTTCGTACTTAAGCATCTTCCGATGGACGAGGATAGCTATTTGTTATTTTACATAAATGAGCCATCTATCATTATCGGCCGCAACCAGAATACAATCGAGGAAATCAATGCCGATTATGTGAAAGAGCAAAATATTCATGTCGTGCGCCGCTTATCTGGCGGCGGTGCCGTCTATCATGACCTTGGAAACCTGAACTTCAGCTTTCTGACCAAGGATGATGGCGAATCGTTCAGCAATTTCCGTAAGTTTACACAGCCTGTTATCGATATGCTCCGCTCGCTTGGCGTAGATGCGGACCTGACAGGCCGTAACGATATTCAAGTTGGTGAGCGCAAAATATCCGGTAACGCACAATTTGCTAGTCGCGGCCGTATGTTCAGTCATGGCACGCTGCTGTTTGACTCACAAATGGAGCACGTCGCTTCCGCACTTAAAGTTAAGCAGATGAAGATTGAATCGAAGAGCACCAAGTCAGTGCGCTCCCGCGTCGCCAACATTACCGAATTTTTGGACGAGTCCATGTCAGTCGAAGAGTTCCGTGCTGCTATTCTGCGTCATATCTTCGGTATGGAGCCAGGTCAAGTGCCACAATACAAGCTTACCGAGGAAGACTGGAAGAAGATATACGAAATCTCGGAAGAACGTTACCAGAGCTGGGATTGGAACTATGGCTACTCACCTAAATTCAACGTACAGAACGCCAAAAAATATCCGGCGGGCATCATCGATGTACGTCTTGATGTCAAGGACGGACGCATTCAAGCCGTCAAAATATTCGGAGACTTCTTCGGCATTGGCGAAGTAAATGATGTAGAGACCTTGCTGGCTGACGTAAAGTTCGAGGAGCAAGCCGTACGTTCTGCATTAGCTGATTTGGATATGGTGCATTACTTCGGTAATATCGAGAAGGAAGATTTTGTTCAGCTGTTGTTGCTCCAGCAATAATAGCTTCCGTATGAGATATTAGACCCCGTAGTCTCAAGTGAAAACAACTGCTTTATTGATGAACAACCTGAACCAAAGGGACATTTAGTAACACGGCCATTAGCAATCAAACAGGACATGCCTACACACGTTAATCGTGTTTAAGGTAAGTGTCCTGTTTATTTTTTTAGAGGGTTGCATTGCCAAACACCACTCCTATAAAATAATTAGTTTGCTTTCTGGGTGCAGACTTGGAGCCAGCGTTATACAACCCCTGTGCGTATTGTCATCCTTTTTGCCTTGGAGCCGTGGCTGCCGCACTTACGACATTATTATCTTTGCAGGATATAAGCTGGGAGTGCTTGCGTTGTGGGTTTGTATCTGCATTTTTGCCAGTATGATCGTTGCGGAATTGAAATGGGGCTCACATCAGGTACAATAGAGTAAGGAACACAATATACAAATATATAAATCCAAGGAGAGAACTGATGTACAAATTAATCGCAATAGACGTTGATGATACACTGATCACGGACGAGAAGCTCGTAACAGAAGGTACAAAGCGAGCATTGGAACAAGCCGTCGCGCAAGGCGTGCACGTCACACTCGCAACAGGACGTATGTATGCTTCTGCGCGCAAGATCGCACTGCAAACAGGGTTAAACGTACCACTTATTACGTATCAAGGCTCCTTGATCAAAAATATTATGGACGGCGAGGTCCTTTACGAACGCGCTGTGCCAAATACGGCTGCCCAAAAATTGCTCCAATACTGCACGGAGCATAATGTGCACCTGCAGTTGTATGTGAATGACCTTTTGTATGCCCGTGAAGAAAATGATAAATTGATTGGCTATTCTCAATTAAACAATATTCCATACGTGATTGAGCCGGACTTTGACAAGCTGCTAGCTTCCCCGTCAACTAAAATGCTCATGATCGATGAGCCGGCACGACTGGATGAAATTGCACCTGAACTTCGCGAGCTGCTTGGTTCTGAGGTTCATATTACGAAGTCCAAGCCGCACTTCTTGGAAGTAACCCATCATGAAGGCACAAAAGGCAATGCACTTCGCTTTCTGGCCGACCATTTTGGCTGCTCCATTGAAGAAACGATTGGTATTGGCGATTCATGGAATGATCATGATTTGATCGAAGTCGCTGGTCTTGGTGTTGCGATGGAAAATGCGGTGGACTCACTGAAACAAGTCGCAAACTATGTGACGTTGTCCAATAACGAAGAAGGTGTTCGTCACGTTATTGAGAAGTTTGTACTGCAAACTAGCAAGGTGTAACCCAATCATATTAAAACGACCACAGTCTCCTTTTCAAGGCGATTGTGGTCGTTTTTTCACTTTTCAAATAATAGAGTCTTTCGTCTACTTCTACACGGCTGGAATTACAGCGTTATCGTTAGACCCGTATGCGCCAATCTGACCTCTTTCGGGAGCGGGTAAGGCTCACGCACATCAACTCCATGTGACATGTGTGTAAATATCGTATGTGTAGGTCGAATTTCCTGCAGAAGCTCAATCGCCTCAACCATATCGTATACAGATCGTGTCTCGTAAGCAAATGGTTCGTGATAGAAATTAGTTCCAATTACTAGCAAATTGAGTTGCTGCAGCTGCGACTTTTCATATTCACCAAGTCCGATAGCATCCGAAGCATACGCCCATGCTTCGATACTCTTCCTAGCACGCCCATTTACCGCAGAATCCGATTCAGAAGGCTGATCCCGTTCAAACCGGTACGCATACGAGTAGCCATTTTTACCATGATTGACTCGGATTGGTCGAACACGCCACGCCTCCCATATCCACTCTTGCTCCATCGGAATAAAATCGATATGTCGATCCAACCAGCCATACATCTGCTTGATCGTATCGATAACCTCTTGAGGCGCAATTACACGCCCACGCCGCTCAAGCCATCGGCACACATCCGCATAAGCGGGCAAGCCGGCAATATGGTCCTGATGCGCATGCGTAATTAAAATATCCGCAATAAAACGAATGCCTGTCAACTCCATTTGCAAAGGCCAATCTGGACCACAATCCACAAGCAACTGCCGATCACCTTGATATAACAAGACGGATGAACGATAACGTCGATTGTGACCAACTTGTCTCGCTTCTTCACACACTGGACAATTACAATATACACGCGGAACGCCAAGGGAATCACTGTTGCCTAGAAATACACATTGCCATTCCAGCCTATCTCGATTCAACTGAATGCTATTGACATTACAAAGCATAAATCGTCTCTCTCCCTGCTACTCTTTACAAGAACATAACATGTTTGTTCATTTACGATGTTTTTCTTTTTCAGTATAATCGGTTTCAGCAAGAAGATGTGATCTTTTGTTATGTTATTTCGCTGGAATGAGCGTAAAATATGACTATAACCCGCTCTTACTAAGGAGGACGTTAGTGTGAAAGGCCAATTGGATAAGACCAGCTTGGAAATTGTCGCACATAGAGGCTATGCCGCTATCTTTCCCGAAAATACGATGGAGGCTTTTCGCCGATCATTAGATCTGGGCGCTGATAGCATCGAATTAGATATTCATCATACAAAGGAAAGCATCCCGGTAATCATACACGATGATACCTTGAATCGTACAACAACTGGCACAGGCCGAATTCGGGACCTAACGCTTGCTGACATATTGGAAGCGGATGCCGGCATCAAGTTCAAGTCTGAATTCGCTGGTTGTAAAGTTCCCTTGCTGGAAGAAGCTTTGGAGCTCTGTTCGGAGCGTAAGGCAGGGCTTCAGCTTGAGCTAAAAGAGCATATTACAGAGGAAGAAGGCCGCGCTCTACTGCAAATGTTGAACATTTATAATCTGATAGAGCGGACGATCATTATCTCATTCCATTCCAACAATTTGATGCTTGTACGCAAACTACACCCAACGATTGAGCTTGGATTTCTGACAGACAACCATGTCGCATTGGAACCACTGACAGGACTTGGCCGTGCAGCTTGCTGCCTTCAATATGAACTGGTACTTAATAAGCCTGAACTCATAAGAGAGGCTAATGAACTAGGGCTTGATCTTGCTGTATGGACTGTTCGCTCACTAGAGATCGCCAAGCAGTTATACGCACTTGGAATTAGAAGAATGACGACGGATATTCCTTTGCTCAAATCTGATATCGTGTGACGTAATAGGAACATTTTTACTCATCAGCAGCCATAAGAGGCTTGGTTTATTTCCAGATGAATAGTCTGAAATCTACCTAGCCTCTCCACTGTACTCCTGAACGCCTAACAAGCAGAAATACGCTAAACAGTCCTATTATTGACATAACAATAACAAAAAAGCATCCTCATAATTGAAGATGCTCCTGTAAGATGACAAAAGTCCACTGCTGATGGTTCTATTAGTGCTTTGAGCAGCCGTATCAGAAGCCAGCCAACACTTGATACCATATTCCTCGTTTACTGTATAACGTCTCTCGAACGTGTTCCCAGCCGCCCATATCCTCAATCGTAAATAACCCTTCCGGATTAACAATCTGTGCAGCTTGTTCTTTGGCTACCTGCTTGTTAACGGCACGGAAACCCGCTTCCACCCAAATCTGTTGTGCCTTCTCGCTTCTGGCAAAAGCAACAAACGCCTCTGCCGCTTCACGTGTGCCATG
Source organism: Paenibacillus sp. UMB4589-SE434 (assembly GCF_030226685.1). Taxonomy (NCBI): domain Bacteria; kingdom Bacillati; phylum Bacillota; class Bacilli; order Caryophanales; family Paenibacillaceae; genus Paenibacillus; species Paenibacillus sp. UMB4589-SE434. The sequence continues at coordinate 56,254 of NZ_JASOYK010000006.1, read as the reverse complement.
CTTATCTGCATAGCGGTCGACCACCACAATTGGATTATCAATGCGAATCGTATGCTTCGGCACCACGATTTCATAGTTTACGCCTTGTTTCTGGCGTGCAATCAGTTCATTTTCATATGTGACGATCGCATCTCCAACCCCGTACTCGAATGCTGCCATAGAGGCACGACCGCTTTTATCCATTGAGATCACGCGGCTGTGAATATCAGCCAGCAACTTTTTAGCATACGTAGGCGCTTCTTCACCCTGCTCTTTGGCCAATTGCAGTCCTGAACCATAGATCGCATTAATATCCCATTGCGCTCCGCCCGACGTTTTCGGATTAGGGTATAACACATCTACATCTTCGCGTGTAAGGTCCTGCCAATCCTTTATCTGATGCGGATTGTGCGCTCTGGTACCAATAACTACGATTGAGTTGGTTACCATGCCGCCATAAGGATCTTGCTCCTGCCATTGTGGAGATACTAGCTTAGCCTTAACAAGCTTATCCACATCTCCCGACATCGCAAATAAAGCGACATCGGCCTCCAATCCCCCTGCAATGGAACGAGCTTGTGTGCCAGAAGCCTCGTATGATTGCTGCACTTGGACTGTCTGCCCTGTCTGCTGCTTCCACGCCTGCTGAAAGGCTGGAATAATAAGCTGCAGCGCATCTTTTGCAACCGAATAAGCTCCGATCACTAACGTTACGGAGGAGTTCTCCTTGCTCTCATTCGTGAGCAGACTCTCGCGTGGGGATGCTTCCTGCTGTACACAGCCGGTTAAGCTGACAGCTGTAAACGTAAGCAGAAGCAGAAGCACAAAAACTGATCTAAACCTCGGCTTCTGAGCATACGGACGTATCATGAAGCATTCTCCTTCCGCTAAATGTGAACAGGCATAGGGTCTTCTTTTAACGGATTCTCCATTACCCAATGGTCATCTTCATTAAATAAATATACACGGTGCACAAGCACCTGCACCTCTTCACCAATCTGCAATACCGGATTCTCCAACGTTCGGTAAGTCTTGAGCGTCAACTGTCCTACTGCTACCTCAACCAACCACTCGCTTCCTCGGAAATGCAGCGCCTTCACGACGCCTCGCTCGCTTGCAGATGCCAGACGCAGCTCACCAACTCTGCCCACTTCAATGTACTCTGGACGTATAAGCGCTTTGCTATTTGGCCAGGCCGAGGTTGAATCAAACCCTTTTAACGTGTGCACATTGGTTAATATCGTAGACTCCCCGATAAACTCAGCTACGAACGGAGTTTGCGGTGTCTTGTAAATATCCCAAGGTGTCCCCTTCTGTTCGACAGCGCCTTGCTGAATAATCATGATCTCGTCGGCTACTTCAATGGCCTCATCCTGATCATGCGTTACGAATATGGAGGTAATGCCGACACGATCAATCAGTGATTTCAGCCAACTGCGCAGCTCTTTACGAATCTTTGCATCAATGGCCGCAAACGGCTCATCCAGCAGCAACAGCTGCGGTTCTGGCGCAAGCGCCCGCGCAAACGCCACTCTCTGACGCTGACCGCCCGACAATTGATGCGGGTAGCGTTTCTCTATCCCGCTTAGTCCTGTCAGTTCCAGCAATTCGGCTACTCTGGCGCGAATTCGATCTTTCGGCCACTTCTGAATCGTTAAGCCAAAGGCAATATTATCAAACACAGTCATGTGCTTAAACAAGGCATAATGTTGAAATACAAATCCAATCCCGCGCTCCTGGGGCGGAACATCATTTACAACCTTATCGTAGAAACGAATCTCACCGCTGTCTGGCCGCTCCAATCCAGCCAACATCCGAAGAACAGACGTTTTGCCGCCACCGCTTGGACCAAGTAAGCCGATCAATTGACCCGGTTCGATCGCAAAATTCACATTGCGGACAGCATGATATTGACCAAACCATTTGTTTAAATCTCTGACCTCAATGTGCATCTGCCTGCACCCCTTTTCTTTTTTTGGCCCATTCCATCAACAGCAAAAGCGTCACGGAGCCAATCGCAAGCACGAGCGATACACTATTCGCTGCAGCGATATTAAAATTATCAACGTCTTGATACACGAGTGTTGTCATCGTCTGTGTCTTGTTAATAATGTTGCCTGACACGACCAGGACCGCACCAAATTCACCTAATGAACGTGCAATCGTTAAGACTACGCCGTAAGTGACACCCCAGCGAATTGAAGGCCAAGTCACTTTCCAAAACGTCGTCCAACTGTACGCGCCCAACAACGATGCCGCCTCTTCCTGCTGTGTTCCAATCTCCTGCAGCACCGGCACTACTTCACGCACCATAAGCGGAAAAGTAACGAATAACGTAGCTAGCACCATGCCAGGAAAAGCATACACTACCGGGACACCTACCTTGGCAAGAAAAGCACCCAGCACCGTATGCGGACCAAGCAAAAGCACAATCATAAAACCGCCAATTACTGGCGAGACCGCAAAAGGTAAATCTATGATGCTATTCATCAATTGACGTACACGTCTGCCAAGCCAATCCCCCCGGACAATTACGATTGCTGTCAAAATCCCAAAGAAGGTGTTAAGCAGCGTCACAACGATGACAACACTTAAGGTCATCCACATGGCGTGCAGCGCCTCAGGGCGAAGTAAGGATTGTGTAAAGGAGCCAAGACCCTGCTCTCCAGCACCAAGTACAATTTGTACCAGCGGAACAATTAAGAGGACAATAAATAGAATATACGTAAAACCTACTAGGGACTTACCAGTACGAGAGATGCGGGGTGGTCGTGATGTCATGATCGTCCCTCCCGAGCTTGCAGCGTATTAATAAGCCACAGAATAAGGAAAGACAAAGTTAGGAGGATAACAGAGACCGCTGCGGCTCCTTGCGGATTATCGCTCTCGATCTCTCCAAAAATATATACAGAAGCAATTAACGTCTTGCCTGGTATGTTGCCAGCCACCAGTACAACGGCCCCGAATTCAGCAAGCGCTCGGGAAAACGCCAGCATTCCGCCACTAATGATGCCCGGCCTCATCTGAGGAAGCAACACTTGAAAGAACGTCCTCCACTTCGAGGCCCCGAGCGTATGAGCAGCTTCCTCCTGCGTACGATCCGCTTCCTCGAGAAGCGGCTGTACAGCACGAATGACAAATGGAAACGTGACAAACACCATTGCAACAACAATCGCAGGCTCTGCAAATACAATTCGCAGGCCCATTGAGTCAGCCAGTTGACCAACCCAACTGTTCGGGCCGAGCAAAAGCAATATCATTAATCCACCTACTGCTGTAGGCAGCGCAAATGGTAAATCCACAAGACTGTTAAGTAAAGTACGACCAGGAAATTGATAACGGTGCAGAACCCAAGCGGATAACGTTCCAACTGCAACGTTAATAACGGCAGCAATTAAAGACAAACGGATAGTCAACCAGACGGATTGCCATGCAAGCGGCTCAGCTAGACTCTCCACCAAGACGCCTAGTCCTCCAGACAAGGACTGAACATATATTCCTGCGATCGGTAAAATGATTAGCAACAACATATACAAGAGCAGCGTCGTTCTAAATCCCCACAGCACCCCTTTATGATGCAATACCGCATTCAAGACAATTCCCCCATCCATTTGCTCTCTGCCAAATAAACTTTAATAATTCCTACTTGTTTACTTGGTGTTTATTTTAAAATACTTTACCAAATGTTAGTACGTCCGTCAATACTTAATTAAACGTTATGTAAGTTATTCAAAATCCTTATTATGGGTTCATTCGCCCATATATGTCATTCTGAAAATAGGAGAAACTTTGCATATCATTACACGTCTAATATAAAAGGGAGGGAAACCAAAATGCTCCATACGATAAGGCTTCGCACCTTGCAGCGAGATGATATGATCGAGATTACAAAGCAAGTATCTACCATTGTGCGCAGCGCAGGCATTATCAGCGGTATAGCGATGGTGTACTGCCCACACACAACAGCAGGCATTACGATTAATGAGAACGCAGATCCTGATGTCAAACACGACGTTTTGATGAGACTTGACGAGTGCTATCCGTGGAAACACGCTAAATACAGACACACTGAAGGGAATTCCGCCGCACATTTAAAGGCCATCACCGTAGGAAGCTCTGAAACCATCATCATCCATGACGGCAATCTGCTGCTCGGGACCTGGCAAGGCATCTACTTCTGCGAGTTCGACGGACCACGTGAACGTCAATGCATCATTCGTTTAATACCTGATTCAAACAACTAGCTTAACTGGATGATACACAAAGGCACCTGCCAGAGACAGGTGCCTTGTTTGCGTTATAGAAAGGGTGCCTTGTCCATCATGATAGACTGTTGATTCCCCTGCATACTATGAAAACCCACAATGCGGTTCGTTTTATCAACCGCGACTACATACCTCGTATTTTCCACCTTGTCCCAAAACATGAAGCGACCCCTTATCCATTCACGACGGTGAATTCGTACGAGGGACTCCTCCTTCACCTGAAAATGCTCCGTTATAAACCATCGTGCCTTTTGCTCTGCTGAGGTTGAATATTGATCCTTCCATCCGTTATGCCTTAGACTATCCATTCCTATAACACCTAACGAGTATACTTTGTTGGTGCTGCAATCAATCTCGGCAAATATACCGTTTACATCCTGTCCTACTGTTGTTGACCGAGGCGTTACACGGCCGATAATCGTGACCATATCGCCTGCTGCTTGTGAATTCAGGCCGTATGGCTTTAAATTTTTACTTAATCCATAGGATAAATGCAGCTGTTCCGACGGAATCGTAAACTGTAAATATTGTTCCATCCCCTCAATTACTACACGTTTTAGCGCTGCTTTATCCAGGCTATGCTCCTTTTGTACGTCCGCAATAAGCCTCTGAACCTCGTGCAGCTTCTCCTCTGTCTGCTGACCACAGCCAAGCAGTACAAACATTAGTCCGGCCGCTAGGAATCCGCGCAGTATTTTTTTCCACTTATATATATGCTGCACGGCTGCTCCTCCTATTACCCACTCCTATTTTATAAAGACAGGACACGGTGCTATCTTAATTCTGACCTACATTTTACATACATTCAACTTACATTATTGCAAGATTAAATATAAGCCGCTGTGATGATGCGAACTCCTATCGTACAACTGGCTTCATACACAGCAAAAAAGCATCTGCATACGTACAAAACTGTACGTAAACACATGCTTGATACCTCATATAGACTAGTTGCCAACGTCTCTTCATGTGTAAGGGTCACACGTGTTGGCTTTTGAGTTGGGCTACTTCACGTTGAAGCTGATGTACTTGTCGCTCCAATACCGACACTCTTCTTTCTAAAGCAAATGTATCAGGAAAAAGAGGCGGTATAGGCTGTCCCCCACCAGGAATAAATGGCGGGACTGGACTCACAGGAATCGGTATCGCACTTCCTGTAGGCACTCTTACGACCTGCCCAGGGTATACAATATCATTCAAAGTCAAGCCATTAACCTGCGCCAAATAGGCTGGAGATACACCATAACGGCTGGCAATCGTATATATGGAATCCCCTGGCCGTACTACATATTCAATCATGCTGACTGTCCTCCCAACTCATGCTGTGCCCAGAAACTTCACGATAGCATTGCGGTATCACACTAAACTTTGACCATAGTAAAGTACGAGTATACAACATTTCCTGCTGTATCATCCGCAATCCGGTGCTGCTACAGTGTCGTTAGATCCACTGGGCTAATGCCAGCATATGTAGCCAGACAGCTAAACGTGTACACTGCCATTGCCTAATTTGTAAGGAACACGGGAGAAGTTCCTTATGCAGATTGTGCTGCTTCTTCGACCGCTTTCATACATAAGAAGCGGACGTGTGCAGTAGCAGCCGGCTTAACATCTTCAAAAGTTACTTGATCTTGAATGTAATAGGAAATAAATCCATGCATAGCTAAAAATAAACTTCGTGGTATGTTGTGTCGGTCATGCTCAGACAACCTATGCGAACTTAGTGATTGACGAACAATAGTAGAGAACATCTCAAAGCAACGACTTTGCTCCGTGCGAGCATAGGCAAGCAATTCCTCGTCCCTGGTCATAAACATAATCTCATAATGATGGGGATGATTAAGGCCATAGCTCATGAACTCAAGCATCACCTGTTCAAGCTTCGACATCCCATCATTTGGCGCTTGATTGAGAACACGCTCAAACAGACGACCAAGACGCCTAAAATCTTCTTGAACCAACGCATAAAAGAGTTCTGCTTTATCTTTAAAATGATAGTAGAGCGAACCATGACTGTATCCAAGCTGCTGACCTATACTGCGCATCGAAATAGCTCGATACCCTTTTGTTACGAAAAGATGCCTAGCTACCTCTAATATACGCTCACGCGACAACTCCTGATCTACTGCTTTTCTTGGCATAGCGGTTCTCCTTATTGTCCCTCAATGTAATATACAAGGTCTCCCTTCCTGATAGCCGCTTGACCTTGCGTCAAGTCAGTCATCCACGCCATAAAGGAATCGCTTTGCGAAGCGACCGGTAAACATACCAAAGTCACTTTATCCGTAAATGTCGTGTCTCCCATCCGTGTATCTCTATTTCTAAGTTCATTTTCAAGCTTGCCTAACCATGTATAATCGACTTCGACAAACACTTGCTGGTGCAACACATTCACGATTGATTCTGCACCCTCAATTGCAGCCACGGCACCATCCGTGTAAGCGCGAATAAGTCCCCCTGCACCAAGCATAATGCCACCGAAGTAACGAGTAACGACGATTGCCACATCCTTCAAGCCTTGATTCTTCATCACTTCTAAAATAGGCTTGCCGGCAGTCCCGCTCGGTTCTCCATCATCGGATGCCTTCTGAATCTCATCACGCTCCCCGATCATGTAAGCCGAACAGTTATGAGTGGCATTCCAATGCTTCTTCTTGATCTCTTCTATAAATTCAAGCGCTTCCGCTTCGGTTTTTACCGGCTTCGCGTAGCCGATAAAACGCGACTTTTTGATTACAATCTCTTGGCTGCCAAATTGTCGCACCGTCTTGTAGCGTTCCAACAACAACATTCACCATCCACTTATTGCCAAGAAAGCAGTTCCCCATATTCGGTGAACTGCTTCCATCGGCAGAATGTATATCTAGGCTGTACGCGCTTATGCCGGTTCAACCGTCGTATGGCTACGTTCAGAATAAGTTTATTCAGATAGTCGTGATTCTAACTCAGCTTTCTCTGCTTCATAGCCAGGTTTGCCAAGCAATGCAAACATATTCTTCTTGTAAGCCTCCACGCCCGGCTGATCAAATGGATTAACACCAAGCAGGTATCCGCTGATACCGCAAGCTTTCTCGAAGAAAGTTACCAAGTAACCAAAGGAATATGGTGTCATGTCCGGGATGGTCACGATCAAGTTCGGCACTTGCCCGTCCGTATGTGCGAGCATCGTTCCTTGGAATGCCTTCTTGTTCACAAAGTCCATCGTCTTACCTGCAAGGAAGTTCAAGCCATCCAAGTCCGCCGGATCTTCATTAATCGTAATATGTTCTTTAACTTGATCCACTTGGATAATCGTCTCGAACAAGTTACGTGCGCCTTCTTGGATAAATTGACCCATGGAATGTAAGTCTGTCGAAAAGTCTACCGCTGCAGGATAAATCCCCTTGTAATCCTTGCCTTCGCTTTCTCCGTACAGTTGTTTCCACCATTCGGATACAAAGTGCAGGGAAGGCTCGTAGTTTACCAAGATCTCGATGGCTTTGCCTTTACGATAGAGTGCGTTGCGAACGGCTGCGTACTGGTAACTCAAGTTCTCTGCCACATTCGGATTGTTATACTCCGTAGCAGCTTCCTGAGCACCCTTCATCATGTCATCGATATCAATTCCTGCTACCGCAATCGGCAGCAAGCCAACCGGTGTTAACACAGAGTAACGTCCGCCTACGTCGTCAGGAATAACAAATGTCTCGTAACCTTCCTCTGTAGACAGCTTCTTAAGAGCACCCTTTTCACGGTCAGTAGTTGCAAAGATACGAGTCTTCGCTTCTTCCTTGCCGTATTTCTTCTCCAATGCATCCTTGAAAATACGGAACGCGATGGCTGGTTCTGTTGTAGTCCCTGACTTGGAGATCACGTTGATAGAGAAATCTTTGCCTTCAATCAATTGAAGCAGATGTGTCACATATGTTGAGCTGATGTTATTACCAGCAAAGTAAATTTCAGGTGTGCTGCGCTTGTCCTTCGGCAACATGTTGTAGAAGGAATGGCCAAGCATCTCAATTGCAGCGCGTGCACCAAGATATGAACCACCGATGCCGATAACAATCAGCACTTCGGAATTGTCCTGAATGCGCTTGGCGGCTTGCTTAATACGCGCAAATTCTTCTTTATCGTAATTAAAAGGCAGGTCGATCCAGCCTAAGTAGTCAGAACCTGTGCCCGTCTTGTTATGTAACTGCTCATGAGCGAGACGAATAGGTTCCGCAAAATAGTCGACTTCATGTTGCCCGACGAATGACAATGCTTTACTGTAGTCAAATTGTACTTTCTTAGACATTGTTCACCCTCCTATATAATTGGTTGACTTTGCCACTTTAACCCGCGAAAATCGATATAATTTTAGGATACTGGATTTCAACAGGAAACACAAGGGAACACCTTCCATTGTAAAGGTTTACATGATAAAACATATTTATTGCATTGTCCCTCTACCTATATGAATACGCTATCACCCCGCTAAGCAGATGGAATATGCTACAATATTATGGGACATGATTTGTATGCTCTGAAATGCAGAATATCATACGTAGAGGTGAATCGATATGAAGAAAGTTGCTGTTCTTGGCCTAGGTACAATGGGAGCCCCGATGGCTCTTAATTTGCTTGGCAAAGGATTTGAAGTGACCGTATACAACCGATCAGCGGAGAAGGCTGCCCCTTTGCAGCAGCAAGGCGCCATTGTCGCGGCTACACCGCGTGAAGCTGCCTCACAAGCTGAAGTAGTCATTACGATGGTTAGCGATGATACATCGATTATGAATATTTATGACGGCGACGAAGGCATACTGGCTGGCGTTCAGGCAGGCGCAATCGTGATCGACAGCAGTACGATCTCGCCTTCGCTGGTCAAGCGCTTGGCAATGGATTGCGAAACGCGCGGCGCCAAGTTTCTTGATGCACCAGTCACCGGAAGCAAGCCTGCGGCTGAAGCCGGTACACTGTTGTTTATGATTGGCGGCGAAGCTGAGGCACTCGCAAGCGCCATGCCTGTTTTTGAAGCAATGGGCAGCCGCATGGTGCATATGGGGCCGACAGGAAGCGGTGCGATTACCAAGCTAGCACATAATACGATCGTTGGTATTAACAACGTTGCTTTAGCAGAAGGCTTCTCGATTGTATCCAAAGCAGGCGTTAATCCGACGGCATTCCTTGAGGTTGTGCGCAATGGCAGCGCGGGCAGCAAAGCAGCCGAATTGAAAGGCGAGAAAATTATCGCCAGCAACTTTGACAATCAATTTTCATTGCAGCTCATGCTTAAAGATTTAAAGCTTGCCTCTGTGCTTACAGATACGATGCAGTCCCCTACACCGCTGCTGGAGCTGGCAAAAAGCATTTTTCAAATGGGACAAACTTCCGGTTACGGTGAAGAAGATTTATGTGCGGTTGTAAAAGTATATGAACAATGGATTGGCCAAGCTATTAACCAACCGAAAGGCAACTAATCAGGCTTCTTGTTAGTTGGAAACCTTTCAATATATAGAGGAGTTGTGTCATTCACCCAAGACTGCTGTTCAGTAATGGGGTATGGGACAGCTCCTTGATGTTCTAGCTGAATAGTCAAAGCAACATCCCTCATAGTTTTATACATTTACTTATTTATTCCTCAGAATTGTAATCGTAATCTGTGACATGCTATGGCATCCCCACTGTACTAACCTTGCTAACTGGAATGAATGAAATAGATCAACTGATCAGTCCAGTTGCCGTGCTCGTAAATAAATGATTTACGGATACATTCAAATTTCATGCCTACACTTTCCGCTAATTTAATAGAAACTAGATTATCGGTATTAATATGAGCTTCTATACGATGAAATTGTAAGGGGCCCATAGCTATGTGCATGACTGCCTGTACCGCCTCTTTGCCGTAGCCCTGGTTCCAGTGCTGATTGTGCAGCATATAGCCGACACGCCCCCATTGAAAATCGCCTCTTAACAGGGTTGAAATATCGATGTCTCCGAGATGTGCATTATCCTCCTGCCGAAACACGCCAAACAAATACTCGCTATCTTCTGCCGCCAACTGCTCATGTCTCTTGATCCATGAATCGAACCACTCTTCCGTACAGGCGCACATATCCAGGTTTCCCTCATCGTACTTGTGTTGCGACGGTAACCGATTCTTATGCTGATAAAACCAGTCCGTATAATCTTCCTTTCTAAATGGCCTAATCGTCAGTCGACGGGTCGTGATTTCATACTGATGAAGCATGTCTCATCACGCCTCCCCTCTATTAGGATATGCTGGATTATTCAAGCCTAATGTAAAAAGCCCCCGTCCTGTCTATATTCCAGGCGGGGACTTTCCAAATGCATGTCTATACGTTTATTCCGGGATGTAGGAGCAGCAATAATCCGTTACTGTGTGTACAACTAGCTTGAAGCTGGAACGAGCCGGTACCGTAAATTCACCTTGGCCATCAATCTGGAGCCATTCGGTTTGCCCCGATAGAAGCACATCCAGCTTGCCAGCCGTAATGTCCATAATCTCTGCAGTGTCCGTTCCAAATTCGTACTCACCCGGCATCATAATACCTAATGTTTTTTTGGTCCCGTCTGGGAATACCACTGTACGACTGGTAACTTTACCCTCAAAATAAATATTAGCCGCTTTAACGACCGTAACCTGCTCAAATTGAGCTGTTGCAGAATTTTGGGCTTGTGACATCGTTTCTCCTACTCCCCGTTATACAATTTTGAGCTGCGTTAGAATTACAAAAGCGCCTTAACACGTGCAACTACATTTTCAACCGTGAAACCATATTCACTCATAACACGATCGCCAGGGGCCGAAGCACCAAATGTCGAAATGGCCAAGATATCACCTTGGTCGCCGACATATCGCTCCCAACCAAATGGAGATGCCATCTCAACTGCAAGGCGTGCTTTCACGTCAGGCAGCAGAACTGAATCCTTGTACGCTTGTGGTTGCTGCTCGAACAGATTCCAGCTTGGCATACTAATAACACGAACTTGTATGCCTTCCTCAGCTAGAGCCTGTTGTGCGCGTACAGCCAATTGTACTTCGGAGCCTGTTGCGATAATTTGCGCTTGCGCCTTGCCGTTAGCAGCGTCAGCCACAACATACGCCCCGCGGGTAATGCCTTCACGCGCGCCTTCTGGAGTAGCTTCGAGAATCGGCAAGTTCTGACGAGTCAGCACAAGTACGATCGGACTGCTCGTGTTCTCCATTGCATATGCCCACGCTGCAGACGTCTCATTGCCGTCAGCTGGACGAATTACAGTCAAGCCAGGAATGATTCGTACCGAAGCAAGCTGCTCGATCGGCTCGTGTGTCGGCCCGTCTTCTCCAACAGCAATACTATCATGGGTCAGCACGTAAGTAACTGGTAATCCCATTAGAGCAGACAAGCGCACTGCTGGACGCAAGTAGTCCGTAAATACAAAGAACGTGCCTCCGAATACTTTCACGCCGCCGTGCAAAGCCATGCCGTTCATCGCTGCAGCCATTGCAAATTCGCGAACACCAAAGTACAAGTTGCGTCCTTCATATTGACCTGGACGGAAGGAAGGAAGATCGTTCAAGTGTGTCATCGTCGAGCTCTCCAAGTCCGCTGAACCACCCGTTAAGAACGGGATGTTCTTCGCCAGGCCATTCAGTGCGTTGCCGGAAGCAACACGTGTTGAGAGTGCTTTGTCTGTTGAAGCATACACAGGCAATGCAGCATCCCAATTCTCAGGCAGTTTGCCGCTAATCGCTGTATTGAATTGAGCAGCAAGCTCTGGATAAGCTTGTGCGTATTGCTCGAACTGCTTGTCCCAAGTATCATTGGCTTGAATACCCTTGTGCTTAACATTTGTTTCAAAGTGAGTATACACTTCTTCTGGAACATAGAAATCCTCATGTCCCCATTGGTAGAACTCTTTGGTCAACTTAGCTTCGTCCGAACCGAGCGGCGAGCCATGCGTACCGCCGTGCCCACCCTTACCTTGTTTATTCGGGCTGCCATAGCCGATGACCGTCTTCACTTCGATCAGTGTTGGTTTGCTTGTATCCTGCTTGGCTGCGTTCACTGCAGCTTCGATTGCAGCAGAGTCATTGCCATCCTCGACAAGCAATGTCTGCCAACCGTAAGCATCAAAACGTTGACGTACATTTTCGCTAAACGAGAGGTTTGCTTCGCCGTCAAGTGTTATATCATTGGAGTCGTACAACACGACTAATTTACCTAATTTCAAATGCCCTGCGAGAGAAGCTGCTTCACTAGCAACACCTTCCATGAGGTCTCCGTCACCGCAGATTGCATATGTGAAGTGATCCACCACGTTAAATTGGTCGCGATTGTACGTCGCGCCAAGTTGCGCTTCTGCCATAGCCATACCTACCGCCATAGCAATCCCTTGACCAAGCGGACCTGTTGTCGCATCAACACCTGCCGTATGTCCAAACTCTGGATGGCCAGGCGTTTTGCTTCCCCATTGGCGGAAATTTTTAATTTCATCTAAAGGAAGATCGTAACCACTCAGATGCAGCAAGCTGTATAACAACATGGAGCCGTGGCCTGCAGATAATACAAAGCGGTCTCGGTTAATCCATGTCGGATTTGTCGGGTTATGCGTCATGGCTTTGGCAAACAAATGGTATCCCATCGGTGCGGCACCCATTGGCATACCCGGATGTCCGGATTTTGCTTTCTCAATTGCATCGATCGCCAAAGTACGGATAGAAGCGATGGAAAGTTGATCGATGTTTAATGGCGTTGCTGTCATTGCTGATTTCCTCCCTCTCTATGTACAAGCTGAAAAAAATGAATATGATGTTCATCACTCAGCTTGTCTACTGCATTTTGCATTATTGTACCATTTGTTTGTTTACTATGCTACTTCAACGTAATAAAAAATGATCCTACAACATAACATCATGATGTCCTTCACACTAACGATTACAGAGCTACAACTTTGAACTCCGTTATAGCTCCAGCCGACTCGTTCCCATATTTACTTGAGTTGCGCCAGGGATCTCCGCAAGAGACGGTGGCACAACAGCTAAGAGCAGCTCAACTGTTGGAGTCATTGCTAAAAAAGAAGCATGGAGGGACATCTATTGTATGCCCTTTTTTGAGATGATTTAGGCGAGTATGCGTGAAAATACGAACACAAATAAGCTGCGGTGTTGTGACGAAGACCAAATCGTCTTACGTAACAGGAACGCCCCAGCTCCTTCGTGCTGCCGTATACAGCCTATTTAACGGTAACGGCTAATTTAGTTATATTTCCAGGATCTCACATCAAGATCAGAATCACCACGTAGCTATAAATCAATTGACCTGTTCCTTCGTTGCTTGCGAATACGTTGGTAGCCTTTGCGCAAGCCCTCCAGCAAAAAGGCAGGTAGACGGATCGGCCATTTTAACAGCAACGGTTTATACACCCATTGGTATACACGTTTCATATCACGCCATAATCGATCGGGACCTTCCAGCAAAAAGTCGGATACATCAACTACCGAACCGCGACCGTTGTCGTTTAATATATTTTTGCCATGAATATCTCTAGGATTCAGTCCTTTAGCTCTTGCATAAGCCAGTGCTGCATCCACGTCGGAAATGACAGAAGGCGGTATAGGGATCCCTTTTAACAAACAATCATACAACGTAATACCTCTCAGCCGCCGTAATATCAAGTAGTTATGTCCAACTCCTAAGCATTCGGAGAAGGCAGGATGTATGCCCAACTTATGGTACACCTCAGCCTCTTCCGTTAAGCCAGGCCGTCCTTCAGCATATACTTTAACGACCCATTCACTGTCATGACTATTTGCAAACACAGCAGCATAATTACCTGTACCTAGCAATATCCACGGTTCAGGCATATACTTCACAACAACCGGATCATCCGGGGAGTCACTATATATTATTAGATCAGGCAACAGCTTACTCTCTACCCATGCAGCTAGACTTCTTGATTCATCATGGTTCATATGAGTTCACACCCGTCGTTCATAACCTATCTATCACTTCATACACTATATCAGTATATGATTTATCGCGCTAGTTGCTTTTCTTTCAGTACGATTCGTCAACCTATAGAGTAAAAAAGGCTGCTCTCCTTAACTTGACTGAAAAATAGCGTTGGCCCGTGACGATAGACTCCTTTATATCCTAGACATAATATTGTATATGCGAGCCAACATATAGAAGCTGTCCCCCTTAAGCAAGAGGACAGCTTCTCATGTGATAATCTCAAATATACGAATAAACTCTAGTTAAAGACAACTGTCTTATTCTGATAGACGAGTATCCGATCTTCAACGTGCCAATGAACAGCACGCGCCAATACAACTCGCTCGATCGTGCGACCGATACGCTTTAATTCATTTACATCTGCTCGATGGGTCACGCGCCCCACGTCTTGTTCAATAATCGGACCGCCATCCAACTCTTCCGTCACGTAATGTGCAGTCGCTCCTATTAGCTTAACCCCGCGACCATAGGCTTGGTGATAAGGTTTACCGCCAACAAATGCTGGCAAGAACGAATGATGAATGTTAATAATCTGATTCTGATACTCTTCTATGAAGCGCGGCGGAATAATTTGCATATAACGAGCCAGTATGATGACATCTGCCTGACCGCTCACTACGTCGAGCTGCTTTTGCTCTGCCTCCTGCTTCGTATCAGGTGTAACCGGAATATAGTGATACGGGATCCCAAATGACTCCACATATTCACGCATATCGTTATGGTTGCTCACTACCATCGCAATATCAGCATCAAGATCTCCAGCCTGCCATTGCCAGATCAGCTCCAGTAAACAATGATCTTCTTTTGATACAAAGATCGCAAGGCGCTTCTTCTCACTTACACGAGAAATACGCCAATCCATCTGGAACTCGCCTGCAATGGAAGCAAAATCTTGCTTCACTTGAGGCAGATGATCCTGCAAATGATCCATATCAAACTCAATTCGCATAAAGAACATGCCACCGTCCGGATCCATTGTATATTGGTCTGATTGAACGATATTAGCGCCATGCTCATACAAAAATCTAGATACAGTGGCAACGATCCCAGCACGATCCGGGCAGGAAATGAGCATCCGTGCGCGATGCACTGACAGGTTGTCCGCAATTGAACGGACATGGGTTAATGTGTGTTGGTGTGTCATAAGTTTCCCTCCCTCTATCTATAAAGCATCACTATATATAGGTAATTGTTTTATTAGCAGTGTCAATCATCCGCTTTATTTTAAAGCGTCCGTTCCAGCAAGCCACACTGTGATCCGTTGGTTCACCTGTTCCTCGGCCAGATCAGGCAGCAATTCCGCTGCAATAACTTGATCATACAAACGCTCCAATGGCTCACGCGGGTCAGCCTTCTTAGCCTTGGCATCATTTTTAAGCAGGTTCCATGTATCCAGTACGAATCCACGACGGTCTATACCCTCGTTAGCAAAGTAATGGTTCAGTCGTTCGACATCCTCAATAAACGCATCTCCAAACCGCTCCTTCACGTTACCGCGAAGAAGTGCAATCTCAGCTTCGTACATTGGGCGCTGTTTTTTCGCATCTTTACCGATCCACGGTGTCTCTAAGATAAACGGACGGCCTTGAAGTCCTTGATGTTGAACAACACTGTTAATGCCGTTAAACCCTATCCATCCTGACCCAACCGGTGCATGGCGGTCCTTGCTCGCCCCAGTTGGATTCTTACTGTCATTTAAGTGCACTACTGCTATACGATCAAGGCCAACCAGCCGATCAAACTTCTCCAATACACCGTCCAAATCGTTCACGATATCATAACCAGCGTCATGAATGTGGCACGTATCCATACATACCGTCAGACGGCTGTTCAACTCCACCTTGTCAATAATTGCTGCGAGTTCCTCGAAACTGCGGCCAATCTCTGTGCCTTTGCCGGCCATTGTCTCAAGCGCGATATTAACGTCAGTCTCACTTGTATTTCGCAGTACTTCATTTAATCCTTCCGCGATCCGGTTGATGCCAAATTCCGCATCTTTGTCCGTATAGGCACCTGGATGAAGTACGATGTTTCTTACACCAATATGATGCGTACGACGAATTTCTTCTTGCAGAAAGTTTACCGCAAGTTCAAACGTATCAGGCTTATACGATCCTAGGTTGATAATATACGGTGCGTGTACAACGATTTCATCCACACCATTCTTATTCATCAATTCCTTGCCTTCTTCTATATATAACGTATCAATAGGCTTACGACGCGTATTTTGTGGAGCGCCGGTATATATCATAAATGAGCTCGAACCATAAGTGGCAGCTTCTGTAGCAGCGCTTAGCAAACCCTTGTCCGAAAACGAAACGTGCGATCCGATCTTTAACATAGTACAGCTCCCTTCAATTAATGTCCCTTATTTTACAGGTAATATCGAAATAAATCTAGGAATGCGGTATAATTCGTATAGTTGCACTTGTAAATTTAGGTAATGACCTCGAGGTGATCCTTATATGTACACAGTTCACATTTTATTGCCGCTCGCCAGCACCACTCCTCCGAATTGGTTTATGAATTCGATCGCCTTCTGGGGATTTGTTATGATTGGCTTTATGGCAATAGGCGGATTTTTTATGTTTCGCAAGTTTATGAAAGTATTACCCATGAAAGACGGCAAGTCCAAGCTTGACTGGCAAAACTATTGGGTGGAGAAAAGTCGCCCCTTATGGACCGATGATACTAGGGATTTCCTACAGTTGCTTGTCGATCCCGTTCCGCAAGCGTTCCGTGATATTGCCAAGCATACCATTGCTGCCAAGATCGGACAGGTTGCTGTAGAGAGCGGCGCAACTGAAGTAACACGTGATCATTGTATCGAAGGTTACATTAAAGCGACCCCACGACGGGATTACTCTTATCTCGTCAAGAATTTAAAGCGTCACAAGATAGATTATTCCCGATTTGAACATTTATTAAAATGATTGGCTTTTAAATTCTTCCTTGGAAAGCACATATAGCGGGTCCGCAGTCCATGAATGCTCTAACCTATCACCTATACATGCATATCTTGTTCAACTTCATTGGTTTGTTAATATGTCCTTCTCCACACAAACACAGTCAGATCGAATAGGAAATGGTTTGGTGAGTAACAAGGGAAGGAGGAATGGTATGAAAATGTTAATCACTGGCGGCACAGGTTTAGTAGGACACGCGTTGGCTGAATGGTGGCTCAATGAAGGTCATGAGGTTGTCATCATCACCAGATCCCACTCCGCTCCCCGACGCAGCTTTCAAGGTAAGCAGCCCTCTTTTCTGCGTTGGGCTGACTTAAAGAAGTCTACGTCATGTCAGAACATAGATGTAGCGGTGAATCTGGCAGGCGAAACAATTAACCAAAGGTGGACCGAGTCAGCCAAGAATAGAATCGTCGCTTCACGAATTATGCCTGCCAGGCGGCTAAATGAGTGGGTACAATCAATAGGCAACCCGCTTCCTTTATTTATTAGTGCCTCTGGATCATCCGTTTACGGTTCCTCCTTAACCGGTGTGTTTGACGAGACAAGTCCACCTGACGGAGATGATTTCTTGGCAGATGTGGTTCGTCAATGGGAGGCCAGTGCAGATTCCATACCTGCCAAGCGGACTGTTAAGTTAAGAATCGCCCCCGTCCTGTCTACTGACGATGGAGCTTACCCCAAAATGCTGCTGCCCTTTAAATTAGGTATAGGGGGAAGCATAGGCAGCGGGAAGCAGCCTTTCTCATGGATACATATTGATGATCTGGTTCAGCTGATTGACTTTGTCGTTAAAGACGCGAGTTTGAGCGGTGTTGTGAACGCTTCCGCTCCGGAATCGGTGACGAATGAAGAGTTTGGGCGGGCAATAGCCAACGTATACAGTCGCCCTTTCTGGCTACCTCTTCCCGCTTGGTCACTGCGCTTATTGTTAGGCGAAATGTCATTACTTCTGCTTGAGGGTCAGCGCGTATACCCTTCCAAAGCGTTGGAGCATGGGTTCACATTTCAATATGGTTCCGTGGAGCGCGCCCTTCGAGCTCTACGACAAACCGCATTATATAATTAGAAATTATAAGGGCTATTCCGTCAGCAGCATCCCACCTGACGAAATAGCCCTTACAACTTGTATAGCCCTACCTACCATTATTACCATACCGTACTTGCTGTTCAACCTTCCCTTACAACCATCCTTAGCATAGAGGTCCCTATCTTAAAGCAATCTCCGTTCTGAATCAGATAAGACTTATAGGGAATCAGCAGTTCGTCTTGGAGTTCCGTTCCATTCTTTGAACCCAGATCTTTGATACTGATATGCGTCTCTTCATTAATTAACTCACAATGCAGCTTAGAAATACCCATCTGCGGAATGTAATAATGCACACCTTGATCAGCCCGCCCTATGACAAAAGGCCACTCATTAGCTTCAATGGAATCAATTACAGTCCTGTTATCGTCGCCAAGCCGTTCTATCATTACACGCTTCACACCTTGACGTCCTTGCCCTGCGTGCACAATATCATCCAACATCATCGTTGCATCCGGATTTGACATACCTATCATTGTCGTCTGAAACGGAAGAGCTTCGTAATGCTGGTCTGACATATTAGCAGAACTCTCTTTATTTACAAGCTCTATTTCTTTTTGCTGCATCGTTTGCAGCAAAGGATTAATAGGCTCATAATCATTTGAAAACTTGGTTGTATAAGTAGAAGGATATTCCGCATAACTTCCCGTTCTCATCCCATCCTTAAACAGGGAAGCTGCAGCAACACGCTCCGATGTGCAATCCCTCGTATCCAAACCATGCTCAGGACGCCCGCTATAATTCTGATGCTCTGACCTATCTATTGCTCTGTCACTCAATTGAGATGTCAGCTCAATCGAGGCAAAGTCAGGAAGCTCAACGCTCCCCGGATCAGTATGATCTGTGCGCTGTAAAAATACTCGATCACGCAAATGCGAGAGCAAGGAAAAAACCCAACCTTTCTTCCATGCCCAGCCGAACCATAAACCAATTAAAGTGGTACCACAGCTTAATACCATACCTAAATTATCGTTACGTCTTAAATAACCTAATCCCCAACCTGCCGTCAAGATAAGAATTGAAATGGCTGCACCGATAATACCCGAGCCCTTCAGCACCGCGTTTGCCTGATAATCGATATCCCCATTGTCAGCAATCCTCTCCTGCACGTTCCACGCACGTCTTTCTGTCTTTTCCTGTTCCCCTAACCTGGAATATCTATCTCCTCTCTCAGGTTCAACGATTCTATTCATTGGGTATCGCTCATGTCCTGAAGACCTATTCTGCCGACCGTTCTTTAAGTGAATTGGAGAAGCTGCACTTACTGGCAGATTCTCGGGATTGCTAAAATGTGGTCGAGGTTCATCGTTTAGCCCCTCTTTGTTAAGCCTATTGACACGCTCTCGCTGGATAGGTGTAGACATTTCTGAATGGGCCGGCTGTGCTTGACTATTATTATCATACGTTGATTCTTGAGTAGTTGGGGATAGAATACATTGCAGGAAATGTCGAACTTGGGATAGGGAGTAGCTGCCATCGTTCAGCATACGAATGACACGTTGAAACCTATCGCCACTCCAGGAATGAACGTTCCCCGACAATTGAACAGCCAAATGTTGAATTCCATGCAAAGCTGCGTGCTCATGAATCGCCTGCTGCAAGGGAACATAAGGGACGTATAATCTACCATGAGATAATCCACCCTCTATGAACACAAATTGCTCGTGCAGCAGCAGTTGGTTTGGATGCAGCAAATACGTTCGACATTCCTCAACAATCCCCAATAATTGCAACAAGAGCTCATAATATTGCAATTCAGCTATGGATTCACTACGAAGCTGCTGCTGAAGCATCTTCTTGCCGCTAATATCATAGATCAGTTGCACATTATAATCGATCTCTCGAACATCCAACTCAAGCAAATGAGGAACCGGGCACTGGCGCATCATCCTTATGGGATGGACATCTAGTTCATCTGACTTTACTGGCGGGTCTCTCAACAGCTTCATGCACAAAGTAACCTCATTTACAAAGTCTCCATGATACCCATATGTCGTTGACATGTCTCACTCCTTTTCAACAATCATGCCCTCCTCCAATTCAAGGCAAACGCGGTCCTTTATCGCCATCACATGTCCATAAAATGTACAGTCAGCGCTGCTGGAATCACTGCCAGCATGAACGGAAAAGTAGAAGGTCGAATTACGGTCTCTCGAAGCATATCAAAGGATTTCACCCCAATAAACAGCAGCACCATCTGAACAAATCGTCTACCTAATGATCGATAGTGATACAACAAGTATATTGAAGCAATCACTCCACCATATAAGATGGAGTAGAAAAATGTGTTCCACACAAAATAACTACCCATCCATGCACCGAGCGCAGCAAATAACTTTACATCGCCAGCGCCTACTGCCCGGCCTATGTATAGCAGTAGTAATAACCCGAAGCCGCTGAGAAGTCCCAATCCACTTGTTACTATACCTTTCGTCCCATCAACAACAGCGTAATACAATAATGCTGTCACAACTGCGGTCAGATTAAGCTTGTTAGGTATTTTACGAGTCCGTATATCCGCAACGCCAGCCGCTATCAGCAATACGGCAGTTGCTCCCTCGGCTAACTGCAATGACGACCTCCTCCTTCCACATCTAATCTGTAGATCTAATTCTGTAGCTACTGCACCTGAAAATTCATATCAGCTGACATGCCACTTTCCGTTATAACCTGCAGCCGCCAAATTCCTGCAGAAGTATGGCCCGATACGTTCCACTCCCAAACCACATTTCCTTCAGCATCTGCATGCTTCCATTCAAGCCCCTTGGCTATGCTCTCACCACTCTTGTAGTACACCATAAGCTTAATCCGTTCATGCGGAGCTGCCTTGGCTATTAGTCTTGCCATTCCCCATGGCTTCAGTGGATTGGGCTCCAGCCTAATGATTTGGGGTATTGGTTTATCTTTCTGCGTGGGATTCGTAACTGAACCTGATAAAGGGCTATCCCCGATCCAGACACGCTCTGCCGCTCGCGCCTTCAACGTCACTGTATTCATTAATAGAGGTACACGCATCGGTAAATCATATTCAAGCTCAAGTGCAATATAAGGCTCTTTCTTCTCCTTTAAGTCAGGCAATTTTAAATGTGTAACACGAATACGACTCGGCGTTAATACTCCTTGTACTCCGTAACGCGCTAACAACGGTTGAAACAATGCTTGTCCAAGCACAGCCTGCGCCTGCTCCCCTAATGACTCAGCATATTGACCTGCCCACTGCCCTATATCTTGTACCCAATCTGCTGCAGGATGCGGAAGAATGTTCCCAAATTTCTGCCCAAATTCATTAACTGTTAGGCGCATCGCCATTGCCGGAGGACGGGGAATTTTATTATCGTGTGAACCTCCACTACTCGATTCATCATTTTGTAATGCTAATACGACAGGATACATGTGGGCAGCGACCATTTTCACTGAATTCGAAGCACTTGACTGTAAAGCAGTTGCTATTAGGGCTGCTTGTATCATATAAATGAAAAATAAGAAGAGTAAAAGAACCATCGGCAACAGTATGGCCGCTTCCAGGATGATTCCACCATCTGACCTCTCCCACTTTGATCCAAACGAATAAGCTGGCTTCTTTAATCTAGTAGGCAAATACAGAGCGGCGTGTCGCTTCATAATATCCATCTGCAATTTGCCCTCCTATTAATCCAGATTCACCAAGAAGCTTAATGACACCTGGAAGAAACCACAGTTTCATCCGTGCCTTTAAGTCTGTCTGACCATATGTTCCTCTCACAATAGGATCCAAATCTGTATTGTTATGTATAAGTGCAAGCATACGTATTGACATTTGCTCCTTATCTCCGTGCAGCATCATAAATAACCGTAAGAAATCACTATAGGACAAATTTACCATAGGTGCATATGCAGATAGAGGAACTTCATTCTTAGTCATCAGTGCAATCATGTCTTGAAATGCCATTCGTACACCGTATAATACGGCTGAAGCTAGAATCACCATAGGATGAACCATATGAGCGGACTGAACAATACCCTCCATTGTACGAACTGCCAATCTTAGTGAAAATATTTCGCCATAAGCTGCTGCTAAATTCGCGGCAGGATCTGCCCAGCCGTACATAACATATTCTAATTCCTGATTATTAATGCTTAACGATTGCAGCAATTCATGTGATGGCTGACTCTCATGGAGCAAAGACTTCAACTTCGTGGGATCATAGCTGTTGAAATACAAGAAGGCATACTCATTACGGAATAAACGATCCCTTGCTCCATTAACCATACTCCCCAAGTTGCTATACAAGGCAGTAATACCGTCCATTGAAGCAGCGACTTGCTCAGTGGGGTCACTTTCAACACCGCCGACTTGTAAATCAGCATGGTGTTCCCTCTTATTGAATAATTTGATCTGATCTGCTTTCTGCTTTACCTCATCAAATACAGCTTGGTGTTCTTTAAGCTTGGCATTTATCTTCCTTAATGATCCGAGTAGATCTGACACTTTACCAAGCTCCTGCTTCGTTTCTTTATCTAATCTCCGGCGTTGAGAATCACTACCCGTGATTTGTCGTACTTCTTTCTCCTTTTCTTGAATCAAATTACCTGAACTACGGATATAGTCTTGTTCATACACCGTCCACAGGTTCCACATATTAGTAACTGAGTCTTGCAAGTCAACCTTTGATCCCTTCTCGGGTATTGAATTCACAAGTTTCTGAAACAGATTAACTTCATGGGCAATAGAAGCAAACTGTTGTGCCTGTGTGTGTAATTCCGCTTCATATCTTACAAAAAAACCATCTTCTAATACGAGTGAATCAATTGATTCTTTAAACTTACGAATAACTGTTCTCTCATCCTCGTTGCTAACTGTTTGCCCTGTAGAGGATTGTTGAACTTGATCATAGCCTTGACCTTGACTAGTTGCCCTTACTTGCCGAATCCTGTCCCTAATTAATACATTCTTATCGTACACTCTATTCAAAGTTTGTTTAGCTTCTTTAAGACTTTCTGTCTGTTGCTCACTCGCGGCACTCACCTTCCGTTCCAAAAGTTGTGCCAGCCGGCGCGCTTCTATTTCAAACCTGCTAATTAATTGTTGATACTTCTTATGTCCCGTCTTTTCGATAACCTCACTATCTGCTAACTTGTCCAAATAATCATTATATTGTGACACAATGTCTGATGCAGTCGTTACGGGGCCTATTGGCCTATCTGATAGCCCGAGCTGATTATTCTGTGTGAGCAGTTGCTTTGCTCCTGCATCAGCTGCTGTATCTCGTGCTTGCTTCTGCAACTTGAGTACTTGTTCGAGTTCATCATTACGCTCGTCAACATCCCTTTTAATGCTGTGCAGCAATTCAGTTGCTTGCACAGCTTCCTTCATCGCTCCTGACAAAGGTTTCAACTTGCCTATGAGCTCATAAGCAATCTGGACTGGAGCCTTATACTTCATCACTTCCTGTACTTGATGCTCAAACTCTTCTAGTCTTCCCAAAGGTCGCAGCACTTCGGTCTCGTGACTCCTAATCTCCATGTTGACCCAGGAAAAAGTATCCTCATCTGTATGCGGAATATGATTATTCAGCACGACCTCTACAATATGAGTGGGGTCTGTCTGACCATACGCAAATAATCCGTAGCGCTGTTGTACTTCTGGGTCGTAAGCCGACATCACTGAACGCGCAGCCGTCTGGGCTGCTGCTTCAGTTCTCCATTCTAAGGCTGCAATACGTGCATAATCAATGAGCACAGACATAAGTGTAAATACAACCATAATCACAAATATGAGGAAAACAGAGACCGCGCCTCGCTCACTATATACAATTCTCTGCCTCCTCAAGACTAGCAACCTAGCAATTGTGTTGAGCCACCTATATAAACAAAACATACATATTATCCTCGCTCTTCATAAATGTCATGGTGGGGCAGATACAACATTCTTTATAAGTTGCCCCGCTTGGCGAGGATTGGCACCTAATTGAGTTAGAGACCTCAGCTTTACCGTCATATATCTAACAAATTCTACGGTTCGTATAAATTCTGCAGGTTCTACAACAGCACTGACCGCTTCACCATCTATATTGATCTCCTGATCGATCATTCGCCCTACAGAATAATCAAACATAGGACTGGCCAGCGAAGCATTTACAGTGCGCTCCATAAGCAAATTGTTAAATTGCACATTGCCTGTGTAGAGCAGAGGCACAAAGGCGGCTGCGCTGTGCAGCTTCTTTGTAGCTAAGCTGCTCCCTATCCTGCTTGGGATATGTACATTAAAGTTATCTCGTTGCGTGCCGATATCCAACACTCGATCTAGAAGCTGATCTTGATATAGACGCCAATATAACGGATCATAAGTATGATTGGGAAAAAATCCAGTCTTGGGGTCTTTGCTGCTATTGGTCCAAACGATAGCAGCCCGATCAGCGACTAAGACGGCAGCATGTGACACCATTACCTTTAAAAACACAAACATGCCCATAAATATCATCGCCAAAGAGCAATAAAGAATGATCGGGAATACAACAGATGCCTCAATAATCATTGAGCCATTCTCATTCTTTATGCCTCGCCACATCTCACCTGGCTTCCTGCGCTTGTTAAGAAACATTACTTAAAGATTTCCTCTGACTTATTGCTTGCTTTCACAAACAAACTTTTAATAAAATTAGTAATTTCGTTTCTAAAAATAATGGCGATCACAACGATAATCGCAATAATTACGACTAGCTCCACCATGCCCAGCCCATCTTCGTCCTGCAATAACGACTTAGTTGTTGTACGTACCCAACTTTGCATCTATATTCTCCTCTCAAATGTTCACGTTATTACTTCATCATAAGGAATGCTGGTCCGCCTACTACTGCTAAAATAACTAGAAACATCAGCATCATCGGTAAAATAAGCTTGGTTGATGCTTCTTCTCCACGCTTGCGTGCTACCGCTTTACGTTTATCCCAGAGTTGTCTTCCCAGCTCTTCCATTGCAAGAACAAATGATGCCCCACCCCGACGTTGATTAATAAGTAAGGTTGTAGAAAACATCGCTACTTCCTGTGTGGCGCACCTCTTAGAAAACTGTTCCAACGCTTGTACAAACGCATATCCGTTCTGTACGTCCTTCATCATTCGATCCAGCTCTTTATATAGTGGATGCTCCAATTGCCTCGACTTTCGCTGCACACAAGTATATAGCGCCTTCTGTACCGTTTCGCCCGCTTGTACTAATAATGTCAGTTTACTTAGCAATTCTGGCAGTTCCATTTGGAGCTCCTGACGTTTCCGTTCGGCTTTGTTTAACACATCTTTAACACGGGCAAGTATTAACAGTAGTGCTAATAGGCCTCCCCCTGTCATGTTTGTTATCCTGCCATCGGTCATTGCTGTAAATAAAAAGCCTAAAGGTATTCCAACATAGGCAATGAACGTAAGTTCTGCCATAAACAATCGAAATTGATTGTAGGACTGGGTGGGTCCATGTAATTGGTACAAAGCTTGTCGGATCGATACAAGGAGCGGATGTGTATCGAGAGATGATTGGATAAACGTAATCAAATGGAGAAAGATAGGGAGCCATAAAGCCAACTTCTTAGAAGCCGATAAACGCACAATTTCCTGATACACAGTCTTTGTACGCCTGTTAGCGAACCATAACACTCCAAAGCATGCGATCGCCGCCACTAACCAAACACCTTTGGACAAAATGGACTTCCTCCTGTCTAAACTCGAATATCCATCATCCTGCTAATAAGCCAAATCCCAAAAAACAATAACACAAGGGCAACTGTGGCAATCATTCTGCCTGCCCCTTCATACAGCGGCATTAGAAAATCAGCAGCACTCATTTTAAGCAATCCAATGAATATAAAAGGTGCAACCATCATCGCCTTCATCTCTAGCTTCTTCTGTGCCACTAACACTTCTATTTCCAGCATGACATCCATCTTCTGACCAATAACGGAGGAAGTTCTCCTGACCACTTCAATCAAGTCACCTCCCATACGCTTACAGGTAACGATTACATCTGCAAAATTTGAGATGTCGTCTTGATTCGCGCGTAAGCTAAAGTCCAACAGCGCTTGCTCCATTGGTTCCCCGTTATCCATCCGGGAACTTATAATACGAAGTTCTCGTATAACGTCCACATCAACCCCAGGATATAGCAGCGTCAGATCATGAATCGCTTCCTTAAATGCATTCTCCAATGATCGACCGGCAGACAACGAAGAGCTTAGTGAATACAAAGCCTGCTTGAACTGATTCGTTAGTTGTGATCTGCGCCTGTTAAGCAACTCTCTTGTGCGGATACGCGGATATCGAAAGCCCATCGCTCCGATAACAAGCACGCCTAGCCAATGTTGGTAGAACAAATATCCGACTAGACACATTGCAGTGACCCCGATGAAACTAGCAAATACATACTGTCTAAGTGACATCTTATAGACCGAATAATTGGGCAGAGACTGACTTTTCCTCTTCAACTATTCCACTCTCCTGATCCAACTGCAATTCTATCCCAAGGTAGACTGCATCCTATTCAGGCAGTCTCATCCCAGCCATCTTCAGCTTCCAACGATGAAGAAGCTCCTTCTTTTGCTCCAACTGTCCATAGATAACTCCATCCCGTTCCTCATGCTCCTCAAAGACATAAAGTGGTGACAATACAATCTCACCTCCCTTAATACCTTCAACTTCGGCTATTTCCATCACTTTCCGTGACCCATCTCGGAGTCTGGCTAAATGTACAATTACATCAAGTGCAGACGCAATCTGCTGACGAATGACAGGCAGAGGCATATTCGTCCCACTAAGAACCATCGTTTCCAACCGACTTAGCATATCCCTAGCACCATTAGCATGGCCGGTGGACAAGCTCCCATCATGACCAGTATTCATGGCTTGGAGCATATCCAGAGCCTCTCCCCCTCGCACTTCTCCAACAACGATACGATTCGGTCTCATCCTGAGCGCAGCACGTATGAGATCTTTCATCGCCATTGCACCTTTGCCCTCCGTATTCGCATTACGTGTCTCTAATGCAACAAGGTTAGGCACTGTCAGGATCTGAAGTTCGGCAGCGTCTTCTATCGTAATGACACGCTCAGTGGACGGAATATACTGCGATAATGCATTAAGGAATGTCGTCTTACCAGAGCCTGTCCCGCCACTAATAAACAAGTTGTACTTCGCGCGCACTAATATTTGCAGAAACTCTGCAGCCACATTACTGAGAGCTCCTTGATGAACAAGTGACTCAATCGTCATCGGTTTCGCTGGAAACTTGCGGATCGTGACCGTCGGTCCCTTTAATGCGACAGGCGGAAGTACGATGTGTACCCTTGAACCATCACTTAGTCGGGCATCGACAATAGGCGAAGACTCGTTCACTACACGATTCACTCTGGATACTACAGACTGAATGACATCTTCGAGCTTATCCCTGCTCTCAAACTGCATCGTTAGCTGCTCCATATTCCCGCCACGCTCAATAAATATTTCCTCGTGACTATTTACCATAATCTCCGTAATTGCAGGATCATCGACTAATGGTTGCAGCGCATCTAGGCCACGAAAAGAATAAAAGACCCGTCGTACAACGCTGATCATCTCTGTAGAAGTTAAACTGCTTGCCAATGGCTGTGCAAACAAGGCGTTCTCAATTCTTCTATAGAGGACAGCGTCCTCTATGTTCTCCTCCCATTCCATCATGCTCCTTACATGTTGTCGTATATCCAAATAGAGTCCTTCCAGATCAATACGCTTATCTCGCTCGGCTTCATTTGCAGAATCAATTACTTCTGCTTGTTCTGTGAACATCTTATTCCGATTAATAGCCATACCGAATATTTTCTTCATCTGATACCTTCCCCCCTCGCACCAGCCAGGGCAGGTGTACACCAATCCACTCTTCCAAGGCTGCCTGAAACACGGCAGAGCTAAACCACTGCTCTTGTCGATGAAGCTGCTTCCAGGATGGAATATAAGGTAGAAACCCGCTAATCTTCACTTCTTGACTGTTCCATCGATTAAGCATCGCTCCCATATATCGGTTCACAATAAACTTAGTTCGTGGAAGCACTTGCGCCGACCAGTCTGGAGCTTCCATTCCTTGCTGCTGCATCCACTGTTCTGTCTTGCTTAGTAGAGGAAAATCATCCAGGAGCAGATATACAATAGCCTGACTCTTGAACTGTGCAGCAGTAATACACCTGTTCATAACGCCGGTATCAATAATAATTAAATCAAACCGCCTCGTATCTGTTAGCCACTCCAACAGCATACTGAACATATTGCCATCAAGAACCTCCCACTCTTCATGGCGGCAAGCATATGCAAAGGTCGTCGCACGAATCGCCGGAATCTCGACTGTGTAGGAATCAACTGATATACTGGGTGGCTTCTCTATCGCTGATCGTAAATGATAGAGAAGCTTAGAAAAGCTATTTACATTCGTGGAGCAATCCCCTGCCTCGGGATGATCAAGGAGAGACTTCCAATCCTGCAACATTTCCAGATTCCAATAAAATACCCGTTGTCCACAGGCTGATGCATGCCTAGCTAAATGAAAAGCTATAGTCGTCTTGCCACTGCCACCGCCTGCCGAACATACAGTTAATACTCGAGTATGGCTGCTAACTGCTCCCTCCTGATCTACTACTCTTAATAGATTGGAACCATCACGCGGAGCAATAGAACATAATTGCTCGAATAACTTCGATAGAGGCTGGTAAGGAGTAACTGTGGGCTCCGTTGCATTAGCAGCTGACAACTGCTCGGACATCACCACAACCTGCATGGCATTCTTAATTCGGGTCCAATCCGGATATTGTTGAAGTTCGCTCAACCATCCCGCAGCAACGACTAGCAGCAGGGCATCCGATTGGAGGGTCAAATAATGTTGAAGCGTATCCAGCTGTGAAAATACACGAAGACGCACTTCATCCGCATAAACACTATGCTTCCAGTAATCATAGATGCAATCAATTAGACGCTTATCTGGCAACGCCATAATCCAGTCCTGTTTACCGAAATGTGACATACTCCCTCCTCAGGAACGCAAAAAAACCGTCATAAAGCTTCAGCCTCTAATGCGGCTTATCGCTTCATGACGGTTCTTCCGTTCACGACTCATATTAAGATTGACCATAAGATATCATAAATTTACCCATATTGCAATAGCAACATTAGGTTATTTCTACCATTCCTACTATCAACCTTGCTTCCCACCACGAAGTTTTGTCATACTGTTAGAAGAAGGAGAGATAAAAACATGCATCATACCAACCAAAAACGAGCGTTCTTGCCCTCCCACATGCTTGCGCTGCTAGTGAAGTATATGATCATACCTACGGTTGCAGCCTTTCTCTTAGCTGGCTGTGTTTCTTCAACAGATGGGAACTCTAAATCCATCGTTCAGGAGCTGATTCAAAACTATCCTGAACTTAAAGGTAAAACATATGAGTCAGACACCGTACAACGTGTCGTAGATGGGGATACATTTGTAACCAAATCAGGCCATAAAGTTAGGCTTATTGGGGTAAATACCCCCGAAACTCATGGTAAGGTTCAGTATTACGGCAAGGAAGCCAGCCAATTCACTAAAGAACAGCTGACAGGCAAGCAGGTATACTTATTTTCAGACACCGGAAATACAGACAAATACGGCAGACTCCTGCGTTATGTATTTATACATAATCACTCCCAAATGTTTAACGAAACTTTAGTGACTGAAGGTTACGCCAATGCGATGACAATCCCACCTAACGTTATGTATGCGGAGCACTTCGTACAGCTTGAGCGTAAGGCCAGAAAGCATAAGAAAGGCTTATGGGGATCTGATAAAAATGAATTAAAGCCAAGTCGCACCCCCAGCCATGCTAAGACGTCAGGACACTAACACACTCACTACCAAATAAACAACATCAGAGCACAAACAAAAAGGAGCCCCCGCAAGGGCTCCTTTTCCATAAGCGACTTTTCTGACTTTAATGCAATGCTTCACGCAAATGTTTCATATAACGCCAGCGGATTGCCATAAAGTAAACAATCTGAGCAACTGTAAAACCACCTAACACTTTAAAAGCCTGTCCAGCAATTGATAGATCCATCAAGCTTTGTAAAGCCATAAAGGCAAATACACTGTGGATAATGGCTACAATAATCGGTATAAAGAACAATAACAGCAGCTGAGTAGTCGCTATCTTGCTTAGTTCTTTATCCTTAAGACCAATTTTTCCAATTGCTTTGTAGCGTTCTTTATCTTGTTCCAGATCGGTATATAATCGGAAATACAAGAAGCTTCCCGAAGCGATAAAGAATACAGCACCTACCAGTAACGCCGAGAACATCATAATGCTGTACATCTGATTCTGCATTGCAAGCGAATCTGCAAGTGAAGTAAAGTCAAAGCTCGAACTTGCCTCCCTATCCTCTGCATGTGCTTCGTACCAGGACTTAAGCTCCTCATTAATATTCTGGCCAACACCCTTTGCATCCTCCCAATTATCAAGATGATAACCGGTTACGATTCCTTTCTTAGAAGAACCTTGAATTATTTCCGCTGCTTCATCACTAATGACAGCCCAGTTTGAGCCCATGCCCTGACTAATTACAGGGCCTTCTGCCACACCAATTGAATGAAGCTTAATGCCTGACTCTTTTAAAGTGATGTCCCGCTTACCCGTACCAAGTACTTTTTTATACTCGAAGTTGTGCGGCAGGACCATCGCATCATTGCCTTTAAGTTGAACAGGGTCAATATGAAGCACAGCCGCGAGCTTATTATATTCCGAAGCACTTAGCAAGCTAATTCCACTTTCACTCTGCTTACTAGTCTGATAAAGCACCAATGTAGTCACTTTATCATATTTAGCATTCGCATTTTTTAAACCAACTTCAATACTGTTCAGATGCTCATTCGCCTTCTTGTTATCACCTTTAGACAAATAACTTACCTGAAACGGATAACTAAGTTCCGTCTGCTTGCCTAGTACGCCGAAGGAAGCCAGCGAACCGACTGCACAGAAAGCAACTGTGGACACAATACATACCATAAAGAACATACGTGCGTTATCTTTCATCCGATATGCGAGATCCGAGATGGTAATTAAGTTAGTTCGACGCCAGAATAAATTGCGGTTCTTCTTCATCAAATTGATAATAAATACACTAAGTTGTGTAAATAAGAAATAAGATCCAATAATCGTCATTACAATGACCGGAAGCATTAAAATTCCGATCGTCCCGGCATTTGCAGTTGCTGCCAAGAAATAACCGCCCCCAAGCAATATAGCTGACAACAGAGAAAGCAATAAGGAAGCTTTCGGCTCTGGCTTAGGCTTGTTTGTACCTTGGAGCAATTGAATCACTTTGCTCTTGCCAATCATAAATTGCGTTAAGAAGGAAATAACAATAAACAGAATAAAAAAGGACCCACCCGTAAGCGTTAATGCTTTAGGTGCAATGTAGTAGCTTAGCTGAACATCCATCATATTACCGCCCACCATCAGGCCAACTTTAGCCATGACAAGGCCAACCACTATACCTACAACGATGGAG
This sequence comes from Paenibacillus sp. UMB4589-SE434, assembly GCF_030226685.1. Taxonomy (NCBI): domain Bacteria; kingdom Bacillati; phylum Bacillota; class Bacilli; order Caryophanales; family Paenibacillaceae; genus Paenibacillus; species Paenibacillus sp. UMB4589-SE434. The sequence continues at coordinate 24,448 of NZ_JASOYK010000006.1, read as the reverse complement.
GCAATCCCGATAATCATGTTCTCAAGAAAGACAAGCCGATTCATTTGACGATGGGACATCCCCTGCATCATCAACACGCCAAATTCATGCTGACGCGTCTTCAGGAAGGCGCTAACCGAATACAAAATGAAGAAAAAGGAAAATACGTATACGATCCATTGTGCAATTTTCATCGCCTGAGATGCTAAATTAACAACCATGCCTTCTTGCATTTCTGGATGAAAGGCAATCACCGAATAAATAAAAAAGATCATAACTGAGAACGCACTGCTTAAAAAATAAGCGGCGTAGGTCCGCTTGTTGCGGAACACGTTGTTAAAGGCGAACTGTCTGAAATTCACTTGCGGTACCTCCTAATTATGCACACGTCTGTTTTGTTCATGATGGCCGCCCCCACTTACACCCGAACAGTTGAGAATTCGCTGCTATCAGCGCTCATCATAGACAGGGCATCCATAATTTGTTGGAAAAATACTTGGCGATTGCCCGAGTTAAAGATTTCGTGGTAAAGCTCACCATCTTTTATAAAAATGACACGGTCACAATAACTCGCTGCAAACGCATCATGCGTAACCATCATCATCGTTGTACCATCCGATTTATTAATATTCTCCAGCGTTTCCATTACATCTTTGGAAGATTTCGAATCCAGGTTGCCTGTTGGCTCATCTGCCAACAACAGCTTCGGACGATGGATGATTGCCCGGGCAATAGCTGTACGCTGCATCTGGCCACCGGATATCTCATACGAGCGCTTATCCAAAATAGGCGTAATTCCAAGCCGATCAGCGAGCAATCGTGCATCACTTTTCATCTTGCGAACGCTAACACCTTCCAACGTAAGCGGAAGTACAATATTTTCTTCTACCGTTAACGTGTTCAGCAGATTAAAGGATTGAAACACAAACCCAAGCTCACGGCGACGGAAAGACGCCAGTTTATCCTTCTTTAACGTGTGTGGATTCATACCGTTAATCATCACTTCGCCAGAAGAAGGCGAATCTATCGTTGCCACCATATTAAGCAATGTTGTCTTGCCACTTCCAGAAGGGCCCATTACACCCACAAATTCACCTTGCCGAACAGCCAAATTAATTCCTTTTAACACTGGAGTGGCAACTTTGCCCTCGTAAGTCTTAACGAGTTTGTTGACTTTGAGCATCTCCACTTATGTTCATCTCCTCTATCTATTGCTTCATCTTTGATAACATCAGCATAAGCCAATCCTTCCTAAGAAGAGTCTGATTTCTCTTTCATTACCCTTTCAATATTGTCACCGTTCATTATCATCAACAGAAATAGCCCACCAATCCTGTGAAGGATCAGTGGGCTAACGGGCTTCCCTATACTAATTATTCATATTTAAAATGAGACAAAGAATCTTTTAACTGTGTAGACACTTCTTCCAACTGCTGCGACAACTCTACTAAACGAGTAGAAATGTTCAGTTGTTCGCCGCTAAGAGATGCCACTTCCTCAGAAGTTGCAGAAGCTTCCTCCGCGACCGCGCTCACATTACTCATCGCTTCAACCAGTGTTGCTTGTGCTTGACTCAAACGCTCGATCGAGCCAGTCACATGCTGCAAATTACCAATCATACCGCCCATCTGATGCTGTACTTGATTAAATATAACGTCAGTCTCGCGAACAGAGTCCGTCTGCATCTGGAAGATCGGGAATGCAGAAGACAATGCTTCAACCGTCTCGATAATTTCTTGTTGAATCTTTTCCGTAATCTGCCCAACAACGTCAATTGACCGATGAGACTGGTCCGCCAGATTGCGTATCTCGTCAGCAACTACCATAAAGCCTTTTCCCGCCGCACCTGCTCGGGCCGCCTCAATAGTGGCATTTAACGATAAAATGTTGGTCTGCTTGGTCATGTTATTTAACACGTCCAATATTTGACGAATCGACTTTGTGCTCTCACTTAATTGATTCACTTTGCCAGCAAGAGAACGCATCATTTCTTCTGTCGACATCGTACGCTCCATCAGGGAAGTCATGTTAGAAGCTCCCGAGGAGCTGGACTGCTCGACATCCTGTGCAGATTGATCCATTCGTGTATTAGCCTCAACAACACTGGTCATCTGCTCCGCCATATTGTGTGTTAAGTCGTGACCACGCTCCGCCTCAACTGCCAGACTGGTCGCGCCTTTGGCAATCTCTTCTGTAGCAACTGCAATCTCCCTTGCCGATATCGCCGTGCTGCGTGAAGCATCAGACAATGATGCTGCTGTCTCCAGTACGGAACGCGCACTTTCCTCCGTTTGTTTCACAAGTCCAGTTATCTGCTCCATCATTACGTTAAAGGCTGCAGACAACTTCCCGATCTCGTCTTGTGTCTTCACCTCAGCCCGTACAGCCAGGTTCCCTTGTGCGCCCTCATTCATCAGACGTTGAATGGTCATGAGCGGCTTAGAAATCATCCGCATAACCAGCAAGCCAATCACAATCGCAATAATGGCTGCAACCGCCATACTGATAAAGGTAACCAACAAAATGATAGAAGCATCCTTCACAAGTTCTTTTACAGGAACAGCTCCGACCAGAACCCACTTCGTAGACTGCATCTCATGGAATACAGTCAGCGCACGTTCCCCACTATCCGTGGATACCACTGCGCTGCCTGACCAATTGTCAGACTCCTTCTCGCGGTCCGGAACAAGCCATTTAGCCGCAGCAATTGTCAGCTTTGCTCTGTCCTCTGCATACATGTACTCGCCTTGCGTATTGATCACTTGGACAGAAGAACCTTCTCCAATCTCAATGTCCTTTATCGGGTTGGAGATGGATGCCAGCTTCAGTTCCATTATGATAACGTATTCGGCAGTACCTGTGGACACATCTTTCATCTGACGCGCCAGTCCAATGGTTGGCGTCGTAGATTTGTTGATACCGTTAGGCATCGTACCTATCCAAACAGGTTGACCATTGCTATTTTTTACCTCTTCAAACCATTTTTGATCATAAAACATCTGTGTGCTGACATTATACCCTTGTGCAGACAACGTCTGCTTCTTCTCCGTTAAAGGTACAAGATAAATGTTCTCCATTAACTCATTGCCTAGTGTATACCCTTGAAGTGTCTTTTGAATGCTGTCTAATGTTTGGACCATGTCATATGTATTTGCTTTAAGATCATTCAAACTTTTTACATACTTGGTCAAGTTCGGGTCGAACATAATTTGCATACTCATCTTAATGTACTGATTAAGCTGCATATCCAGCTTTTCTGCGCCCTGTATCATCGTCTGATAGCTAGTCTCAGATACTTTACGTTCAATAGCACTTTTGGACACCATGTAAGACAGCATCCCCACGATAAATACAAATGCAATAATGCTAACGACGAAAATGACAAACAGCTTACCGCCCACGGATTGAAGTGGGTTTTTTAGCATTTTGAGCCCCTTCAGGTCTAGCAGGCTCTTCATACTGGAAAGCGTTTTCTCGACGGTTCGCTTGATGCGCGGAACACCGTTCATGACTCGTCCAACTCCCTTGTCTCTGTATGATCTTAAGCATGACTTGCACTATGTATTGCAGGCCACCTCTGTGTACAAGAAGATAGAATGATCCCTTGTTGGACAAAGGTGACGTGTTAACGATATCCCATCTACTTGTCACTTTAATCCATAATCTATGCTGTTTAAATTCGTGGATGCAAAAGGTAGTAAAGTAATGTGCTGATAGCATGTAAGACATTTTAAGGGGATTAAACCAACTCGCGGTCAAAAGCTTCTACGATATCCAATCCAATTACTTCCACTTCGCGATAAAACTGAAAGTCAGGATGTTCTTCTATGAGCTTCTCTCTCGATGTTGTCCGCAATTGCGGTTCAGCCATAGGTTCCTCAGAGCCAATCACGAGTTGATCTACTCGCTCTTTCTCACTGTAATCAAAATCTATAGTCTTGCATGTCACGTCCACGATATGTAAATATCGGCCTGGATGGTACCCAACGTGCTTAAATGTTTTTTTGATTGCTTCATAGGTTAACGCCAACTTAGCCCACTCCTTCTTAATGGTATAACCTCTATAATAATATCGGCAGTTTGGATTCATTTCAAAAGACTTTTTTGCAATTTTCACATAAAAATTCAAAAAAACTTGTTAAATGTCGAATTTGCAACATAAAAAAGCGCAAATGCAGTGTGCAAATGCGCTCAGCCAGAGGATAAAACACAATATTTAACATCTATCGATCTTGGGGGGATACGGATGTACCAGCTGTGTTTCATCCCCTGGAGATGGAGCATGCCCCGTTAAACTGAACAGGAATGACGGTTTTATTAAGCATCGCGTTGAAAACGCATACATGCACCTGCCTATATTGTGCACTAGATGTGCATCAGTAAACAGTAGATAAACTATAGATTTAATGGCATAATTAAATAAATATTAGTATATGTTTAAATGTTCATTTATAATTATTCATCATCTTCGTCCTCGTAATGTCTCAAATGGCGTTGGAACATCGCCTTGACCTGTTCATGATTATGTTTTGCGATAAGTACATAAGCCATATCCCCTGCCTGGAACTTAGTTGCTCCATTCGGCGCAATCACCTGTGTGTCCCTCATTACAGCGGTAACGGAAGTGTTCATTGGAAGTGTCAGCTCAGCCAGCGTAGCGTGTTCCACAACGGAGCCTGCCCAGACTTTAAGGCAAATCATATCCATATGTGTATCCAAGCCAGGCAGTAGTTCAATCGTATGTACATGATCAGCCTGTCTTCCCCTGGCAAGTCCGAGCTTTCCGGCCAAAGGCGAGATCGTTGCGCCTTGAAGCAGTGCAGATGTCAGAACAACAAAGAAAATAACGTTAAAAAACAACTTTCCATTTTCTAAATGTGCCGTTAATGGATAGGTCGCTAATATGATCGGGACAGCCCCCTTGAGACCCGCCCATGCAATCAACGTCTTTTCTTTACGATTGAACTTCGTAAATAGCAAGCTTAGCCATACTCCAATAGGTCGCGCAATAAACATAAGAATAAGGGATAATGCCATGCCTTGCCATGCAATACCAAGCAGCTGCTGCGGAAACACAAGCAAGCCAAGTAAAATAAACATCATGATCTGCATCATCCAGGAAAAGCCCTCGTTAAACCTAATAATCGAAAACCGATAAGTAAGATCCGCATTACCTAGAATAATGGCCATCACATAGACGGTAAGAAAGCCACTGCATTCCATTAAAGCCGCTCCACTGTACGAGAAGATGCCGAGTCCTATGGCAAGTACGGGATACAAGCCGGCATTATCGAGACGTATACGATTCAGTAACTGGACTGACAAATAACCAAAAAGAAGGCCGAGCAGCAAACCAGCTCCCATTTGCCAGACAAAAAGTACAATCATTCTTACCCATGAAATCGCTTCTTGTTGTTGAATAAGTGTAATTATTGTAATGGTTAGGAAGACGGCCATCGGATCATTTGTACCTGACTCCGCTTCTAAAGTAGCCTTTAACGTACGCCGAATCGGCTTGCCGCCCAATACGGAGAATACAGCCGCCGCATCAGTCGATCCGACGATAGCGCCAATCAACAGTCCTTCCAACCAATCCAGTTGAAGGATAAACTTAGCACATACCCCCACCAAACCTGCTGTGACTGCCACTCCAATAGTAGATAAAGACAATGCAGGAGACAAGATAGGCCGCATCCTGCTCCAGTTCGTATGCATCCCGCCTTCAAACAAAATGACGATTAGCGCCAAAATGCCAAACAATTGTGTCCGGTTTGCATTGTCGTAATAAATAAATGGGTTCAATGCCATCCCCAATACGATAAACAGAACGAGTGAAGGCACGTTAAGCTTATTGGTCATCTTGGCACCGACAACCCCAACAAGAAGCATTAATCCAAGCAGAAAGAGAAGACCATCCGTTGTCCATATCATACCCTTTCATGATCACTCCTTCTCATACCTTACACATCATAACACCTGTTATTTTATCAAATCACTTGATCTCGTACAAAAAAGAGCCCCTATTCAACACTCGTGAATAAAAGCTCTGTTTTCTCATAGGATGAGCTGCTTAAATATAGCCTTTGCTATCGCTAAGTGTCCTGTTGTGCCCGGATGTACACGATCACCTGCGATAACGGAAGGATACAGATGCTCCAGCATCTCATTCATAACAGCCTGTATATCGATAACCTTTATTTTATTTTCCACACCAATCTGTTTCACGATCGCTCCGTATCGGTCCATCTCTGCCCGCATCGGATCTTGCTCATTCGGTTCTACATAAAACGGCGTCAGCAGCATGACATCTACTTGCCACGCTAATGTATCATATACCAGATGACGCAGCGTAGCCTCATACTCCTCCGCATAGACAGCATGCTCTGGCATCCAAGGCGCGTCAAATTTGCGCCATACATCATTAATTCCGATACAAATGATAACACCATCAGGTTGTAATTGAATCACATCGTCCTGCCAGCGGCGCTTGAGGTCTCTCACCGTGTTACCGCTTACCCCCATATTGACGAGTCGAATCAAGGTAGCTGGATGTTCAGTCTGAAGCAGTGCATGCAGCAGCGCAACATAACCGTTGCCCAGCTTATTGGCGCTCCCCTCACCAACAGGACGCACTCGATCACAATCTGTAATAGAATCACCAATTACAACCAGCTTGTATCCATCATGTAATTGCATGGCAACCATCTCCTTTAATATCGACGTATCTATCAAATACATAGTTTGATTATCCATTGAATGCCAAACTTATCCTGATTGTACCACAGCCATTTGCTTTCGTCCGTGACTTTCTCTGTATTACCTTAATTGACCTCTTTCTTCCTGCCCTAATATCAAGTATACTGGGATATGTCTATTTTTCCGAACAATTAAACTGATATTTCTCGTATATGTGCAGGAATAGGCCTGTTCGTTTCTACCAGATCACCGAAATGATCGGACTACGGGAGTTAACTGTTCATACATACGGAAGGAAAGAAGTCCGTCAGCTGCGCTAGTCGCATACCTGCACCCTTCAATCCCTCGTTGACGAACAAGCTCTTCAGCCTGATGTTGCCGGTATCGCACCTGATACTGCTCGATCAGGCTTTTTCGTGTTCTGTGCACCCTAACATCCAAGGAGGAGTCCCATTATGAAAATGCTCAAAGACAAGATTTCACAAGAAGGTATCGTACTAAGCGAGACCGTACTAAAGGTAGATTCATTCTTGAATCACCAGATGGACCCTGTGTTAATGATGGAAATGGGTAAAGAATTCGCGCGTCGGTTTGCAGACCAGAAGATTACAAAAGTTCTCACAATTGAATCTTCCGGTATTGCTCCCGCATTAACGACAGCACTTGTATTAAATGTGCCGCTTGTTTTCGCTCGCAAGCAAAAATCCCTGACGCTAACCGAGGACCTGATCGTTGAAAAAGTGCACTCCTTTACGAAACAGACAACTAACGATGTCACCGTGTCACGAAAATATTTGTCACCGAATGACCATGTGCTTGTTATCGATGACTTCTTGGCGGTTGGAGAAGCTTCCTTCGGTCTTGCTCGCATCGCAGAGCAGGTCGGCGCAACCGTGGCTGGCATCGGGATCGTCATTGAAAAATCGTTTCAGCCTGGCCGCGGAAATCTAATAGAAGCCGGTTATCGTGTTGAATCATTGGCCCGAATCAAATCTCTCCATAACGGACAAGTACAATTTGTAGAAGAGTAATTATTGAAGTAGACCCATATATGCTTTCACCTTGAGGAGGAAAAGTTGTCATGCAACCAGAAGATCGCGTCTTTCAGCGCAATCGCCATCCATTTCAAACATTCTCACTTGGACTGCAGCACGTACTCGCTATGTATGCAGGTGCGGTTATCGTTCCCCTTATTGTAGGCGGAGCTCTGCATTTCACCCAGGAGCAGCTTACTTACCTGGTTGCTATTGACCTGTTAATGTGCGGCGTAGCAACATTGCTCCAAGTATGGAAAAATAAATGGTTTGGCATCGGCTTCCCGGTTGTGCTTGGGTGCGCATTTCAAGCCGTAACCCCAATGATTGCAATTGGTAGCGACCCCGATTATGGAGTGTCGTATATATATGGCGCGATCCTAGCCTCCGGCCTCTTTATCGTGTTGTGCAGCGGCGTGTTCGGCAAGCTGATTCGCTTGTTCCCGCCCGTAGTGACAGGCTCAGTCGTGACCATTATTGGCGTGACCTTAATCCCGGTTGCTTTCACAGACTTGGGTGGCGGAAGCGGCGCCTCAGATTTCGGCAGCTTGCAAAATCTTAGTATCGGGTTCGGCGTCTTAATCTTCATTATTCTAATGAATAAGCTATCTTCCGGCTTTCTTCGCTCCGTATCCATTCTGATCGGATTGTTTATCGGGACGCTTGCAGCCTCTTTCTTCGGTCTGGTCGATTTTGCTAAAGTATCGGCAGCTGAGACGTTCCATATGGTAAAGCCGTTTTATTTCGGATCGCCTGAATTTGCGATTACTCCCATTCTGACCATGATAATCGTATCTATTGTAAGCGTGGCAGAATCAACAGGCGTATTTATGGCGCTCGGCAAAATACTGGAAAAGGACGTAACCTCCAAAGATTTGTCGCGTGGATACCGTGCTGAGGGGCTCGCTATTATGCTTGGAGGGATCTTTAATTCATTTCCGTATACCACCTACTCGCAAAATGTCGGTCTGCTGCAAATGAGCCGCGTAAAGACACGAGACGTTATCGTAGTAGCTGGCGGTCTGTTGATCCTACTCGGATTCGTTCCCAAAATCGCTGCATTTGCAACTCTTATTCCGCACAGCGTACTGGGAGGCGCCATGGTTGCGATGTTTGGTATGGTCGTATCCTCAGGCATGCGAATGCTAGGCGCAGAGGTAGACTTAAATCGGCACGAAAACTTGTTTATTATAGCTTGTTCCGTTGGTATGGGCCTTGGTGTAACAACTGTTCCTGGCTTGTTTGCCCAGCTTCCTACCACTTTGCAAATTCTTACCGGTAATGGCATCGTAGCAGGTACTTTTACGGCAATTGTGCTGAATCTGATCTTTAACGGCTTAGGTGAAAAAAACTCAGATGCTGCTTCCAAGGCTGCCTGATCCAATTTCTACTTAACAGGGCCTCACATTTGCATGTGCATAGTTCCTGCTGGTTAAGTGCCAGCAGACAAAACTGGAATAAATACCATGCCTAATAGAGAAGCCGTGTACATCACATTGTGGAGCATACGGCTTCTTTTTTTATGACATCGCCCTCTTTTGAAGGTGATTCTCTGTCATAAATCTGCATGCTCTATTTTGTATAGGCGTGTGATCGTACACTACAAACCGTCTGGACGGTTTGTAGTGTAACCTGTATTCTAGTTATATAAACGTTTTTCATTTTGACGGATTAATGCTGGAGGTGGGCATCCTATGTCTTCAAAATCTGAACAAACACGCGAGAAAATCATGAAGGCTGCCATTTATATCGTCAATAAGCAAGGTGTGCAGCATTTGACCCTAGAAGGTGTTGCCACCCAAGCAGGCATTAGCAAAGGAGGACTGCTGCATCATTACGGCAGCAAAGAGTTACTTGTTAAAGCGCTGCTGGAATATACGACCCAAGGGTATTACAACGATGTACGTGCCTATGCTGAGGAGGAGAATCCCAGACCAGGGAGCTGGACACGCGCCATGATTAAGGCATCTGCTTGCGACGAATTATATCAGACCGACTTAAATACAGGGATTGCGGCAGCGTTGTTAACCAATCCACAGCTCTTGTCGCTTACGCGCGAGCACTATGAATTTATGCAGCAGAAGTTGGAGCAGGATGGCCTCGATCCTGTCTTGGCTACTATAATCCGCTTAGCAGTTGACGGTTTATGGTTTGCTGAAATGCTTCACTTGGCCCCGCTAGATGCTCAAATGCGCGCAAAAGTATCAGAGCAGCTTATGCAGCTTACTTATCTAGGTAATAACGAACCTGAACAGGAATAAAGGAGTTTTACGATGCAAGGGTATATATTTTTGGCAGTTGCCATTGTCACAGAAGTATTCGGGAGCACCATGCTCAAATATTCGAATGGATTTAGCAGGCTTTGGCCTTCTCTTGGAGTTGTTGCAGGTTATGGAACGGCTTTCTACATGCTGGGATTAACCTTAAAGACGCTCCCTCTCGGAACGGCATATGCAATCTGGGCCGGTATCGGCACCGCACTCACGGCGATTATAGGATACTTTTTATTTAAAGACCAACTCAGCACCTTACAAGGTGTAGGTATCCTGCTGGTCATCGGTGGTGTTGTATTGCTTAATTTCGCAAAATAACTGTAGACCTGGCTTATATAAAGGAGAAAGCATCCGCGCTGCCTGCTAAAGGTAAGAACGGATGCTGTTTTGTTTAACTGGCTCTTATTTTAAATAATAACTCTAAAACTCTCTCGTTCACTCTGGCCGTGTCAAAATAAACTTCTCTCCAAGCTTCGTGTAATCATGACCTGCCATACGGCTAATCGGATTCAGCTTCTCTGCTAAAATGCGGCCATTTTCATACACATCCTCCGCAATATGAAACCGAACAACCCGCGCTATCAATAGATCGCAGGCAGGCTGTTCGCCTGCACCACCAAGAGGAATCACCTGTTCCAACCTGCATTCCATCCGAATCTTAGGTTCTTTAATGCCCGGTACAGCGATCAAATCACTTGGCACTGGAGTCAACTGTGTCCGATCAACCTCGCTCTCATCTGGAGCAAGATTGGCCGCTGTAAGGTTGACCTGCTCTATTATCGATTCATCTGTAATGTGAATCACCAGTTCACCGCGATCAATCGCGTTTCTGGTCGTATCCTTGACTGCGCCAGCTTTGCGCTGCACCGATATAGACAACAATGGTGGTTGGCTTGCCACGATTGAGAAGTAACTGAACGGGGCAGCATTTAGCGTGCCCTCTTGCGACAGCGTCGTTACAAAAGCGATCGGCCGCGGAATGACACTCCCGATTAGCAATTTGTAATTCTCATGATCGGTTTGCACCGTTGGATCAATTGTAATCATCATATCCCCCATTTGCTTGCACCTGCTTAATCTACTGCAACGTGTTCTTTAAACCAAGCAGCTGCTGCATCCACTTCCTGAGCTGTAAGCTGATGGCCGAATCGTTCCCAATGTACCCTAACAGCTGCACCCACGCCTTCAAGCAGCACCTGCAGCTCCTCTGTTTCGCGTGGAGTGCAGAGCGGATCGTTGCTGCCCGCCCCGATGAAGATCGGCATTCCCGTCATATCCGGCAGTTCTACGCCGCGACGCGGTACCATTGGATGGTGAAGTACTGCCCCTCTTAAGGAGTCGGCATAGTGGAACAGCAAGCTGCCTACGATATTAGCACCATTGGAATAACCGATCGCAATTAAATGATTTCGATCAAATCCATATTGAAGTGCTGCCTCATCTAGAAAAGCATAGACCTCCTGCGTGCGTAATATGAGATCTTCTTCATCAAACACACCTTCTGCCAGCCGTTTGAAGAATCGAGGCATGCCATTCTCCAGCACATTTCCTCTTAGGCTTAATACCGATGACTGTGGTGAAATAATAGTAGCCAGCGGTAGAAGATCACGTTCTGTTCCACCTGTACCATGGAATAGCACAAGCGTTGGTGCCGAGATATCCGTGCCTTTAATAAAAATGTGTTTCATCATGATTGTTCCCCTTCCAATTCTCGCAACGTAATAGGTAGTAAGTTCGCTTCAATCTCAGCACGATGTGGTTCAAACCATGCAGGCAGCATCAATTGCTCGCCAAGCGCATCTGCAGATTCGTCCTTTGCAAACCCTGGAGGATCTGTCGCAATCTCGAATAGTATTCCCCCGCCCTCGCGGAAGTAAATTGCATTAAAATATTGACGGTCGATCACAGGCGTTACCTGATATCCATGCTGTTCCACGACATCTCGCCATTGTTCGTGTTGGGTATAGTCTGTCGCGCGCCACGCAATATGGTGGACGGTGCCTGCTCCGCCACTCCCCCAATCCATGCTAGCTCTTGGAACATCAATGATATTTCCGATATCGCCTGTGCCTCTATAACGAACATAACCAACATCTTCAGCGACCTTTTCCAGTCCAAGCACCTGCTCCAGCGCAGTTATCGTTTGGCCCGGATTGACACTGTAAAGTACAGCCCCACCAAACCCCTTAATCGCTTTATCGTTCGGTATACCACCAAATGACCACTTACTATTGACTCCTGCTTCACGCTCCACCAGTTCTAATTTCAATCCTTCATTATCTGTGAATTGTAAATAGCTTTCTGAAAATCTTGAGCCCTTCATCGTGGATATACCGAACTTGTGCAGCCGCTGCTCCCAAAAATCCATCGTACCAGGTGGGATAACATAGGAAGTAACTCCAACTTGACCGCCGCCCACTCGACCTCGCCGCGACTCTGGCCATGGGAAAAACGTAATGATTGTGCCTGGGCTTCCTGCTTCATTACCAAAATAGAGATGATATACCTCAGTTGCATCAAAGTTAATTGTCTTTTTTACTAATCGAAGTCCAAGTACCCCTGCATAAAAATCTACGTTCGCTTGTGGGTCTCTTGCAAATGCGGTGATATGATGAATTCCTGCTGTGTGTAAAGTCATCTTAATCCACTCCTTATTTTATATCGTGCGGTGATAGCTTCCTGATGTGATACTCAGAGCTGTAGTATCTGTGAAGCACATTTTGGTGATATCTATCTCCTTGTATCAGCCTAAACAAAATATTCCCATTCTTACATTCTCGATATCAAGATTTCTAACATACATAATCTCCGAGCGAAATCGTTCGAGCTGTATCATCTTGTATTTCTGAATTGAATCGCAGCATAGGTATAAACTGTTCTTATTTCTTAAATTTAATGCTTGCTTCTCTTTTTTATATATCTTTATTTTATTTATCTTGAATTAAAGATATATGATTTACGGACTATTGTCAACCCTCACGCTGGGAAATAGTCCAATCCTCCTCTATTCTTGATCTGCTCACCGGATAGCTCCATCCAGCAATTCCAAGCAAATCAATAAAGCCGCCAACCCTACTTTCTCAGTAGAGTTGGCGGCTTCAATACTTCATCTTATAGATGGAGGGTATGGCCTCTTCGTCAACCTCTTGACGGTTGGATTAGCCCTGTGGGAAATAACCAACCGCAACGGCATGTTCAATCATCCGTCGAATAAAGCCTTCATCGACAGGCGCACATTCGACCTCTGTCTCAGCGAGAGCTGCTGCCGTATGCATACAGCCATAACGGTAGTTGGAGTTCTTGGCTCCGTCCCCTTCCAACTGAGCCATGGCAAGATGCAGAGCTTCTGTATCCTTAGGGATCGCAGCGTCAAACAGCCAGTTGCTGTACGCGTTAAACTTCATTAGTTCTATGTCGTATCCACAGCGATTAATAAGCTCAATAAAGTCAGCGTACAATACTTGCTGGGGATTACAAATATGGAATACTTGGCCGATCGTGTCTGGTCTTAAGGCTAAAGCCACAATCGATTGACTTGCATAATCAATCGGTGTGAAGTCCACATACCAATTTGCTTGTGGCGCCTTTCCAAGCAACAGCATCGCTTTGATCATACGATAGAACGCGTTGCTGTCGATATTTTTCTGGAAGCGACCATGCTCCGAATGACAAGTCAAATTACCCGCGCGGTAAATATTAACCGCTGCCCCTTGCTTAGCGGCGGCAAACAGCAATTTCTCCGCTTCCAGCTTGCTATTCGTGTATACATTCTCCGCAGCAAGATCGGTTGCGAGCCCCTGCTCCTGCAACGCCGCATCCCATTTGCCTTCAAGTGCCAAATCCTCTGGTATGCCCATCGTTGACACGTGGTGGAACCGGACACCCTGCTTCGCCATAGCCATATCCAGCAAGAACTTCGTACCTGCCACATTGGTCTTTGCGAATTGCTCGACATCTCCGAAATGGCGCACATCTGCCGCACTATGAATGATCGTATCGACACATGTACGCAGCAAGTCTTGATCGTCCTCGGACAGCCCTAAATGATCGCGCTCTAAGTCACCTTCAACAGCTTGTACACGATCTTTCATAAGAGTTGCAACCGTCTCGCCGAAATACTGCTTCATCGTATCCTGCAACCGACTGAGGCTTGCACCTGGCGTCGATGGTCTGACTAAGCAGTATACTGTGGCATCTGTTCGTTTCAATAGTTCGAATAAGATATGGGATCCCAAGTATCCCGTTGCTCCAGTTAACAAAACATGCTGCGGCTGCTTAAAGTCCTGTGCATCAAGTTGGCTTTCTAACCGGACAGGATGCTCATTCAAATCCGTTATGATCCACTCCGCTGACTGCTCTTCTTCCGTCACGCTGGACAACTCCGAAAGGATCTGTACACGCTCTGCTAATTCACTAAGCAGCTTATATTGGAAGAAATCGTTGATTCGCAGATTCGGAAAATGCGGCTTGAGCAGCGCCAGAACGTGAATAACACGCAAAGAGTCTCCGCCTACCTCAAAGAAGTTGTCATGGATGCCAATCGGCTTTACATGCAGCACCTGCTCCCACGCTTCCGCAATTTTGCGCTGCGTTTCATTTACTGGCGCAACGTATACACGCTCTGCCAGCTGCTGCTGTTCGATCTGCATCGCTGCCAATCCCTTGCGGTCAATTTTACCGGTTGGCGAAATCGGCATCCCCTCTAGTTGTGTCATATATTTCGGCACAAAATAGGAAGGCAGCTTATCTGCTAAGAATAGTCGTACATCTGCAATGGATACCTGTGATTGATCCTTGGTCGTAAAGAAAGCAGCAAGGACATTTTGATCCTCATCGTCTTTCTTCGCAACAATAGCCACGTCCTGGACATTTGGATATTGAGCCAACTTATCTTCAATTTCCCCGATCTCGATCCGATGTCCACGAATTTTAATTTGTGAATCCTTACGTGTCACATACTCAATCGTCCCGTCAGCCAACAATCGCGCAATATCACCCGATTTGTATACGAGCTCACTTGCCTCAAACGGACTGGCCACAAATGACTGCTCCGTACGCTCAGGCTGATTTAAATATCCTTTGGCAAGCCCAACCGTTGAAATATATATTTCACCAGGCACATTAACAGGACAAAGCTGATCATTTTCATTTACAATATACACTTTATAATTGCTAATCGGCTTCCCGATCGGAATATTGCTTAAAGTTTCCGGTACTAACTCACTCACTTTATGTGTAGTTGTACAAACCGTACACTCCGTTGGTCCATAGACGTTTACAATCTCGATCTGCTCACCGAACTTACGCTGGAATGCACGAACCTGCTCGCCATAAAGTGCTTCGCCCGCAACCGTAATCAGCTTTACTTTGGACAGCTTCTTGTACCCTTCATCTGACAGGTGTGCCGCCAATTGATTAAAGAACACTGTCGGCAGGATCGTAATGATCGTCGTATTGGTCCGCGCAATGGCCTCTGCAAACTCTTCCACAGAGACACGTTCTTCAGCGGACAGTAGGTACAAATGCGCGCCAAAGAACAATGCGCCTACCGTATCCCAAACCGATGCGTCAAAGCTGTAGGTCGCAAATTGGGTCAACACCTCATGCTCATTAATGTGGCAATCCTGCTGTACAACAAACCCGAGATTGACAACACCTTTATGGGCAATAAGTGCACCTTTGGGCTTGCCCGTCGAACCTGATGTGTAAATGATGTAGGCGAGATCATCAGACTGAACATCTACTGCCGGATCAGCAGACGAATACACGCTCAGGTCAGCATCAATATGAACAAGTTCCTTTACCGTCGAGATCGTGGATGATAAATGTGCAGCCTTATCCGCAAATTGTACTTTCGTCACAATAAAAGCAGATTTCGTATCCTCCACGATGTATTGATTACGTTCCTCTGGATGTTCTGGGTCAACTGGAACATACGCGCCGCCAGCCTTCATTATGCCTAACAAACTAATGACTGTCTCCAGACTCCGATCCATGTAAATCGTCACAAAGTCACCTTTGCGCAATCCCTTGGCTAGCAGCATGTGAGCGACCTGATTCGCACGGGCATTTAACTCTGCATAGGAATAACTAGCTTCGAGCGATGAAATAGCCGTTCGTGATGCAAATCTGTTCACTGCAGCCTCAAACATGCCATGAATGGTCTGCTCTGTAGGATAATCAACGTAGGTATTGTTTAACTGCCCGTACACCTTATGATCATCCTCAGTCAAAATATCAAAGCCACCAATTAGCACCTTCGGATCATTAATGACCGCATCAAGCACTTTACTGAAATAGACAGCATACCGCTCAACGGTTGCACGCTGCAGCAAAGACTGATCATATCGAATATTTAGCAAGAACTGCTGCTTAGCCGTATGAACGTTCCATTCAATAATTGGTTTAACATCACGGCTTGATTGTGCATTTACCTGAAACACACTATCTGTTTCTGAAGCTTCATGCAACAATGGGCTGCTTGCCAACTGGCCTTGTATGAAGTCCGTCAGAGCTTGGAACGTCTGCCCGCCTTCCAGCGTAGCAAACACTGCGCTCAAGGGTCTCTCCATACTATTGGTAGCCACCATCAGCTCTTTTTCACCCGATATCCGGTATACCCATACCATATATGCAGCCGTTAACAAAGCGTGAAGCTGGCCTGCTTGAGTTGCAGCAGCCAGCTTGCCATTCCACTTTCCAGAAAAATCAAAGGATACCTCAGTATAATCGTAAGTACGCAAATGTCTTGCCGCATCCAAAGGGACTTGCAGCATAGGCAGTATGGTATTTTTGTCAAGTGTATTTGGTTTCATAGAAGTTGCGATCATGTACGTTTGCCTCCAACACCTTATCTCTAATATAGGCTTCTCTTTTTTATAGTTGAAAGTTAATGGCCATGTTGCTAGTCCAGATTACTTTGAATCCTCATCTGCATTCGTATCTTTGCTCACATGGAACTTCGTAATCAAATCTTCCAACTGTTCGGACAGCTTAGTTAATCGATTCGATTCATGTAAGATAGAAGACATGGATGCCGTCTGTTCTTCCACGGTAGAGGTAATGGCGCTGCTGTTCTCCGCAGTTGTTTGCGCAGTCGCCAGCAATTCTTGAACGGTTGCAGTCAGCTCTTCTGTTCCTGCTGAAATTTCTTCCGTAGCACTGGAGACATCTTGAATTTGCCCAGTTACCGCTTTGGTCGCATTTAAAATATCATTAAAGAGACGTCCCGTTTGTTCTGTAATCACGATTCCCATTTGCACATCTTGTGTGCCTTTCTCCATCGCCTTAACTGCATTTACGATTTCCAACTGAATCTCGCTGATCAGTTCCGCAATTTGCTTCGCGGAATTTTCCGATTGCTCGGCCAGTTTGCGAACTTCTCCTGCAACGACCGCAAAACCTTTGCCATGTTCACCTACACGTGCCGCCTCAATGGATGCGTTTAGCGCCAGCAGATTGGTCTGGCTTGAAATTCCGGTAATGATATGTAATATATCTCCAATTTCATTTGAGCGGCCTTCCAATGTCTTAATGGCTTTGGACGTATGATCGACAGATTTCGTAATCAATCCCATCTGTGTCGCAACTTGTTGTACAATTTCGTTCCCCTTGAGCGACTTTTCCTCCATCGCATATGCTTCATCAGACACTGTTGAAGAACTGCTTGCGATCGTTTGAATGACAGTGGCCATCTCAGCCATCGCACGCGCACTGTCTGTTGTTGCTTGCTCCTGCATATGAATGCCTTGCGATACTTCTTGCATATTTTTCGTTATAACGTTAGCTCGCTGCGTGTTCTCTTCTGTAATCGCCAGCAGCCCTCTCGCCGATTCCGTCACTTCGACCGACGTCTGCTGTACTTTTACGATCATATCGCGGATTTTAAGCACCATTTCGTTAAATCTCTCATTTACGACACCAAGATCATCTTTGCCTGTATTAATCTGAACGTCGAAATTACCATTACTGACTTCTGCTATACCTTTAATCAGATCTTTAATTGGTGACAACGTGAGTCGTACAATGTAATACTGAATAACTAACACCACAACCAGAAGAACAAGCAAAATAAACAATCCGTTCCAAAGGAGTCGTTGAAGGCCTTCTGGCACCATGCTTGCATCCGCATCAACTGCAAAGTAAGCGAAAATTTTACCGCTTGAATCTTGGAGTGGGTAAGCGATCGTAGTCCAAGTACCAAACATGTCTGAGTAGAAGCTAGTAAATGTAGGCTCTCCTGATTCCATCATCTTGCCCAGTGCTTTGGCAACTTCTCCTGGCTGTTCGTACAGATCCCCGATATTCACATTATTTTTCTTGAAATCTTCCATTAAATTGTTAGGCATTGCCACTAGAGAGGTTTTGTTACCATCCTGAAGTTCGACGCCGAACACATAAGCCTGTGCAATGTTAGGGTTATACTTGGATACTTCACTTAAATACTTGCGAAGCTTTGTTTGTATAGGTCCATCGTAATTCTTCTCTTGAATAGCAGCCGCTATCGCTTTCGTATCAAGACCTTTGACCCAGTTATCAGTCACCGTTTCGATCTGTTTGTGCAACTGATCCGTTAATGTGTACTCCGTATTCAAATAGTTGACCGTGATGAGGATCGTACCGATTAAAATGATGTTTACGGAGGTTAATAATAAGTTTTTCACAAAAAATGACATGCTTTTCAGTCTATTCACCTGGTTCACTCCTATAATGTTTTGACTTGATGACAGCTCCTTGTTGATTTGGCACATCGCTCTCCAATCTATATTTCCGTAATGAAATGAAAATGAAAAAATGAAAAAGTATATTCAGTATATATTTCGACATTTTTCTACCAAACTTAATAGTTAGGACAAATTTAATGTGAAATATTTTTCATATGATCACTTTTTACTATAACACATAGTTATAAAGACCTGTTATTCCAGACCGGTGAACCCTAGATCAATATTAGCAATATAAATAGGCTATTACCTTCACTTTCTATATGCGCACAAAAAAACCAATGCTTATCAGGAGAAATTCCTGGTAAACATTGGTTTGAAGTTGAAATATATACAATACATACATCATTTGTCGAAAATTATGGTGCGGTAGAGAGGACTCGAACCTCCACGGGCATACGCCCACTACCCCCTCAAGATAGCGTGTCTGCCATTCCACCACTACCGCATGTTTTACCTTTTAGAAGGGACAGTTGCTATTGTATCGTGTTCAGTGACGAATGTAAAGTCCTTATTTACAAAAATTCAATTTCATTTCCTGTATATTTTTTATCAATATTCAAAACAGTTTGCCATTAATATAGATGCATTTACATTCAACTCCATTCATGAACTAAAATAAAATATCCACATACTGGTACGATGTTACAATGCATCCACCCCTGTTTTATACATTTATGCAACCAATATATACACTAGTTATACATCAGCTGCTTTATTAATGCTTAAATTTAAAGCTTTTATCTTCACCATCCGTCATAAAAGCAAGCATTTAGCTCTGGCACTACGCCTCCATCTTGTCGTACTATATTGTCGTAATCTATTTTTCATAAAATTAGAATCTCACCTGCATTCATGAATACACGAATCTTCCCCTACATCCTTATCTACCCCTAAGTATTTGTTAACGCTTTCATCTCAACAAAACGATAATCGCCACTCGAGAGGAGCACCACGTATGAACCGTAAATCTATTTCGTTGTTAAGCGTCCCTTATGGTAAGGGCGCCGCCAGAGCTGGCGCTGAAGCCGGCCCGGCAGCTTTGTTGGAAGCTGGACTCGTTCGTTATTTAAATCAATTGAACCTACAAGTGGTGGATGAGGGCGCTGTAACCCCTCCGCCTGTTATAGAAGAACAACCTCCCGCAAGCAAGAAGCTGAAGCATCTGCACGAGATTGTTGCCCTTAACAGCGCATTGGCAGATCGCGTAGCAGCTATCGCAAGTCACGATCAGTTCCCGCTTATTCTCGGCGGAGATCATAGCATAGCCATCGGTACACTGGCTGGCATTACACGCCATTACAACAATGTAGGCGTCATTTGGTTTGATGCTCACGGCGACCTGAATACAGAAGATACAAGCCCTTCCGGCAACATTCATGGCATGTCTCTGGCTGTAAATCTAGATCAAGGTCACCCGCTGCTTAAGCAAATTAGGCAACACAGCTCCCGTATTAATCCTGCCAAAGTAGTCATTATTGGGGCTAGATCGCTCGATCAAGGAGAGCGTGATTATATCCGCGAAGCAGGCATCACCTGCTTTACGATGCATGACATCGATCGCAAAGGGATGCCTTACGTCATGGAGCAAACATTACGCATTGTCGGCGACGGAACGGATGGGGTCCATCTCAGCTTTGACATTGATAGTCTTGATCCTTACGAAGCTCCAGGCACCGGAACTGCCGTCCCCGGAGGCGTAAGTTTCCGCGAGGCGCATCTGGCACTTGAACTTATGTATGAATCAAACCTCATCACATCGGCTGAATTTGTAGAAGTGAATCCACTGCTTGATTCGAATAAGCGCACCGTCCAATTGGCAATTGGTCTTATTGGCTCCTTACTGGGCGAACAAATTTTGTGACCTTACAACATGAATAAAAGGAGGCACCACTCTTGAATCATACAATTAGAATCATCGATCAGACCGAGAAATACGGAGCGCGGAACTATACCCCACTGCCAATCGTCATCTCGCAAGCGGAAGGTGTCTGGGTCTCAGACCCGGAAGGCAATCGTTACTTGGATATGTTAAGCGCATACTCGGCACTTAATCATGGACATCGCCATCCGGCTATCATTCAAGCCTTAAAGGATCAGGCAGATAAGGTGACGTTAACCTCGCGTGCTTTTCATAATGATCAGCTTGGACATTTGTACGAACGGCTCTCCAAGCTTACAGGCAAAGCTATGATTCTCCCGATGAATACAGGTGCCGAAGCTGTTGAAACAGCTATTAAAGCTGCAAGACGCTGGGGTTATGAACATAAAGGAATCCCTGAAAATCAAGCAGAAATTATCGTATGTGACGGCAATTTTCATGGCCGTACCGTGACGATCACCTCCTTCTCGTCTGAGGAGGCTTACAAACGCGGCTTCGGCCCGTTCACACCAGGCTTCAAGCTGATTCCTTATGGCGATATAGCTGCACTTGAACAAGCCATAACACCTCATACAGCCGCGTTTTTGGTTGAACCGATACAGGGAGAAGCTGGCATAATTCTGCCTGAACCAGGCTTCCTTCAAGCAGCACAGGACCTGTGCAAACAGCACAACGTTCTGCTGATTGCTGATGAGATTCAGACCGGTCTAGGCCGTACTGGCAAGATGTTCGCCTGCGACTGGGAAAACATCGTGCCTGACATGTACATTCTCGGCAAGGCGCTAGGCGGTGGAGTCATCCCAGTGTCCGCCGTTGCAGCCGATGCCGAGGTACTCGGTACGTATACGCCTGGCTCGCACGGCTCAACCTTCGGCGGCAATCCACTCGGCAGCGCGGTCGCCGTTGCCGCGTTGGATGTTCTAACGAGCGAGAAGCTTGCCGATCGTGCGTTAACGCTTGGCGATTACTTTATGGCCGGACTTCGCAAGCTGCAATCGCCGCTTATTAAGGAACTGCGCGGCCGTGGCCTCTTAATCGGGCTGGAACTGAACGAGCAAGCTCGACCATACTGCGAGCAATTGCAGCGCTTAGGCTTGCTCGCCAAGGAAACACACGACAATACCATCCGCTTTGCGCCTCCACTTATCATTACGACGGAAGAGTTGGACTGGGCACTAGAGCGAATCGATCAAGTGCTGACAAGAGCTTAGCATCTAGACATCCCTTTACTCGGTATGGGAATTCATTCATCCATTCATTTATGGTCTGTATTTAAGTAACGGAGTTACGCTATAATTAATAGTAACCAGAAAGAGGAGCCTTAGACGGTTCCTCTTTCTGGTTACTACTTACCTTTGGTTTGGAGGAGTACGAATGACCATTAGTTCAGAACAGGATATCGATGGTCTCCAAGAAATTGGCAGAATTGTTGCTTTGACGATCGCGGAAATGAAACGCTGTGTGCAAGCCGGGATGACGACCAAAGAACTGGACGAGATCGGTGAGCAAGTTCTACGCAGCAACGGCGCCGTGTCAGCCCCGAAGAAGGTATTTAACTTCCCAGGGCATACATGTATTAGCCTTAACCGTAATATTGCACATGGCATTCCGGGCAGCACCGTGATACAAGCCGGTGATCTAATTAATGTTGATGTATGTGCGGAGAAGGATGGATATATTGCAGATGCGGGACACTCCTTCCAAATACCTCCCTATACTCATGCCATTACCCAACTTTGCCAACATACGCATAACACGATGATGAATGTCATTTCTGCTTTAAAGCACGGTGTACGGATAAATGAGATTGGACGCATCATGCAAGCTGAAGCTGCAAGGGGCGGTTATAAGGTTATTCAAAATCTGTGCAGTCACGGAGTAGGAAGAGCCATTCACGAATCACCAGAAATCCTTCCCGTATATAACAAACACGATAAACGTATGCTGAAGGAAGGAATGGTCATTACAATTGAACCCTTCCTGTCTACAGGTGCAGACTATGTAGTGGAACAATCGGATGGATGGACGCTGCGGCTTCCTGATGACAGTCTAGCTGCTCAACACGAGCATACCATTATTATTACAAAAGATAAGCCGATTATCGTTACAGTTGCATAAGGAGTCATATGATCCATTAAAATTAAACCGGACCATTTAGCCTGCAAGCAAAGACACTGCATATGGTCACGATTTACGCCAGCATGTTCGTTCCTAAAGCTTAGATTCACTAGAATCGCTAACAAGGCAAGGGCACCGATCATAGATCGGTGCCCTTGCCTTGTTAGATTACACCTTGCTTATACGCTTAGCGAATAATTAATCCTGCTTGGTTAAAATAAGCGGACCATCCGCCGTTATCGCCAGCGTGTGCTCGTACTGAGCAGATAAGCCACCATCGCGCGTTCTAGCCGTCCAGCCGTCAGGATCCCGTTTGCTCTGCCATACGCCTGTGTTAAGCATCGGCTCGATCGTAAGAACCATGCCCTCCTTCAAGCGTGTACCCTTGCCCGCAGGACCATAATGCAGCACTTGCGGATCTTCATGCATTTCTTGCCCGATACCATGCCCAATAAATTCACGCACAACAGAGAAACCCTCTGACTCTGCAAGTGTCTGAATCGCATGTGCAATATCACCAAGACGATTTCCTACAACTGCTTGCTCAATCCCTTTGTACATGGATTGTTCCGTGATCTTCAACAGATGAGCCGCTTCTTCAGATATGCTGCCTACTGCGTAGGACCATGCGGAATCGGCCAACCAGCCATTTAAATTTACAACCATATCAATCGTAACGATATCACCGTCTTTAAGCGCGGTTTCGTTCGGAAAACCATGGCAAATGACATCGTTAACCGATGCGCATGTTGCAAACGGATAACCCATATACCCCTTCTGCTCTGGTGTAGCGTTATGCTCCTTCAAGAACCGCTCAACAAAGCGATCAATTTCCAGCGTCGTAATACCTGGACGGATCAGTTTAGCGATCTCTTTATGACAGGCAGCCAGCACTTTGCCAGCTTCATGCATCTTCGCTATTTCTTCCTTGCTCTTAATAATAATCATCTTCTGCACCTCTTTGCTCGTTGACATAACCGTTCTGCTTCATACACAGTATGATGCGTGTCGCGTTCATGATTATGATCATAACAGGAATCCGTGAGAAAGACAAAATGGAAAACGAACGCATTCATATGCTAATTGTGAATTCCAAAGAAGCCTCTCAATGTATATCTTGTCATTGTACAATTAGTCGTTTTTTATACCAGGTATATACAAAATAACCGATCGCATTCGTCAAGAACATCACAAGTACCCAACCCATATGACCGCGTCTATCATAATATACATTCATGACCGCCCATACAGTAAAGAGCAGCCAATAACTTACGACTCGTTAATGTCTTTGTTATAAAATTATCGTTTGTAGAAGAAATGACGGTGTTTCTAGCGCCCGGTGGCGACTTCTCCACATTGTATCTCTCGTCTAATGTGTCATTTACATAGTCACTCGTTGCCGCATCTACCTCGTATTGGAATAGGATAGGAGTAGATCCATTATCCCATTCTGTCTTGGCTAGATAACCCCCTTCTACTTAACCCTGAAATAAATATCAAAAAAACCCTCGCATCGCGAAGGTTGTCTGGATTAAAGTTATGGTGCGGTAGAGAGGACTCGAACCTCCACGGGCGTACGCCCACTACCCCCTCAAGATAGCGTGTCTGCCATTCCACCACTACCGCACATATGGGGTTGATGCTATTGCATCTCACCAGAAATAATAACTGGTGAGCCATGAAGGACTCGAACCTTCGACACCCTGATTAAAAGTCAGGTGCTCTACCAACTGAGCTAATGGC